>NZ_FMTR01000001.1:149078-962927 GCF_900100135.1 Pseudomonas sp. NFACC05-1 | reverse complement strand
AGCCGAACAGAGCGATGGTGCCAGGGACACGGCCCATTTCTTCCCGGACCATGTCACCCAGGGAGCGACCGTTGCGGCGGGTGGACAGGAACAGGACCATGAAGTCCTGCACCGCACCGGCCAGCACCACGCCGGCGATCAGCCAGAGCGTGCCGGGCAGGTAGCCCATCTGCGCCGCCAGCACCGGCCCGACCAGCGGCCCCGCGCCGGCAATGGCCGCGAAGTGGTGGCCGAAGAGAATGTGTTTGTTGGTCGGGACGTAGTCCAGGCCATCGTTGTTGAGCACGGCGGGAGTGGCCCGGCGCGCATCGAGTTGCATCACGTTGTTGGCGATGAAGAGGCTGTAGTAGCGGTAGGCGACCAGGTAGATGGCCACGGCTGCGACGACGATCCAGAGGGCGTTGATGGGTTCGCCGCGGCGCAAGGCCACGACGCTCAACGCACAGCCCCCCAGAACGGCGACGGCAAACCAGGCGAGGTGTTTAACCAGACGGGTTGTCATTGCGTGTCTCCTGCCGATATCCAGTGGATTGCGGCGATTGTTTTTATAGTGTGCCCCGGCTATTCGGAGCCGGCCCAATATCCCTGCAACGGGTCAATAAATAAATCCGTAGTACTACGTAGAACCCCAATTCCCCCTGTGGGAGCAAGGCTTGCCCGCGAGAGAGTCAATACGGTCTTTCATACACCGCGGCGCCAGCGTCGCGAGCAAGCTTTGCTCCCACATGTCTTGCGCCACAGGTTTTATGCCTCATCCATGGGTTTGGCATATGATGCCGCCATTCGCCTCCCCGCCGAGTCCGGACAGGAGTACAGATGCTGCTCAAACACAAAATCGTCGCCCTCGGGATTTTGCCGCTGGTCCTGGCCATCGCGGTCATCTGTGCCCTGGTGATCTCGCTCAATCGCCAGTTGGGCGATCAACAGGCGCAACTGATCGAAGACAGCATCCTGGCGAGCAAGCGCGCTGAGCTGAAGAATTATGTCGAGATGGCGCAGAGCCTGATCGCCCCGCTGTATGACAACGGCCGGGGAGACGAGCGCGCGCAACAGCAGGTACTGGAAGAACTGCGCAAGCTCAGCTTCGGCATAAACGGTTATTTTTTCGTGTATGACCGCCAGGGCCGCAGCCTCATGCATGCCCGCCAGTCGGAACTGGTGGGGCAATACCTCTGGGATATGAAGGATCCCCACGGCCTGCCGGTCATCCAGGCATTGCTCAAGAGTGCCGAGTCAGGCGAAGGGTTCCAGCGCTACGCCTGGAACAAGCCCTCCTCCGGCCAGGTGACCGACAAGCTGGCCTATGTCGTGATGCTCGATCAATGGGGCTGGATGCTCGGTACCGGGATTTACCTGGAGGATGTCGAACGCGCCACCCAGCAAGCCCGCGACGAAGTTGCCCATGGCATCCACAGCACCATGCAAGCCATCGCCGCGATCGCCTTGGTGGCGGTCCTGCTGGTATTTGCCGGCGGCATGACCCTCAACGTCAGCGAACATCGCCTGGCCGATAAAAAGCTGCAGCGGCTGAACCAGCGTATCGTCAGCTTGCAGGAAGAAGAACGCTCGCGGGTCTCGCGCGAGCTGCACGACGGCATCAGCCAACTGCTGGTGTCGATAAAATTCCAGTTCGAACTGGCCAGCCATGTGTTGGAAAACGGCCAGGAAAACGGCTTGGGCATCCTCAAGAATGCGACCGACCGGCTGGGCGAAGCCATCGGCGAGATCCGTAGCATCTCCCACGACTTGCGCTCGTCCCTGCTCGACACCCTGGGCCTGCCCGCCGCCATCGGCCAGCTCGCGACCGAGTTCCAACAGCGCAGCGGGCTTGAGGTGTCCTACCGAAGCAACGAATTCGATTGCCGCCTGGAAAATGGCGCCCCTGTCTCGCTGTTCCGCATTGCCCAGGAAGCCCTGACCAATATCGAGCGCCATGCCGGGGCGAAAAGTGTCGGCATCACCCTGTTCGGCTCCAGCCAGTCCTTGCGTCTGACGGTCGTGGATGACGGGATGGGCTTCAACGTCCCGCAAGTAGAACGCGGCCACGCCGGCATCGGCCTGCGCAATATCCGGGAACGGGTCGAGCATTTCGGCGGACGCCTGGAAGTGACCTCGGCACCGGGACGAAGCGAACTGGATATCCTGCTGCCCATGAACCTCTCGGTAACGGAAAACTGATGCGCCCCCCTTCCAACAAGAGCACCTGCCGATGAACCTGCCTCCAGTGATTCGTGTCGCGCTGGTCGATGATCATTCCCTGGTCCGCGACGGCATCAAGGCGCTGCTGTCCGTAATGCCCCGACTGGACGTGGTGGGCGAAGCCGAGAACGGCGCGCAAGCGATCGAAATGGTCGGTCGCAGTCAACCGGACCTGCTGCTGATGGACATCAGCCTCAAGGACATGAACGGGCTCGAGTTGACCCGGCTGCTGGGCAAGCAATACCCCAGCCTCAAGATCCTCATCCTCAGCATGTATGACAATTACGAGTACGTGAGCGAATCCGTGCGTTCCGGCGCCAGCGGCTACGTGCTCAAGAACGCGCCATCGCGGGAAATCATCGCGGCCATCGAAGCCATCATCAGCGGCGGTACGTTCTACAGTGCGGAGATCGCCCAGCGGCTCGCCACCGCCCCGCACACCGATAACGAGCTGACGCCGCGCGAGAGCCAGGTGTTGTCCAAAATGGTCCAAGGCCTGAACAACAAGGAAATGGCCCGTGAACTGGACATCAGCGTACGCACCGTCGAAACCCATCGCCTGAGCATTCGCCGCAAGCTGAACATCGACAAGCCCGCAGCCCTGGTGAAATACGCGATCGACCACGGGATCATTTCGCGCTAGGCCTTTGTGGCAAGGGAGCTTGCTCCCGCTCGGTTGCGCAGCGACCGTAAAATATCGGGGTCGCTGCGCAACCCAACGGGAGCAAGCTCCCTCGCCACAGATCGTTCATTTCAATCGGCGTGGTAATAGCCTGGTTGGTCAAGATCATCCAACAACCCCGGGCCGCTTGGCATCCAGCCCAGCAAGGCACGGGTGTACGCGCTGGACACTGCCATGTTCGCGCCCGCCATGTGGGCGAACCAGCCGAAATGCTCGCGCTCGCGGGATTCCACCGGCAACCCCAGGCCACGACCGATCGCCTGGGCAATGTCCTTGAACGACACGGCCTCGTCGGCGACGGCGTGGTAGACGGATTGCGTCACGCCCTGTTCCAGCGCCAGCCGATAGACCCGTGCGGCGTCCAGTCGATGCACGCCCGACCAGCAATGGACGCCGTCCCCGAGATAGGCCGAAACGCCCGTCTCCCGGGCCAGGCGAATCAGGATCGGCACGAACCCATGGTCGCCGAGGCCATGGACCGAGGGCGCCAGTCGCACCGTCGCCACACGCACCCCACGCTCGGCCAAGTCCCGGGCGGCGGCTTCGGACTTGCGGGGCGAGGCCGGGCTCACCACTTCCAGTTCACTCGCACCCCGCGTCAATCCAAACAGGCCCGATGTCACCAGCAACGGCCGGTCGGAGCCTCGTAACGCGTCGCCCAACGTTTCGATGGCGCGGCGGTCCTGCTGGGCATTTTCGGCAAATCGCGAGAAGTCATGATTGAACGCCGTGTGAATCACCGCGTCCGCCGCCGAGGCTGCGCCGTGCAAGATCTCGAGATCATCCAAAGTGCCTGAAACCACCTTCGCGCCTGTCGCAGCCAGTGTCGCGCCTTTTTCTTCGCATCGGGCCAGGCCCGTGACCCGATGCCCGGCGGCGATCAGATCCTGTACCACGGACGCCCCAACCCAGCCCGTGGCACCGGTAACGAATACGTGCATATGCAACGCTCCTGTTCTAAAAAAACCGAACCGAAAATCTTCTATAACCCATCGAAGACTCAGAATTTGTATTGAACTTGTGCTTGCCGTCCTCTCAGCAACATCAGGGCCACCCCGAAAGACAGCCCAACGGCAATGGCGCCGCCCAGGTAAACCGCACCAATACCCCAGCCACTCGCCAACAAACCGGCCAGCGGACTGGTGATGCCCAGGGAAATATCAAGAAACGCGACGTAGGCCCCCATGGCGAGACCGCGTGCCTGCGGTGGCGCACGCCGTACCGCTTCCACGCCGAAGCCGGGAAACGCCAGGGAATAACCGAAGCCAGTGAAAGCCGCCCCCAAATAAGCCATGGTCGCGGTGTCGGCGCTCCAGATCAGCAGCAACCCAACGGTTTCGATCAATACGCAGACCAGCGCGACGCGAGCGCCGCCAATCTTGTCCGGAAGGTGCCCGAAAAGCAGGCGAGCAGCGATGAAAGCCACACCGAACGCCGTGAACGCCAAGGAAGCGTTGCCCCAATCCCTGGCCGCGAATAACAGGGCAATGAACGCCGTGACGACACCAAAGCCGACGCTGCAGAACGCCAACCCCATGCCGGGAACCCATACAGCACCGAGCATCGTGTAGAACGGTGTACGCCGGGTTGCCGTAGGGGCGACAGCGCGCACGCCCGCGACAATCGCCAAGGCCAACAGAGGAATGAACATCGAGGCCATGGCAATGCCCGTGAATCCCCAGCCGCCATTCAACGCCACGCCAAGCGGAGCGCCCAAGGCATAGGCGCCGTACATGGCGATGCCATTCCAGGCCATGACCTTGCCGGCATGCTGTGCCCCCACCAGGCCGATGCCCCACCCCAGCGCACCGGTGACAATAAGGCTTTCGCCAACTGCCAGCAGCACCCGACCGCCAGACAAAAGCCAGACCGACGTGACTGGCGCAGCAACGAACGCCAGGGAAAGCAGATAGACCAGCCCTGAAACCGCGGCTGTCACCAGCCCGGTCATGACGGCGCGTTTCCCACCGCGCATGTCGGCAAAATTGCCGGCCCAGGCCCGTGACAACAGCGCAGCGGCGAACTGTGCCCCGACCACCAGGCCAATCACCAGCGTGCCCATGCCCAGCGCGTCGTGCAGATGGAGGGGCAAGACAGGCAGTTGCATGCCGATCGTGAGGAAACCGATGAATACGGTCAGAGTGAGCGGCAACAGCTTGAGTGTCGGATTGGCCTCGACGGCTGCCTTAGGCGCCGAAGAAGCGCCGAGATGAATATTGTCTTGTGTCATAACCCTACCCACGGAAAGGATGCGATATGACGTTGAACGCTGCCGGTGGAGCCGACTAGAATGCGATCAATTCGTCGCATTCAAGATACGAACAATCCGTCGCATTTCCTATTCGCATTCCCTGCCGAGGTTCATGCCCACATGTCCGAACGCTCAAGCCCGCAGATTTCCTCGCGTAAACAGCCGCAACAGGCACGCTCCACCGAGCTCGTCGCCGCGGTTCTGGAAGCGGCTGTTCAGGTTCTGGCGACCCAGGGCGCGGCACGTTTCACGGTGGCCCGGGTTGCCGAGCGAGCTGGCGTGAGCGTCGGCTCGGTGTACCAGTACTTCCCGAACAAAGCGGCGATCCTGTTCCGCCTGCAAAGTGATGAATGGCGGCAAACCAGCGATATGCTGCGCGAGATCCTTGAAGACAACCTCAAGCCGCCCTTCGAGCGCCTGCGTACCCTGGTGCAGGCGTTCATCCAGTCCGAATGTGACGAAGCCCAGATACGCGTCGCCCTCAACGACGCCGCCCCGCTCTACCGCGACGCTCCCGAGCACCAGGCCGCGCGGATGTCGGTGCAGCAGTCGGTGGATGCTTTCATGCTGCAAGCATTGCCAGACGCACCGGCACAAACCCGTACCCTGGCAGGTGACCTGATCATCAGCACGCTCAGTGCCGTGGGTAAGCGCTTCTCATCAGCGCCCCGCTCTCCTGCGGACGTTGCCATCTACAGCGATGCCATGGCCGATATGTTCTGCGCCTACCTTGCAAGCTTGCAGCGCCCCCGTTGAGACCGCTGCCTGCTGACGGTTCGTCAGCCATGCTCCAGTGACAGCCTGCCAACACTTTTACTACACTCCCTGATCTTGTTTCCCTCCGCTACGAGACGTCCCCTCACGATGAAAACCATAACAACTTCGATGACGTTCTGTGGCCTGTTGGCGCTCTCTTGCGGCGCCTTGGCCGAACCGACACCTTCGCTACTGGACCAGGTCCTGCAACGCGGCGAACTGAAGGTGTGCACCACCGGCGACTACAAGCCCTATACCTTTAAAACCGCAACCGGCGAATACGAAGGCATCGACATCGACATGGCGCGCTCGCTGGCCGCCAGCCTGGGCGTCAAGGTGCAATGGGTACAGACCACCTGGAAAACCCTGATGCCGGATATGGTTGCCGGTCAATGCGACATCGGCATGGGTGGGATTTCGGTGACGCTGGAGCGCCAGAAGAAAGCCTATTTCAGTGACACCCTGGACGTGGATGGCAAGATCCCGCTGGTGCGTTGCGAAGACAAGGAGCGCTACCAGACCCTCGAACAGATGAACCAGCCTTCGGTGCGTCTTGTCGAACCGGCCGGCGGCACCAACGAAGCCTTCGTCCGGGCGTTCCTGCCCAACGGCCAGTTGAACTTCCACGACAACGTGACCATCTTCCAGCAACTGCTGGACAAGAAGGCCGACGTGATGATTACCGACGCGTCAGAAGCGCTCTACCAGCAAAAACTCAAGCCCGGCCTGTGCGCGGTCAACCCGACCCGCTACCTGCAATATGGCGAGAAGGCCTACCTGCTGCCTCGGGATGACAACACCTGGAAGATGTACGTCGATCAGTGGCTGCACTTGAGCAAGGCCAATGGCAGCTACCAGAAAGTGATTGGGCAGTGGTTGGCCGTTCCCGCCGCCCAATGATCGCTCGCTGAGAAACAAAGCCCTGTGGGAGCTCGCTCGCGATGGCGTCAGGTCAGCCGCATTGATGTCGACTGACACACTGCAATCGCGAGCAAGCTCGCTCCCATAAGGGACCTGTGACGGGGTCTGCTCCGGACAGGCCCATTCGCCTCACTGTGCCGCGCGCACCTTGGCGATTTCCTCGTACATCGTCTTCACCAGGTCGGCATCCAAGGATTTGGCGAACTTGTCGACTACCGGTTTCACCCGCTCACGAAAGCGATCTTTCTCCGCCGGGGTGACTTCGTTCACGGTCATGGCACCGGCCAGCGTCACTTTGGCCTTGTCCATGCTCGCCGCCGTGACTTCACGCTGGAACTTCTGTGCCTCAGTGGCAGCCGAGCGAATCATCGCCTTCTCATCGTCGTTGAGACGGTTCCAGGTTTTCTGGCTGATGATCAACGACTGCGGGTTGAAGATGTGGCCCGTGACGGAGAGATACTTCTGCACCTCGTAGAACTTGTTGCCCTCAATCACGGTGAACGGGTTTTCCTGACCGTCGATGGTGTGCTGCTCAAGGCCCGTGTAGACCTCGGGGAACGCCATCGGCACCGGGTTGGCACCCAGGGCGGAGAAGGTCTCCAAGTAGATCGGCGACTGGATCACGCGAATCTTCAAGCCCTGCATGTCTTCAAGCTTGGTCACCGGATGCTTGCTGTTGGTCAGGTTACGAAAACCCAGGTCCCAATAACCCAGCGCGACCAGCCCTTTGCTGTCCAGTTGCGCGGCCAGTTTCTGTCCGACCGGACCATCAATGACCGCATGGGCTTCCTCGACGTTGTTGAACAGGAACGGGAAATCGAGCATGGCATAATCCGGTGCCTGGGCGGCCAGGATGCCGGAGTTGAGCACGGTGATGTCCAGCGTGCCGCCCTGCAACGCCGACACCGTTTGCACATCACCGCCCAGCGTACCGCCTGGGAACAGGCGGACCTTGATCTTGCCACCACTCTTCTCGCTGAGCAGGTCGGCGAACTTCTGCGCGCCCTGGCCTTGCGGATGCTCCTTGACGTTCTGGAAGGCGAATCGCAAGGTGCGTTCGCGGATTTCATCTGCGTGACTGACCACGCTACCCAGCAGCAGTCCCGTTGCGCACGCCCCGGCCAACAGGGTTTTCATCAATTGTCCCATGTCACTCTCCGATCATTATTGTTTTAAGGTCGAGCTAGCCAGCACCGGTGTTATCCGGTGAAGAATTTCAACGGTCCCAGGACCAATTGCGGAAACAGGACCAACAAGAACAGCACCACAAACTGCGCAAACATGAACGGCCACACCCCACGCACGATTTCCTCGAAGTCCAGCTTCGCCACCCCGCAGACCACGTTGAGCACCGTGCCCACGGGAGGCGTGATCAGGCCGATGGCTGTGTTGATCAGGAACAGCACGCCGAAGTACACCGGGTCGATCCCCGCCTGGATGACCGCCGGCATCAGCACCGGGGTGAGGATGAGGATGGTCGGGGTCATGTCCATCACCGTCCCCACCAGGATGATCAGCGCCATCATCACCAGCAACAGAAGGGTCTGGTTGTCCATGAAGGGCGCCAGCATTTCCGCCAACTGGCCCGGCAGATCGGCGATGGTCACCAGCCACGATGAAACCATGGCCGCCGCCACCAGCAGCATCACCACCGAGGTGGTCTTGGCGGAGGACAGAATCACTTCGTACAACTGGCTGACTTTCATTTCCCGGTAGATCACCAAGGACACGAACAGCGAATAGACCGCCGCGACCACGGCGGCTTCCGTGGGGGTGAAGATGCCGAACTTGAGGCCCAGGATGATGATCAAGGGCAGGCCCATCGCCCAACTGCCGTCGAGCAACGTGCGCAGCACTTCGGCACGGGAACGCTTGGGCGGTGTCTCGACGTTCTCGCTGCGGGAGATGTACCACCAGGCAACAGCCAGCGAAGCCCCCAGCATCAGGCCCGGCACAATACCGGCCAGGAACAGCTTGGAAATCGACACCCCGGACGCCACGCCAAAGACGATGAAACCGATGCTCGGCGGAATGACCGGTGCGATGATGCTACCGGCGGCGATCAGCCCGGCCGAGCGCCCTCGGTTGTGCCCGGCCAGCACCATCATCGGCACCAACAAAGCCGCCAGTGCCGCCGCATCGGCCACGGCCGAACCGGAGAGCGAAGCCAACAGGCAGGAAGCGATGATCGCCACGTAACCCAGGCCTCCGCGCTTATGCCCCACCAGCGCCATGGCAATATTGACGATGCGTTTGGACAGGCCGCCGACGTTCATGATTTCGCCGGCCAACATGAAGAACGGCACGGCCATCAGCGGGAAGCTGTCCGCGCCGTTGAGCAGGTTCTGGGCGATGATTTGCGCGTCGAACAGATCCAGGTAGAACATCAACGCCACACTGACCACCAGCAAGGCAAACGCGATGGGCATGCCCAGTGCCATGCTGCCCACCAGAGACCCGAGGAAAATAACCAGCGTCATGGGCGGGTACTCTTTGTAGGGTTATGGGTAATGGGGTCATGGGTGAGCACCTCGGCATCGTTGTCCTTGACCATCACCAACTCGTCATCCCCCAGCTTGCCGAACAGTGCCAGGTAGAGCTCGTAAAGCAGGATCGCTGCGGCACTGGCGCCAAACACCAGGCCGGCACCATAAAACAGCGCCATGGACAATCCTGACGCCGGAGCAACGACATTCAGGTTGATCGCTGCCTGTTGCCAACTGCCACTGAAAATCAGCCAGCAGATGTACAACATCAAAAGATGACTGATGACCAGGCAGATACGCTTGCCTGCCGGCGGCAAGCGCTTGACCAGGCTGTCCATGCCCAGGTGAGCACGGTCCTTGAGCGCCACCAGGGCACCGAGAAAAATCATCCAGACGAAGAACCAGCGCGACAGCTCCTCCGACACACTGATGCCCGAGTTGAAGGCATAGCGCAGCACCACATTGCCGAACACCAGCAAGATCATCGCGACCATGCACAACACAATCAGTAGCTTGAGCAGCTTGAAATACAGATCGACGACTTTTGTCATCTTGAAGGCCTCTCGGTTTGTCGGATGCCGGGGTCCAGCCGGCGCGATGGAACGGTAGCGGTGTCCGCTATCGAATCCAGACGCAGGTATTGCCGAGGGTTCCAGACCAGGTGCGACAGAGCGAGGGAAAGGCATCGGGGGTTTGCAGATAGATCCGCATGAGGTGTTCCTCTACTTTTTATTATGGTCTTGGCAATGCATCGCAAGACGTATGGCGCCTAAAATGTACCAACCAGTTAGTTCGGTCAATATCCCTGGCGCGAACGCGTTACAAAGCGTGCGATTATCGGCTAGAGGAGAATTGGGTTTGCGAGGGTATTAGAGCTATTCAAGAACGTTTCAAACATCACTCAGTCCAATTGAGAATCTCGCCGCTTATAAACACCGACAATGTACATATTCGTAGATCACTTAAAATAAAAACGTAATTTAAATTGAACTTTGACAGCCTTATAAGAATTGGCACTCAAGTACTAGGAAATCAATAACCTTGACAATATGCAGGCGCCATTTTAATGGCGAGCAAATCTCTTACAAAAACATTGGCGCCACTTGTCAAAAAAACGTCACCACTCCCCTTTGCCGAGCCCGAGGCCACGTAGTAGCACAAAAAACTCTTATTAATCAGACAGTAATAAAATTTAAAGATATCCGGGCACGCCTCTTTCTTGCCCTCGCAAGAAGACCCTTTTAAAAAAACATTCAAACTTCACATATAAAACTTTGCGACAACGAACATTGATGTTATTAATTTGACGGCCCAGATCAAGATGCCACTACGTCACTTCCTGTGTTCGTAAGTATCTGCCTGACATTGGATCCAATTAACTTAAACCGCTGGCTTGCCCAACCACTTCGTTGTGCTTGGACGGCTGTTGTGCGGCGCAGAAAACTGCGCGAGGAAGGACGTCATCGCTATTCAAGACTCACGGATCAAGATCCTTTCGATCTTCGGTACCCGTCCAGAAGCCATCAAGATGGCACCTTTGGTCAAGGCCCTCGCCGCAGAACCAGGTATTGAGTCGCTGATCTGCGTCACCGGCCAGCATCAAAGCATGCTCAAGCAGGTGCTGGACCTGTTCGACCTCAAGGCCGACTTCACTCTCGACGTGATGACGCCGCACCAGACGCTCAACTCCCTGACCGCCGCGTTGTACAGCGCCATCGACCCGGTACTGGAACAGACCCGGCCGGATCGGGTACTGGTCCATGGCGACACCACTTCGGCCATGGTCGCTTCGATGGCCGCCTTCCATCGACGCATTCCCGTCGGCCATGTGGAAGCCGGTCTGCGCACCGGTGACATCTACAGCCCCTGGCCGGAAGAAATGAACCGCCGCTGCATCGACCTCAGCGCCGACCTGCTGTTTGCACCTACCGAACAATCGCGCGACAACCTGCTGGGCGAACGTCTGCAAGGCCGTTGCCTGGTGACCGGCAATACCGTGATCGACGCGCTGCAACTGACGGCCCGACGCATCGATGACGATGCCCGGTTGCGTGACGAACTGGACCAACAGTTCCCGTTCCTGCAAACCGGACGCAAGCTGCTGCTGGTGACCGGCCACCGCCGGGAGAATTTCGGCGAGGGTTTCCTGGACATCTGCAAGGCCCTGCGCCAACTGGCCCAGCGGCCGGATATCCAGATCGTCTACCCGGTGCACCTCAACCCGAACGTGCTCGGGCCGGTTACCGAACAGCTGGGCGACTTGCTCAATGTGCACCTGATCAAGCCGCTGGATTACCTGGCCTTTGTGCGCCTGATGCAGCACGCCCACGTCATCCTCACTGACTCTGGCGGAGTGCAGGAAGAAGCGCCGTCCCTGGGCAAGCCGGTGCTGGTGATGCGCGACGTCACCGAACGCCCCGAAGCCGTGGCCGCAGGCACTGTGCGCCTGGTGGGCACTTCCCCGGCCTCGATCATCGCCGGTGTGGACGCGCTGTTCGACGACCAGGCCTTGTGGCGTCGTGCGTCACAGGCCGCCAACCCCTATGGCGATGGCAAGGCCAGCCAACGCATCGTCGACACCCTGATGGGCCGCCCGGTCAGCGACTTCATCGTGGGCCAGGCGCATTCGCTCCAGGAAATGGCACACGCGCCAACGTCCGAACCACAAGAGTTGCTCGCCGATTTCACCTCATAACTGCTATCCACCCTTATCAGATCGAGATTTGCCTGAATGAAGCCTTCCGTTGCCATCCCTACGGGCGCGCTCAGCGCCCTTGCCTGTGGCCTGAGCCTGCTCGCGCTCATGCCGACCTTTGCCCTGGCTGCGGACAGCCCGCTGACCCAGGCTATTCATCGACTCAACGCCGATACCCGCCAGACACGTGAAGTGCGCTTGAGCGACCTGGGCATCACTGCGCCGATCCTCTTGAGCGCCAGCGACGCCCGCCGCGAGCTCTACCTGCCGGTGCCCGCCGGCGTTGCCCTTGATGACGCCACCTTGCAACTGGATGCCAACTACCTCAATGGCGAAGGCGGTCGCAACACCCTGCTGCTGTCCCTCGATGGCTACCCGGTGCGCGCCGAAGGACTCAGCGAGGCACAAGGCGATGCCAGCGCCACACTCGGTGTCGACAAGGCCGCACGTGACAACGGCCTGGTGCGCCTGGGCATTGCCTGGTCCTCGGTGGTGTCTCGGCCGTTGTGCGAAGACGATCGAGTCATCGGCAATGTGCTGCGCATCCAACCCGAGACGCGCCTGAACTACAGCTACGACGCCAGCCAGTTGCGCGACATCGGTGCGGCTTGGGCGGCCCTGCCCGGTGAGCCCGGCATCCTCGTCGCCCCTGGCTCGTTGTCCGCCGCCAGCTACGACTCGGCCTGGCGCCTGGGTGTCGCACTGGAACGCATCGGCAAACACAGCCGCATCCTGCCCTTCCCTGTCGTGCAGGACCGCGTGGACCTGAGCAGCCTGCGCATTCCCGCCGAGTTATTGAGCATTCCAGCCTTCGCCAGCCTCAACGGCAAAGGCCTGCACACCTTGGCCAACCCGGCCGAGATCGGCGCACTGCTGGTGTTGGGCCAGACCCCGAACGTACAGGCTGACCTGGCGATCAACGACCCGGAACTGCTCAAGGCCATCAACCAGTCCCTGGACGCCTTGCAAAGCCAGGTTCAAGGCCTCGACACAACGGCAGCCAGCGCACTGACCCAATGGCGCGAGCAGCACGTCAACGCGGCGCTGGCGAGCGCCGGCACCGACAACGTAAGCCTGGCGCTGCTCGGCACTCGCCCGGTTCTGATGATCGCCCCGCAATCCACGGGCAAAGCCCTGTCGCTGCTCGGTTCGGCGTGGAGCAAACTGGCGAAAAGTCGCCAATTGACCGTCAGCGAAGCGCAAACACCGTTGAGCGACGATGGCCGTGTGGCCCTGGCGCGACTGGGCGGCGCCCCTGGCAACTTCGACGTGGCCTCGCGATTCGACTGGAGCACTTCGTTCCCTCTGGGCAGCGTGGCTTACGACGGTCGCCTGCCGGTCACGGCCGTGGTGGACGTCTCCGCAGCCCCGGGGGCTTCCGCTACGGCACCAGTGGCCTCGCTGTTTTTCAATGATTTCCTGATCGGCGCGCAGCAACTGACCACCGATGGTGAGTCACAGCGCATCCAAGCCCACATCCCGCGCTATGCCCTGGGCTCGAAGAACACCTTGCGCGTATCCTTCCAGCGCCAGCCGGTCAGCGACCGCTGCCTGGAAACGCCACAAGCCTTCCCGGTATCGGTCCTGCCGACCAGTCACATCGTCCTGGAAAAAGCCTCGCTGGATGACGACTTCTCCGGCATGGCCGCACGCTTCGCCGTGGACACTCAGGTCCTGGTTCCCCAGGCCTACCTCGACCAACCGGCCAGCAGCCTGGCGCGGGTCATTTCGGTGGCCGATACCAGCGGTGTGTCGCCGCTGCGCGCGCAGCTCAAGGTCAGCGCTGATCCGAAAGCCGTCGTCAGCCCGGACAAAGCCTTCCTGGCCTTCGAGTTGCCGCTCAAGGACAGCAAGGAATCGGTCCAGGTCGACGAGCAAGGTCGCCTGCGCATCAACCACAAGGACCAGGTGTTGCTGGACGTACAACCCCTCAACCAATTGGCCTCGCTGCAAGTGGTGCAGACCGCGGGCCAGCATGGCCTGGTCTACCGGGCCCTGGGCAACCAGCCGCCAAGCCTGACCAAGCCGATTGTGCTGACCCGTGGCGACGTGGCGATTCTGGGCAACAACGGGGCCGTGGCGATCTTCGATACCCAAGACCCAAGCGGTAGCCTGCTGATCGGTCGCGAAGAACCCAAGGGCCTGGACGCCTGGCGTAAACCTTCGATGCTCTGGCTGATTCCAGGCGCCTTTATCCTGTTCCTCCTCTTGTTGCTGGCAGGCCGTAGTGCCCGTCGCAATCGCCAGTAACGGTACCTTTCGATGACGTCGCTTTATTGGCCCTATTGGCTGGCCCATTACTACAACTACCTGGAGATCGCGACCATCGTGGTCGCGGTGCTGATCCTGATCTCCAGCCTGGACGATCTGATCGTTGACGTGTGGTACTGGTCTCGTCGGCTGTACCGCAAGTTCACCGTGGACCGCAAATACCGCCCGCTGACCGTCGAGCAATTGTTGGCCCGGGACGAACAGCCCCTGGCGATCATGGTGCCGGCCTGGCTGGAATATGACGTCATCGCGCCGATGATCGAGAACATGGTCTCGACACTCGACTACCAGAACTACGTGGTTTTCGTCGGTACGTACATCAACGACCAGCGCACCATCGACGAAGTCGAACGGATGCGCAGGCGTTACAAGCAACTGCACCGCGTGGAAGTGCCCCATGCCGGGCCGACCTGTAAGGCCGACTGCCTGAACTGGGTTATCCAGGCGATTTTCCTGCATGAGAAAACCCATGGCATGACCTTCGCCGGCGTCGTCCTGCACGACAGCGAGGACGTGCTGCATCCGCTGGAACTGCGTCTGTTCAACTATCTATTGCCGCGCAAGGACATGATCCAGTTGCCCGTGGTGTCGCTGGAGCGCAACTGGTACGAATGGGTGGCGGGCGTCTACATGGACGAGTTCGCCGAATGGCACGGCAAGGACCTGGTGGTGCGTGAAAGCATGACCGACACCGTGCCCTCGGCCGGCGTCGGCACTTGCTTTTCCCATCGCGCCCTGCGGGTGCTGGCCGGTGAAACCGAAAACCAGCCGTTCAACACCGACAGCCTCACCGAGGACTACGACGTTGGCGCGCGCTTGGCCAAGGTGGGCATGAATGCGATTTTCGTACGTTTCCCGGTGCAGTTCCGGGTACTGCGCAAATCCTGGTTCCGCAAACCTTACGAATCGACCCTGACGATGCCACTGTGCGTGCGCGAGTTTTTCCCGGACACGTTCCGCACCGCCTTCCGGCAGAAGGCCCGCTGGACCCTGGGCATCGGCTTGCAAGGCTGGGAGCAGATGGGCTGGCACGGCTCGCTGGCCAACCGATACCTGCTGTTTCGTGATCGCAAGGGGGTGGTGACGGCGTTCGTGAGCATCATCGCCTACGTCATTCTGGTGCAACTGCTGGGCTTGATCATTCTGCGCCACAGCGGCTTGTGGGATGTCACCTTCCCCACGCCGTTTGAAACCAATGGCCTGGTCAAATACCTGCTGTTGGCCAACGGCGTCGCCTTGGTCTGGCGCATCCTGCACCGCTATTACTTCACCACCGTGCTGTACGGTTGGCAGCATGGCTTGCTGTCCATGCCCCGCATGCTGGTGGGCAACTTCGTCAACTTCATGGCCGCCTCCCGGGCCTGGCGCATGTTCCTGGTGGGCAAGGTGATGAATCGCAAGCTGGTCTGGGACAAGACCATGCACGACTTTCCTTCCACCGACCTGGTCGCCATCGCGCCACGCCGCTTGGGCAGCGTGTTGCTGTCCTGGCAGGCCATCACCGACACCGCGCTGCAAAGCGCGCTCGACGAACAACAGGCGCGCAACGTGCCTTTAGGACGAATTCTGCTCAATAACGGCTGGCTGGACGATGAAACCTTGGCCGAAGCCATCGCGTTCCAGAATGACCTGCCCCGGGTCTTTGATGTCGCCGAGAAAGCCGCTGCCTCGACGTCCTCGTTGAGCCCCGAGTTTGCCTTGCGCTGGCGGGTCGTGCCCCTGGGACGCAATAGCGAAGGCTGCGAACAGATCGCCGTCGCCAACCCCTTGCCCGATGCAGGTCTGCAACAGGTCAGCGCCGAGCTGGGCAGCGAGCCGGTGCAACTGATCGCCCGGGAAAGCGAAATTCTCGCGCTGTTGCGCAAGATGCCTGTGCGCAACGGCCACACAGTGCCAAATGCCCGGGCGCCGCTGCTGGGTGACCTGCTGATCGAAATGGGCCTGCTCGATCGCGACGAATTCAGTCGCGTCATGCTCCAGTACCAGCCTCAACACCATGGCCGCATCGGCGATTACCTGGTCGACAGCGGTGTCCTGCCACGCTCGACGATCGAGCAGGCTGTGGCCCGTCAGCACGACCTTTACCCAACGGAGCTCCCGGCATGAACCGCCCCTTCCTGACCCTTTTGGCCACGGGGCTGAGCCTGATACCAGCGTTTGCGCTTGCCGAAACGTTGCCGCTGCCGCTGTCCGGTCCGGCCTATACCGCCGCCAGCGAAGCCTACAGCGCCTACGAACGCAAGGACTATGATCTGGCCATCGCCAAGGCACGCGAAGCCCTGCGCCAGCGTGCCGACGTGACGCGCCTGAACACCCTGATCGAGTTGGCCGAGCGGGACAGGAAACTGCGCGACCAACCCCTGCCCCTGGCAACGTCTCGCCCCGCCACGGCGGCACCGGGTTTTGTCGCCGCGTCCCAGGGATTCAAGGCCTATGACCGCGAACAATTCAGCCTCGCCGCGCAATCGGCCCGCAAGGCCATCGTTCAAGCACCCCGTCGCCGTGAATATCGCCTGTTGCTGATCGACTCCTTGCAGCGCCAGCAACACCTGGAAGAAGCCGACCGGGCCACCACCGATGCCCTTGGCATCTTTGCCAACGACAACACGTTGTTGATGCGCCGCAAAGCCATTCGCCGTCAACTGGCCGTGCCACTGGCGACCCAGGGCTATCGCGCCCTGGAACAAGGCAACAGCGCCCTGGCCGTGGACCAGGCGCGCAAAGCCGTAGCCTGGGCGCCAGAGATCGCCGCCAACCAGCAATTGCTCATCAGTGCCCTGCTCGCGGCAAAGGATTACCCCGCTGCCGAACAGGCTGCCTCTGGCTCGCTGGCGCTGGACGATCGCCAAGCCGCCCCATGGCTCCTGCGCAGCTATGCCCGGGATCGCCAGGGCAATCTGCCGGCAGCCCAGGCCGATCTGAACCGCGCCCTGTCCCTGCCCGGATTGTCGGCAAGCGAGCGCCGGGGCATCCGTCTCTTTGCCGTCGACGCCGCCCTGGCACGCGGTGAGCCTCAGCACGCGTTGGAGCAGTTGCAGACATTGGGCAATGACGACAGCGATGAGGTGACCCGTCGCAGCGATACAGCCCGTGCAGCACTGCGCCAGAAAAACAAAGGTCTGAACAGCCTGGCCCAGTTTCCACCACCGCCCCTGGAGTGCCAGGAAAGCACCTTCGGCCTGACCTGTGCGATCTGGCCGGGCAGCTCCCACGATGCCGGTACTGCGCTGGCGTCCCAGGCCTATGCCGCCCTCGCCCGCAAAGACCCGGCGACCGCAGTCGCCCTGGCCCACCAGGCCGTGGCGCGCGCGCCGCAGAACCCCGCTTATCGGCACCTGCTGGTCAGCGCCCTGACGGAGCAAAAACGCCTGCCCGAAGCCATCACCGCCGCCAGCGAAGGCCTGCAAACCCATGGCGACGACGCACGGCTATTGGTCATGCGTGGACGCCTGCGCCAGCAATCCGGAGACGATGCCAGCGCCCGGGATGACTTTACCCGCGCCCTGGCGCTAGGCAGCCTGCCGGCCTACGAAGAAGCCGGGCTGTATGCCGCCATCGGCCAGCGCCGCACCGCCCGCGAACGTCTACAAGAAGCCCGGGCCAGCGGCGAGCTGGCATCGGTGAGTGACCTGCAGGTCGCCTACCTCTCGATGCAGGCCGGCGACGACGAGGCGGCCCACACGGCGTTCCGCAAGGCCGACGCCAGCACGCCGCTACCCCCGACAGCGGCCCAGGACGCCGCCTACAACGCCATGCGCCTGCACGAAGACGACGAAGCCGTGGCGTACTTCAAGCGCGTCATCGATGGGCAGAAAACCACTGAGACGCCGCTGTCCGCACAACAGCTATTCGATACCCGTCGCACCGTGGGCGATGTTTCCCGCACTATCGGCCTGACCAGCACCACCAGCTATCGCGGCAACAGTTCCAGTGGCCTGAGCGCCGCCCCGGGCACCAGCAGCAGCGGCAGCGAAAGCAATGACCTGCTGCAAAACAGCACCGAACTGTCGTGGCGTCCGCTGGGCTATCGCAATGGTCGCTTTGTCGAACTCTACGGACGCATCACCGACACCCTATGGAGCAAGAACAGCGATTCGGACACGGGCGCGGATGCCTTGCAAGGCGCCCTCGGCGTGCGGGTCAAGCCCTTCAGTTCGGTCAACATCATGGCCGCCCTTGAACGGACCTTCCCGCTTGGTTCTTCCAATGTCGACGGCGACTGGCTGGTGCGACTGGGCTACGGTTCGAGCATCGGCACCGATCTGCGGGTCGATGTGCCGAGCTGGTGGACTTCGCAGCTGTACGCCGAGGTCGGCCACTACATCAACGACTCGCGGGACTACTTCAACAGCGAATGGCAAGTGGGTCGCAGCTACGCCATCGGTGGAACTGGCTCGCGCTGGGTGACCTTCCCCCATGTTGTCGCAGCGATCGACTACGATTCCAAGATGAAGAGCGAAGCGGGCGGCGGCTTTTCTTCCGGCGACGCCGGGGGGATCGGGATAGGAAACAACGTACGTTACTGGTTCCGGGAAGACGCCTACAACGCGCCACGCTCCTATGTGGACCTGTCCCTGCAATACCGGGCCAGGGTGTTTGGCGAGGATCGCGCCAAAGGCGTGTTCGCACGCCTGACCTACTCCTACTGAGGACGTTGGTGGGATATTCGGTTCATCGGTACGAAAAGCGGCTCGTCTTGCCGAGCCGCGACTAAACTGCATCCAGAAGGGACTTGTTTGAATAGCTTCGCAAAGTTCATCAATCGCAAGACCATCGCGGCGCTGTTTGTCGCCGTGCTCCTCAGCGCAGGTACAGGGACGTACTACATAATGACCACCACGACACCGAATATCGTCGGCATCGTCTGGCAGCCAGACAACCAGACCGTCGGCATCAGCGGCAATTGGGAAAAACTGGGAGTGCACGAGCTGCTCGTGCAATGGACGGTGGTGGACGACCAGGCCTTCGTGTCCGGAACCAGCCTGCCCAGCGTACCGGTACTGCCCGACTGGGCGCGCATCGCCAAGACGCCCTGGGCCCAGGATGTCATCCTCGGGCTGGCTGGCTATTTCAGCGAGAACCGCTCACGAGAAAACATCGAGCAACTGGCCGCGCTGTCGGAGAGCATTGCCGGGTTGCCGACGCCATTGCATGTCACCGGTTGGTACTTTCCGGCTGAAGTCGACCCCAGCTGGTCGGGCGCCACGGAGCTGCCGGCCTTGCTGGCCAAGCTGCCACGCCCACTGTGGATCAGCGTCTATGACGGCGCCAACATCGGCCCCGCCGCTACCGCAGACTGGCTCAAGCAATGGTTGCCGAACGACATCGGCGTGTTTTTCCAGGACGGCGTCGGCGTCTACGCCCGTACCGCCCCGGTTGCCCGCAACTACGCCGATGCCCTGCGTGACCGGCTTGGCAAGGATCGCGTGCGGATCATCGTCGAAGCCTTTCGCCCCAAATACGGCGGTGGCTTTCGCTCCGCCACGGTCGACGAGCTCAAGCCACAACTGGCGGCCTATGCAGGCTATCCGCTCTATCTGTTCGACGGGCCGCACTACATGACGCCAACCTTGGTGGACCAGTTGAAACAAGCCTTGGCCCAGCCTTGACCAGGCCTTAAAACCATCCGCCTTCCCTCGCCTACTGAGTCTGTATCGGTCTGTATCTGAGATGCGGACCGATACGAAACAATGCATCTCACCCTCTGTTGGCACACATCGTCGATACATCCGAGCGTTTAACTGTGATCACCGGACAGCACAACATTCGCTGCCACGGACCCACTCAATCAAGCGCAAGGAGAATCACCATGTTCAACTTCTCGAAAGTATCGTCCCTGGCTATCGCCCTGACATTGGTGGGCGGTATCGGCCTCGCCAATGTCGCCTCCGCCACCGCAGCCAGTGCATCGATTCACAACCAGGAGCAACCACTGGCTGAAGGCGGGGCTGATCGCTTGCTCGAGAATCGTGTGGCTGAAGGCGGTTCTGATCGTTTACTCGAGAATCGCGTGGCTGAAGGCGGGGCCGATCGGTTGCAGGAGTTGCGTGAACGCAGCGCGGTGTGAAGCGATTGTGTGGCGAGGGCTCTTGCTCCCGTTGGGCTGCGTAGCAGCCCCCTGCCCCCTCCCACTCGTTTAGTCACCGGTCGGCTGGTTTTGCGACTACTTCGCAGTCGAACGGGAGCAAGCTCCCTCGCCACAAAAGCGGATGGCTACTCATGGCTTGTGGCTCAAACCTCAGGGCTTGATGTTCTTCAGCTCATTGAGCAACCCGAGCAACTGCTCCATCTTTTCCTCGCCAAACTGCTCTTCGATCCGTCGATAGTTGCCTTCCATGCCCTCGCTCATGGACACGAAGCACTGCTGGCCGCGCTCGGTCAGCCCGACAAAGACCCGCCGCTGATCCTGGCTGGACTTCTGCCGCCGCACCAGACCGTCACGCTCCAGGCGACTGAGTACACCGGTCATGCTCGGTTTGAGGATGCACGCCTGGTGGGCGAGCTGATGGCTTTCCAGCTCCCCTTGCTGATGCAGGATGCGGATCACCCGCCATTGTTGTTCCGTGAGGTCATGCTGGTTCAGCGCCGGTCGAAAAAAAGCCATCGCCGCTTCGCGGGCTTGCAACAGCGTCAGGGTCAATGAGGGTCTGGGGTTGGCCATGTTCGAACTGTGTGGATGGGCGAGTCGGCAGCTTAGTGTCGCTATCACAGCGCTGCAAGCGCTCAGCGCAACCCTGATTGCCGCTGGCGATACTCCCCCGGCGTGAGTTGGGCGTAACGCTGGAAAAACCGACTGAAATACGCCGGGTCCTTGAACCCGAGCTGGTAGCAGATTTCATTGGCCGAGCTGCCGGTGAACAGCAACAGGCGCTTGGCCTCCTGCATCAGCCGCTCCATGATCAGGCGCTTGGAAGGCAGGTCGGCGATGCGTCGGCACACGTCATTGAGGCGCGCCTCGGTCACGCCGATGCCTTCGGCGTAGCGCGATAACGGCCAATGCTGCAGGTAGTGGGCCTCGATCAACTCGTTGAAGCGGTGAAAGATCTTCAGGTCTTCATGCCGGGCCGGCCTGGCCTCCAGGGAGTTGGAACATAACCGCAGCAGGCTGATCATGATCAGCCGCGTCAATGCGTCCAGTGTTGCGCTGCGCCCCGGGCGCCCGGCCGTCACCTCCTCACTCAACTCCTCGAACAGGTACTCCAACCGCCGCACCTCCCCCGCCTGCCCAGGCCCCAGTTGCGCCAGCGCTACGCAGGCCGCCGGCATTTGCACGCCCGCCGGCGCCAGGCTCGGGTCGGCGTCGATCAACTGCCACACCAATTGCTGGCGCACCGTCAGCACATGGCCGTCACTGTCGGCCTCGGTCACGAAGGAATGGGGAATGGTCGGTGGCGTGAGGAAGAACATCGGCCCGGATTCGACGTACTGCTGGTCATCGAGATATACGCGCACGGTGCCGCTCTTGACGTAGTGCACCTGGAAGAACCGGTCGTGACGATGAACCGGCATGTTGCGACCGAAAAAATCCGCCAGGTTGGCGAGTCGGTCGTAATGCACTTCGGCATCGCTGTAGCGCTGGTCGTACACCTGACCAATGTTGATGTTGGGGATCGGCTGACGGTCAGTCATCACGCAGTACTCATTTTCTTATTCTGGTCCAGATACCTGCCGCATTCATCCTGCACCGAATCCGGCAAGGCAACCAGTGCCCGCTCATTCTGTCACGCTTGACGATAGTTAACATCTTAATTATAACTGTTAACACATTAACAATAACCGCAGAGCCCTCACCCTCTGCATCGCCAGGAGACAAGCATGAGCCGAGCCCTGCATGACGTCGCGACCGGCACCCTGTTCGGGGTCGCGCTGAACTACCAGGGGCTGCTGAAACAGCGCCTCGCCGAGTTCGAGCAACCGCCCTACCAAAAACAGCCGCTCAAGCCCGTGCTGTTCATCAAGACCCCCAACACCCGCAACTGGCACGGTGCCGAGGTGGTTCACCCCGGTCGCAGCGAAACACTGCAACCAGGGCCGGCGCTTGGCGTGGTCATGGGCAAGTCAGCCAGTCGCGTCAGCGCCGCCGAAGCCCTGGACTACGTGGCCGGCTACACCCTCATCAATGAATTCAGCCTCCCGGAAGACAGCTATTACCGCCCCGCCGTCAAGGCCAAGTGCCGGGACGGTTTCTGCGCCATGGGCCCGGAACTGGTGCCCACCACTCAGGTGTCCGACCCTCACAGCCTGGCGATCACGCTGTACGTCAACGGCGAGGTTCGCCAGCAGAACAGCACCGCCAACTTCGTTCGCAACATCCCCCAACTGATCGCCGAGATCAGCGAGTTCATGACCTTGCATGCTGGCGACGTGCTGATCACCGGCACGCCTGAAGGCCGGGTCGACGTACTGCCCGGTGACCGTGTCGAAGTAGACATCAGCGGCCTGGGGCGTCTGGTCAATATCATCGTGGCCGAGGAAACAGGAGCAGGTTCATGAAACACGCGCGCATTCGTTTTGAAGGCCAGGATCAAGCCGTCACCGTTGAAGCTCACAACGCTGTACGCCTGGCGGACGGTCGCCTGCTGGCCGAGGACCAGGTCCAGTGGCTGCCACCGGCCACCGGCAGCATGTTCGCCCTGGGCCTGAATTATGCCGATCACGCCGCCGAGCTGGCGTTCAAGCCGCCGACCGAGCCCCTGGCATTCATCAAGTCCCCCGGCACCTACACCGGCCACAACCGGGCGACCTGGCGTCCCGACAACGTCGCCTACATGCACTACGAGTGCGAGCTCGTGGCGGTCATCGGCAAAGCGGCGCGCAACGTCAAGCGCGAGGATGCGTTGGAATACCTGGCCGGCTACACCGTGTGCAACGACTACGCGATCCGCGATTACCTGGAAAACTACTACCGCCCCAACCTGCGGGTGAAGAACCGTGACGCGACAACGCCCGTCGGCCCATGGATTGTCGACGTGGCCGATGTGCCGGACCCGAGCAACCTGAAGCTGCGCACCTGGATCAACGGCCAGTTGCGCCAGGAAGGCAGCACGAAGGACATGATTTTCGATATCCCGTACCTGATCGAATACCTGTCCAGCTTCATGACCTTGCAGCCCGGCGACATGATCGCCACTGGCACGCCGGAAGGCCTGGCGGACGTGGTGCCCGGTGATGAAGTGGTGGTGGAAGTGGAAGGCGTCGGTCGCCTGGTCAATCGAATTGTCAGCGAAGCCGAGTTCTTCGCATCCCGTAAAGAGGCTTGAGCAGCATGATCAAACACTGGATCGACGGCCGTGAGGTCGAAAGCAAAGACGTCTTCGTCAACTACAATCCTGCCACCGGCGAGGCCATCGGCGAAGTCGCCAGCGGCGGCGCCGAGGAAGTGGCCCAAGCGGTCGCGGCAGCCAAGGAAGCGTTTCCGAAATGGGCCAATACCCCGGCCAAGGAACGCGCCCGGCTGATGCGCAAGCTCGGTGAACTGATCGAGCAGAACGTGCCGCAACTGGCCGAACTGGAAACCCTCGACACGGGCTTGCCGATCCACCAGACCAAGAACGTGCTGATCCCGCGGGCCTCCCACAACTTCGATTTCTTTGCCGAAGTCTGCACGCGAATGGACGGTCACACCTATCCGGTCGACGACCAGATGCTCAACTACACCCTGTACCAACCGGTGGGTGTCTGCGCGCTGGTATCGCCCTGGAACGTGCCGTTCATGACCGCGACCTGGAAAACGGCGCCGTGCCTGGCCCTGGGCAACACGGCCGTGCTGAAGATGTCCGAGCTGTCGCCGCTGACCGCCAACGAGTTGGGGCGCCTGGCCGTCGAGGCCGGCATTCCCAATGGCGTATTGAACGTGATCCAAGGCTACGGCGCCACCGCCGGCGACGCGCTGGTGCGCCACCCGGATGTACGGGCGATCTCCTTCACCGGGGGCACCGCCACCGGCAAGAAAATCATGCAGACCGCCGGGTTGAAAAAGTACTCGATGGAACTGGGCGGCAAGTCGCCGGTACTGATTTTCGAAGACGCCGACCTGGAACGCGCCCTCGACGCCGCGCTGTTCACCATTTTTTCCCTCAATGGCGAACGCTGCACCGCCGGCAGCCGGATCTTCATCCAGGAAAGCGTCTACCCGCAATTCGTGGCCGAGTTTGCCGCCCGCGCCAAACGCCTGATCGTCGGTGATCCGCAGGACCCGAAGACCCAGGTCGGTTCGATGATCACCCAGGCCCATTACGACAAGGTCACCGGCTACATCAAGATCGGCCTCGAAGAGGGCGCCACCCTCCTGGCCGGTGGCCTGGAGCGTCCGGCCAATTTGCCTGCCCACCTGAGCCGTGGCCAGTTCATCCAGCCGACGGTGTTCGCCGACGTCAACAACAAGATGCGCATCGCCCAGGAAGAAATCTTCGGCCCGGTGGTGTGCCTGATCCCGTTCAAGGATGAAGCCGAGGCCCTGCAACTGGCCAACGACACCGAATATGGCCTGGCTTCGTACATCTGGACCCAGGACATTGGCAAGGCCCATCGCCTGGCCCATGGCATCGAGGCCGGCATGGTGTTCATCAACAGCCAGAACGTGCGCGACCTGCGCCAGCCTTTCGGCGGCGTGAAGGGTTCCGGAACCGGCCGCGAAGGCGGACAGTACAGCTTTGAAGTGTTTGCCGAGATCAAGAACGTTTGCATCTCCATGGGCAGTCATCACATACCGCGATGGGGTGTTTAACCCAAGGTAAGTGATGAACCCTGTGGCGAGGGAGCTTGCTCCCGCTGGGCTGCGAAGCAGCCCCGCTTTTCCTGAAGATTGCTGCGCAATCGAGCGGGAGCAAGCTCCCTCGCCACAACTCATCAGCAAGACCCGATTCACCGATTATCCAAGATCCAACAAGAACAATCTTTTCAGGAGAATCATCATGGGCGAAGTCGTCCTGGCTGCGAAAATCTGCCACGTTCCCTCGATGTACCTGTCGGAGCTGCCCGGCAAGCACCACGGTTGCCGCGCCGCCGCGATTGCCGGCCACAAGGAAATCGGCCGTCGCGCCCGTGAGCTGGGGGCCGACACCGCCGTGGTGTTCGACGTGCACTGGCTGGTCAACAGCGCCTATCACGTCAACAGCGGCGCGCACTTCAAGGGCATCTACACCAGCAACGAGCTGCCGCACTTCATCAAGAACATGGAGTACGAATACTCAGGCGCCCCGGAACTGGGCGAGCTGATCGCCGCCGAGGCCAATGCCGCCGATGTGCGCACCCTGGCCCACAACATCCCAAGCCTTGAACTGGAATACGGCACGCTGGTGCCGATGCGCTACATGCACATGGACGTCCCTCAGGAACAGAAATTCGACGTCGTATCGATTGCTGCCTGGTGCGCCTGGCACCGCCTGCAAGACAGCTTCACCTTCGGCGCCGCCGTGCGCCGGGCCATCGAAAAAAGCGACCGCAAGGTCCTGGTGCTCGCGTCCGGCTCGCTGTCGCACCGTTTCTCCGACGATCGCAACGCTGAAGCCAACATCCACAACTGGACGCGGGAGTTCGACAAGCAGGTCGACCTGCACGTCGTCGAGATGTGGCGTCAGGGCCGCTGGAAAGAGTTCTGCGCGATGCTCCCGGACTATGCCGAACACTGCTTCGGCGAAGGCAAGATGCATGACACGGCGATGCTGCTGGGGTTGCTCGGCGGGCCGGACTACGACAAGCCTGCCGAAATCATCACCGAGCCTTTCGGCAGCTCCGGCACCGGACAGATCAACGCCATTTTTCCAGTCTGAACAGCAGCTGCAAGCCGCAAGCTAAAAGCTGATCGCTTGCAACTTGCCGCTTGTAGCTCACCACTCAAAGCTGCCGACGCAGGAGGCCCCCATGCCGCATTTCATCGCTGAATACACCGACAACATCGAACAACAAGCCGACCTGCCCGACCTGTTTGAAAAGGTCCACGCCTTGCTGGGCGACAGCGGCGTGTTCCCCCTGGGCGGCATCCGCAGCCGGGGCGTGCGTCTCGACACCTGGCGCATGGCCGACGGCAAGCACGACTACGCCTTCGTACACATGACCTTGAAAGTCGGCCACGGCCGCGACCTGGCCACGCGCCAGAAAGTCGCGGAAAAACTCTTCGAGGTGATCACCGCGCACTTTGCCGAGCTCCAGGCCCAGCGCCTGCTGGCCCTGTCGTTCGAGATGATCGAGCTGCACGAACAGCTCAATTTCAAGGCCAACAACGTCCACGCCTTCCTCAAGGGCCAGGCCACCTGAATCCGTCTGCCTCGCGTTCCCCATCGGCCTCTCTGACAAAAAGTACAAGATCATGAGCACAGCCCATACCGCCAACACCGCCGGCACCGTCGCGCACGACCGCACCCATGCCACCATCACCTGGCGGCTGATGCCGCTGCTGCTGGTCTGTTACCTCTTTGCCCACCTTGATCGCATCAACATCGGCTTCGCGAAGATGCAGATGAGCGCCGACCTGCAGTTCAGCGACACGGTCTACGGCTTCGGCGCAGGGCTGTTCTTCATCGCCTATGCGCTGTTTGGGGTGCCCAGCAACATGGCCCTGGACCGGGTCGGTCCGCGGCGCTGGATCGCCACGCTGATGGTGGTCTGGGGCGCTTTGTCCACCGGCATGTTCCTTATCGACAGCGCCGCCGGTTTCTACGTGTTGCGCTTTCTGCTGGGCGTGGCCGAGGCCGGTTTCTTTCCTGGCATCCTGGTCTTTCTCAACCGTTGGTATCCGGCCCGGCGCCGGGCCCAGGTGACCGCGTTGTTCGCCATCGCCGTGCCGATGGCCGGGGTGATTGGCGGGCCTTTGTCCGGCGGCATTCTCGAGCACTTCCATGATGTTGGCGGTTTGCGTGGCTGGCAGTGGATGTTCGTCATCGAAGGGCTGCCGGTGATCCTGCTCGGCCTTGTTATGCTCAAATGCCTGCCGGACGATTTCGAGACGGTCAAGTGGCTCACACCGCACGCCAAGCAGCAGCTGCGCGAACAACTGAGCCTTGAAGAACAGCGCAAATCCATCACCTCGTTTTCGGCGATTCTCAACAATCCGCAGGTCTGGTTGTTGGTGGCGGTGTACTTTGCCGTGATGTTGGCGGTGAATACCCTGGCCTTCTGGATGCCCACCCTGATCCATGGCGCCGGCATCGGCAGCGACGGCAAGGTCGGGCTGCTCAGCGCGGTGCCCTACCTGGCCGGCTGTTTCTTCATGATCGGCTGCGGGCGCTCCTCCGACCGCCATCGCGAACGTCGCTGGCACCTGTGCGTACCGCTGTTGATGGCCGCGCTGGGCATTGCGGTCACCGGGTTCTCACCCGGCAATCCAATCCTGGTGCTCAGCGGCCTGATTGTCGCCGGCATGGGCGCCAGTGCGGCGTTGCCGATGTTCTGGCAGCTGCCGCCAGCCTTCCTGTCCAACGGCACCCAGGCCGCCGGTATCGCGCTGATCAGCTCCTTCGGCAGCATCGCCTCATTCTTCGCGCCCTACCTGATCGGCTGGATGCGCGACACCACCCAGAGCGCCAGCCTCGCCTTGTATGTGCTGGCCCTGCTCATCGCCCTTGGTGGCTTGCTGGTGCTGCGCACACAGGCCGCCATCGTCAACCCTCAATAAGAGACCCTTGCCATGCTTGACCAGAACCTCATCCAACAAGCCGCCGCCCGCCTCGACCATGCCGAACGCTCCCGCGAGCAGGTGCGGCAGTTTTCCCTCGATCACCCGGACATCACGATCGAGGATGCCTACGCCATTCAGCGCGCCTGGGTCGCGCAGAAAATCAAGGACGGCCGCAAGCTGGTCGGCCACAAGATCGGCCTGACCTCCCGGGCCATGCAGGTGTCGTCGAACATCACCGAGCCGGACTACGGCGCGCTGCTGGACGACATGTTCTTTGACGAAGGCACCGACATCCCGTTCGAGCGTTTCATCGTGCCGAGGGTGGAAGTGGAGCTGGCGTTCATCCTCGGCAAGCCCTTGAAAGGCCCGAATGTGACGGTTTTCGACGTGCTCGACGCCACCGAATGGGTGATTCCGGCGCTGGAAATCATCGATGCGCGCATCCAGCAGATCGACCCGCAGACCAAGGCGACCCGCAAGGTGTTCGACACCATTTCCGACAACGCCGCCAATGCCGGCGTGGTCATGGGCGGTCGCGCCGTACGCCCGACCGAGATCGACCTGCGCAAGGTGCCGGCGGTGCTGTACCGCAACGGCGTGATCGAAGAGTCCGGCGTCTCGGCGGCGGTGCTCAATCACCCGGCCAAAGGGGTGGCCTGGCTGGCGAACAAGCTGGCGGCCTATGACGTCACCCTGCAACCGGGACAGATCATTCTCGGTGGTTCCTTCACCCGCCCCGTGGCAGCCAAGCCCGGCGATACCTTCCACGTCGACTACGACATGCTCGGCTCCATCGCCTGCCGTTTCGTCTGATCGGAGACCGTTTCATGGACATGCCCATCAATACCTTCAAGCAACGCCTGCGCAGCGGCGAGGCGCAGATCGGCCTGTGGCTGGGATTGGCCGATGCCTACTGTGCGGAACTGGCGGCCAACGCCGGCTTCGACTGGCTGCTGATCGACGGTGAACACGCGCCCAACGACTTGCGCACCTTGCTCGGCCAGCTCCAGGCCGTGGCCCCCTACCCCAGCCAGCCGGTGATACGCCCAGTGATCGGTGACACGGCGCTGATCAAGCAAGTGCTCGATATTGGCGTGCAGACCCTGCTGGTGCCGATGGTGGAAAGCGCCGACCAGGCGCGCGAACTGGTGCGCGCCATCCACTACCCGCCCCATGGCGTACGCGGTGTCGGCAGCGCACTGGCCCGGGCGTCACGCTGGAACAGCATCCCCGGTTACCTCGACAAAGCCGACGAGCAGATGTGTTTGCTGGTGCAGATCGAAAGCCGCGAGGGCCTGGCCAACCTGGACGCCATTGCCGCGGTGGACGGTGTCGATGGGGTCTTTATCGGCCCGGCGGACCTGAGCGCCTCCATGGGTTTTCGCGGCAACCCCGGCCACCCGCAGGTACAAGCGGCCATCGAAGACGCCATCGCCCGCATCCGTCAGGCCGGCAAGGCAGCCGGGATTCTCAGTGCCGATGAAAAACTGGCCCGGCGCTATATCGAACTCGGCGCGGCGTTTGTCGCGGTGGGCGTGGATACGACGGTGTTGATGCGGGGCTTGCAGACATTGGCGGCGACGTTCAAGGACACACCAAAGCCTGCGGCTGGCGGTGTGTACTGACAGCACCACAAACCCCGTGGCGAGGGAGCTTGCTCCCGCTGGGTCGCGAAGCGGCCCCCTTGAATCCGACAGTGAATTCAAGACTTTTGGGCCTGCTGCGCAGTCCAGCGGGAGCAAGCTCCCTCACCACAAAAGTAGACCAGCCTCAGCGCCTGATCGCCTTCAGGTCATTGAGCAACCCCAGAAGCGTCTGCAATTTTTCCTCCCCTAACTTGTCCTGCAGACGCTGATAGTTCGCTTCCATGCTCTGGCTCATCGAATCGAAGCTCGCCTGTCCTTGCGGCGCCAGGCGCACCAGCACCCGGCGCTGATCCTGCTCAGCCTTGCGCCGCACCACCATGCCTGCCGCCTCCATGCGCACCAGCACGCCGGTCATGCTGGGCTTGAGGATGCAGGCCAATTCGGCCAGGCGATTGATCTCCAGCTCATCGTGCTGGCTAAGAATGCGGATGACTCGCCATTGCTGCTCGGTCAAGCCATGTTGATTGAGGGAAGGCCGGAAAAAACCCATGGCCGCTTCACGGGCCTGGAGCAGGGTCAGGGTCAAGGATTGGCGCGGCTTGGGCATGAGAATGTTCGCGAGAAAGATTTAGTTAATGAGTTAACTAAATCTTAACAGCTTCCACCCCATGTCGGACCATCCGTTCACAGAATCTGGATCAAGCGATGGCCTCTGTGGCGAGGGAGCTTGCTCCCGCTGGGCTGCGCAGCAGCCCCTGGATCAGTCGCAGCGGAGTGTCAGGCAATCTGAGCTTGGAGTGTTGGGGCCGCTTCGCGGCCCAGCGGGAGCAAGCTCCCTCGCCACAGGGGTTGGTGCCAAGCCTTGATGCATGTTTCAGCTCAAGCGCCCTTGATCACACCCTTGAGCACCGCTTTGAAATGCTCCACCTGGGCCTCGCCGAACTGGCCGAACACCTTGTCCTGCTGTTCCTTGGCGATGGCCCAGAGCCCTTCGGTCTCATCCATGCCCTTGGCAGTCAGGCGTACCCGCTCGCCTTCATCGGTCACCAGGCCCTTGCGCTTGAGGTTGGCCACGGCTTCTTCGATCTCGCGCACCGGCATCGCCACCTCCCGCTGCAAGTCGCACAGGTTCAGCCCGGCATCGTTCTCGAGCACCATCAGCATTCGTGCCTCACTGGTGCGCAAGCCGGTAGACAACTGACGCGGCTGGTAGCTGGCCTGGTAAGCCCGCAGCGCCTGAGTCATCAGGTAATACAGATTGTGACTCAAGCGCCCCTGGAAGTGACTGCTGGGGGACTGTCCCTCTTCCCGTCTGGTCATGCGAGTGTGGGGCAGCACCATCGAGTAGGCGCCCTGGTGATAGAGCAATGGAGAGCGTCCGAAATCATCAAACGCCACGACCTTGCCGATCATGATCCAGTGATCGCCGCCATCGACCTGCTGGAATTTTTCACAGTGAAAACGCGCCGAGCAATCGACAAACACCGGGGCACCGCCTTCGCCGGTTTCGAATTCGATTTCAGCGAAGCGGTCCTCCTTGGGTCGTGCGAAGTTGTTCGACAGGTCGATCTGGTCGGCGGCCAGCACGTTCACCGCAAAGTGACTGGCGGCTTCGAACACGCCATGGCTGCTCGAACGCTTGTCGATGCTCCACAGGATCAATGGCGGGTCCAGGGACACCGAGTTGAAACTGTTGGCTGTCACACCGACCTTGCGGCCATCTTCAGTGGCAGCGGTGACCACGGTCACGCCGGTGGCGAAGTTACCCAGGGCCCGGCGGAATGCGCGGGTATCGAAAGCGGTATCACAAAGACTGGACATGCAAGACTCCCGGCCGCCTCGAGCGACGGCCTCGATTATTGTTCTAGGGGTACAACGAACAGGCGGTCAAACCATGGACGGATCAGGCTCAAGGCCCATCAACTCACGACCGAGAATCTGCGCACAAACGTCGTAGTCGGTATAGGCATGGGCGCCGGTCAGATGGGCGTCGCGGAACAGCCGTTGCAACTCGTTGTTCTCGAACCAGGCGCCGCCGCCAGCCGCCTCCATCAAGCGGTCGACGGCCTGGATGCACATTTTGGTGGCGTAACCCTGGTTGGTCCGCCAGAACGCCAGGGTTTCCCGGCTGGGGTATTCGTGGCGCTCACCGTATTCGGCGTGCTCCTGCCAGGTTTTCTCCAGAAAGGCACGGGCCGCGGCCACCTGATGAGTCGACTCGGCCAGACGCATCAACGCCGGGGTAGCGGCACCGACTGCCGCACCGGTGTAGGCCCGCACGCGGTTGCGGGTCTTCTCGCGAAAGACCTCCAGCATGCGTTCGGCCACACCCAGGCTGACCGTGGAAAAACCACTGGCGAAGTAAGGGCGGTATGGCGAGTAGAAAATCTTGCTATCGGGGTACAGGCCGAATCCGCCGGACTTGCCCTCCATCATGTCCTTGGCTTTCTGGATCCGGTGTTCCGGCACGAAAGCGTTGTCGATGATCAACGTCTTGCTGCCACTGCCGCGCATGCCCACCGCGAACCAGTCATCGCGAATCTCATAGTCGCTACGCGGCAGCACCGCAAAGCAATAGTCCTGGGCGCCTTCGGCGTTTTTACGGCGAAACCCAACGATCGCCCATTCGGCATGATCGCAGCCGCTGCTCCAGCCCATTTCACCGCTGAACGTCACACCGCCCTCGACTTCCTCGGTGCGGCCAAACGGCGCGATACTGCTGCTGGCAGTGGCATCGGGATCATCGCCCCAGATTTCCTGCTGGGCCCTGGCCGGGAACATTGCCAACTGATGGCTGTGGGTGCACAACAGGCTCATGGCCCAGGCCGTGCTGGCACAGGCACCGGCCAGCAGCGCGATGCAATCGGCGAACTGCGGCAGGGAAATCTCCAGGCCACCGTAGGGTTTCGGCTGGAAGGCCCGGTGCATGCCAATGCTTTTGAGCAAGGCTATATTTTCGGCAGGGACGCTACGGTCTTTCTCCGCCTGGAAGGCATTGGCGGCAATGACCGGCAGGAGGGGCTTGAGGTCTTCGAGCAGCGGGTTTGGCTTTTTCATGGACAGGCTCTTTTATTATTGGCATCTGCCAATCCCGTCTCTGCCCGGCAACCTGAGGTTGCACAAACAGCGGGATCAGTGATTAAGGCCGGTCCAGTATGGGCAATCACAGGCGGGTGAAAAATGCACCTTCCAGATCCAAGATTGTACTTTTCATGGGGCAGCTTTCGGCGCCATGGCGCGCTCGGTCAAATCCCCCGGCACGGATGATCAAGACAAGCGCCCCGCCAAGGCTCTTAATAGGGCCATCCCCTGCAATGCCTTGCGAAGGCGTGGCAACGGAGTTTCCTTTCACTTTGTCAGGTTGCGTCATGATCAATATCGAAACGCCCACCTATTACACGGCCACCAAGAAATACAACCTCAGCTTCCCCACGTTGGAACAGGACGTGGACGCCGATGTTGTGGTCATTGGCGGCGGTTTCTCCGGGATCAATACCGCGCTGGAGCTCGCCGAAAAAGGCATCACCAACATCGTGGTGCTGGAGGCGCGTTACCTGGGGTTCGGCGGCACTGGGCGCAATGGCGGGCAGATTATGGCCGGCATCGGTCATGACCTGGAAAAGATCAAGAAGGACGTGGGTGAAGACGGCCTGCGCCAGATCTTCGAGATCAGCGACCTGGGCGCCGACATCATCAAGGACCGTATCGCCAAGTACGCCATCGATGCCGACTTCTGCCACGGCTACGGCTACATGGGCTTCAACGCGCGCCAGGAGAAAACCCTGCGGGCCTGGGAAAAAGACTTCAAGTCAGTCAACAGCAAACACGAGATCCGCTTTCTCGGCGGCTCCGAGGTGCAGCAGATCATCGGTTCCAAGGCCTATGGCAGTGCCTTGCTGCACATGGGTGGCGGGCATGTGCACTCACTGAACCTGTTATTGGGTGAGGCCAAGGCCCTGGCCAGCCACGGCGTACGGATTTTCGAGAACAGCCCGGCGCTGGAAGTCAGTTATGGCGAGCGCATCACCGTGCGTACCGGGCGTGGCTCGGTCAGGGCCAGCAAGCTGCTGTGGGCCTGCGACAGTTTCCTCAACAAGCTGGAACCGGAACTGCACCGCTCGACCATCAACACTTACGCCTTCCAGATGATGACCGAGCCGTTGTCGGACGAACTGATCCAGCGCATCAGCCCGATTCGCGGTGCCTACAGTGACATTCGCCCGGTGATCGACTACTACCGAGTCACCAACGAAAACCGCCTGCTGTTCGGTGCCGCCACGCCGTTGGTGGAGCACATCCCCCAGGATCTCAAGGCCTGGAACCGGCGCCTGATGCTGAAGATCTTCCCGTACCTCAAGGACGTGAAGATCGACCTGGCCTGGGGTGGCCCGATGGCGTGCAGCCCGAACCTGTTCCCGCAGATCGGCACCCTGCCCGGGCGCAGCAACGCGTTTTTCGTCCAGGGTTACTCAGGCTTTGGCGTCACGCCGAGCCACATCATCTGCAAGGTGCTGGCCGAAGGCATGAGCGAAGGCTCGGCGCGCTACGACCTGGTCAGCTCGATCCGGCGCCCGACCATCATCGGCAAAGACGCCATTCGTCCATTGCTGCTGACCGCCGGCAAGTCCTGGCATCAGCTGTCGGGCTACTGGAACGGCCGTCGCTGAGATGAGTGGCTGAACATACACCCTGTGGCGAGGGGATTTATCCCCGCTGGCTGCGAAGCAGCCCCATAAGCAGCGCAGATGCAGGTTTTTTCAGGGGTCGCTGCGCGCCCAGCAGGGATAAATCCCCTCGTCACAAAAACCCCTTCCAACTTCGCTATTTTTTAATCATCAGGAGTCACTGCCATGCCCCTTATCACCGTCAAAAAAGACATCCAGCTGTCCGACCTGGACGCCTGGGGCACCGTCGCCGATCTCGGTTCGCAGATTCTCGAAGGCGAAGTCAAAGCCTTCGGCAAGATGACCTTCGGCGCACCAACCGACCCCGTCAGCAGCGCCTACTTCGGTACCACCCAAGGCAAGTTCCGGATGGTCTATCCCTTCGCCGAACACGCCACCGTGGTCACCGGTGAAGTGGTGCTCACCGACGAGGCCACCGGCCAGAGCACCCGCTACAAGGCCGGCGACAGCTGGTTCGTGACCAAGGGCACACCGGTGCTGTGGGAAGTGGTCAGCGAGAGTTTCGTCAAGCACTACTTCGCGGTAGCCTGATCGGACTTGGCTGCCGGCCCGACCGGCAGCCCTCTCGGCGAAGGTGCGACCATGAACCTCATCCCCACCCAGGACATCGCCAGCCAGTGCCTGCACGCATTTACCCAGCTCGTTCCCGTCAGCCGGGCGGCGTTCTACTGCGTTGATCGGCAACTGCAGGTCCACGACTTCAGTCTGCACAGGATGAGCGGCGAGATGCACCGCGACTATCTGGACAACTATCGCCAATTTGATCCGCTGCACCCGCGCCACTGCGTGTCCAGCGAGTTGGCCGTTGTGCCGTTGAGCCTGGCAATGACCCGCCAACCGCTGCGTGACAACCATCGTTATCGGGACTTCCTGCAGCGCTACGGCGTGGTCGACGTGGTGGAAGTCTTCGCCCATCGCGATGGTCAGCCTCAAGCCGCGATTTCGTTGTTGCGCACCGCCGAGCAAGGTGTCTTCACCAGCCAGCAGTTGAGCCAACTCAGCGCGTTGCAGGCCTTGCTGCAACTGGCCGCGGCCCATTTGCCCAGCCATGAGGACCCACTGGGCGACTTGACGCCCAAGGAGCGCCAGATTGCCTGGCTGCTGCGCCAAGGCGTCAGCAACAAGCAATTGGCCCGGGAGCTGGAGGTGGGCTTGCCGACCATCAAGACTCACCTGATCCACCTGTTTCGCAAGGTAGGTGTGAGCAGCCGTACCGAGTTGGTCAGCGCACTGTTCCTCTGATCAACCATTTGGTTGATAGTCCGCCGTTACCCGGCACCGCATGATCCGTGTGGCTAATTCAACCACCGGAGCCTTGTAATGAGCACATCTTCAGACTGGATCACCGTCGGCGCCCTGGCCGATGGCTTTGCCCCCGAAGCTTTCATCCTGCCAAACCTGGCCGACCTGGACAGCAAGACCTTCACCCTGCATTTCGCCAATGGCTGGCAGATCGAGCACCGCTTCGAGCAGGACACCCTGACCTGGAACGCCGCCGATGGGCACTCCAACGGCAGCGCGACCTACCGGGCCACATCCGTACGCCCGGGCCTGTACCTGGTGGACTTCATCAAGCGCGAAGGCGAGCTGACGCTGTCGGTAAGCCTGGTGCTCGATACCGCCAGCGCCGCCTTCACCGCCGTGATCGGCCGCATGCCGAGCCAGCCGGAAACCGGCGAAGGCCTCTACAGTCGGGCGCTGGCCGGCAAGCCCCTGACCTCGGTTCAAGCGCAGTTCCTGCACGGCAGCCTCGATCGTCCCTGGCAGCCTGGCCTGTGCCCGCACACACCGACTACCGAATTGGTGGGGCTGCGCAACTTGTATCGCTACAGCCCGAGCGAGGTCTACGAACACATTTACCTCAACGACCAGTTCTACTCCTGGCAGTGCCTCAAGGGCGTTGAGCAAGGCCTGTGCGACACCGATCGCTGCGACACCTACAAGATCGCCGATCAGTTGTACCTGTTCGTCTGGCGGGAAAAAATCATCCCGACCCTGGGCCTGGTGCTGATCGACCTGCAACAGCACCGCAGCGACGGCAAGATCTTCGGCTACGCCGGTGCGTCGTTCGATGAGTTCTCCAATTTCCCGGTCAGTTCCTACTGCCAGGTACTCAATCAGACGGAGTATCCCGATGCCTGAATCACGTACCGTGGTGATCACCGGTGCCGGTACCGGCATCGGCGCCGCCTGCGCCCGCCTGTATGCCGCCGAAGGCGCCAACCTGGTGCTGATCGGCCGCCGTCGCGAGCCCCTGGAAGCACTCGCCGAGGACATCGGCGGCCTGGTGCTGGTGGGCGATGCGGCCTGTCCGAACACCTGGGACGGCTTCATCGAGCAGATTTTCACGCGCCATGGCCGACTCGACGTGCTGCTCGCCTGTGCCGGTGGTTTGGGCATGGGCAGCGCCACTGAGACTCAGCCATCGGCCTGGGAAGCGGCACTGCGCAGCAACCTCGACAGCGCCTTCTACAGCGCCCGGGCGTGCCTGCCACTGCTGCAGGAAAGCGCCGGCAACATTGTGCTGATTGCCTCCATCGCTTCGTTGGCGGCAGGCCCCCACGTGTGCGGCTACACCACAGCCAAGCATGCGCTGTTAGGCCTCAACCGCTCCCTGGCAAGGGATTACGGGCCTCACGGCGTACGGGTCAATGCAATCTGCCCAGGTTGGGTCCGCACCCCCATGGCCGATGAAGAAATGCAGGCACTGATGCAGTTCCATGGCGAAACGTTGCAACAGGCCTATGACCGGGTCTGCGCCGACGTGCCGTTGCGCAGGCCGGCCAGCGCGGAGGAAATCGCCAACGTCTGCCGCTTCCTGGCCTCCCCTGATGCGTCGATCATCACCGGGGCGACGCTGGTGGCCGATGGCGGCTCCAACATTGTCGATGTACCGACACTGGCCTTCAGCCGGATGGAGGCCAGCGATGTCTGAGGATCTGGATTTCAGCGGCCAGACCGTATTGGTCACGGGCGGCGCCCAGGGCATTGGCCGGGCCATCGTTGAAGCGTTTGCCCTGCGTGGGGCTCGCGTGGTCATCGCCGACCTTGGCCTGGCGCGCGCCGAAGCGGTGGCCGACGAATTGACTGCCGAGGGCTGTCAGGTACAAGCGGTGGGGGTTGACCTGGCCGACGCAACGGCGGTCTTCGGGATGATGGCCGAGCTGGAGCAGCGCTTGGGGAGGCTGGATACCCTGGTGCACAACGCCGGGTATTTTCCGCTGACACCGTTCGCCGAGATCACCCCGTCGATGCTCGAGCGTACGCTGGCGGTGAACCTGTCGGCGCTGTTCTGGCTGACCCAGGCCGCGCTACCGATGTTCCGACGCCAGGGCCGAGGCTGCGTGCTGGTGACCTCTTCGGTCACCGGCCCGCGGGTGGCGTATCCAGGGCTCAGCCACTACGCGGCCTCCAAGGCCGGGGTCAATGGTTTCATTCGCAATGCCGCGCTGGAACTGGCGGCCGAGAATGTCCGCGTTAATGGGGTCGAGCCGGGCATGATCGCGACACCGGCCATGGCCAACCTGGGCGACGATGAAGTCAACCAGGACATTGCCCGCCGAGTGCCGCTGGGTCGATTGGGCCAACCGAGTGACATCGCCGGCGCCATGCTGTACCTGGCATCGAGCCTGGCCAGTTATGTGACCGGGCAGACTTTGGTGGTCGACGGGGGTTCGACGTTGCCGGAGGTCTGAACCTGAGTGGGGGGAGTCAGCTTGCGGTGAGGGTGGATGGACCACCGTCATCGCGAGCAAGCTCGCGATAGCGATCATCCAGTCAACGACGACCTCATTCAAGCCATCCCTTGCCCCTCCTGCAAACGGCTGGAACGAAACTCCTTGGGCGACAGCTCGAACTGCTTCTTGAACGAACGGCTGAAATGCGCCGAATCGGTAAAGCCCCATTTGTAGGCAATCGAGGTAATGGACTCGTCCCGCAGGAACGGATTGGTCAGGTCATCAGCGCTGCGCTTGAGCCGGGCCCGCTGGATATAGCGGCAAACGCTGTCATCCTGCTCTTCGAACAATCGATACAGATGCCGCACCGAAATATTCAGTCGATTGGCCAGGCCCACCGGGCTGAGGCCGGGCTGGGTCAGTGACTCGTCGATGACCTTCTGTACATAGCTGCGCAGATGGCTGCCCTGCAACGCAACCCCCTCATCACGGGCATCGCTACTGTGCTCCAAGGCCGAGCCCAACAGCGAAACGAAGGCACTCTGCAACGCTTCACCCTCGCCCGCGGCGCCCTCGCCGTCGGGTGTGTCCCTGCACAGCTGGTCCATCAAGACATGCAGCATCCGCCCACACGCCTTGCTGGACGAAACCTTGCCGAAAGTCTTGGTCTCCCCGCCCAGTTGTCGCGACACGTCCTGGCGAGACAAGGACAGCACCGCGTGCTCGATCAGGCCGAACGGGCTGATCTCAAGCGCCCCCACGGAATCCATCAGCAGCAGTTCACCGGGTGCCAGCTGAATGCTCAAGCCGTTCTGGGTAATGCGGCAGTAGCCGCTGCGCTGGCTGACCAGGAAGCAATCCTGGTCATCGTCGTGATCCGCGTTGGGTAGGTGACGCTTGATGCTACCGGCGTTGGTGCGCAGGTTCGCGAGGGCAAGGCCACCCCGATGGAAATTCGACACTTCACCAATAAACAGGGAACGATTGAAGGCCAGCTCGGTATCGAAGTGGCCGCAAGTCGCCCGCAGATCCCGGTTCCAGGTGTCCAGACCGTCCTGCCCAACCTGTTGCATGCTCATGGCATTCTCCGCAGTGGCTTTTTGTTTTTGTGCGGCAATAGTTAACATGTTATCTATATGCACGCAACAAGTACCTGATCGCCAGAGCAGTAGCAGGAATGATGCCAGGGCAGCACAACAGAATCAGAGCGTTGCCAGTACCCGCTGCAGACCGCTCAAGGTTGCCAGCAAGACGCAGCGCTGCTCGCGGCTCAACGGGATATACCGACGAAAGGCCGGCATGCGATTGACCACTTCGCTACCGCCCATGTGTTCCAGGCGCACGCACCACTGGCGTCCCTGCAAATCGATGCGCAGCCGTTTGAAATCCAGGGGCATGAGGGCCTGATACAGCACAAGATCCTGCTCCACCGCCGCCTGCAACCGGTCCGCCAGGTCACTGCGCCCGTCCCGCTGCCGGCAGCGAATACCACTGCGCCGAACAGCCCCGCCGTGGTGCAGCTCCAGGCGCGCCGTGCCCTCTCGGGAGGCAGGCACGCGCAGGACGAACTCGGTCATCACCAGGTGCATCAACAACTGCGACTCGGTGCGTTCGACGATCTCCAACTGCAAGCTGCCATCGTCGGTGGCTGCCGTCGCCGTGGTCAGGCCCGTCACCTCGAATTGCGCCAGCGCCAGGTTGCGCCGCAGGTGTTCCAGGGTCACCCCGGGCCGATACCCGGCCGGGGTGTGCTGGGCGCTGAACAACTCAGACAGTTTTTGCAGCAGGGTCGACAAACTCGCCCGCAAGTTGCCCTGGTTCATGGGAGAACTCCTTGGCCAGCACGTCTTCTACCGACGCTGGCTTGAATGGATTGACCCTCTGTACCACCAGGGTCCAGAACAAGGCGTACGCTGCCGTGCCACCGAGCATCACCGCGAAGGGCACGTAGATGTCTGCCGGGTTCATGCCGGGCGGTGTGATGAACCACATGCCCAGCATAATGCCGACACTGGACAGGATCTGTGGCAACGGGAACCACGGCGAGCGATAGGCCCGCGGCAGATCGGGACGACGAATCCGCAGGCTGACCACCGACACGGTCACCAGCAGGTAGGCAAAACTCCAGGCGCACACCGCGGCCAGCACCAGGTGCATGATGTTGTCGGTATTGCCACCCAGCCACCACGCGTGCAGGCACGGAATCAGCATCGCCACCAGGATGCACAGTAACGGCGTCTTGAAGCGCGGGTGCAGATAGGTGAAGATTTTCGGCAACGCACCATCCACCGCCATGCCGTAGAGAATCCGCGGTACGCCGGCCATCAGGGTGTTGATGGTCGCCGCACCGGCAAACAGAAAGCCAATGCCCAGCCACATCGGGCCGATATCGCCCATGACCTGTTCGGCGAAGCGTGGAATCGCCATGGGGGTGTCCAGCAGATGCACGCCGCTGGTGGCATCGAGCAGCACGTTTTCCACTTGGCGCTTCATCGCCGCACCGTAGATGAACATGCAGGTGGCGACGCTGAACAAGCCCAGCATCATGGCCCGGGGCATGGTCCGAGCGGACTGGCGCAGGTCCGGTGCCAGCGGCGTGACGAATTCGCAGCCGACAAACATGAACATGGCCATGCCCACCAGCGACAGCACCGTGACCATATCGGTGCCCACCACGGACGCGCCGAACCAGCCCTCCAACTCCACTGCCGGAGCGGCGATCAGGCCCAGCACGCCGAACACCATCAGGGTGGTCCACATGCCGAACGTCAGGATGATTTCGGCCCGGCCAAAGGCGCTGACGCCGAACGCGTTGAGCACGCCAAAGACCACCACGAACCCCACGCCCAGCAACCAGGAGCCACCTGCCGATTCGGCCAGGGTGTTGAGGTGTTCGAAGTTCACCAGGGCCATGACGCCGGCCAGGATGGTCTCGGCGGTTCCGGCGAACACATGGACAATCAGATAGGCCGACAAGGTGCCAGTAATCGCGAAGAAACGTCCCATGCCACAGTTGATATAGTCATAGACCGAGCCGGTGGTCGGAAGAATCGACGCCGCCTCGGCAAACGTCGTCGCCTGGGCCAGCATCATTACCACGGCGATCAGCATCGCCACGGCAAAGGCGCTGCCGCCAATGCCAAAGCCCATGGTCGCGGTGAGAATCACGGGACTTGCCATGATCAGGCCAATGGTGCTGGCCAACGCGGTGGGAAAGCCCACCGAACCCCGGTTCAAGTGCTCGGTGAGCCTGTCATTGATCGACATGGTGCAAGGTCCTCGAAAGCGGATTTTTAGTATGGATGCCACAGCCGTCCAGGAACCGGCGATCATGCCTTCCCCAACCAGTCCCTGATCGAAACGGCGTTGCGTGTAGCCTTACTCTGCGCCGCACCGCGCCGGGCGTCTTGCCCATGTCTGCCGCCGGTTTTGTTGCTGCCTGCCAACACCGCCGCGCTGGCGGCCTGGATCAACTCCATGGCAGGCAGGTGAAAGACTTCCCTGGGTACCTCTCCCCTTAATGCGCGCTCTACTGTCCAATCGCACTGGGGAATTCCACCATGGGGCACACACGCCGTACACCTCTGCTGCGCAATGCCCATCGGCTTGGGCATCGCCCTGCTGGTCGCCGATTCACCGGCCCAGGCTTATGAGCTTTATTCCGACGAAGATACCACCGTCATCGGCAACTTCCTGGCGGTCTACGGGCTGTTCAACAGCCGCAAGAACTACGACGGCTCCACCGGTGGTTCAAGCTGGCGCGAAGGCTTCATTAAGTATGGCCTGAGTATCGACCAGACACTCGGCAACCTGGGCAGTTTCTACGGGACGGCCAACCCTGGAATACACCGCCGCGCCTGGCACCCTGGGGCTGGCCTATATCCATGGCATCGATGTCGATGACCGCTACGCCAGCAACTTCCAGAAACAGCACGAAGGCATGGACATCTACAGCCTGCGCGGCGCCGGCAATGCTGGCATCGAAAACGCCCACTTCTCCTTCGAGTACGCCTGGCAGGACAAGGACGCGGGCCCGGAGAAAGCCTGGTACGGCGAAGCCGGCTACACCTTCGCCGACCTGCCCTGGACACCGGACCTGACCTATCGCTACAGCCGTTACTCCAAGGACTGGGACTCGATGTTCAACGGCCAGAACCGTGGCGGTTGCGTTCTGAACGTGGCGGGAGCTGCCCCGACGGCAGCTCCCGCTCGGCTTACTGTTTGTGCTGATGCAACATGGTCTGGATCTGATGGGTCGCCTGCCGGGTGCTCTGCGCCAGCTTGCGCACCTCATCGGCCACGACTGAGAAACCGCGCCCGACATCTCCGGCCCTGGCGGCTTCAATCGCGGCGTTCAAGGCGAGCAGATTGGTCTGGTCGGCAATGCCCTTGATCACCCCCACCACCGTGGCAATCTGGGCGTAGGTCACCTGGTTCTGTTCGAGCATGCGCTGATGGGTGGACTGGGCCGAGCGCTCATCGCTGATATCACGCACCGCACCAATGACCCGCACCAGTTGCCCATGCGAGTCGCGTACCGCCCGACCGCGTTCACGACACCAGATGTAATCCCGGGTCTTGTGGCGCATCCGGTATTCGAAGACGTATTCACCGCTGCCCTGGGAGCCAAGGATTTCCTGATCGAAAATGGCCATGATCTTGGGCAAGTCGTCCGGGTGGGTGATGCCGACCTGGGCATCCCAGCCATCGGGCAAGTCATCCGGCCCATACCCCAGCAGCGAACGGAACTGACTGGAAAAGCGCATGCCACTGGCCGGGTGCTGGAGGTCACCGTTGACGACCGTGATATCCCAGCAGCCTTCAGTCAAGGTCGATTGCAGCAACTCCCAGATCTGCGCATCCTGGCGTTGTTGCTGTAGATGCTGGCTGTGTTCGCCCAGACGAACTTCAAGCGCCTGCTCGCGCTCAAGGGCTTGCTCCAATTGCTGGCGAACCCTGTGCATCTCACGCTCGCAGTGCTGCCATTGCAGGGTTTGCGCCTGCACTTGTGCTTCGACCTGATGCAGATGTGCAGTCGCGCTCGCCACCTGCCGTGCATGCTGCTCAAGGACGGTGCGCAGTTGCGGATACGCGTCGAGCTGTGGCGTGTCCTCCGTTTCGCCGGTCAGCACGCGTTGCACCTGCGCAGTCAACGCCAGTCTCTGTTTGTTGGTCTGGAGAAACATCGCCCGCCCCTATGCCATCAAGTCGAAACCCGAATCTGATCGCAAACCGGCCTGGCTGGCTTGTCCCTGCCTGCACGAGGCCTTGCTCCTGGCTGCCAACCACCCAGGCTGGCAGCCACAGACATACGGCGCGGCAGGCACAGTCAAGCTGGATGATCCTGCCGGGATTACCCTCGGGGCTTTCCCTATTCGTGATCAGGAAACCCTCATGAGCGATATTGCCCTGCTGCCTCAGGTCGAAGCCTTCCTCGGCAAACATCACGCCCTGTTCATCGACGGTGGCTACGTCGAAAGCCAGAGCAGCCAGACACTTGACGTCGTCAATCCTGCCAACGGCCAAGTCATCGCCCAGGTCAGCGACGCCACTTCCGGCGACATTGATGTGGCGGTGGAGTCGTCCCGCCGCGGCTTCAAGCAGTGGTCCCAAACGGCACCCGCGGTCCGCGGCCATGTGCTGCTCAAGTTGGCAGACCTGCTGGAACGCAACCGCGAAGAGCTGGCGCAGATCGAGACCTGCCAGTCGGGGAAGATCATCCACGTCTCCCGGGCCTTCGAAGTCGACCAGGCCGCACATTTCCTGCGCTACTACGCTGGCTGGGCGACCAAGATCAACGGCGAGACGATCACCCCATCACTGCCCTCCTTCGCTGGCGAACGCTATACCGCATTCACCTTGCGCGAACCGGTCGGAGTGGTGGTCGGTATCGTACCGTGGAATTTTTCCACCATGATCGCCATCTGGAAATTGGCCTCAGCCCTGGTGACCGGTTGCAGCATCATCATCAAGCCCAGCGAGTTCACCCCGCTGACCATCCTGCGCATCGCTGAACTGGCCATCGAGGCCGGCCTTCCGGCCGGTGCCCTGAATGTGTTGACCGGCGGCGGCCAAGTGGGCAAAGGGCTGATCGAACACCCAGGCACCAACAAGGTCTCATTCACCGGTTCCGTGCCCACCGGCCTGGCGGTGGGCCAAGCGGCCATGGGCGCCGGGTTGACCCGTGCAACCTTGGAACTGGGCGGGAAGAATGCGGCGGGGTTCCTGCGTGATATCGATCCCGAGGTGGCGGTCAACGGCATCATCGAGGCCGGCTTTCTGCATTCGGGACAGATCTGTGCAGCAGCGGAACGGTTCTTTGTTCATCGCTCGCAGATCGAGTCGATCATGGACAAACTGGCGCAGCGCCTGAGCAAACTCACCATCGGCTCGCCCTTGGACGAACGCACCGAATTCGGCCCGGTGACCAACCGCCAGCACCAGCGCAAACTCGCGGAATTCTTCGCCAAGGCCCGCGCACAGAACAACACCATCGTCCACGGCGGCAAGCTGATCGATGGACCGGGTTGCTATGTGGAGCCGACCATCATCCTCGCCAATCGCCGCGACGACAGCCTGCTCAACGAAGAAACCTTCGGCCCGATCGCCACGTTTTTCCCTTACGACACTGAGGAAGAATTGCTGGAACTGATGAACGACACGCCCTATGGCCTGAGTGCCAGCCTCTGGACCAACGACCTGGGCAAGGCCCTGCGCATGGTCCCCGCCATCGAAGCCGGCACGGTATGGGTGAACATGCACACCCTGCTCGACCCGGCGGTGCCTTTTGGCGGCAGTAAATCTTCAGGAATAGGCCGTGAATTCGGCAGTGCATTCATTGATGATTACACCGAACTGAAGTCGGTGATGATCCGCTACTGACCTTCAAGGGCTCTGTAACAACCCCAGAGCCCTACCCGCAAAAATCCCGTTTGTGTGCGAGCTTGCTCGCGATAGCGGACTATCAGTCAACCATGATGCCGACTGACCCAACGCCTTCGCGAGCAGGCTCCCAGTTTCACCGCCGACAGGCGTTGACCGGTGGAACTCGGCTACGCCAGGGCTGGGCGCGCTCCAGTTGGGCGGCCAGGGCCAGCAAAGTGTTTTCCTCGCCAAAGCGACCGGCAAAATGCGCCCCCATCGGCAGGCCATTGGCGCTCCAGGACAACGGCACGGACATCGCCGGCTGGCCGCTGGCATTGAACAGTGCAGTGAATGGCGAATAGCTGTGGTAGCGCTCGATCAATTGATCCAGGCTCATGCACACATCCTGCAGATCCAGCTCGCCAATCAGCACCGGTTCACGGGTCAGGACTGGGCTCAGGATCACGTCATAATCCTGCATGAACACCGCCAACCGCCGGCCGAGGGCATGAATCCATTCCACCGCCGCGGCATATTGGGCGCCGCTGACGTTGCCCTTGTCCCGCAAGATGATCCGGGTGCGCACCTCCAGCTCTTCGGCCTGCACGGCAAACCCACGCATCTGGCCCAGCAGGTCGACATAGTGACGAGAGCTGGCGCCAATGATGGTGAACACGTGGTCGAGAAACTCCAGCAATCCCACCGGCAGGCTCACCGGTTCGACACGGTGCCCCAGGGACTCGCACAACCGCGCGGCCTCGCCCACCGCCTGAAGGCTCTGGGGTGACGTAGGCCAAGGCTCGAGTTGCTCGACCAGGGCAATGCGCAACGGCTTGGGATCAGCCTGCACCGCCATCACATACGGCAACGCCTGGACCGGCGCGGCATAGGGCGCCCCCAGGTCCCTCCCGGCGGTGGCGTCCAGCAGCGCCGCACTGTCGCGCACCGACAAGGTAATCGCATGGGGCGTGCCCATCCCCGCCCAGCCCTCGCCCACTATCGGCCCCGACGGCATAAGGCCACGGCTGGGCTTGAACCCGAACACGCCACAGCAAGACGCCGGCACGCGCAATGAACCACCGCCGTCGTTGCCATGGGTGAACGGCACCACCCGGGCCGCCACCAACGCCGCCGCGCCGCCACTGGAGCCACCGGCGCTGTGGTCGGTGCTCCAGGGGTTGCGGGTGGCGCCGAAGCGCGCGGACTCGGTGGAGTACGAGGTGCCGAACTCCGGCGAAGTGCTGGTGCCCATCACTTGACATCCGGCACGACGCAGACGCGTCACGACTTCCGATTCGAAATCCGCCCGGAAGTCGCCCAGTGCGCGTGAGCCGTTAGTCATCGCCGCGCCGTGGACCGGCGAAAACAGGTCTTTGATCAAGGTTGGCACACCGGCCAGCAAGCCTTGGCCAACCTGTGGCGTGCGCACGGCTTGCCGGGCCGAATCGTACAAACGCTCGGCCACCGCATTGAGCTGCGGCTCGACCCGCTCCAGGCGCTCGATGGCGGTTTCCAGCAGTTCGCCGGGCTGGACTTCGCCACGCCTGACCCACTCGGCCAGCGCCGTGGCGTCTTCACTGTCCATCAAATGGTGGATGTCTTGCATACCCATGTTTCAGATTCCTTATGTCACGACGATTGATGTGATCCGACGGTGCTCGCCTGCCCCTGGCCCCGTGCACGCAGACCGGCAATGACCCAGAGCAATGCCAAGGTAAAACTGGCCAGGGCCAGCCACTGGATGGCGTGACGCAGGTCACCGGCGAAGACAACCACCGACGCCACCACCAGCGGACTGACGAATTGGCCGATGTACAGGCACGAGGTAAACCCGCCCAAACCCCGGCCGCGGGTGTTGGCGGTCAAGGCATTCATCACCGGCGCCATCACATTGGGCACCAGCAACCCGGCCCCCAGGCCCTGGATGAACACCGCCACCAGCACAGCGTTGTAGCTTTGCCCGCGCATCAGCAACCACAGCCCCAGGCCCATCAAGCCGAGCAACAATGCGTTGCAACCGGCGATGCCGAAGCGACGGCGCAGCAACGGCCACATCAGCGAACCGCCCAAGGTCGCCAACAGGCTCAGCCCCGCCGCCAGGCCGATCAGCGTGCTGGAGGTGACGCCCAGGCTGACCAACAACGTCGGCGCCTGGATAGGCATGATGAATGTCAAGACCATGCCGCCCAGAATCATCAGGTAGCCGACCAGCAGTGGCAGCACGGCGACCTTGGCCGGAGCCGACTCATCGACGCGCTGCTCGACCTTCTGCTGCTTCGTCACCGGCGGTTCCCAGAGGATTTTCATCATGGCCGGCACCAGCAGCAGTGGCAGCAGATACAACAGGAATGGCGCACGCCACGAGTGCTCGCCGAGCACACCGCCCACCACGAAAAACAGCGCCCCCACCAGGCCAATGGTCACCACCTGCCGGTTGACGTAACGCAACCGCTCCTCGCCCTGCCAATAGTCGGCGATCAGCGTCGCGCAGCAGGTCATCACCGCCGCCTCCGTGCACCCGAACAACAGCCGCACACCGACAATCGAAGTCAGGCTATCGAGCAGGGCCGGTAATGCACCGAGCAAGGCGTAGAGCACCGTGGCAATCACCAGCAACGCCTTGCGTCCAACCCGGTCGGCCAACCAGCCAGCCAACGGCGCGCACACGGCAATCGCCAGGGCGGGACCGGTGATCGCCAACGGCACCAGCAGATCGGCGCGCGGTTCCAAGGGACCGAATTCGGCACCCAACCGGGGCAGGATCGGCGTGACCATCACCGCGCCCATGATCGTCAGGCTGCTGCCCAGCATCAGCACTGCGCCTTCGCGCCAACTGGCCTGGCGCGACGGGGTGGCCGCCGTTGAAACGGAACTTGATTGGTTCATGACGAGCCCCTTCTAGAAACTGTGGGAAATACGCAGCGCCGCGGTATAGCCCTCGGCGCGATTGCGCGCATCGAGCTCCTTGTAGACATGCAGCCACACCGGTGGAATGCCAGGCTTGAAGTAGCTCACCGCCGGCCCGACCGCCAACACCCGGGCGCGATTGCCCGCCTCCAGGCCCGGCGCATCGTCATCGGTGAATTGCCGGTAGTAATAGCCGCCCACGCCCACCGTCCAAGGGCCAACGTGTTGACCCACGGCGAACTCGTGGCGGTATTCGACGCCGTTCTTGTAGTCGGTGGCGTGGTTGCGGGTGTTGATGTCGGCCTCAAAGCTCGAAGACACCTCGAAGCCGCTGTCGGAGATGTAGGTGGCGTTGAGGATCGGCGAGAAGGTCCAGTGGTTGAGGCCCGGCGAGATCAAGCGATCCTTGTCGTAGTCGCCGGTGGGGGCCTGGATCTGGAACTGGGCATTGACGAACAGGTTCGGCGACAGGGTCCACTGCAAAATCACCGGCAACACCTGCATGTCGGCCATGCGAAACGGATCGGCTTCCAGGTCCAGCGGGCCGACAGGGGTCTGCACCTGTAGCGAAGCGTCCATCTGGAAAAACGGCACTACGGCGCCGAAACCATACTTGGCGCCCAGCACGGTGTAATCGGTCATGCGCATGTAGGCGAGGCCGATGGACAAGACATCCAGGGAGAAATGGTTGTCCACGGACTTGCCGTGGCGATCTTTCTGTACGTTGGCCGAATAGAACGCGGTACGCAGGCCGACAGTGCCAAAGGGCGTGGCCGGCGGCATCATGCCCGCGCCGAAATCATAGACCCCGACCGCCGTGGTCGGTGCGCCGTTTTCGGTGCCATGGGCAGCGGTGCAGGCACCGATCAGCCCCAGGGTTAACCACGTACAGTGCCAGGTGTTTGTTTTTTTGTTTTGGTACATCGAATGCCCCTCCGACCATGTGGTGTCGGGGTCATCCTAGGGAGCCGGCCGGTCAGCCGTTATCCGTTTTCAGCACAGATGCGTGCGGCGCAACGTGTGTGATGGGGTTTCGCCGAACAGGGTCCGGTAATCACTGGAAAACCGACTCAAATGCCAGAACCCCCAGCGCGCTGCCACCTCCTGCACACCCAGCGCCTGATCGCCATTGCGCAGCTCACGGCGCACCGCATTGAGGCGCAACGCCCGCAGATAAGCCACCGGATTGATGCCCAGGGTCTCCTGGAAGCAATACTGCAGTTTGCGTCGGCTGGCACCGATGTGATTGCACAGGTCGAGGATCGACAGCGGCTCATCGACATGGGTCAAGGCATATTCCCGGGCGCGGTCGACCATGCGTTTGCGCGCCGTGGGGCTGAGCGGCGGCGCTTCGTCAGGCGCCACCAGTTCCAATATGTGCAACATCACCGTGTCCCGCAGGCCCCGGCGAATCGACTCGTACCCCAGCAACGAATCACGCCCCTGCTCGCCGCCTTCAAGCTCATCGAACAACGCCGCAAGCTCGGCGGGCAGCGTCGAATTGCCAAGACGGTAACACTTGGGAAGATCGGTAATTCGAAAGCGACTGCCTTGGCGCTCCAGCACATGTTCCAACGCCTGCTCGTCGATGGCGACCCCGAGCAGATCCAGATGCTGGGGGGTGCGCAGCTCGGGCAGGTTTTGGCCGCGGGCGACCAACAGGCTGGGCTCGATAATCGGGTGCCCGGAGCAAAAGACCGGTCCATCGGCACTCAGCGGCACGCTGAAGGTGATGGCGCCCTCCCAGGCCATGCCTTGCTTGGTCATGGCCTGATTAGAGCGGTCGCGCACCAGTTGCATCCAGTCCGAGCGGAACTCGATCAACTCACCGTCGAAACGCCCGGGGGTCAACTGGTCATAGCAGACCTGCCACCCCCCCATGTTGCGGGCGTGCTCATCGATGTCAGCGGTGCGGAACCGATTGATCGGCAGCGTCGGCAACAGGTCCCACGAGACCGCTGGCTGCGCCATGTTGGAGTTGTTCATTGACCCGACCTTTGATGATTCCAGGGCTTACGGGTCAAAGCTCAGGCAAGTTCCATTCCGCCCCGTGGGCCGGTCGGGCAATTGTGCCGAAAACGGATAATCGGCCCGGATTCAGCTGCCGGCGTCGGCATGGGCCTCTTCGAAGAAATAGTCCTTCCAGCTGTCAGCCTTGTTTTTCAACACGCCCAGTTCATGCAGTTTTTCGGCATAGATGTAGGTGCGTTGCGGAACGACGGTGAAGTCGATTTCGGGGTCGGTGACGATTTTCTCCACCAGCGCCAGCGGCAACTTGGACTGTTCAACGCGGATGTAGGTCTGGGCAGCGGCCGGCTTGTCGGCCTTGATGATGCCTTGCGCCTCCACCAGGGCATCGTAGAACGCCTTGTAGGTCTTGGGGTTTTCGTCGTGGAATTTTTCCGTGGTGTAGAGCACGTTGAACGTCGCCGGCCCGCCCAGCACATCATAGGAACTGAGCACCTTGTGCACATTGGGGCTTTGCAGTGCCTGGTACTGGAACGGTGGGCTGGAGAAGTGTGAATTGATCTCCGACTGACCGGCGATCAGCGCCGCCGTCGCATCCGGGTGCGGAAGGCTGACCGAGATGTCGTCGAATTTCTTGAAGTGATCGTTGCCGAACACCTTGGCGGTTTCGATCTGCAACGTGCGCGACTGGAATCCGACCCCTGCGGCCGGGACAGCGATCCGGTCCTTGTCGGTGAAGTCCTTGAGGCTCTTCACGTTCGGGTTGTTGGTCAGCAGGTAGTTGGGCATCGCCCCCAGCGAGGCGATGGCCTTGACGTTCTGCTTGCCGCGGGTCCGATCCCAGATCGTCAGCATCGGCGGAATGCCCGCCGACACCACATCCAGGGCGCCGGTCAGCAAGGCCTCGTTCATCGCCGTCGCGCCGGAAATGCTGTTCCAGTCCACTTTGATATCCAGGCCCTGGGCCTTGCCATGCTTCTCGATGAGCTGCTGGTCACGCACCACATCCAGGATCAGGTAGCCGATACCGAATTGCTGGGCGATGCTGATCTCGCCCTCGGCATGGGCCAAGGGATTGAGCAGCGCAGTGGCCGCCAGGGAAACCAACAAGGTGAGCGCAGAACGCTTGAAAGCCATGGTCTGGTGAACCTCACAGTAGGTGAAAAGACTGAAGGTCACGACTTTAAAGCTATAAGAATATTAATTTAAATACCTTAATGGCATATCAATAGCACCTAAATATTCGGTATCCGAACCCATGAAGCCGCACTCACGGGCACGATCACTTGATAACCTTGCAGACCTCCCCTCACGAACACCCGGCGCGAAGCGAATATGAACGAGATGTCCCTGGATATCGGCATCGCCACCGAATCCGTTTCCCAACCGCGCACCCTGGTATTCCTGGCCTATCCGCAGATGGGTTTGCTGGACCTGACCGGGGCCCAGACCGTGTTCTGGGCCGCCACCAAAGCCATGACCGAACGCGGCCTGCCCGGCTACGCCATGCACACCGCGAGCCTGGCTGGCGGGTTGATGCAAAGCGCCGAAGGCCTGGTCGTTGATACCCGTGCACTGCATGAGCTCGACGGGACACTCATCGACACGCTGATCGTGCCCGGCGCACCGGACATTCGGCAGGCGATGATCGACTGTGTCGATCTGGTGCACTGGCTGCGCAAGGCCTCGGTCCAGGCCAGGCGCACGGCATCGGTGTGCAGCGGCACCTTCCTCATGGCCCAGGCCGGCTTGCTGGACGGACGCCGGGCCGCGACCCATTGGGCCATGTGCGAGATGCTCAAGAGCAATTTCCCGTCGGTTGAGGTGGACCTCGATGCGATCTTCATCCAGCAGGGCAACGTGTGGACCTCGGCCGGTGTCAGTGCCGGCATCGACATGGCACTGGCATTGGTCGAAGCCGACTGTGGTCGCGATGTGGCCTTGCAGGTGGCCCGTGAGCTGGTGGTGTTTCTCAAGCGCCCCGGCGGGCAGGCGCAGTTCAGCCAACTGTTGCAATTGCAGATGCAAGAGAGCGCCGGCTTCGATGAACTGCACGTGTGGATTTCCGAGCACCTGGACGACAACGACCTCACCGTCGAACGGCTGGCCCGCCAAACCAGGATGAGCCCGCGCAACTTTGCCCGGGTCTATAAACGCCAGACCGGCCGAACCCCGGCCAAAGCCATCGAGATGTTCCGCCTTGAAGCGGCGCGTCGAATGCTCGAAGACTCCCAGCGCAACATCGACCAGATCGCCCGATCCTGCGGTTTCGGTGACGAGGAACGAATGCGCCACACGTTTCAGCGCCATCTCTCGATATCCCCCCGGGAGTATCGCAGCCGGTTTTCTCGCTGAGTGCGAACCCCTTGCGCAACTGTCCGTCAGGCCACTCGCCTGGAATGCTCCTGCGGGTCGGCCTGCTCGGCCAGGAGCGCGCTGCAACGGGAACGCAACCAACGCTCCCCCGGATCATTGTGCGAAGCGCCGCGCCAGACCATGGAAAGCTCGTGCTGGGGCAAGCAGATCGGGGCCGCTTGCGCCCGCATGCCGGTCACCATGACCATCGCGTGGGCAACGTAATCCGGCACGATGGCAATCATGTCGCTCTGGGCCAACAGCACGGGCAAGGCGCTGAACTGTGGCACGGTCAACACCACCCGGCGCTGTCGACCCATCAGGCATAACGCGCGGTCCGAATCATCGATGACATTGCCCATGGACGATACGATGGCATGGGGCCGACGGCAGAATTCGTCCAGGGTCAGCTCGCCGGGCTGCGAATCGGCGCGCAACAGCATCGGCCGCATCGGCCGCAGTGTCTTGCGCCGGGCATTGGCCGGCAGCTCCAGTGTCGGGCTGATGCCCAGGGAAATCTCGCCACTGGCCAACAGCTGGGAGACCTGCCACTGATCGGTCCGGCGCACCACCAAGGTGGTGCCCGGTGCCTCGACCCGCAGGCGTCGCAACAGGTCCGGCAGCAGGGCATACTCGACGTCATCGCAAAGGCCGATATGGAAGGTCGCCTCGCTGGTGGCCGGCTCGAACGCCTGGCAGCAGCTCAAGGCGGCGGCGATGCCGTCCAGGGCCGGTGACAGGTTAGAGAAGATTTCCCGCGCCCGGGAGGTCGGTTCCATCAACCGCCCCGAACGGATGAACAAGGGATCATCGAACATCAACCGCAAGCGCGCCAGGGCACTGCTGATCGTTGGCTGGCCGAGAAACAGCTTTTCGCTGACGCGGGTCACGTTTCGCTCGTGCATCATGGTTTCGAAGACCACCAGCAGATTGATGTCAGCACGACGCAGGTCATTTCTGTTCATCATAGTCGTCGCCCCAGGCGCCAGGCCATTGAGTCGGAAGTGGACAAGATCATCGCCTGCACCCTCCATCAAGGCCTAAGACGACGAGGTGTTGAAAGCGTAATCCCCGAGGCGTGCCAGGTCTGTCGTACGTGGGGACACTCGACTCACCCTTTGGGCAACGTCATCGATACTTCGGTATGTATGTATCCAGGCCCGGGTGAACACCGCCTTTGTGGCGAGGGAGCTTGCTCCCGCTGGGCCGCGCAGGGGCCCCCTCTCTTTGGCACAGCTTGGCGGGATTTCAGGGTTTTATGTCCTACCTCAGGCAAAGCGACGCTTCTAAGATACGAACCGATGCTCTGTCGCCCCGACACTCCAGAGCGAGACCACGTAAAAACAAAAGGTCTGCCAGCGTGCCCCTACCCTCCGCGATGTTCAAGAACGTCTATGACAGCCTTCGATACAGCCCAAGCCGGAGCGGGCCTCGGCCGTCGATGGGAATCAGCACCCACCCACTGGTGAACGCCCTCGGCTGGGCGGTAGGCCTGGTGGTGGCCTGCGGGATTGTCATCATCAACTCCGAAACCCATTCCGACCTGGCGCCAACCCTGCTGTACATCACCTTGCTGTTGATGGCGGCCAACCTGTTCTCCATCAATCTGGTGATCGCCGTCGCGCTGATGTGCATGGGCTTGCTCACCGCGATGTTCTTGTACAACGGCGGTTATCACCGCTGGGAATCGACCACCGGCTTCTTCCGCTGCCTGACCGCGCTGTCCGCCATTGCGTTCCTGGCCCTGCGCAGCAAGCAGGCTTCCGACAGCCTGCGGCACAACGAGGCTTACCTGACCGGCGCCCAGCGTCTGAGCCAGACCGGCAGCCTGGGCTTTCGCGGTGATCGACAAGCGTTGTCCTGGTCGGAGCAATCGGCACGGATTTTCGAGTATCCACCCAGCAAGACGCCAACGGTGTCGATGATGCTGGAGCGCACCCATCCTGAAGACCTGGAGTTGGCACGCGGGGTTTTCCAGCAGGCCGCCGCTGGCGAACCGCAGATCGAGGTCAAGCTGCGGCTGCTGATGCCTGATGGACGCATCAAGCACATCCACATGATCGCCAGCCCCCTGCTCGTCCAGCATGGCCGTTTCCAGTATCTCGGCGCACTCATGGACGTGACTGCCAGCAAGCAGGCCGAAGAAGCCTTGTTTCGCGCCCAGAGCCAACTGGCCCACGTCACTCGCTTGACCTCCCTGGGGGAAATGGCCGCGTCCATTGCCCACGAGGTCAATCAGCCACTGACGGCCATCACCAGCAGCGGCGAGGCCTGTCGCCGGTGGCTCAAGCGCCCGCAACCCGATCTCGGGGAAGCCTTGGATTGCCTCGACCGAATCGTCGCCAACGGCTGTCGCGCCAGCGAGGTCATCAGCGGTATCAGGGCGCTGTCGCGCAAGTGCGACCCGTTGCGCCAGCCCGAGCGACTGGACGACATCGTCCGCGAGACCCTGAACCTGGTCCAGCAACAACTGGCTCATCATAAAGTCCGGGCCAAGGTGGATCTGGCAGCGACCGACGGCCAGGTCAGCGCAGACCGGGTGCAACTGCAGCAAGTGATCATCAACCTGATCATCAATGCCTGTCACGCCATGGACGGGGTCAAGGTAGATACACGAACCCTGCATATACGCACCTGGACGGCGAGTGACGAAGTGCTGCTGGAGGTGACTGACCACGGAACCGGCATTGCCCCCGAGGTCCTGCCGTGCTTGTTCAATGCGTTTTTTACCACCAAGGAAAACGGCCTGGGTATGGGCCTGTCCATCTGCCGGTCCATCATCGACTTCCATGACGGCAGGATCTGGGCAACCAGCGAGGCCGGCCAGGGCACCTCGTTCAGGTTCGCACTGCCGCGGCTCACTGGCACCGCTCTGTCGGGGGGTGGGCAATGACCTCCATACAGTCCGCAAGCCCGATCATCGACAACGCCCCCATCGTCTATATCGTTGATGACGACGCACCGCTGTGCCAATCCCTCGGCAGCCTGCTGCGCTCCATCGGCTTGCAGGTCCATCTGTTCGGTTCGGTCGCGCAGTTCATGAACCATCCCAGGCCCGACCAGCCCAGTTGCCTGGTCCTGGATGTGCGCCTGCAAGGCACCAGCGGCCTGGATTGCCAACGGGAGCTGGTCGCAGCCAACGTTCGACTACCGATTGTGTTCATGACCGGTCACGGTGACATCGCCATGACCGTGCGAGCGATGAAGGCCGGTGCGGTGGATTTCCTCGCCAAACCGTTCCGCGAACAAGACCTGATCGACGCCGTGACCGCCGCCCATTACCAGGACCGCCAGCGGCGCGACGCCGAACGCGGCCATCAGCAAGTGCTTGACCGCTACGCCACATTGACGCCCCGGGAGCAGCAGGTCATGGCACTGGCGGTGTCAGGCCTGATGAACAAGCAGATCGCCGGGGAACTGGGCTTGAGTGAAATCACGGTCAAGATTCACCGGGGCCAAGCCATGCGCAAGATGTGCGCACACTCGTTTGCCGATCTGGTACGCATGGCCCAGGTGCTGGAATGGCGCCTGGCTGACACAAGGCGATAGTCAATCGAGCATTTCGGCACTTTGGCCGAGCGTTTCGGCACAGTAACCACTCTTTGTTCATCCTAGACTCGAGCTTCACTTTTAAGCCCCAGAAGGAATCACGATGAAAATCAGGTCACTCCTGCCTGCACTCACCATGGCCGTAGCATTCAGTGGATACGCTGCCGACTTCTCACTGACCAGCCGGGATATTGCTGACAACCGTCCGATGACCAGTCGCGAAGTGTTCCAGGGCTTCGGTTGCGAAGGTGGCAACACGTCTCCTGAGCTTTCCTGGACAAACGCCCCCGCGGGGACCAAAAGCTACGCGATCACGGTCTATGATCCCGATGCGCCGACGGGTAGCGGTTGGTGGCATTGGACGGTGGTCAACCTACCCGCTTCTACCAATAGCTTGCCAAGCGGAGTGGGAGCGAACCTGCCTGCCGGTGCCGTACAAGGGCGAACCGATTATGGCCAGCCAGGATTTGGCGGGGCTTGCCCACCTGTAGGGGATAAGCCCCATCGCTATCAATTCACCGTATGGGCATTGAAAGTCGATAAGCTACCCCTCGACGGTGAGGCCAGTGGCGCCTTGGTTGGGTACATGCTCAATGCCAACGTCCTGGCCAAAGCGACGATCACTTCAACTTACGGACGTTAAAAACGATGCGCCCTTGTGACGGCATACAGCACCGGGAAAACATTATCGATGCGTGTGTCATACAGGCGCGACAGCCCCTCACCTTATCAAGGGTACCGGTGTTCGTGACCACCCTGTGTCGAGTGCGACAGGGGGAAAAACTGTTGCAATGGGATGACCGGGAGATGCGCGCGGGGCCGCAACATCTGATTCTGATGCCGGCCGGACGCGAGCTTGGTATCTCGAACTTCCCCGGCCCTCACGGTCACTACATCGCCGATGCGGTCACCTTTCCGCTCTCGACGCTGCGTCACTTCAGCAGCCGATATAGCCAACAGATCATGAGCCGTCGCGGTGCACTGAAGACCGATCTATGCGTCCCTCTGGACAAGCACACAACCCAGGCATGGAATCAGCTGTTGGCCTCCATCAATGCGAACGCGCCGGACGCATTACGCACACTCTATGGGGAAGCGGTTCTTCTGAGCCTGTGCCTTGGTGGCCAGATCGGACCTCTGCTGATGGGTCGCAACGATCCCATTTGCGAACGTGTGCAGCAGATGGTGATGGGCAGCCCGGAGAAAGACTGGACGGTTGCGAGCGTTGCGCAGCAACTTAACCTGGGTGAGTCGACATTGCGCCGCCAACTGGCGAATGAGGGGGACAGTTTCAGGAGCATCCTGGAGGGCGTTCGACTGGCGACAGCGTTGCAATGGTTGCAAACAACGTCCCGTCCCATCGGTGAAATTGCCGGTGCCTGCGGTTACGCCTCGGCCTCACGTTTTGCGGTGCGCTTTCGCTCACGCTATGGTCTGTCGCCACGTGAATTGCGGGCAACGATTTAAGCATTGCGGTGAGGTGCCCTCCCTGTTGTTGCCCCGCGATGCGGTGGAAAGTTCATACACACGTATACTTGGCGGGGCCATTGGACAGCGTATCTTGCAGTGATACGGGCGCCTTTATGGCTACCTGATATCAAACTCCAGGTATCGACATGTCCAACGCTGCAATCATTTCAATCATTGACGACGATGAGTCAGTTCGAATTGCATTGGATGGTTTGTTACGTTCCCACGGATATCGGGTTAAAACATACGCCAGCGCCTTGGATTTTTTATCTTCCTGCGAACTTGAAAACACAGCGTGCCTGATATCGGATATTCAAATGCCTGGTATGACGGGCATTCAGATGTACGATCGATTATCGGCCCTGGGCATTCATCCCCCGATCATCTTCATCACCGGATACCCTGGCGTGCCTCCCCGTATCAGCGCCGGTACGCCCGAGCCGGTGGCGTTTTTCCCGAAACCCTTCGACTGCGCCGAATTGATCGCCTGCATCGAAGCGGTACTGTCCCGGCCTGCTTGACTGCGGCGCGCCCTCATACCTTCGTATAGAACCCCCCTACCCAGGCATAGGCGCGATGACCTTATGTAGAAGTGTTAAACACAGGTCCTGCCAATAAGCTTCCCTACAGCGAACCGAAACTGAATGTGCTCGATGGCAACTCATTGCAGCCAAGCGATTTTGGAGTACTTCGCGATACGGTCACGCTGAAACAGTTGAACCATTCAACGTATCGATTTTGTCTTCGGGAGCTCATCATGAAACAACGTATTCTGGTTGTTGGCGCAGGTTTCGGCGGGGTCTGGAGCGCATTGAGCGCAGCCCGGCTGCTGGACCAACACGACCGTCATGACGTGGAGATCAGCGTCCTGGCCCCCCAGGCCGAGCTGCGCATTCGTCCCCGTTTCTACGAGCCGGACGTCCACACCATGGCGGCGCCGCTGGGTAGTCTGTTCGACGCCGTCGGCGTGAAATTCGTACAAGGCTCAGCGAGCAGTATCGATGTCGACAACAAACGGGTGGGCTATGTGGATGTGTTCGGTACCCAGGGCACCCTGGGCTATGACCGACTGGTGCTCGCGGCGGGCAGCCAGCTGGTTCGCCCCGACCTGGAGGGCATGATCGAGCATGCCTTCGACGTTGATGAAATCGAACAGGCCACCCGTCTCGAAGCCCATATCAAGTCGCTGAAAAATCTGCCGGACAGCCCGGCCCGCAACACCGTGGTGGTGGCCGGTGGCGGCTTTACCGGGATAGAAACCGCCACCGAAATGCCCGCACGCCTGCGCGCGGTCCTCGGCGAGGACGCGGACATCCGGGTCATCGTGGTGGACCGCGGACCGCAGATTGGTGCAGCGTTGGGCGACGGCATACGTCCATCCATTGTCGAAGCGTCCGAGCACCTGGGTATCGAGTGGATCCTCAACGCCTCGGTCGAGTCGGTGGATGCCGGTGGCGTCACCCTGTCGAGCGGCCAGCGTATCGAGTCCCATACCGTGATCTGGACCGTGGGTTTCCGCGCCAGTCCATTGACCGAACAGGTACCCGGCACCCGCGATCGCCAAGGTCGACTGCACGTCGATGCGAACCTGAAAGTCCTGGGCCAGAACGACATATTCGCCAGCGGTGACGTGGCCTACGCCGCCACCGACACGCTGGGCAACTATGCGGCGATGTCCTGCCAGCACGCCATCGCCCTGGGCCGCTATGCCGGCAACAACGTCGCGGCCGACTTGCTGGGCGTCGCGCCGATGGCCTACAGCCAACCCAAGTATGTGACCTGCCTGGACTTGGGTGCCTGGGGCGCGGTGTACACCGAAGGCTGGGATCGCCAGCTCAAGTTGGTCGGGCAGGAAGCCAAGGAGCTCAAGACCCAGATCAACACAGTGTGGATCTACCCGCCCGCGGCTGATCGCGCAACCGCCCTGGCCGCCGCCGACCCGTTGATCCCGGTAGCCTGAAACCCGTTTCCGCCCCCCGGCCAGTCCCTCCTTTCTGCGCCGGTCTTTCCCAGACGCCTGCCGACGATCCTTGGGCAGGCGTTTTTTCCGGTGCTCGTCCCCAAGCCAGCCTGAATATCGTCACTGCCCAGCAAAATCCGCATCAATGCCCGCCCATCGCCCTCCGTGCACAAGGTAAGGTAGGCAGAAATCATCCGGATCGAGGTGTGCCGTGGCGTCCTATTCCTTGCGTCAGCTGAAGTACTTCGTCACCACCGTCGAATGTGGCAGCGTCGCCGAAGCCTCTCGCAAGCTGTACATCGCCCAACCGTCGATCGCCTCCGCCATCAAGGGCTTGGAAGACAGTTTCGGTGTGCAATTGCTCATTCGTCATCACGCCCAGGGAGTATCGCTGACGCCCGGCGGCGCGCGCTTCTATCGCAAGGCCCAGGAACTGCTGCGCATGGCCCGGGAGTTCGAGCAGAACGCGCTGGCCGATAACGATGTGGTCAGCGGGCAGATCGACATCGGTTGTTTCGAAACCGTCGCCCCACTCTACCTGCCAAGGCTGATCGCGGGCTTTCGCGAGCGCTTCCCAGGGGTGGAAATCCGCGTGCAGGATGGCGAGCAACAGGAACTGGTGCAAGGTCTCACGGGGGGGCGTTTCGACCTGGCGATTTTTTATGAACACGACCTCGACAGTACCATCGAGACCGAAGCACTGACGGCGCCGCAACGCCCTTACGCGTTGTTGCCGGTGGGGCATCGCTTCGCCGACCAGGCCCAGGTATCGCTGCGCGACCTGGCCCTCGAACCGATGATCCTGCTGGATGTGCAGCCCAGTCGCACTTATTTCGTGAGCATCTTCGAGGAGCTGGGCCTGGCGCCCAACATTGTCTTCAGCTCGCCGTCCATCGAGATGGTGCGGGGCATGGTCGGCCAGTCCTTTGGTTTTGCCGTACTGGTGACCCGCCCGCACTCCACCTGCACCTACGATGGGCAACACCTGGTGTGCGTCGACATCGCCGAGGACGTGACCGGTTCGGCACTGGTGGCAGGCTGGCTCAAGCGCGCGCACCTTACCAAGCCGGCGCAGTTGTTTGTCGACTACTGCAAGGAACAGTTCAGGCAATGGCTGCCTTGAGCCACGACAGGCCAGGCACAACTGCCCGCCCCGGCCTGTAAGTAAAACACCAACCCCGTGGCGAGGGAGCTTGCTCCCGCTGGGTTGCGCAGCGACCCCATGCAAGCCGAACGCGGTCAGGCTGATACACCGAGGCGCCTGGTGTTGGGGCTGCTGCGCAGCCCAGCGGGAGCAAGCTCCCTCGCCACAAGGGATGTTTCTAGCGAGCGGCCCAGGCGTTGAAGCGTTGCTCCAGTTCCTCGCCATGGTCGACCCAGAACTCCGCGTCCACGGCTTGGGCTTCAGCCAGGTTGGCCTCGGCGGTGGGCAACTGTTCCTGTACCGCCGTCGGCAACAGCGCCAGTGTCTTGCGGTGCACCGGCCCATAAGGGATGTTTTCCGAAAACACCTTCTGGGTCTGCGGCTGGCTGGCAAAGGCAATGAACTGCTCGGCCAGGGCCTTGTTCGGCGTGCCCTTGACCACGGCCCAGTACTCCGGGTCGTAGAGGCTCTGCGGCCAGACGATGCTCAGCTTCATGCCTTCTTTCTGCGCCGACGCGATGCGTCCGTTGTAGGCCGCACTCATCGCCACGTCCCCCGCCACCAACCACTGCGCCGGTTGCGCGCCGGCTTCCCACCATTGGATGTTCGGCTTGATCTGGTCGAGCTTGGCGAATGCCCGGGACACGCCTTCCGGGGTGTTCAGCACCTTGTACACGTCGTGCGCCTTGACCCCGTCGGCCAGCAAGGCGATTTCCAAAGTGTACTTGGCGCCCTTGCGCAGGCCGCGCTTGCCTGGGTACTCGGCAACGTTCCAGAAATCCGCCCAGGACTTGGGTGCCTTGGCGAGCTTGCTCTGGTCATAAGCCAGGACCATCGACCAGACGTAGGTGGCGACCCCACATTCATTGAGTGCTCCCGGCACATAGTTCGCCGGGTCGCCCAGGCGCCCCAGGTCAAGCTTCTCGAACAGCCCCTCCTCGCAACCACGCAACAGCTCTGGGCTCTCCACTTCGACGACGTCCCAGCTGGTGTGGCCGGCGGCGACCATGGCCTTGATCTTCGACAATTCACCGTTGTATTCGCCAGCCACGATGTTTCCCGCGCCGCTGGCGTTGAAAGGTTGGAAGTAGGCCTTGTCCTGGGCCTGCTTGGTGGCGCCGCCGAAGGAAATCACGGTCAAGCTCTGGGGCGCGGCCATGACGCTTGAACTCAACAACGCCAATGCACACGCGATATTGCAACGCAAGGATCTGGACATGAAGCGGTTCCTCGAAAATACCGGCTCGCCCGCACGAGCCGGTGACGGGACTCAAAAGTGACCGTAAATACGGGCGGCAAGGTCTACAGCAAAGGCTCTTGTCGGCCTGTTCATGGGTGTCGCCTGGCTGACCGCGAGGAATCTCCTTCCCTTGAAATCGTCCTCCTCAGGCACCTTGCGGTCAGCAATCATTGGGTTCACAGAGATGGCTCGCCAGCCGATCCATCAAGCGGTCGCAGGCGGCCATTTGTTCAACGCTCACGTATTCGTCGGGCTTGTGCCCCTGGTCCATGCTGCCGGGGCCACAGACCACCGTCGGCACCCCGGCCTGATGGAACAGGCCGCCTTCGGTGCCAAAGGCGACGGTGCCGAACGCGTCGCTGCCGCACAGTTGCGCAACCAGTCGGGCGGCCGCGCTGTCCGGCGAAGTGGCGAGGCCCGGGTAGGCCGACAACGGTTCGAAGCGGATTGCGGTATCCCCCGCCACCGCCTGCATGGCCGGCAGCAGGGTCTGCTCGGCATAACCTTGCAATTGCTCGACCACCACGAGGGGATCGAAATCCGGCAAGGCGCGCACCTCGAAATCGAAGCGACAGTCCGCCGGGACGATGTTCAGCGCCGTGCCGCCGTGGACCACCCCGACCTGCACCGTGGAACACGCCGGGTCGAAGCGCGGGTCGTGCCGCGAAGGTTCGGCCAACTGAGCGCCGATCTCGCCCAACCGCCCGATCAGGCGCGCCGCCTGTTCGATGGCGTTGACCCCGTAAGGGGCATAGGCCGAATGACAAGCCGCCCCCCGGACATGACAACGCATCGCCAGCTTGCCTTTGTGCCCCAGCACCGGTCGGAGTTGGGTGGGTTCGCCAATCAGGCACAGGGCCGGTTGCGCGATCCGCCGAACCAGCACCTCCAGCAAGCTGTGAACGCCCAGGCAACCCACCTCTTCGTCATAGGAAAACGCCAGGTGCACCGGTCGCCGAAGCGGGCTGGACAGGAACACCGGCACCGCCGCGAGCACCGAGGCCAGATACCCCTTCATGTCCGCCGTGCCGCGCCCGAACCATTTCCCGTCCATCTCGGTCAGGCAGAACGGATCGACCGTCCAGGCCTGCCCGTCCACCGGCACCACATCGGTATGCCCGGACAACACCACGCCACCGGGCACCGCCGGGCCAATGCTCGCCAGCAGGTTGGCCTTGGTTCGCTCGGCGTTGTAGATCAGCTCGCTGTTCACGCCCAGCCCTTGCAAGTAGTCGCGCACGAACTCGATCAAGGCCAGGTTCGAATCGCGGCTGACCGTGGCAAAGCTCACCAGCTCGGCAAGCAGCGCGCGACTGCGCAGCTCACTCATCACCCGGCACCCCATAACTCGGCGCCAGGGTCGGGTTGAGCGCACGGGTCAGGTAATCCTGCAATTGCGGCTGATAGACGAGCCAGAGTTTTTCCAGCTCGCCGATGGGGTTTTCCTCGGCCCAATCCACCCGTAGATCGACGATGGGCCAGGTCAGGTCATCGACCACCGACAGCGCCGCCGAATGCACCGCTCCGGCCTCCCCACCCGCCGCCTGCCCGGCCTGCAACGCGCTCATCAAGCGTGACACAAGACAACCACCGCCCCGCTCGAAGGTCGTGACCATGGCCTCGATCACCGCAGCGTTGGCCAACAGATTGCCTGCCGCCACGCATTGCTCACCGGCCACGGCGTTGTGGGTGCCCAGGGTATGCTCGCCGCTGAAAATCGCCGTGCGGCCCTCGGCATCGATCACCGCCACCTGCCGGTATTGGCCGTAGCCGTTGCGCGCCAGGGTCCGCTCCAGCGCCGCTTGCGCGGTCAGGCCGCTGGCCAATTCATCGAGAACCTGCGGGCCCAGGGCCGGCAGCGTAATGTTCTGGCTCGACACCGCGCCGACGCCGGCTCGCAACCAGGGACAACGGGCACCCACGGCAATGCTCGAGGAGCTGATGGCGATGCCTAACTGGCCAGTTTCGGCGCAGCGCCCGACGATGGAAAAAGTCATGCCGCACTCCTTATTCGGGGATCACCGCAATCACGTCGATTTCCATCAGCCACTGCGGCTGGCCCAGGGCACTGACCACCAGGCCGGTGGAGATCGGAAACACGCCCTTGAGCCACTTGCCGACCTCCTGGTACACCGGCTCGCGATAACGCGGGTCGATCAGGTACGTCGTGGTCTTGACGATGTGGCTCAGGTCACTGCCGGCCTCTTCCAGCAATTGCTTGACGTTGCGCATGGCCTGTTCGGCCTGGGCGCGAGGATCGCCGAGGCCCACCAGTTGGCCATTGAAATCGGTACCGACCTGACCACGCACGTAGACGGTGTTGCCGGCGCGCACGGCCTGGCACAGATCGTTGTCCAGCGTCTGGTTCGGGTAGGTGTCCTTGGTATTGAACATGCGAATACGCGTGTGAGTAGGCATCAACGAACTCCCGTGAGACTGGTTTTCGAACGCTGTGAATCGCTGTCGAGTGCCGACGCCTGGCGCTGGGCAGCATCCTGATAGGCGAGATAAATGCGTTGCTTCACGATGTGGTCGGCAATATGCCGGGCGTCATGCCAGACGCCCCAGATGAACGCCGAGCCCCGTCGCGACAGCCAGGGCAAGCCGACGAAATACAGGCCCGGTTCCCTGGAAACGCCACGCTGATGCCGAGGCTTGCCATTGGCGCCGAGGGCGTCGACCTTCAGCCAGCTGTAATCCACCGAGTAGCCGGTGGCCCAGATGACACTGGTCACGCCGGCGGCGACCAGGTCCAGTTCCAGGATTGGCCGGGTCAGGCATTGCGGATCAGGCAGCCGGTGACGAGCTTCAGGTTCGAGCGGCAGGTCCAGGCCGTTGCGGGCGATGTAGGCGTCGGCGGCATCCAGCAGCGCCAGGTAGTTTTCGTCGCCGCGGGCGATGTTTTCGGCCAGATTCGGCTCAAAGGTCACCACGCTGCCATTGAACGATTTCGTCAGCCCCACCAGGGTGATGCCCTCCTGGGCCAGCCGGCGAAAATCCACGGTATGGCCACCACGGGCACCGCTCACCGCGATAGTGACGTGCTCCTTGCCCGGCTGGACCGCCTCCGCGTCCCACTCGCCCAGCACGCCCAGCCACCAGCAGAAATCGCGGTTGCGATAGGCCCGGGGCGGACGATCGTGGGCGCCCACCGAGAGATAGACCTGTTTGCCGGCGCGCTGCAGTTCATCGGCGATCTGCACCCCCGACGACCCGGCGCCCACCACCAACACAGCCCCTTCGGGCAATTGCCGGGGATTACGGTACTGGGCCGAATGAAGCTGGGTGACCGTCGCCATGTCCGGCGCAATCGGTGGAATCACCGGTCGTTGAAAAGGCCCGGTGGCGACGACGACATGGATCGCCTCGATCAAGCCTTCAGAGGTTTCAACGGTGAACCCCGGACGGCCGACATTGCGCTCGACTTTCCCGACCTCCACGCCGGTACGGATCGGCGCGCTGAACTTGTTGGCATAGGCCTCGAAATAATCGGCCACCTGGTCCTTTGTCGCGAAGTCATCAGGACCGAGTCCCTCAAATTCCAACCCCGGAAAACGGTCATGCCAGGCCGGGCCATTGGCGACCAGCGAATCCCAACGTGATGTGCGCCAAGCTTCGGCAATGCGGCTTCGCTCCACCACGAGATGCGGCACGCCTTGCCGGCTCAAGTGCTCACTCATGGCTATGCCGGCTTGGCCGGCGCCTATGACGAGCGTATCGATGTGTAGGGTTTCAACAGGCATGTCTGTGCACTTCCGGCAATAGGTTCGATTCAGGCGGGCATGGCCCCGCCTCGGGTTCAGTTTTCTTGTTGTTCTGCGGTTGCGGTTATCGAGATGAGGTGTCGAGGCGATTGTGTTGGCAGGCGGGAATTTGCGAAACGAGGGTTTTTATCGTTGCTGGGAAGGAAAAAAATGGGCTACTGCCCGGGCGTGATACCCAAAGGAACAAGGCGAGTCTTGTTTGCAGCTGAGACATGCGGAACCTGTGGCGAGGGAGCTTGCTCCCGCTGGGCTGCGCAGCGGCCCCAAACCTATCACCAAGGTCTGTCAGGCGGATTGCGTCCAGCTTTTAGGCTGCTGCGCAGCCAGCGGGAGCAAGCTCCCTCGCCACAAGAGCGGTTTAGCGGTGTGGCAAGAAGGTCGATGCACGCGGTAGCGCCACCCCTGACATCCACATCTTGGAGAGGGAATGCCTTTGTGGCGAGGGAGCTTGCTCCCGCTGGGGTGCGCAGCGGCCCCAAACCTGTCGCCAAGGTCTGTCAGGCGGATTGCGTTCAGCTTGTAGGCTGCTGCGCAGCCAGCGGGAGCAAGCTCCCTCGCCACAAGAGCGGTTTAGCGGTGTGGCAAGAAGGTCGATGCACGCGGTAGCGCCACCCCTGACATCCACATCTTGGAGAGGGAATGCCTTTGTGGCGAGGGAGCTTGCTCCCGCTGGGTTGCGCAGCGGCCCCAAACCCGTCGCCAAGGTCTGTCAGGCAGATTGCGTTCAGCTTGTAGGCTGCTGCCCAGCCAGCGGGAGCAAGCTCCCTCACCACGGTATTGAGGTGCGGCACAACGGGCTTATCCCGCCACGACACCGGCCTGGATGGCTCACTCACTGCATCCGCGCCGGAAACGCCTTGAGCTCAAGTTTCTCCATCACCAATCCGATGAAAGCCGAAACCGCCAGCGGCAACTGCCGCCGGCTCGGATAGAGCACATTCAGACCGAAGCCGACGCGTTGGTATTGTGGCAGGACACGCACCAGTCTTCCGGCTTCCAGGTCGAGGCTGCTCAGCGCCCCCGGCAACACGGCGATGCCAAGGCCGGCGACGGTCGCCCTGCGCAACGCCTGGGCGGTGTTGGCGTGGAATCGGCTGGCGATCTGCACCTGTTCCTCGATGCCGTCCGGGCCAACGAATCGCCAATGGGTCATGCCGCCGGGATGAGCGAAACTCACGCCGTCGTGGTGGGCCAGATCCTGCAACGAAAGCGGTGCGCCGCGCGCGGCAATGTACGCAGGGCTGGCGACCATGCCGTCACCGTCGTTCTTGAGCAGTTGGCGACCGACATACCCCGAGTCCTGCAAGGGACCGCCGCGAAAGGCAACGTCGATGCGGTCGGCAATCAGATCGACCCGGGCGTCGCTGAGCACGAAATCAAGTTGCACTCGCGGATGCGCGGCTAAAAAATCGGCCACCCATTGCATCGGGAAGAAATCGAAAAAATCCGCCATCGCCGCGATGCGCACCAGGCCGCTGGGTTCCTCGCTGCCCATCATCAGCTCCTGTCCGGCATCCATCAGGCCGTCCACCGCATCCACGCAGCGCTCATAAAACCCCTGGCCCGCATGAGTCAGGGTGAGTTTGCGGGTCGAGCGCTGCAGAAGTCGCGATTCAAGCTGGGCCTCCAACTGCTGAACCCGTCGGCTGACGGTATTGGAAGGCATGCCCAAGCGTCTGGCGGCTTCGGCGAAGCTGCCGCTGCGGACCACCTGAACGAACAGCGCAACATCGTTGAGATCGAGCATGGCACTGACATTCCTTCGCTTTATGGATGAGTTCAATCCGATTGTATCGGCTAATCAATCTATTGGCAGGCACTTATCCTTCTCGCATCGAGGCCCAACGCCCAAGACTTGGAGGCACCCCATGAACAGCATCGTCGCAGCACCGCCCCGCGCCATCGTCCATCGCACCTCCGGCAATAGCCACGGGCCGATCACCCGGCTCATGAGTCCCGGTGACCTGGGCCAGCTCTGCAAGCCATTCGTGTTTCTCGATCACTTCGCCTTCAACGCCGATGCCATGCAAAGAGGTTTCGGCATGCACCCGCATTCCGGTATCGCCACGCTGACCTACATGATCGAGGGCCAGGTGATCTACGAAGACACCACGGGCCAGTCAGGAACGCTGCCCAGCGGCGGCATGGAGTGGATGCAAGCCGGTAACGGCGTATGGCACACCGCCCGCCCCGTCGCAGGTTTGCCGAACCAAGGCTTCCAGCTCTGGGTTGCGCTGCCGGCGGCAGAAGAAAATGCCCCGGCCCACAGCGTCTACCTGGCGCCCTCCGAGATCCCCCGTGAAGGTCCGGCGCTGGTGTTGCTCGGCCAATACGGCAGCGCCCGCAGCAGTGTCGCGGCGCCAGCAGGCATGAATTACCTCGCCGTGCAGTTGCAAGACAACGAGCACTGGCGCTACACGCCACCGGCGGGGCACACCGTCGCCTGGCTGGCGGTCAACGACGGCAGTCTCGATGCTGGCGGCAACGTCAATGCCGGGGAAATGGTGGTCTTCGAAGAATCCGGCGGGGCCATCGACATGGTTGCCCAAGGCGCAACGTCCTTCGTGCTCGGCTCCGCAGTCAAGCATCCCCACGACCTGGTGATGGGCTACTACTCCGTGCACACCAGCAAAGCCGCACTGGAAAAAGGCGAGAAGGAAATCCAGCGCATCGGCACCGTTTTGCAGCAAGAGGGTCGGCTGGCCTAGCCGCTCCTCGACTCAACCCTGATCCACTGTCCGAATCCCATAGAGGTGAACATCATGAGCAACGTCGGTCTCGATCTTCTGCTGTCCCGCGCCCAAGTCGGCAAGCTGTCCCTGAAAAACCGCATGATCATGGCGCCGATGACCCGCAGCCGCGCAGGCGCTGGCGATGCCGCCACGCCCCTGATGGCCGAGTACTACAGCCAGCGCGCCAGCGCCGGCCTGATCATCAGCGAAGGTTCCCAGGTGTCGGCCCAGGGCAAGGGTTACCTGAGAACGCCAGGGATCTTTACCCCTGAGCAAATCACCGGCTGGAAACAGGTGACCGACGCAGTTCATGCCGAGGGCGGACAGATCTTTCTGCAGCTCTGGCATGTAGGCCGTCTTTCTCATCCGCTGGTGCAGGTCAACGGCGCCCAACCCGTAGCCCCCTCGGCGATCAAGGCCGATGGCGAAATCTACACCGCCGAAGGTCTCAAGCCCTATGAACTGCCACGGGCCCTGGAGCTCGATGAAATCCCCGGTGTGGTCGCCGACTTCCGCCAGGCCGCGGCCAACGCGAAGCTGGCCGGCTTCGACGGCGTGGAAATTCATGGCGCCAACGGCTACCTGATCGACCAGTTCCTGCGTGATGGCACCAACCAACGGACCGATGCCTACGGCGGCTCGATCGAGAACCGTGCCCGTTTCCTCAAGGAGGTGGTCGAGTCGGTGATTGAAGTCTTCGGCGCCAGCCGTGTCGGTGTTCGCCTGTCGCCGATCTTCAGTTACTTCTCGATGAGCGACAGCAACCCGCAAGCGACCTTCGACTACACCGCCAGAATGCTCAGCCGCTATGGCCTGGCTTACCTGCACATCGTGGAGTTGGGCGAAGGCCCGTTCGACTTCCTGGAACTCAAGCGTCGCTTCGGCGGGACGTACATTGCCAATGGCGGCTACAGCGCCGAACGCGCGGCCACTGCCATCAGCCGTGGAGAAGCTGACCTGGTGGCATTCGGCACGCCGTTTCTGGCGAACCCGGACCTGGTGGAGCGTTTCAAACGGGGCCAGGCGCTGAACGCCCCTGACGCATCGACGTTCTACCAGGGCGACGAGCGGGGTTATACGGACTATCCGCCCCTGACAGAGGCTCAAGCAGGCCAAGAGGCTTAATACCCAGGAGCCGACGGAACCAGCCTGTTCGCGAAAGCGGCGGCTGAGAATGCTTCAAACATTCAGGTGCTTTCCGGCACATCGATCTGAAGCGGCACCACCCGCCTCGGCGCCGGGCCTGGCGAGGTGGCAGTCGCTGCCTCGACCAGGGCTTCGACTGCCTGTTCGGCCATGGTCACGACGGGATGAGACAGCACCGCCTGGACCAGCCCCGTCTTCAACGCCTCGCGTGTCAACGGCGTCAGGTCATGGCACACCACCACAGGCAAGCGAATCTTCTGTTTCTGGAGGCTGCGCAAGGCCCGCAATACGCCGGCGATGCCACCACCGGCCACATAAAGCCCTACCAGGTCAGGCTCTGCGGTGAGCAAATCCAGCGTGTTGCCATACGCGAACTCATCGTCCTCCAGCGTCAGGCGCGACGCGAGCAGCTCCCATTCGCTGGAGTGCTCGGCCAGATAACTGTGAAAGCTCAGCTCACACAATTCCTGGCACTGGAAACGCTGGCTGCTGAGCATGACGGCCGCCGCCCCGGGTCGACTCGCCAGACGGCTGATGAACCAACCTGCCGTGCGGCCCGTGAGTCGATTGTCCAACCCGACATACCCCGTGCCGCTGGCGCTGGACAGCTCCGACAGCAGCGCTACCACCGAAACCCCTGTCTCGCGCAATTGCGCAACCGCCTCCCGGACCCGGGGATGATCCACCGCCACCACGCCCAGGCCGTCCACTTGATCGCGCAGGGCCAGGATACGTTGCGCCACGATGACCGGATCGAGGTCGTCCAAGTAGCCGATGACCACGCGAATCCGTGCTCGCGTGCAGGTCGCGGCAGCGTTCGACAACGCATGGGCCAGCCCCTGGTAAAAAGGTACGCCGCTTTTCTGCAACAGAAAGCCAAGCCGCAAGGTCGGGCGGTCGTTGAGCACCCGCTGCTCGATAACGCCCTTGGCATGAAACCCCAACCGCGCGGCCGCCGCGGCAATACGTTGGGCGGTATCGGCGCGCACATCGGCGCGCAGGTTCAACACCCGGTCGACGGTAGACAAGCTGACCCCGGCTTCCCGGGCGACATCAGCCATGGTGGGGCGAAGCATTCGGCGTGGCTTTTCTGACATGTTTTGACACCTCTGCCCGGTATCATGAGGGGTTTTGACAGATTAAGCCAACGCCCCATGGCCCCCTCCCCAGCAACGCAATAGCATCAGGTCCAGCCCATAACAATAAACACAGCCGGAGTGCTTCCATGGCCATTCACATCTGTACAGCGCCCTGCTGTTGGGGCGTCGACGACGTCAAGAACCCATTCCTGCCACCGTGGCGCCGGGTACTTGGCGAAGCCGCCGAGGCCGGTTATCGCGGCATTGAGCTGGGGCCTTATGGTTACTTGCCCCTGGACGCCGAAGACGTAGGCCCGGCCTTGTCCGAACACGGCCTGCACGTGGTTGCCGGGACGATTTTCGACGACTTGGTCAACCCCGCCAACCTGCCTGGACTGCTGCGCCAGGCCCACGACATCTGCACGTTGCTCAGGCAGTTGCCCCCCATGGAAAAACAGCTCGGCCAACGCTTCGCCGGGCCGTACCTGGTGATCATCGACTGGGGCCACGAGGCGCGCGACTACGCAGCCGGTCACTCGGACCGCGCCCCGCGCCTGGACGATGCTCGCTGGAACACGATGATGGCGCACATCCGCGCCATCGCTGACATCGCCTGGCATCAATACGGCATCCGCGCCGTCATCCATCCTCACGCCGGGGGCTACATCGAGTTCGCCGACGAGTTGGCGCGCCTGGTGGACGACATTCCCGATGAAGTCGCCGGGTTGTGCCTGGACACCGGGCATCTCTATTACGCGGGCATGGACCCGGTCGCGTCGCTGCGCACCTACGCCCATCGCCTGGACTACCTGCACTTCAAGGACATCGACCCGGCGGTGTTCGACCAGGTGCTGAACGAACGCATCCGCTTCTTCGACGCTTGCGCCCGGGGCGTGATGTGCCCCATCGGGCGGGGCGTCATCGATTACCCGGCGCTGCACAGCCTCGTGCATGAACTGGGTTATGTGGGTTGCATCACCGTCGAACAGGAGCGTGACCCACGCAACGCCGGGAGCAGCCTCGACGACGTGGCCGCCAGCCGCGCCTACCTGGCCCGCATCGGTTTCTGATCACACAAGGACAACGTCATGATCAACGGCAGCAAAACAATCACGCGGCCCATCCGTTGGGCCATGGTCGGTGGCGGCGAGCACAGCCAGATCGGCTACATCCATCGCTCGGCCGCCCTGCGCGACCGGAATTTCGAGTTGGTTGCCGCGGCGCTGGATATCGATCCAGCCCGTGGCCGAGCCTTTGGCGAGCAACTGGGTATCGACCCCCAGCGTTGCTATCCGGACTACCTCAGCCTGTTCGAGCTGGAAGCACAACGTCCCGACGGGATTGAAGCGGTGTCAATCGCCACGCCCAACGGCACCCACTACGCCATCACCCGCGCCGCCCTGGAAGCAGGGCTGCATGTGGTCTGCGAAAAGCCGCTGTGCTTTACCCTCGAGCAGGCCGAGGCGCTGCGCACCCTGGCGCACGCCAAGGGACGCATCGTTGGCTTGACCTACGGCTATGCCGGGCACCAGTTGATCGAGCAGGCCCGGGCGATGATCGCGGCGCAGGCACTGGGCGAGATCCGCATGGTGCACATGCAGTTTGCCCATGGTTTTCACTGCGCCCCGGTGGAGGCGCAGAACCAGGCCACCCAGTGGCGCGTCGACCCGCGCCAGGCCGGGCCCAGCTATGTACTGGGGGATGTCGGTACGCACCCGCTGTATTTGTCCAAGGTGATGTTGCCCGATCTCAAGATCAAACGCTTGATGTGCAGCCGGCAAAGCTTCGTCGCCAGTCGCGCACCGCTGGAAGACAACGCCTACACCTTGATGGAGTACGAAGGCGGCGCCATGGGCATGGTCTGGTCCAGCGCTGTGAATGCCGGTTCCATGCACGGGCAGAAAATCCGCGTGATCGGCTCCCGGGCCAGCCTTGAATGGTGGGACGAGCGGCCCAACCAGTTGAGCTTCGAGATCCAGGGCCAACCTGCGCAGGCCCTGGAACGCGGCATGGGCTACCTGCACGCCGACGCGCTGCAGGACGACCGCATCGGTGGTGGCCACCCCGAAGGGCTGTTCGAAGCCTGGTCCAATCTCTATCGCCGCTTCGCCCTGGCCATGGATGCAGCGAACCGCGGTGACAGCGAGGTGCTGGCCGCCCTGCGCTACCCCGACATCGACGTCGGCGTGGAAGGCGTGCGTTGGATCGAACGCTGCGTGGAATCGGCCAACCAGGATGCTGCTTGGGTCGCCTATTGACCCGACACCCGTCAGTCAAATAACCCTGTGGCGAGGGAGCTTGCTCCCGCTGGGCTGCGAAGCGGCCCCGTCTTGGGACTGCTGCGCAGTCCAGCGGGAGCAAGCTCCCTCGCCACGGGTAATGAGCGTTCCTAAGGAGAACAACAATGAAAATCGCCCTCGACCCCTACATGCATCGCCACCTGAGCCTGCCGGACCTGTGCCGCAAGACTGCCGAGCTCGGTTTCGAATACCTCGAACTGTCGCCACGGGAAGATTTCCTGCCCTGGTGGGTTCGCCCCCGCGCCCACAAGGAACGCATCGCCGAGTTCAAGAAAGCCCTGCGCGATCACGATCTGCAACTGGCCTCGCTGCTGCCGATGTATCGCTGGGCCAGCCCCCACGAAGACGAACGCCGGGCAGCGGTAAACTACTGGAAGGAGGCCATCCAGATCGCCGTGGAAATGGGTTGCACGACGATGAACTCGGAGTTCGGCCGTGGGCCGTCGCCTGATCGCGGGCATAAAATCAGTTGCTGCGGTGGTGTGCACAGCCACGAATCGAGCGAAGCGGCCTGGTGGCGTTCGATGGAAGAACTGGTGCCTGTCCTGGAGGCAGAAGGCGTCACGCTGAACGTCGAACCTCACCCGGAGGACTGGTGCGAGACACTGCACCCGGCCCTCGACATGCTCAAGACCCTCGGTTCGAACAACGTCAAGTTCCTCTATTGCACGCCGCACACCTTCTATTTCGGCGATGACATGAAAGCCATGATCACCGAGGCCGGGTCGATGATCGCCCATGTCCACATCGCCGACACCTACAATCACAAGGCCTCGTCCGGCCTGCGCTACATCGTCAACCCGCCCGGCGCCAAGGTCACCGTCCACCAGCATATGGACATGCACCAGGGCGAGATCGACTGGGACCTGTTCTTCAGTGAGCTGGCCAAGACCGGCTTCGACGGCATCGTCACCGCGTGCGTGTTCGGCTGGGAAGAGCGGGCGGATGAATCCGGGCGCTTCATGCGCAAGGAAATCCAGTCCTACGTCGACAAATACTTCAAGTAAGCGTGTCCATCACTCCAGCAACTGGACCAGCCGCGGCTCGATCGCGCCAGCGCTCACCTCGACCAACGCCAGCGTCACCGGCAGCGTAAACCGCCGCCGGCCGGCGCTGCCAGGGTTCAGGTACAGCCGGTCGCCACGCCATTCGATGCCCGGCTTGTGGGAATGGCCGCTGATCACCCAGTTCACGCCCGGGTCGAGCGAGTCCTGTACATCGGCAATGTCGTGAACCAGCAAGACCTGCCATCCACACAGGTCGAATTGCAGGCGGTCAGCAAGCGGCCCGGCCCAATCGGCCCCCAGGTCGTTATTGCCGCGCACCATGTGCAATGGCGCAATCGACGCCAATTGATCCAGGATCTCGGGGCTGCCGATGTCACCGGCATGGATGATACGCTCACACCCCTGCAATGCTGCCAGCGCTTGCGGGCGGAGCAGACCATGGGTGTCGGAAATGACGCCAACTTTCATGAAACCTCTCTCCCCAATCGTGTGTCGCCGGTTGTACCTGCCTCGTCGTAGCAAGCTAACGTGCTGAAATCGAATAAGATAGGCTGCGCATCAATAGTGTGCAGACCCGTCGTAAAAGGAAATGTTGATGCTCGGACGCAAACGGCCAGAGCCAAAGATTGAAAACACTGATGAGGTCTTTTCTCCCCAGAGCGCCCAGGCCGGAGCGGCGTTGCGGCTCACCGTGAGCTTCATGCTGGTGGTGGTTGTGGCCTTCCTGGCCGTCGAAGGCTGGCGGACCTGGCGCGACTACCGCGCCGCTTTTGCATCTGCCCGGGATTCAGTGACGAACCTGGCGCGGGCGACGGCCCAGCACGCTGAAGACACCATTCGACAAGTGGATGTGGTCACCGCCGCCCTCGCCGAACGAGTGGAGGGCGATGGCCTGCAGAACATGGATATCCCACGCATCCATAAACTATTGGTGCAGCAGGCCGCCATCATGCCGCAACTGCACGGGTTGTTTATCTATGGCCCGGACGGCCAATGGCTGGCGACGGACAAGGAGACGATCCCGGAAATGGCGAACAACGCCGACCGCGACTACTTCCAATACCACCGCACCCACAAGGATCAAGGCGTGCGCATCGGTGACGTCGTCAAGAGCCGTTCCACCAATGACCTGATCATTCCCATTTCCCGCCGCCTGAACAACCCCGATGGCTCGTTTGCCGGCGTATTGCTGGGAACAGTTAAGGTGAGCTATTTCGTCGACTACTACGGCGACTTCAAAATCGATGGCAAAGGCGCGCTGGTCCTGGCCAAGCGCAGCGGAACGATCCTGGTCCGACGTCCCTTCGTCGCTTCGGTGATTGGCAAGAGCCTGGTTAACAGCGTGATTTTCAGAGAACATTTACCCACCTCCAACCAAGGGGTTGCCGAAGCCAAGGCCGTCGTCGACGACACCGAGCGCCTATACGGCTACCGGGCGCTGACCACTTACCCGCTGGTGGTGGAAGCCGGCTTGTCCCGCGAATCGATCATCGCGCCCTGGCGCCGCGACCTGTTCAAGACCGGTTTGGTGCTGATTTTCCTGATCGCGATACTGGTGGGCTTCGGGCTCATCGTGTTGAGCCAACTGCGCTACCGCATGGCCATGGAGAAGCAGATTCGCAGCGCCCACCAGGCCATGCGCGACATGGCGCTGACCGACAGCCTGACCGGGCTGGGCAACCGCAGGCGGCTGGACATCGCCCTGGCCGATGAGATCCGCCTGGCCAGGCGCCAGGGTTCGTCCCTGGCCCTGATCATGCTCGACGTCGATTACTTCAAGCGTTTCAACGACAGATACGGCCATGCCGCCGGGGACGATTGCCTGCGGGCGCTTGCAGCCGCGCTCAGGCAGACCATCAAGCGGCCGGGCGACCTGGCTGTCCGCTACGGCGGTGAAGAGTTCACCGTGCTGCTGCCAAACACCGACAGCGCCGGCGCCACCAAGGTCGTGCAGCAAATCCTCGAAGCGGTCAGGGCCTTGAACATTGAACATGGCGACCATCCCTTGGGCATCGTGACCATCAGCGCGGGCGTCACCACCTGCCAGCCGAGCGGCGAGGACGTCACCCCGGCCATGCTGATCAGGGCCGCGGACGCCTTCCTGTACCTGGCCAAGAACACCGGGCGCAACCGCTGGTGCAGCGCCGGCTCGACGCCTGGGTGACCCCAGCAGGACCGCCGTGTATCGGTCAAGGTCGTGCTAACCCAAGTCCACAGGTGCCTGCAAGGCGCCTGGCGGCTACAATGCTCGCTTCGACCGTGACCAGCCTGACTAAAAACAAATGTCCTTGCCCAAACATCATCTGGAATTGCTCAGCCCCGCCCGCGACGTGACCATCGCCCGCGAGGCCATCCTGCATGGCGCCGACGCCGTGTACATCGGTGGCCCGAGTTTCGGCGCACGTCACAACGCCTGCAACGAAGTGGGCGATATTGCCCGGCTGGTGGAGTTCGCCCATCGCTACCACGCCCGTGTGTTCACCACCATCAACACCATCCTGCACGACAACGAGTTGGAGCCAGCCCGACAACTGATCCACCAGTTGTACGATGCCGGCGTCGATGCGCTGATCGTCCAGGACCTGGGGGTAATGGAGCTGGATATTCCACCCATCGAGCTGCACGCCAGCACCCAGACCGACATCCGTACCCTGGCCCGAGCGAAGTTCCTCGACCAGGCTGGTTTCTCGCAACTGGTCTTGGCCCGTGAGCTGAACCTGCAGGAAATCCGCGCCATCGCCGACGAGACCGAGGCGGCCATCGAGTTCTTCATCCACGGCGCGCTGTGCGTGGCGTTTTCCGGCCAGTGCAACATCTCCCACGCCCAGAACGGCCGCAGCGCCAACCGTGGCGACTGCTCCCAGGCCTGCCGCCTGCCCTACACCCTCAAGGACGACCAGGGCCGGGTGGTTGCCTACGAAAAACACCTGCTGTCGATGAAAGACAACAACCAGAGCGCCAACATCCGCGCCCTGGTCGAAGCCGGCGTGCGTTCATTCAAGATCGAAGGGCGCTACAAGGACATGGGTTATGTGAAGAACATCACCGCCTATTACCGCCAGCGCCTGGACGATGTCCTCGAAGACCGTCCGGACCTGGCCCGCGCGTCCAGCGGCCGCACCGCGCACTTCTTCGTCCCCGACCCGGACAAGACCTTCCACCGTGGCAGCACCGACTATTTCGTCAGCGAACGCAAGATCGACATCGGCGCCTTCGATTCGCCGACCTTTACGGGCGTGCCGGTGGGCGTGGTGGAAAAAGTCGGCAAACGTGACCTGCAAGTGGTGACCTTCGATCCGCTGTCCAACGGCGACGGCCTCAATGTACTGGTCAAGCGCGAAGTCGTCGGTTTCCGCGCCAACATCGCCGAGCCCAAGGGTGAGTTCGAAGAGGACGGCCAGAAGCGTTACCGCTACCGTGTCGAACCCAACGAGATGCCGGCCGGCATGTACCAGTTGCGCCCCAACCACCCGTTGAGCCGCAACCTGGACCACAACTGGCAGCAAGCGTTGCTCAAGACCTCCTCCGAACGCCGCGTCGGCCTGGCCTGGGTTGCGCGCCTGCGCGAAGAGCGCCTGGAACTGACCGCCACCAGCGAAGAAGGCATCAGCGCCAGCGTCGCCCTGGACGGACCGTTCGGCCAGGCCAACAAGCCGGAACAGGCCCTGGAGCAATTGCACGACCTGCTCGGCCAACTGGGCACCACCGAATACCACGCCACCGCGATCGAGCTGGATGCGCCCCAGGCGTTCTTCGTCCCCAACTCGCAGCTCAAGGCCTTGCGCCGCGAAGCCATCGAGGCCCTGACCAGCGCCCGCATCAAAGCCCACCCACGCGGTGGCCGCAAGGCCGAGACCAACCCGCCGCCGGTGTACCCGGAATCGCACCTGTCGTTCCTGGCCAACGTCTACAACCAGAAGGCCCGGGACTTCTATCATCGTCACGGCGTCAAGCTGATCGACGCGGCGTTCGAGGCCCACGAGGAAACGGGAGAAGTGCCGGTGATGATCACCAAGCACTGCCTGCGCTTCTCGTTCAACCTCTGCCCCAAGCAGGCCAAGGGGGTCACTGGCGTGCGCACCAAGGTGGCGCCGATGCAGCTGATACACGGTGATGAAGTGCTGACGTTGAAGTTCGATTGCAAACCCTGCGAAATGCACGTGGTCGGCAAGATCAAGGGACACATCCTCGACCTGCCGTTACCTGGCAGCACGGCGCAGCCCGTGGTCGGCCACATCAGCCCTGAAGACCTGCTCAAGACCATCCCCCGCGCACCGCATTAAGCAATGCGCACCTATGGCAGCGAGCTTGCTCGCGATAGCGGTGGGCCTGCTTGCATTGAGGCTGAATGTATCGCCGCCTTCGCGAGCAAGCTCGCTGCCACATGGGTTTTCGGGTGTTTGATGGCCCTGCGCCATTTTTCATTTCTGCGCCGTTTTTGCTTCGCTGTGCGACAGATTTTCCTGCAGGACTCCCCCACCCTTTCCTCGCGGTGTTAGGTTGCAAGCGTTTGTGTCATCAAATCAGACACTTGTCTCCTACCGCCTGCAAAGGAATGCCCAGCAATGGACTTCTCGCTCAAACATCTGGCAGTGACCACCCTGCTGCTGTCCAGCCTCGCTTCGATCACCACACCAGCACTCGCCAACATCACCGCCCAACAGGGCGCAGCCATCGTCAAAACCTTCTCCAACACCTCAGCCACCGATTTCAGGCAGTTCCTGGCCGACGTGGCCAAGAGCGACCCGGGCAAAGCCGCGAACCTCGGCCCGGCCATCAGCGCGTTCCAACGCAACAAAACCCTTTCAGTTGAACAGCAGAATGAAATCCATCGCCTGTTAGGTCTCTATGCCCGAGTGAAATACGGCCAAGCGGCCACCGAGACCCTGAAGGAACTGGTCGCCATCCCGACTTTTCGCAAGGACGGCGTCGCCCAGCACGAGAACCCGGAATTTCTCAAGATCGCCGACAAGATCAAAAGCCTGGCCGAAGCGTTCAACCTCAACTTCCGCAATGTCGACAACCGCGTCTATGAGATTTCCCTCGAAGGCGGCGGTGACGAAGTCGTCGGCATTCACGCCCATGCCGACGTGGTGCCGGTAACGCCGGAAAACTGGGTGTTGAAAGATGGCACCCGCCTCGACCCGTTCAAGGTCACCCTGGTGGGCGACCGCATGTATGGCCGCGGTACCGAGGACGACAAGAACGGCATCGTGGTCGCGCTCTATGCCATGAAAATCATCAAGGAAGAGAAACTGCCGCTGGCGCGCAACTTCAAGCTGCTGGTCGACACCACCGAGGAAACCACTGGCGACGCCATCCCCTATTACTTTGAACGCAACCCGACGCCCAACTACAACCTGGCGCTGGATGGCGGCTACCCCGTAGTGATCGCCGAGAAAGGCTATGGCACCATCATGGCGAACTTTACCCGACGCGCTGCACAGGGCAAGGGGGCAGAAATTACCGCGCTGACGGGCGGCCTGGCGACCAATCAGATTCCGTCGACGTCCGTTGCCACCTTCGCCAGCGACAAGCCCGCCGAATTGGCTACCAGCCTGCTCAAGGCCGGTACTGACTATGCCAAGCGCAATGGCGGTCACTTCGAGGTGGCCAGCCAGGTTGTCGGCAAGGACGTCCAACTGACCTTCACTGGCGTGTCCGCCCACTCCTCCGAACCCGAGTCAGGCGTCAACCCGGTGGCAAGGATGCTGGACTTCATCAATAGCCTGAACGGCAAGGTCGCGCTCAAACGCAACCACATCACCGACGCCGCCCGCTATGCCGCCGACAACTGGGGCCTGGACTATCTGGGCAGCAAACTGGGAATTGGTTTTTCCGATGCTTTCATGGGCCCGCTGACCGCGTCCCTGACCTACGTCGGCATGGACGAGAAGACCTTCAAGTTGGCGGTCAACCTGCGAGTGCCAGTGGGCAAGACCACAGCAGCCCTCAAGACTGAAATCGCCGACAAACTGGCCGCCTGGAGCAAGAAGTCCCACGTCGCGGTGGCCTTCGACTATTCCATTGACGAGCCGATGTACCGCAACCCCGAGGGGGAATGGGTCAAGGCACTGCTGGCCGTGGCAAGTGAAAACCTGGGCATGGAACACAAATACGGCACCTCTGCCGGCGCCACTTCGGTTCATGACTTGCCCAATGGCGTGCAATTCGGCCTGGCCATGCCCGACGTCAAGTACACCGGTCACAACGACAACGAGTTCAAGACGGTCGAGCAGTTCCTGTTGGACTTGCAGATCGTGACCGAGATGATGGGGCGGATCGGGCAGTTGCCGAAGCTCTAAGGTGCGTATGATCCATTGTGGCGAGGGAGCTTGCTCCCGCTGGGCTGCGAAGCGGCCCCTAAACCTGCCAAATGCGCAGCATCAGACACACCCCACCCGCCGGTTTACGACTGCTTCGCAGCCGAGCGGGAGCAAGCTCCCTTGCCACAGGGGGCCCCTCACTACAGGTTATTTCATTCCTTCGGGTGAGTGGCGCTTGGATCGATGACCTTGGCGGTGATATCGACCAGCTCCAACCCCCAATCCCCGTGCAGATACCAATCCTCCCCAATCATCTCAGCCGGATGCATCGTTCGATCGGCACCGTTGCCGCAGGCCAGCGCACTGGTCGGACAGTAGCGATCACACCCCCAGCAAATGCGCTCGGGATGTTTGGGACTGATGGGAAAGGGCTTTGCCATGACGACCCCGTATAACGGATGGGTGTACCCGCACCCTACCGCGTCGGGGCGCCGTGCCCCTTGATCGCGATCAAGAACAACCGCGCAGGAACGAGTCGTCACTCGTTGTTGGAAAATTCGCGCTGAAAATTGACAAGAATCATTATTATTCGCAGCAAAGCTTCCTAGACTCGGCGCCATCATTTAGCCAACCAGGAAGTCATCATGCGCACACTTGCCACTCTGCCTCTGGCCCTGCTGTTTCTCGCACCGCTGGCCCAGGCCAAGGAATACCCCATCGGCGAACCGCAACTGTGCCCGGGACTGGAGGTCGGTGCGGTGTATTTGCAGCCGATTGAAATGGCCCCGGCCGGGATGATGCGCGCCACTGCCGATTCCGACGTGCACCTGGAGGCCGACATCCGCGCCACGGCGGACAATAAGCAGGGCTTCCAGGAAGGCAGTTTCGTGCCCTACCTCAATGTGTCGTTCCAACTGAAGAAACAAGGCAACGACACCGAACTCAAGGGTGACTTCCACGCCATGGTCGCCAACGACGGACCGCACTATGGCGACAACGTCAAGCTGCTCGGCCCTGGCAAATATCAACTGACGTTCACCCTCCTGCCACCTGGCGGCCATGGCTCCCTCGGCCGTCATACCGACAAGGAAACCGGCGTGGCGCCATGGTTCGAACGTTGCGAACTGCATTACGAATTCGTCTACGCCGGGATCGGTAAAAAAGGCGGGTACTGAGCATGCGCCACTCATCCTGCCCACGGCACGTCGAGCCTCATCGACGCCTGGCCTGGTTGACGCTGGCCGGTTTGCTGCTGCCCTCGATCGCCCATGCCGAACTGCCGACCTACGAGCTGAGCATACGCGACGGGCATTTCACGCCGTCGCAACTGGAAGTACCGGCCGGGCAACGCTTCAAGATCGTGCTGAAGAACATCGGCCAAGGCCCGGCGGAGTTCGAAAGCACGCCTTTGCGCGTCGAGAAAGTGCTCTCGCCCGGTGTCACGACCTTCGTGGTCATCCACCCACTGCGCCCAGGGCACTATCCGTTTTTCGACGAATTCAATCCGCAACTGCCCGAGGGCGGGATTCTCGCTCAGTAGTTGGTCTGCAGGAGGCATTTGCATGACTCAATCGATGTTCATTGTATGGCGCGAAAGCGTCGAGGCGTTGTTGGTGATCGGGATTCTCCAGGCCTGGGTCAGCCGGCAACACCAGGCCAGCCAGCTGTTGCGCTATGTATGGACCGGCGCGGCGCTGGGCCTGTTGCTTTCGGGCGTGCTGGCCGGCCTGATCCTGCTGGCCGGCGAGGCCATGAGCGGGACGGCCAATGAATGGTTCCAAGCGTCGCTGGCACTGGTCGCCAGCCTGCTGATCGTGCAAATGGTCGGCTGGATGCACCGAAACGCAAGGACGCTCAAGCATGACCTGGCGCGCCACGCCGACCAGCGGCTGAGCCGCCAGGGCGGCCTGGGCCTGTTGGTGCTGGCCCTGCTGGCGGTCAGTCGCGAAGGCAGTGAAACCGTGGTGTTCTTGTATGGTGCCGGTGGGCGCCTGCAAGGGCCGCAACTGGGCTTGTTCGCTGTGGGCGCGCTGGCCGGGCTGGTGCTGTCGCTGCTGACCGTCTCCTTGCTGCACAGCAGCCGCCGGTTCATTTCATGGCCGCGTTTCTTTGCCATCAGCGAAGCGATCCTGCTGTTGTTGGGGGCGGCGTTGCTGGTCAGCGGTATCGAGCGCGTCGGCGGGCAACTGCTCGCGATGGATTGGCCCGAGGCGGTGTATCGCGCCATTGGCGACGCACTGTGGGACAGCAGTGCGATACTCGATGACGGCCATGGTTTCGGCGGGTTCCTGGCGGACTTCACCGGGTATCGGGCCAGCCCGAGTGCGATGACGCTGCTGGTGTGGCTGGGCTATTGGGGCGTCGTCGTGGGCTGGCTGCGGCAACGCAAGGCGGAAAACCTGCCATGCCCGACCTGAACCCCTGGCTCCAACGCCTGGGCGACGGCATGCGGCGCCACGGTGCAACCATTCGTGCCGTGCAATGGGTGGTGGTGCTGTTCTACGCGGTGCTGCTGGTGGTGCCGGCCCTGCTGCCATTGCCCAGCGGCCAGGCACGCCTGTTCGACAATCTCACGCTGCTGGCGCAGTTTCTGTTCTGGGGCCTGTGGTGGCCGTTCGTGTTGCTGTCGATCGTGTTGTTCGGGCGGCTCTGGTGTGGCGTGCTGTGCCCGGAAGGCGCCTTGAGCGAATGGGCCAGCCAGTACGGCAAGGGCTTAGGGGTGCCGCGCGGATTGCGCTGGGCTGGCTGGCCGACCTTGGCGTTCTGCCTGACGACCCTCTACGGTCAACTGATCAGCGTCTACGACTACGCCCAGGCGGCGTTGCTGATCCTGGGCGGCTCGACCGTCGCTGCGGTGATCGTCGGCCTGTTGTTCGCCCGGGGCAAGCGGGTGTGGTGCCGCTACCTGTGCCCGGTCAGCGGCGTCTTTTCCCTGCTCGCTCGCTTGGCGCCGGTGCACTTTCAGGTGGACGAACAACGCTGGCTGGAAAACCCCGCACCGCGTCGCCCTCCTCCCAACTGCGCGCCCTTGCTGGACATCCGCCGCATGCGTGGCGCCGCCGATTGCCACGCCTGTGGTCGCTGCAGCGGCCAGCGCGATGCGGTGCGCCTGATTGCCCGCTCCAGCAGCGAGGAAATCCTGCACTCGACGGCTAACACCCTCTCGCCCTGGGATGTTCGCTTGCTGTTGTTCGGTGTCATCGGCCTGGCCATGGGCGCCTTCCAGTGGACTGTCAGCCCATGGTTCATCGACCTCAAGCAAAGCCTGGCCCAATGGCTGGTCAGTCATGATTGGCTCTGGGCACTCCAGGACAACGCGCCCTGGTGGCTGTTGACGCACTATCCGCAACTCAATGACAGTTTCAGTTGGCTCGATGGTTTTTGCATCGTCGCGTACCTGGGCATGAGTGCGCTACTGATAGGCACTTCGCTGATGCTGCTGATGCGCCTGGCGGCACGCCTCTCGGGTGACAGCACACAATATCCGCCCTTAGCCATCACCCTGACGCCCCTTGGCGGTGCAGGGTTGTTCCTCGGCTTGTCGGCCACCACGGTCAAGCTGCTGCGCTATGAAGGCCTACTGCTGGAATGGGTACAACCGGCTCGGGCCGTATTGCTGATAGCGGCGATAGCCTGGAGTTTATGGCTGGGCTGCAAACGCCTGCAGCAGGCGCAGACTCCACCGATCCGACGATGGCCAGCCATGGCCTGCCTGGTCTTGGCCAGCAGCCTGGTGGGTTATGGCTGGTGGCTGCAGTTCTGGGGATGGTGATGTGTTCACAACACCTAGATTCGATACAAAACCCTGTGGGAGCGAGCTTGCTCGCGATGAGGCCGGCAAGCCCGACATGCATGTGACTGGACCACCGTCATCGCGAGCAAGCTCGTTCCCACAGAGGAAACGCGATCACCAAAGAACCACACCACGCGGGCTTAACGCAGGTATTGCGCAGTGCCATATCACCATATCACCCTCTAACCCACCGCCCCTGCCGACTCAACTCAGGCTTTTTTGAAAACACCCTCTGCGGCAACAGCAACCAAGCCAACGCCGGCAGCAAGATCAAGGCTCCCAGCATGTTCACCAAGAACATGAAGGCCAGCAAAATCCCCATATCAGCTTGAAACTTGATCGGCGAGAACGCCCAGGTCGACACCGCCACAGCCAAAGTCATGCCCGTCAACAACACCACTTTGCCGGTGAACAGAAGCGCCTGGTAATACGCCTGGGCCAAGGTGTCACCGGCCCGCATTCGCGCCAGGATCACGCTCAACACATAGAGCGCATAATCGACCCCGATGCCCACGCCCAGTGCAATGACCGGCAGCGTCGCGACTTTCACCCCCATGCCCAGCCCCACCATCAGCGCCTCGCACAGGATCGAGGTGAGCATCAGCGGCAGCATCGCGCACAGGGTTGCGCGCCAGCTGCGGAAGGTCACCAGGCATAGCAGGCTGACCGCGCCATAGACCCAGAACAGCATCTCGCGCATGGACTTCTTCACCACGATATTGGTCGCCGCTTCGATCCCCGCACTGCCGGCCGCGAGCATGAACTTGACCTCGGGCATCTGGTGCCCGGCGATAAACTGCTCGCTGGCCTCCACCACCCGGTTCAAGGTATCAGCCTTGTGATCGGCCAGGTAAACGTACAGCGACAGCATCGAGCAGCCCTGATTGAACAGTTCTCGCGGGGCACGGGTTTGCACGGCCCCCAGTGCGCCGTCATTGGGGATCAGTTCATACCATTTGAAGTTGCCTTCGTTGTAACCGACCGTGGCGATCTTGCTCAGCGCGGCCATCGAGGTGGTCGATTCCACGCCGGGCAATTGCTCCAGTTGCCAGGCCAGCGCATCTACCGCGGACAGGCTGGCGTAACGGGTGCATTGATCCTCGGGGGTCTTGATCATGACCACGAAAATATCCGAGCTGGCCGCATAGTTCTGGGTCATGAACAACGCATCGCGGTTGTAGCGCGAGTCGGCACGCAACTCTGGAGCGCCAGGGTCCAAGTCGCCGATTTTCAGGTGCAGGCTCACGGCAAAACCAGACGCGGCCAACAGCAAGCCAGTCAACATGGCGCCCGTGGCCCAGCGCCGCTGGGTGAACAGATCAAGCACACGCCACAGGGGATGCTTGATCTGCGCCTGTTGCTCGGTGGTTTCCGCACTCAGGCTGCGTTGCGCCGCCGCCGGGCTGACGCCGATATAGCTGAGCAGGATCGGCAGCAGGATCAGGTTGGTGAAAATCAGCACCGCCACCCCGAGGCTGGCGGTGATAGCCAGGTCCTGGATCACCCGGATGTTGATCAGCAGCAACACCGCGAAGCCCACCGCATCGCAGAGCAAAGCGGTGATGCCAGCGGCGAACAGTCGGCGGAAGGTATAGCGCGCGGCAACCACCCGGTGGGTGCCACGGCCGATGTCCTGCATGATGCCGTTCATCTTCTGCGCGCCATGGCTCATGCCAATGGCGAACACCAGGAACGGCACCAAGGCCGAGTAAGGGTCCAGTTCATAACCGAGCAGCGCCAGCAGCCCCAGTTGCCAAAGCACCGCCGCCAGTGAACAGATCACCACCACCAAGGTGCTTCGCACGCAACGGGTGTAGCCAAACAGCACCAAGACCGTCACCAGCACCGCCACCACGAAAAACAGCAGTACCTGGGTCATGCCCTCGATCAGGTCGCCGACGATCTTGGTAAAGCCGGTGACATGAATCCGCAGGTCATCGGTCTGGTACTTGTCTCGCAGCGCCTCCAGTTGCCGGGAAAACTCGCCATAGTCCAGCGCCTTGCCCGTCTGCGGATTGATTTCCAGCAACGGCACGAAAATCACGCTGGACTTGAAGTTGCCGGCGACCAATTGACCGACTTCCCCGGAGCGGGCCACGTTGGTCCGTACCTGCTCGAGGCTGGTGGCCGAGCCATCGTAGTCGTCAGGGATCACCGTGCCGCCGTCGAGCCCGTCTTCGGTCACGGCGGTCCAGCGCGTGGTCGGGGTCCATAATGATTTCATGTAGGGGCGGTCGACGCCCGGCAGCAGATAGAGCTCGTCGTTGAGCCTGGCCAGGGTGTCGAGGTAGTCCTTGGTGAAAATGCTCCCCTGCCTGACCTCCACGGCGATGCGCAGCGAGTTGCCCAGGCCGCTCAGTTCCTTGCGATTCTCCAGGAAATTGGCGACATAGGGATGCCCCGTGGGAATGGTCTTCTCGTAGCTGGCATTGATGCCGATGCGCGTGGCTTGCCAACCGAGCACCAACGTCACCAGCAGGCACAGCAGGATCACCAGCGGTCGATGGTTGAAGATCGCTCGCTCAGCGAAGTTGCCAGACGCCCGGTCAAAGTCTTCCTGGCGGCCGATCACGGTTTGAGTTTTATCGTCTTTCAAGTTTGACTCCTGTTGCACGAGCCGTGGCCCGATAGCGCTACACCGTGAAGTTTCAAGGTTGACCTGCGGCCCGCGGATCCTGGTCAGCGGCCACGCCGGTCAAGCCGACACTGGTCAGGCTGCCGTCGACCGCCTGCTGCACGGCAGCGAGGGTCCCGCCGCTGCGGCTCTGCCGCTTGTCAAAGCTTCGCCCCTGGTCATGGCTGAATAAAAGCTCACCACTCTGGCTGGCCAACAACAGGCCGCCGTCGCGCAGTTGGAGGGCACTCGCCAGTGTCGATTCGATACCGGTATCAAGGCGGCGCCAACTGTTGCCACGATCCCCGGACCACCAGGCGTTGCCGCGCAGGCCATAGACCACCAAGGCCCCGTCGCGGGTGCCGAGCAGACCGAAGAAGCTGCCCTCATACGGCGACTTCAAGGCCTGGAATGACTGCCCTGCGTCGGTCGAACGCAACAGCAAACCGCGCTCACCCACCAACCACAGATCGTTGCCCACGGCGCGGATGCCATACAGGTTCAAGCCCTGGGGATTGTCCACATGCCGCATCCACGGCTGCCAGCTTCGCCCGCCGTCGTCGGTACGGAAGATCTGGTTGTAGGCACCCACGACGTAGCCGTGCAGGCGGTCACTGAAGTACAGGTCGAGAAACGGTTTATCCGGTCCGTCATCGAGCATGCGCCGTGCCTGCGCCAAGTGGCTGGTACCGTCGGGTTGATTGACATCGCGCTCAGCGAACTGCACCGCCAAGGCGATGGCACGCTGACCGTCGAGTTGCTTCTGCCAGGTTTCCCCGCCGTCCTGGGTGTGCAACACCACGCCCAGATGACCGACCGCCCAACCCTGCTCGGCATCGACGAATTGCACCGCCGTCAGGCTGACACTGACCGGCACGCGGGCCTGGCGCCAGGTCGTTCCGGAATCGTCCGAGAGCAACACAATGCCGCGCTCACCGACCGCCACCAGACGCTCCCCGGCCCGGGTCAAGCCAAGCAACACCGCACGCGGTGCCTTGGCCGTCGGTAAGGCCGATTGCTGGAGCGCGGCGAACGTCGTGGCCGGTGCCGCGATGGCACTATTGGCCAACAGGCACGACGCCAGGACACAGGCTCCCCAGCGCCGGGCAAAACTCGCAAAGCATTGTTCAACGTTCATGTCTTTTCCCACTTCGAAAATCGCCAGCATCCGCGACGAGCCTCTCACCCGCCGCGGTGCTCCAGGGTTCAACGCATGTTTTCGTTCGCCATGGCATCCGGGGTGTAGAAGGACGCCGAAGGCGTGGCGATCTTCTGGTACTGGACCGCCAGGTCGTTGCTCGACGAATTGAGGAAATAGGCGCCGGTATCGAGGTTGTAGCTGCCCCACATGACCTGTGAAGTGAGCACCGGCATGTCCGGGGCCAACAGCGTCAGCGAATACATCTGCCGTCCCAGCTTGCCCTGGGCGTCATAGCCGTCGACCAACAGGATCTGCCAGGAATCCTCATCGATGTAATAGGTCCGACGCGGCACCACATGGCGCTTGCCGGATTTGAGCGTGGCCTCGACCACCCAGACCCGGTGCTTCTCCCAGCGCACCAGGTCAGGGTTGAGGAAGTTCGGCTTGACCAGCTCGTCGCTCTTGACCAGGCCGGCGCGATTATTGTTGTAGGGAACGATCAGTTCTTTCTTGCCCGCCAGCTTCAGGTCGTAGCGGTCGGTGGGGCCGAACAGCATGAACGCTTCGTCGAACAGACCAACGCCAGAGGTGACGAAGTCCGGCGTGTCATAGGCGATGTTCGGCGCCCGACGCACTCGGCGCTGGCCGACCAGGTATTGCCAGGCCGCACGGTTGCCCGGGTCCAGGTCCCAATGAGTCATCAGGCCTTCACCGGCCTTGGAGGATGGCAGCTCAGTCAATAACTTGCCGACCTGGTACTTGCCAGCGAATTGTTCCGGGCTACCGTTCTCGGAATAGTAGGGAAACTGGTAGCTGAACAGGGCACGGGTGGCCTGGACTTTCTTGCCGCCAGCGGTCATCAGCCACGTATCGAACGGCGCACTGATGGTCTCGGCCCCCTGCCAGGACAAGCGGTAATTCCACAACACCTGCGTGCCGTTGTCCGGGATCGGGAACGGAATGCCGCCGAAGGCACCGCTGACTTTCTCGGTCTCGACATCCAACGTGGCGCGGCCGGCATTCTTGGCGGTGTTGTCATACACCCATTGTGGTGCCGCCGCCGAGCGATGAGTGGGGTACACGTCCAGTCGGTAGTCCGGGTATTTCTTCAGCAGAAGCTTGGTACCTTCCGCCAGTTGGCCGGCGTACTGCTCCATGTTCGACGCCTTGATCGAGTACAGCGGCTTGTCGCTGGCAAACGGATCGGGCCGCTTATCGCCCGGCTTGTAGCCGGCCACGACCTTGGTATAGCCGCCGTCCCAGGCCGGGATACTGCCATCGGCGTTACCGGCGCGCTCGGCGCCGAGGGGCGTGAGTTCAGTCTTCAAGCGTGCCACCTGTTCAGGCGACACCGCCGCCTGGGCCAGGCTCACCCCGGCCAGGGCCAGCGTCAGGAGGCAGGTGTTGAGCAATGTGTTGTTCTGCATGGCGAATCCACCTTATTAGAATGAGGTTTTCACGTAGAGCGAGACGAAGTCGCGGTCGGCCAACGACTGTCCGTAACTGAAATTGCCGTCTTCGCGCAGCCCGGCTTTCGGGGCGCCGAAGAAGTTCACGTAGTTCAGGCCGACGTCCCAACGCTGCAGGTAGGTTGCCTTGACCCCGACGCTCCAGTCACCGGAGTGGGTGTTGCCGAAGCCTGCCTTGCTGACGGCCGATGAACGCCCATCGAGTACCACGCCCATGCCAATCGGTACGGTCAGGTCGATGCCGTCGATCACCTGGAAGTACGCCGGCTCCAGCAGTACCCGCAACGCCGTGGCATCGCGGGTGGTATTGGAGTCCAGGGCCGCCGCGTTCTTGGTGACGCTCAAGGTACGGTTCCAGGCCAGTTCGGCCAGCGCGGAACCGCCGTCCCAGAATGAGGTGGGCGACAACAGGTAAATCGCCGACAGGTTGGCGTGGGCGGTCTTGCCTCGGGCAAACAGCTCATCGTTACCGCCATCGACGTCCAGGCCTGGCGCGACCACTTGCAGATTGCTGACCAGCGGCGCGTTCCAGCGCACGGAGGTTTCACCGGCGAAGTTGAACGGCCCGTGGGCAGTGGAGAAACTGACGCCGGCGGTCTTGATGTCTTCGGCGTAGACCTGGCGATAGGAACCCAGGATCGGCAAGCCAGTGGCCGCCGAGGCGGGCCCGTCGAGGTAGGCGTACAGGCCACTCGGGGCTTTGTCGTGGTACTGCGCGGCGTAGAAACCCAGCTCCAGTTCGGTCCCATCAGGCTTGTAGCGGATCTGCATACCGCCCTGCCCCGAATTGCGCGGCTTCAAGTCACCGGCATTGACGGTGTCGTTGCCAAACACTTCGCGCAACGGACCACTACCGTAGCCAATGGCATCGACATCGCTCAGGTAGCTGCCGGCACCGGGAACGTTGGAGCGCTCCCACTCGAACTGATAGTAAGCCCCCACCGACAACTGCGGGTTGATCTGCAACTGCCCGGAAATCTGATTGACCGGCCGCAGGATCTCCTTGAACTGGGTCCCCGGCACGCTGAGCAACTTGACCACATCGCTCGGTCCCTGGGCATTGGCGATGCCGTTGCCGCCGTAGAACAGGCTTTCACCGTAGATGAGGCTGTGCCGGCCTACCCGCACCACGCCCTGGGAATCTTCGCCAAGGTCACCGCGCAGGAACACGAAGGCGTCGAGAATTTCCGCATCACGGCCGTGGAGCTTGCGGGTTTCGCTGAGGAAGTGGGGCTGCTCGCTGCTGTCGGTGTCCTTGTTGTAGATATCGTCGTACCAGGCTGCGCCGCTCACGCGCAGACCATAGTTTTGCCGGCTCAGGTCCATTTCGGAAAACAGGTCCAGGCGATTGGAGACCAGGCCGCGACTGAAATTCTTGTCGCCCTGGCTCTGGATCGAAGGGTACAGACCGTTGGCGGTCGAGGCGTTGGTCAGGCGGCTGTCCTGCCCCCGCAGGCGCCAGGCCTGGCTGTACTTGATGGTGTTGTCCCAGCGCAGTTTCCAGTCGGAGTCACCCAGGTCCATTTGCATGGCCTGGACCCTTTCGACCATCACACCGGTGCTGCATAACGCCAGGAACAGGGCGCAATGCTTGAAACCAAAGCAATCTTTGAGGTTATCCATGGACGCTTCTCATTATTGTTATTTTTGGGCATGGCTTTGCAGCCAACACGCTCGGGTAGCGGCTTGCACCGTTCTACGGATGCGCATTCAGATGTAGGTGGAGGCCAATCCACCATCGACCGGCAGGTTGACGCCGTTGATCCAGCGCGACTCGTCGGCACACAGGAAAGCGATCACCGCCGCCACCTCATCGGCGTAAGCAGGACGTTTCATGCGATGGGCATCGGCCTGGGTCCGGGCCTCGCCGAGCATGCTCACGAAGTCGTCGAGGATCGGCGTGAACACTGGGCCTGGCGCAACACTGTTCATGCGCACCGAATGCTCAAGAAACCAGGGTTGGGCCTGCAGGTAGGTCCAGACGATCAAGGCTTCCTTGAAGTACTGGTAGCAGGTCTGGTCCGGCACCCGGTGGTCGGCCAGCCAGGCTTGCGCGGCGGCAAAATCCTCGATGCGCGCCAGCGCCTTGTGCTGTTCCAGGCGCAACGGCCATTCGGCGCCGAGGATCGAGGCGATATTGACGATGCTGCCGCCCGCGTTGATGCGCGGTAGCAGCGCACGGCTCAAGTGGCGCAACCCAAGGTAGTTGACCCGCGCCAGCAGTTGCGGGTTTGCGGTGCCCGGCACCCCGGCGATGTTGCACAGGCTGTCGAGCCGTGCGGGTAGCTGCGGCAGCAACCGTTCGATGTTTTCGGCGCTACTCAAATCGCCTTGCACAAAACCGTCCAGGGTCATGTGCGGCGCCTTGAGGTCGACGCCAATCACCTGGGCGCCATGAGTGCGCAGCAGGCTTGCAGTGGCAGCACCAATGCCTGACGAGACACCGGTGACCAGCACAATCTTGTTGTCGAGTTTCATGTTGAGTCCTCTTATTATTTTTGTGTACTCGCAGGGCCCTCAGCTCATCGGGCCCTGTAAACCTGTCTGTCAGAAGGGGTAGACCGGCGCCTTGTCCTTGACCGTCACCCACTGCCATTGGGTGTATTCGTCCCAGTCCGCCGGGCCGCCGACGCTGCCGCCATTGCCCGAGGCGCCACGCCCGCCGAACGGGTTGATGCACTCGTCGGCGACGGTCTGGTCATTGATGTGCAACATGCCGCACTGCAACCGCTCACCGATGGCCATGGCCCGGCCCACCGACGACGAAATGATCGCCGCCGCCAAACCGTACTCGGTGCGGTTGGCCAACTCGACGGCTTCATCATCGGTGGCGAAGCTGACCACCGTTGCCACGGGGCCGAAGATCTCCTCGTCGAAGGCACGCATGCCCGGTTTCACGCCGCTGAGCACGGTGGCCTGGTAGAACAGTCGATCGTGCTCGCCGCCTGCCTCCAGCCGGGCGCCGGCGCGCACGGAGTCGCTGACGATGTCGTGCACCCGTTTCAGTTGCCGCTGATTGATCAGCGGCCCCAACGCAGCTTCGCCCTGGGCGGCGTTGCCTACCGTCAAGGCCCGGGCCTTTTCCACCAGTTTGCGGGTCAGTTCTTCGGCGATGGATTCATGGGCGAGGATCAACCCGGTGGCCATGCAAATCTGCCCTTGATGCAGCCAGGCGCCCCAGGCCGCATTGCGGGCGGCGAGGTCGAGGTCGGCGTCTTCAAGAATGATCAGCGGGTTCTTGCCACCCAACTCCAGCGCGACCTTTTTCAGGTTGCGCCCGGCGACTTCAGCGACTTTGCGACCGGCACCCGTGGAACCGGTAAAGGCGATCATGCGCACGTTAGGGTCACGGCACAGTGCCTCACCGGCATCCGCCGCGCCGGGCAACACTTGCAACAGGCCCTTGGGCAGCCCTGCCACCTCGAACAAACGAGCGATGAGAAAACCGCCGCTCACCGGGGTCTGCGGATCCGGCTTGAGCACCACCGCATTGCCCGCCGCCAGGGCTGGCGCAACGGAGCGCATGGACAGCACCAGGGGAAAGTTGAAGGGCGAAATCACGCCGACCACACCATGGGGCTGACGCCGCGCATAGGACAGGCGCCCCGCCTCGCTGGGCAGGACCACCCCATGGGCCTGGGATAGCAGGCCGGCGGCCTGATGCAACAGCACGATGGCTTCGCGCACTTCGTGTTGACCCTTGAACAGCGCGGCGCCGGACTCCCGAGCCACGTACAGTGCCAGTTCGTTGAAGGAATGCTCGGCCACCTCGGCGGCCTTGCGAAAGATCGCCGCGCGCTGCCGCGGGCCCAGCGCCGCCCAACCCGGCTGCGCCAGGGCTGCGTCGCGGCTGGCCTTGGCAATGTCGGCGGAGTCGGCCGTGGCACAGCGCATCAAGCGCTCACCGGTGGCCGGTTCAATGATCGATTGCAGCGGCCCCGACGCAGGCACCCAGTCACCGTTGAAGACACATTCCGACTCGATCACCTGGGACAACAGGTGGCTTTTGGATGCAGACATTTAACACTCCCGGCTCTTTGTTGTTGTCATCGTTTGCCGCACCTGGAAGGTATCGACGCACGCCGTGCAAGTGCTTGAGCAAGCGCTGTGCCGGTTTCGCCTGCGGACGTTGATAAACCTGGCGCAGGGCTCTGGATCAATGCTCTGCATCGAGTGCAAGGCTGATGACGCATCTGCCGACGTGGCCGTTGGCCAGCTGCCACTTGTTCATTTGATAAAGTTATGCTTAATAACTATCTCGCCAGATGATCATTTCGATCACCCGCCATCAGGGGCATAACAATGAATAATCCCCACTGCCAATTGCCGGATCACCGGATCGCCACCGAGCACTTCCGTCCACGGGGTGACAGCAACGAGCTGACCGACAACAGCTCGCCCACGACGGCAGAACTCACCGCATGTCTGTTTTTCTCCCCCGACGATGGCCGTATCTGGCTCAACGACCAACGCATGTTGCTGCTGCACAGTTCATCCTTCGGTGCGTTGCGCCGGGAAATCATCGAACGCCAGGGGCTGGAACAGGCCCGTGGGATGCTCACCCGCACCGGCTATTCCTCCGGCGCCCGGGACGCCCGGCTGATTCGCGAACGCTGGCCCCACGCCGATGCCGCGGCGGTGTTTCGCGCCGGCACGCATCTGCACACCCTTGAAGGCATGACCAAGGTCGAGCCGCTGCATTTCAAGTTCGATGCCGACTCCGGGTTCTATGAAGGGGAATTTCTCTGGCACCACTCCTGTGAGGCCGACGAGCATGTCGCCGCCTATGGCACCGGGCAGGATCCGGTGTGCTGGACCGAACTGGGCTATGCCATCGGTTTCGTCAGCGGGTTGTTCGGGCAATTGGTGATCTTCCGCGAAGTGGAATGCCGAGGCATGGGACACGAACGCTGCCGAGTCGTCGGCAAGACCGCCGAGCAATGGGGCGATGTCGAGCAGGACCTCAATTACCTCAACGCCTCACCGCCAGCGGTCGTCGCGCGCACCGACAGCCAGTCCGACAGCGTTGCCGGCACCGCCCCGCTGCCGGACAGCGAACAGCCGCTGATCGGTGCCAGCGCCGCCTTCAACGCCGCGACCCAAGCCTTGCAGCGGGTGGCCTTGACCCCCGCCACCGTGCTGGTCAGCGGCGAATCCGGCGTCGGCAAGGAGATGTTCGCCCGCCAGCTGCACCAACTGAGTCGCCGACGCGATGGTCCGTTCATCGCCCTCAACTGCGCGGCCATCCCCGACAACCTGATCGAGGCCGAACTGTTTGGCGTCGAACGCGGTGCCTATACCGGGGCCACCCATTCACGCCCCGGTCGTTTCGAGCGAGCCCATGGCGGCACGTTGTTCCTGGATGAGATCACCTGCCTGAGCCTGGCCGGGCAAAGCAAGTTGCTGCGCGCCTTGCAGGAGCGGGAAATCGAACGGATCGGTGGTGGCCACGGCATCAAGGTCGATGTGCGGGTCGTGGCGGCCACCAACATCGACCTGCGCAAGGCCGTGGCGGACGGCGCGTTCCGTGAAGACCTGTTCTATCGGCTCAACGTCTACCCCATCGCCCTGCCGCCCTTGCGCGAGCGTCGCGATGACATACCGCTGCTGATCAATGCCTTCCTCAAGCGCTTTTGCCAGGAATACGGCCGCACCCCGATGGGCCTGACCATGCGCGCCTTGAAGGTCCTGCTGCGCTATGACTTCCCGGGCAACGTGCGCGAATTGCAGAACCTCATCGAGCGCGGCCTGATCGCCAGCGAAGAAGGCCAGGCGATTGACCTGGTCCATCTGTTTCGCAATGAGCAACTGCCGGTGGATGCGTATTCCGTGGACCTGCACGGCGGTCTCTCGCCGATGGGCATGGCCGCCAACGACCCCGCGGAAAAACCGGCGTTGCTCCAGTCCCTCAGCCAACTGGACTCGGACTTCTCCATTGACGGGCTGGAGTCACGGCTGATCAACGAAGCCCTGCAACTGAGCAGCGGCAACCTGGCAGCGGCCGCACGCTCATTGGGGCTGAGCCGGGCACAGTTCGCGTATCGGTTGAAGAAGCATCAAAAAGGTGTACCGGACTGAACACCGAACCTGGGAGATGTTGCGAAGGCAGGTCTTGGGGCCGCTTCGCGCCCCAGCGGGAGCAAGCTCCCTCGCCACGGGTATATCGCCGGCCTTGAGTGAACAACATTACCTGCGGGAGCAAGCTCGGCTCCCACACTGGCTGCTCAACGACGGTCAACATGGCAGGCTCCGTCAAGCAGGGGCAAAAGCGCCCCGCCGGTACTCGCTGGGGGTCTGGTTCATTTCTATCCGAAAATGCCGGTTGAAGTTGGACAAGTTGTTGTAGCCCACTTCAAAACAGATATCGGTCACGGGCATTTCACTCTGCAACAGCAAGCGACAGGCACGCTGGACCCGCAGCTTGCGCATCAAGTCAATGAAACCGTGCCCGGTGATGCGCTTGAAGAACCTCGAGAAGCCTGGCTCGCTCATGTCCAATTGGCGGGCGATCACCGACAGGCGCAGGTCGCCGGTGAGTTCGGCCTGCAAGTATTCGAAGGCTTTATGGATGCGCTCGGAGCTGCGCGCATCGAGGGTCGGCGCATAGCAAGGGCTCGCCAGGCTCAAGGCTTCGTCGCCAGGGGCTTGGTTGAGGGTGTGAAGCAGTTCCAGGAACAGCGCCAACCGCGCCAGTCCCTGGGCCGGGCCGATGGCTTCCAGCAGGTGCGCGGCCTGCCGCGCGGTGTTGCCGCCGAAGGCCAGGCCGCGGCGGGCACGCTCGAACAGGCCCTGCAGATCGCCCAGTTCGGGCAGGGTTCGGCGCAAGGTCAGCAGCGTGGCACCGTCGAACTGCAAGACCACGTCGCGCCCGGGCAGGTGCTCGCCCGACGCCAGGTCGCCCATCCAATCGTGGGGCAAGTCCGGGCCAATCATCGCCACGTGGCCAGGGCCAAACGGACCGATGTAGTCGCCCGCCAACAGCTTGCCGCTGCCCTGGCGGATCAGGTGGATTTCAAATTCGGGGTGATGGTTCCAGCGCGCCATCGGGTACGGGTAATCATGCTCGTACCAGCGAAAACTGTGTTCGGGCTCAGGCAGGATGACTTCCAGTTCGGCTGGTCGCTGCTCGAACAGGGGCGTTCGGTGATCAGGCATGTCGCGCCTCTTTTATCGTTATAGCGGGCACCTTACGCCGAGTGCGCAGCGCTTCGCCAGCCTCGGCCTGACCGGTCACTGATACTTTTTTAACCCGCACCTGTCGCACTCAAGGGCGTTAAAAAAGTATCAACGCACGATCCTCCCTGCGTTTGTCGGCCTCCACGGGCGCTGCTGTAATCGGCTTGCCATTGACGACGAACCGGTGCCGTACGTGGGCATCCAGTACGTGACGATTCCAGAGCTCCAAGCCATCGGCACCTCCGTCGGCCAGCTGTTTACCGCCGCCCTCACCGGACAGGTCACGGTGGAACAGGCATTGGCCTCGGCGCAATCGAGTACCGAGCGGGAGATGAAACGGGCCGGGCATCCAAAGTTATAACGATTGGTACCGGCCTTTTGTGGCGAGGGAGCTTGCTCCCGCTGGGTCGCGCAGCGGCCCCACATCGGCGAGTGCTACGCACTCGAGCGGGAGCAAGCTCCCTCGCCACACGGCTGTGTGCGCCGCCTACCACCTAGACTGAAGACAGGACAACCCATGAAACGACTGGAAGGAAAAAGTGCCCTGGTGACCGGTGCCGCCCGCGGTATCGGCAGGACATTCGCCCAGGCCTACATCAACGAAGGCGCCACAGTGGCGATCGCCGATATCGACCTGGAGCGAGCCCAGGCCACCGCCGCCGAACTGGGCGATAGCGCCTACGCGGTCAAAATGGATGTGACGGACCAGGCGTCGATCGACCAGGCCATCGACGCCGTGGTGGCCCGGGTGGGCAAGCTGGATATCCTGATCAACAACGCCGCGCTGTTCGACCTGGCGCCCATCGTGGAGATCACCCGCCAGAGCTATGAGCGGCTGTTTTCCATCAATGTCGCCGGCACGCTGTTCACCCTGCAAGCGGCGGCGCGGCAGATGATCCGCCAGGGCCATGGCGGCCGGATCATCAACATGGCCAGCCAGGCCGGTCGGCGTGGCGAAGCGCTGGTCGGTGTCTATTGCGCCACCAAGGCAGCGGTGATCAGCCTGACCCAGTCCGCCGGGCTGGATCTGATCAAGCATCGGATCAACGTCAACGCCATGGCCCCCGGCGTGGTGGATGGCGAGCATTGGGATGGCGTGGATGCGCTGTTCGCCCGCCACGAAAACCTGCCGTTGGGGGAAAAGAAGCGCCAGGTAGGGCAACAGGTGCCCTATGGCCGGATGGGCACGGCGGAGGACCTCGCCGGGATGGCGATTTTCCTCGCCTCGGCGGAGAGCGAATACGTGGTCGCGCAGACCTATAACGTCGATGGCGGGAACTGGATGAGCTGATAATCTGCGATTTTATGGCCTTGAAACGACGGAAATGGACTTATTCGCCTGAAAGTTGATCCCACTATTTGAGGATCATCCCGAACGCTACCCAACGGTGCCGTTCCAAGGGATTTCAAAAGAGCGTGAATACCGTTGCCCCAGCGGGGCAAAAATTGCGCATCATAGGCGCCGTCCGCTCAAGGGAGATTTACATGCGTGCCATTTCATCCGTCATGGGTCTTGTCGTGCTGTCGCTGGGCCTGCTATTCACCACCGGTGCCACGGCCACCGAAGAGACGCAACTGGTCGAGTCCATCAACCTTTACCGCAGCCAGTCCCAAAGCTGTGCCGGCCAGGCCTCGCTGGAGTTGCCACCGCTGGCGATGGATTCCCGGCTGATCCTGTCGGCCAATGGCATCGGCGACCTGCAGCAGGCGCTGGCGCGGGCGGCCTATCCAATGGTCAACGTGCAGGCCATCAGCCTGTCCGGGCCGCGCGACGCACAATCAGCCATGAAAGCCGTCCAGGAAAGCTTCTGCCAGGTAGTACTCGACCCGCAGTTCATCGACATCGGCGTCAGCCGCCTGGACCGCGAATGGCGCATCGTGCTGGCGCGCCCACTGTTGTCGGCGCGCCTGGGTGATTGGCAAGCCGAGGGCCAGAAACTGCTGAAACTGATCAACAGTGCCCGCACCCAGCCGCGTCGCTGCGGCACCGAAACCTTCGCCGCCACCACGCCGCTGGCCTGGAACGCCACCTTGGCCCTGGCCGCTGTGAACCACACCCGGGCCATGGCCAACAACAATTTCTTCGACCACAAGGACCGCGACAACCGCATGCCGGGCGACCGCGCCGAGCTGGCCGGCTATCTGGGCCAGTTGATTGGCGAGAACATCGCCGCCGGACAGGACACCGCGCTCAAGGTGGTGGACGGCTGGCTGGCCAGCCCGGGGCACTGCGCCAACCTGATGAACCCGCAGTTCCGCGAATTGGGCGCCGGGTACGCGAGCGATCCGAAAAGCGATGCCGGGATCTATTGGACGGCAATGTTTGGCACTCAATAGCGCGGTGGCCCGATCAACCTCAGTGTCCGTGGCTGACATCGTCCTTGTGCAGCACCTGTCGCAAATGCTGCATGAACTGACTCAACGAAGGTGATTGGGCCACCGGCTTGCGTTGCAACAGGCCTATCGAGCGCTTCGCCGGCTGGTCGATGGCGGTGACAGCACACTGCTCGCCAATGTTGAACACCGCCGTGCAGCTGGCCGGCAACAGAGAAAACCCCAATCCTTCGCGCACCAGGGCCGTGGCCGTGCTCATGTGCGCCACTTCCCAGGCCGGCACAGGGTCGACGTTCAAATAGCGCAACGCAGCGTCAGCCAGGGGCCGGATGCTGGTGTCAGGCGTGAGGGCAATATAGGGTTGCCGCTTCCAGTCGCCCTGGCCGTCACGCTGCGGGTCTTTGTGGCTCAGCAACACCAGATTGTCATCCAACAGGCGCACAAAGCTCAGTCCGGACAGATCGTCAGGCAACGAACTGATGCCGGCGTCCACCTCCCCTCGCTGCACCCAGCCCATGATTTCCCCGGCGCGGCCGTCCAACAAGCTCACCGTCACGCCAGGGTTCTCGTGCTGGAAAGAAGCGATGGCGATCGGCAGGAATGACGCCGCAGCGGTGGGCAAGGCGGCCAGCCGGAGCGTGCCACGGCTCAGGCTCAGGGTGTCGCGAGCATCGCGCACGGCGTCGTTCATGTCCCGGAGCATGCGCCGCGCCTGGGGTAGAAAATGCTCACCGGCCGGGGTCAGCTCGACGCTGCGGGTATTACGCGCGAGCAACTGCAGCCCCATGCTCTCTTCCAGTTTGCGGACGCTATAGCTCAGCGCCGGCTGGGACAGGTGCAATTGTTCTGCCGTGCGGGTAAAGCTCGACGTCTCGGCGATGAGGATAAAGGCACGAAGCTGTCGAAAAGTAACGTTCATGGCCAACTTATAAAATTAATGAATCAATTGATTCTACCTTTAAAATTCACAGAACAATCCAGTCTCTCCACTATGGGGCCACCCCTCAGTGGAAAACGACATGACAAAAACAATTCTCGTCGGCTGCGGCGCCGGTTTCGCCAATGATCGACCCGACGCCGCCCTGCGTCTGGCCCAGGACCTGGCACAACGCGGCGGCCAGCGCTACATCATGCTGGAACTGCTGGCTGAACGGACCCTGGCCGAGGCGCAACTACGCAAGCGCCTGGATCCCCAAGCGGGATATTCCGTGCGCCTGTTCGATTTCCTCGAACCCATGCTCGACGTCTGCATCGAGGCTGGCATCCCAATAATCACCAACGGCGGCGCCGCCAATCCCAGGGCGGCCGCGCAACGGCTGCGCCAGACGCTGGCGGGCCGCTTTCCTGCACTGAAAATCGCCTGCGTGCTGGGTGATGATCTGTTGGAAGAAACACCGCCCCGTTACGAACGATGGCTGTCCTCGGAGCCCTTGGAACAGCCCGTGGCGGTGAACGTCTACACCGGGGCCGACGGTATCGCCCAGGCGTTGGCCCAGGGCGCTGGCATCGTGCTGTGTGGCCGGGTCGCGGATCCGTCGTTGGCCGTAGGCGCGATCCGCCATGGGTTGGGGTGGTCGGCGGACGATTGGCAGAAAATGGCGATCGCCACCACCGCTGGTCATCTGCTGGAGTGTTGCACCCAAGTCACGGGTGGCTATTTTGCCCATCCTGGAATGAAAGACGTTCCGGACCCGGCCAATCTCGGCTGCCCCATTGCTGAAGTCCATCAGGATGGCCGCCTGATCATCGGTAAAACCCGCAACAGCGGCGGACGGGTCAGCGAACAGACGGTCAAGGAGCAGCTCCTTTACGAAGTACACGACCCTCGACGCTATCTGACCCCGGACGTGGTGCTGGACCTGGGCCAGGCCCGTGTACAGGACTTGGGCGATGACCGTGTTGAAATCAGTGGCCTGCTGGGTCATCCGCGTCCCGACACACTCAAGGGCCTGGCGGGTGTGCGAGGCCTCTGGTTCGGCGAGGCGGAAATATCCTACGCAGGCCCCGGCGCCGTGGCGCGTGCCGCCCTGGCGCGGGAAATCCTGCTGCAGCGCTTCGACCAGTTGGCACCCGGGGTCCAGCCCTGGATCGACCTGTCCGGGGTCGCCAGCCTCTTCAACGACCAGGGCGGTCGATACCTGCAACAGCAACTGGCCCAGGCGCCCGCCCTGGAGGATGTGCGCGTGCGGATCGGCCTGACTCACACCGACCGACGGCTGGTGGAGGCCCTGCTGGCAGAGGTCGAGTCGCTCTACACCAACGGGCCGGCGGGCGGCGGTGGCGTCCGGCGACACCTCTCCGAGACCGTTACCACCCGCAGTTTCCTGCTACCGCGAGATCAAATCCATACAACCCTGGAGTGGTACTGATGAACCTAGTCACCCTCGCCGACTATGCCCATGCCCGTGCTGGCGACAAGGGCAACATTCTCAGCATCGCCCTGTTCCCCCACGATCCGGCCCACTATCCATGGCTGCTACGGGAATTGACCTGCGCCCGAGTGGCCGAGCAATTCGCGACGCGACAGCCCTCCAAGGTGCATCGCTATGAACTGCCAAACCTGAATGCGCTGAATTTCGTGCTCGAGGACGCCCTGGAGGGCGGGGTGAACCGCAGTTGCGGTCTTGATCGTCACGGCAAGAGCCTGAGTTACCTGCTTCTGGCCTTGCGCCTGCCCGGACCGCAAGGCTGATCGACTTCGCCCGCGAACCTTCGACAACAATAAAAAAGAGAGGCTGCAACATGATTACAACCCTGGGTTTCCTGATGATGCTCGCCATTATCGGGTTGATATTGCTACGCAGGATCAGCCCGGTGGTGGCGTTCACCACCCTTCCCGTGATCGTTTGCCTGCTGGCCGGCTTCAATCTCGGGCAGATCGGCGAATTCATCAAGACCGGCCTGATCACGGTGGCCCCGACCGCAGCACTGTTTCTGTTTGCCATCCTGTTCTTCGGCATCATGCGCGACCGGGGATTGTTCGATCCCTTGGTCAACCTGCTGATCCGCAGCACGGGCGGCAAGCCGCTGGCCGTGGCACTGGTGACGGTATTGGTGACGTCAGTGGTCCATCTCGACGGCGTCGGCGCCGCCACATTCTTACTGACCATCCCGGCCCTTCTGCCCTTGTATAAACGCCTGAACATGAGCCCGGCGATGCTGTTGTGCCTGGTGGGCACCACGGCCGGCGTGATCAATATGGTCCCTTGGGGTGGAACGACTGCACGCGCCGCCGCAGTGTCGGGGCTGGATGCCACCCAACTGTGGCTAGGCTTGCTGCCAGTGCAGATGGTGGGCCTGGCGTGCATGCTCGTTGTCGCGACAGTGTTGGGCTTGCGCGCCCAACGTCGCCAACCGATGTCGCTGGGCGCGGCTGCAACCTGTGACATGGACAGCCTGCAACCCCAAGACCGTGAACTCGCCCTCTCCCCGCGAGGACTGCGTTACTGGCTGAACGTGGCGCTGACCGGTGGGATCCTGGCGTGCCTGTTCACCGGCATTTTTCCCTTGTATGCCTGTTTCATGGTGGGATTGGGCATCGCCCTGCCCTTGAATTTCCCGTCCCTGGACGCCCAGGCCGAACGCCTCAAGGCCCATGCGGCCGATGCGCTGCAAATGGTCCTGGTGATGATGGCCGCCGCCGTTCTGCTGGGCGTGCTTTCCGGCGCAAAGATGTCCGACGGCATGGCATTGGCACTGATCGATACCATGCCAGCCGGTTCCGCCCAATATCTGCATGTGATCGTCGGTTTCTTCGGCGTCCCTCTGGGGATGATCTTCTCACCGGATGCCTACTATTTCGCCTTGCTGCCAGTGATCAGGGACGTGGCCGCTGCCGCGGGTGTCCCCCTCGAGGCCGTGGCCCGGGCCATGTTGATCGGCGAGAACACCGGATTCTCCATCAGCCCGGTGGTGCCCAGCGTGTACCTGGCGCTGGCGTTGTCCGGCGTAGAGCTGCGCAAGCACATGGCCTATACGTTCTTCTGGGCCTGGGGCGTCAGCCTGGTGATGCTCGCCTTCGCGGTGGCGACTGGAGCGGTACAGGTTTGAACAAGCGGTGAATGCGGGCAAGTGCAGATGATCCTTCGCATGTTGAGCAGATCAAGCATTGATGCTGACTGAGCGTGCGCCATCGCGAGCAGGCTCGCTCCCACAGGGTTAACCGAGCCCAAAAAAAACGCCGCTCAATGAGCGGCGTTTTTGTACCTCACCAGACGGCGTCCGGTTTACAGCGCCATGTCAGCCGCTGGGTTGGCTTCACGGGCAGCGGCCGGCTTGGCCGGTGCCGCGGTGGCGCCTGGCTTGCCGATCGCCGGCGGAGGATCCAGTTGCAGGACCTCGCTGGTGTAGGCCCATTCCTGGGCGACACGCTCAGGGTTATCGTTGAGCTTGGTGCCGTAGCTTGGCACGATCTGGTGCAGTTTTTCCTGCCAGGCCGGGCTGGCGACCTTGTCCTTGAAGACCTTCTCAAGCACGGTCAGCATGATCGGTGCGGCGGTCGAGGCGCCTGGCGAGGCACCCAGCAGGCCGGCGATGCTGCCGTCCTGGGACGCAACCACTTCGGTACCGAGTTTCAGTACGCCGCCCTTCTCTTCGTCACGCTTGATGATCTGCACGCGCTGACCGGCCTGCCACAGGCGCCAGTCTTCCTGCTTGGCCTCCGGGAAGTACTCTTTCAGGGCGTTGAAGCGATCTTCATCCGACAGCATCAGTTGACCGGCCAGGTACTCGACCAGTGGGTACTGTTCGATACCGACCTTGGTCATCGGCCACACGTTGTGGGTGGTGGTGCTGGTCAGCAGGTCGAAGTACGAACCGTTCTTCAGGAACTTGGTGGAGAAGGTTGCGAACGGGCCAAACAGAATCACGCGCTTGCCATCGAGCACACGGGTATCCAGGTGCGGAACCGACATCGGCGGTGCGCCCACCGAAGCCTTGCCGTAGGCCTTGGCCAGGTGCAGTTGGGCAACCGTCGGGTTTTCGGTGACCAGGAACGAACCACCCACCGGGAAACCCGCGTATTCACGCGCTTCCGGGATGTCGGACTTCTGCAGCAGGTGCAAGGCACCACCGCCGGCGCCGATGAACACGAACTTGGCGTCGGTCTCGGTTTCGGTACCGTCTTTCAGGTTCTTGTACGAAACGCGCCAGGTGCCGTCTTCGTTGCGGGTGATCTCTTCCACTTCGCTGGACAGCTTGAGGGAGAAGTTCGGCTTGGTTTGCAGGTAAGCCGCGAATTGACGCGTGATTTCGCCGAAGTTCACGTCAGTGCCCAGTGGACTCCAAGTGGCCGCGACTTTCTGGCTCGGGTCACGCCCTTGCATCATCAGCGGCACCCACTTGCTGATCTGCTCGCGATCTTCGGAATACTGCATGCCGGCGAACAACGGGCTGGCCTGGAGGGCTTCGTAGCGCTTCTTCAGGAACGCGATGTTCTCGTCGCCCCACAAAAAGCTCATGTGCGGCGTGGAGTTAATGAACGAACGCGGGTTCTTCAACACGCCGTTCTTGACCTGCCAGGACCAGAACTGACGGGAGATCTGGAAGGCTTCGTTGATTTCGATGGCCTTGGAGATATCGACCTTGCCGTTCTTGTCTTCCGGCGTGTAGTTCAGCTCGGCCAGCGCAGAGTGACCGGTACCGGCATTGTTCCAGCCGTTGGAGCTCTCTTCGGCAACACCGTCCAGGCGCTCGACCATTTCCATGGTCCAGCCCGGCTCCAGCTCATTGAGCCAGACGCCGAGTGTCGAGCTCATGATGCCCCCACCAATGAGCAAGACATCCACTTTTTTTGGCTCGGCGGCATGCGTGGTCGCAAGACCCATCGCCATCGCCAGGCCCAGTAGCGCCGTGTGTGTTTTCTTCAACATGTGTGTATCCCTAGGATGAACGCCATTCCGTCCACCTGTCCTGATCACGGATAGCCCACGTCCATGGCCGGCAACGCCAGCAGGGCGGCTATCGAGAAGGACCGGAGGATGGACCTACAGGGCCGAGCAATACGTCGGCCTCTCGTTTATATCTCTCCGGCGCTGACTTCTTGTAGGTCTTGGCTTCAGCTGGGGTGAGGGACGCTGCGAACGGTGTTCATCGGGCATGGCGCGGCCGTGTCCGATTGTCGCAGCGGGGGGAGTTTACATAAGGAAATAAACAGACCGAAACGTCTTTTTACATTCCTGACAAAAACGCCGACCAAATGACGGCATTTTAATGGCCCTGATCGCCACCGTTCGCGCGACCAGAGCCCCCGCGGGTCAGAGATACTTGAGGATCGCGATATCACGCCGCCGTTGCTTGAGCCCGGCAAACCAACGTGTCGGAAAAAACAGCACGACACCCAGCAACACACTCCACAACCACACCATGGGTAAATCATCGAATCCGAAATAGGTACCCTGGTTGGTGCCCCAGATGGCAACGGCGGTCAGGTACAGGGCCTTGAGCACGTAAAGGTGCAGCAGGTAGAAAAACATCGGTGCGCCGCCATAGATCGCCAACAGCGCGATGGCTCCCCGATCCTGGGCTTTTTCAAAGAGTGCCAGCAACATCAGCCCTATTCCCAGGGTCGGCATCAGGAACATCAGCGACGGCGGATACTTCGTCGCGCTCATGAAGCTCATGAAGGTGCGTAGCGCGTCGCCGGTCTGGAGCCAGGGTTTGTCGCCGTACACGTTCAGGTAACGGATAAGCACAAAAGCCAGCAGCAGACCCAGCCCCATCTTGAACAACCGTCGCAGGCGCACGGCGGGTTCAACATCCTTGCCAAACCACGGCCCGATGACCCAGCCCAGCAGGATCACGCCGATCCACGGCAGCACCGGATACGTGGTACGGGCCCGGGTGAACTCGGTGATATCGATGAATGCCCGTTGATGAAGAATCGACCACGGCACGAAAAACGGCGAGTCAGGCCCTGGCACCACACCGTCCAACAGATTGTGTCCAGCAACGATGGCAACGCCGAGGAGGATCAGCCAACTGCGCTTGAGGTGCAACAACGCAGCCAGGACAATCATGCAAATGCCAATGCACCAGATCACTTGCAACCACAGTGTCTTGGGCGGGAACTCGGCGTTCCAGGCGAAACACACGAAAGTCAGTTCCAGGAAAACCAGGAACAGGCCACGCTTGAGCAGGAACAACGAGGTCTGGCCGGCGGTGTGTTTCTGGCTGTAGAGCCAGGCCGACAAACCGGTGAGGAAGATGAAGACCGGGGCACAGAGCGTACTGAGCAGGCGGGTGAAATACAGGTCCGGGGTCACGCTCAGCGCATCGATGGGGTCGGTGACCTGACGGTGCAGCAGGAATGTCTCGCGAACATGATCCACCAGCATCAGCAGCATGACGAAACCTCGCAAGGCATCGATGGCGAGCATGCGCACATGGGTTTTGGTGGCGCTGATTGCAAATAAAGGCGCGATGACGCCGGACGGGCTCGTCATGCTTGAAGGTAGGCTCATGGCTTTACTCGGATGGAGGTCGTTGGTCCGTGCAAGGCAGGGAATGAGAATTCCTGCCAAACGGAAACGGATAACATAACACTGAATTGTTATCGCGCGCAGGCTCGCTGCCACTGGGGATTGTGGTGGAGACGGTTTCGGGGACCTCACCAGGTGAGGCCTGCCTCGGGTCCCCTACCCGAGCATCTGACTCAACACCGCCCGCAACTTGCCAGGCTTGAGCGGTTTGTTGAGCAGCGGCGCGCCCAGTTTGCGCAAGGCGCGGCGGCACTGGTCGCTGCGGTCGGCGGTGATGATCACCGCAGGGATCGCCTGGTGGAAATGCTCGCGCAGGTGCTTGACCACTTCACAGCCCACGACCCCGTGATCCAAGTGGAAATCCGCCAGGATCAGCTCCGGCGCACGGCCTTGCAGCACATCCAGGGCGCCCGCTTCGTCGGTGGCGGTCAAGACTTCGCAGCCCCACTGCCCCAACAACGCCGCCATGCTTTGCAAGATGCTCAACTCATTGTCGATCACCAACAAACGCCGCCCCGGTAGCGGGTTGCCCGCGACCGCCTGTACCGGAACCTGGGACACTGGCAGGGGTTTTTCGCTGGACAGCGGCACCTCGATACTGAACACCGAGCCCCGTCCCGGCCGAGAACGCACCTTGACCCGGTAACCGAGGATGTGGGCGATACGTTCGACAATCGCCAACCCCAGGCCCACGCCTTTGCGATCCGCCGCCCGGCCGACATCGAGTTGGTTGAATTCGAGGAAAATCGACTCCAGGCAATCGGCAGCGATGCCCCGCCCCGTGTCCCAGACCTCGATGCTCAAGCGCCCTCCCCGGCGCCGGGCCGCCAGGAGAATACCGCCCTGAGTGGTGTAGCGGCAGGCATTGCTCAGCAGGTTGCGCAGGATACGGCTGATCAATCGCAGGTCGGTCAGCACGGCTTCATCGCCAAACCGCACCCGCAATTCCAACCCCGCGGCGCCGGCCACCGATTGAAATTCGGAAACCAGCGGCCCCAACAACTCATCCAGCCGATACGGCGCCAGGTCGGGCTTGACGGCGGCCTGGTCCAGCCGGGAAATGTCCAGCAGGTCGGTGAGCAGGTCTTCGGCCCCTTCGAGCGCCTGATGAGTCCGTTCCACCAGTACATGTTCGGCGGTAGGCAACTGGCGCTCACGCAACGTGGCGATCAGCAGGCGGGCCGCGTTGAGTGGCTGCAACAGGTCATGGCTGGCGGCAGCCAGGTATTTGTCCTTGCTGCGGTTGGCGGCCTGGGCGGCGTCTCGGGCATCGCGCAACTGTTGCTCGATCAGTTCGCGCTGGACAATCTGCTGCTGCAAGTTGTGGTTGGCCTCCAGCAACGCGTCGGTGCGCTCGGCCACCCGCTGTTCCAGTTGATCATTGAGCTGCTGCAGATGTTGCCGGGCCTGCTCCAGTTCATCGAGGCGCGCCGCCAGTTCCGGGTAGTGACTCTTGCGCGTTGAGTGATTGCCCAGCCCCAACAGCCCCGCCAGGGCTTTTTGCTGCTCGTCAGAGGGCTTCGCCATAGACGACCTCGACATCCCGCTGGCTCGACTCCCGAGGGTTGGTGAGGATGCACGGGTCGTGCATCGCATGCTGCGACAGGAACGGAATGTCCGAGGTGCTCACGCCATGCAGGCCCAGCGTCTCGTGGAAGCCGATGGTGTGCTTGAGGGCAATCAGGTGTTCCACCAGCCGAGTGCGGATCTGCCGGTGGTTGAGCCCCCGGCAGTCGATGCCCAGCGTCTCGGCAATCACCTTGAAACGCTCCGGCGCCGAGTTGTAGTTGAACGCCACCACGTGCTCAACCAATACCGCGTTGCACAAACCATGGGGCAAATCGAGGAAGCCGCCCAGGCTGTGGGACATCGCATGAACCGCGCCGAGGATCGCGTTGGAAAACGCCAGCCCGGCCTGCATGCTGCCCAGCATGATTTTTTCCCGCAGGGCGATGTCCGCCGGGTTGGCGATCATCTGCACCAGGTTGCCATTGATCAGGCGCATGGCTTCCAGGGCATGGGGGTCGGTCAACGGCCCGTGACCGGTGGACACGAACGCCTCGATGGCATGCACCAGGGCGTCGATGCCGGTACAGGCGGACAGGAACGGGTCCATGCTCAGGGTGGTTTCCGGGTCGATCAGCGACACGTCCGGCACCGCCGCCTTGCTGACAATGGAGAATTTCATCCGTTCTTGCTGGTTGGAGATGATCACGAACTGCGACACGTCCGCCGACGTCCCCGCCGTGGTGGGGATCAGGATCAGTGGTGGGCTGGGCACGTGCAGGGTATCGACGCCTTCGAACTCGAGGATATTGCGACCGTGGGCAACGACAATGCCGATGCCTTTGCCGCAATCCATCGGGCTGCCACCGCCCACCGCGACGATGACATCGCAATGGTTTTCCCGGTAAAGGTCGGCACCGAGCATCACTTCCTCGACCCGCGGATTGGGCGAGACCGCGCTGTAGACGCAGTAGTCGATGCCTTGGGCCTGGAGACTGGCTTCGACGTCGGCCACCCAACCGGCGGCGATGACCCCGGGATCGGTGACGATCAGCACCTTGCGTGCACCGAACGTCTTGGCGTAATTGCCGACATTGTGCCGACAACCGGCACCGAACATGATTTCAGGGGAAACGAACTTGCGCAGCGGGCTGAGGCTCATCTTTTCAGGTACGTGGCTCATCGGTAAGCCTGTTGTTATTGTCTTGGGATACCTTGAGCCTAAAGCATCCCACCGCGATTGCAATCAGACCAATGGGTAGCCCGGCCTGAACGCGTCAGGCCGGGCTGGCACTCATCGGTTGGCGAAGTACATCGTCACTTCAAAGCCAATACGCAGGTCGGTAAACGCGGGTTTAGTCCACATGGGTCTTTCCTCTTCTTGTACCGGGCGATTCCGGCAAGTCATTAATGCATACCCCGCCCAAGGCTCGAATGCTACTTTCGAAGCGGTGGAGGGAGTGCGTTGGTACTACTGCAGAGCGGGCACCTGTGGCGAGGGAGCTTGCTCCCGCTGGGGCGCGAAGCGCCCCTTCTTCAAGGCACTGCATTTGAGTGCTTGATGATTACTTTTGGGGCCGCTGCGCGGCCCAGCGGGAGCAAGCTCCCTCGCCACAGTGTTCACTCACTCGATGTCGGGGATTAGAAGAACCCCAACGGATTGATGTCGTAGCTCACCAGCAGGTTCTTGGTCTGCTGATAGTGATCGAGCATCATCTTGTGGGTTTCACGGCCGACACCGGACTTCTTGTAGCCACCGAACGCGGCGTGCGCCGGGTACAGGTGGTAGCAGTTGGTCCACACGCGACCGGCCTTGATCGCCCGGCCCATGCGGTAGGCGCGGTTGATGTCGCGGGTCCAGAGACCGGCACCGAGGCCGAACTCGGTGTCGTTGGCGATCGCCAGGGCTTCGGCTTCGTCCTTGAAGGTGGTCACGCCCACTACCGGGCCGAAGATCTCTTCCTGGAACACACGCATTTTGTTGTGGCCCTTGAGCAGGGTCGGCTGGATGTAATAGCCGCTCGACAAATCCCCCTCGAGTCGCTCGGCAGCACCGCCAGTAAGCAGCTCGGCGCCCTCTTGCTGGGCAATTTCAAGGTACGACAGGATCTTGTCGAATTGCTGCTCGGACGCCTGGGCGCCAACCATGGTCTCGGTGTCCAGCGGGTTGCCACGCTTGATCTTGGCGATCTTTTTCATCACCTCGGCCATGAACGGCGCGTAGATCGACTCTTGCACCAGGGCCCGGGATGGGCAGGTGCAGACTTCGCCCTGGTTGAAGAACGCCAGCACCAGGCCTTCGGCGGCTTTCTCGATGAAGGCCGGCTCGGCCTGCATGATGTCTTCGAAGAAGATGTTCGGTGACTTGCCGCCCAGTTCCACGGTGGACGGGATGATGTTCTCGGCGGCGCATTTCATGATGTGCGAGCCGATCGGGGTGGAACCGGTGAAGGCGATCTTGGCGATGCGCTTGCTGGTGGCCAGGGCTTCGCCGGCCTCGCGACCGAAACCATGGACGATGTTCAGCACGCCGGGCGGCAGCAGGTCGGCGACCAGCTCGATGAAGACCATGATCGATAGCGGCGTCTGTTCAGCCGGCTTGAGCACGATGCAGTTACCGGCAGCCAGGGCCGGGGCGAGTTTCCAGGCGGCCATCAGCAGCGGGAAGTTCCACGGGATGATCTGCCCGACCACGCCCAGCGGCTCGTGGAAATGATAGGCCGTGGTCAGTTCGTTGATCTCGGCCGCCCCACCCTCTTGGGCGCGGATGCAGCCGGCGAAATAACGGAAATGGTCGGCCGCCAGCGGCACGTCGGCATTGAGGGTTTCGCGTACGGCCTTGCCGTTGTCCCAGGTCTCGCTGACAGCGAGGATTTCCAGGTTCTGCTCGATACGATCGGCGATTTTCAACAGCACCAGGGAACGGTCCTGCACCGAGGTCTTGCCCCAGGCATCGGCCGCGGCATGGGCGGCATCCAGGGCCTTGTCGATGTCGGCGGCGCTGGAACGCGGGAATTCGGCAATGACTTCGCCATTGACCGGAGACGTGTTCGTGAAGTATTCGCCGTTGACCGGCGCGACAAATTCGCCGCCGATGAAGTTGCCATAGCGCGGCTTGAAGGAAACGACGGCGCCTGGAGTTCCGGGTTGTGCGTAGATCATGATGGGCCTCTGCCTGGTCGATGCCTGTCGCGGGACAGGCGATAGACCGATGGTAGAGAGCCCCGCGCGGCGGACGAATGCGTCGTTGGCAGGGGGACTCTCGTTATTTGGTCGTAGATTCAGAGCAAGGCATCCGCGAACGTGAACCCATCGCAGATACCTTTGTGGCGAGGGAGCTTGCTCCCGCTGGAGTGCGAAGCGCTCCCCTTACCTCGGTTCATGGCCGAAAACTGGCCCGCCGGGTTGGCGACTGCTTCGTAGCCGAGCGGGAGCAAGCTCCCTCGCCACGGTTCAGTGCGGATATCAGCGTTTGGCCACCAACGCTTTCGGCAACTTGAAGGTCCAGAGCATCCCGCCCTGGTTGAAGTCCTTCACGCGCTTGGCCACCTCGCCCCCCCACAGCGGCACCGCGCCGCCCCAGCCGGAGACCACGGAGACGTATTGCTCGCCGTCCATTTCCCAGGTGATGGGCGAACCGAGCACGCCGGAGCCGGTCTGGAATTCCCAGACCTTTTCCCCGGTCTTGGCATTGAACGCCTGCAGGAACCCTTCAGGCGTGCCGGTGAACACCAGGTTGCCCTTGGTGGTCAAAACCCCGCCCCACAGCGGCGCGAAGTTCTTGTGGCGCCAGACTTCCTTGCCAGTCTTGGGGTCGATGGCCCGCAACACGCCGATGTAATCCTCGTTCAGCGGCTTGATGGTGAAACCGGCGCCGAGGAACGCCGCGCCTTTCTTGTAGGCGATGCCTTCGTTCCAGATGTCCATGCCCCATTCGTTGGACGGCACGTAGAACAACCCGGTGTCCTGGTTGTAGGCCATCGGCATCCAGTTTTTCGCGCCGAGGAAGGCCGGTGCGACGAACACCGAACTGCCCTTGGCTTCGCTGCCCGGCGCACCCGGACGGCTGGCCTCGTTGTAGATCGGCCGTCCATCCTTGTCCAGGCCAGTGGCCCAGGTGATCTTGTCGACAAACGGGAAGCCGCGGATGAACTTGCCGTTGGTGCGGTCGAGCACGTAGAAGAAGCCGTTACGGTCGGCGGTCGCTGCCGCCTTGATGTCCTTGCCACCTTCCTTGTAGTTGAACGAGATCAGCTCGTTGACGCCGTCATAATCCCAGCCGTCGTGAGGCGTGCTCTGGAAGTGCCATTTGATGGTGCCATCGTCCGGATTCAGGGCCAGGCGCGACGACGAATAGAGGTTGTCGCCAGGACGCAGGTGGGAGTTCCACGGCGCCGGGTTACCGGTGCCAAACAGCAGCAGGTTGGTTTCCGGGTCGTAGTAGCCGCCCAGCCAAGGTGCGGCACCGCCGGTTTTCCAGAGATCGCCCGGCCAGGTCTTGCCCGCCTCGCCGCCGGAAATGCCATTCTCGATGGCTTTGCCGTCCTTGTAGACGTAGCCCATGTGGCCTTCCACGGTGGGGCGGGTCCACAGCAATTCGCCGTTCTTCGGGTCATAGGCACTGATCTGGCCCACCACACCGAACTCGCCACCGGCCACGCCGGTGATCAGCTTGCCGTTGACGATCAACGGCGCGGCGCTGATGGAGTAGCCTTCCTTGTGGTCGGCAACCTTCTTGCTCCACACCACCTTGCCGGTGTCCTTGTTCAAGGCCACCAACTTGGCGTCGAGGGTGCCGAAGAACACCAGGTCGCCGTACAGCGCCACGCCACGGTTGATCACGTCGCAGCAAGGGCGGATGTCATCGGGCAGGCGCGCATCGTATTGCCACAGTTTCTTGCCGGTGCGCGCATCCACCGCGAACACCCGTGAATAAGAACCGGTGAGGTACATCACCCCGTCCTTGATCATCGGCTGGGCTTGCTGGCCGCGCTGCTTTTCGCCACCGAAGGAAAACGCCCAGACCGGCCGCAGGTCCTTGACGTTGTCGGTGTTGAGGGTGTCGAGCGGGCTATAGCGCTGGCCCTGGACGCCCAGGCCGTTGGTCACGATCTGCTCGGGGTTCTTCGGGTCCTGGAGAATTTCCTGATCGGTCACGGCTGCAAGGACCGAACCGGACAGCAGCATGGCACTGAGCAGCAGGCTCACGGCGAACGGTTGGCGACGTGCGGGTTGACTCATGACGGCTACCTCTGCGGTTATTGTTATACCCGGGAAATTTTCCCGGTCTGTCGCAGATTCTTGGCCCCAGGGCCGCTGGCAACAATTGCCCGCAGTGTTGAGTTTTCTAGTTCCTTGGTACATGTCAAAGGCGGCTTGGTCGGCCAACGCAACGCCCCCGTGGAGAGGGAATGAGCAACTGCTCCCTCTTATTTGAGCACCCTGACGTTTGTGCGGCGGTCTCGTCGGTAAAAAACCACAACTTCTTGGGCATCTGTCCAATGCAGTCTGCTTAAGGTCTTTCTATCCACGCGCAAGTACTTTATGCGTGAGCTCGGTTACGTTCCTTCACCAATGTAGCAACCTCTTGAAATGTGGCTGATTGCAGTCTAGCGCGATACGGATTCAACTATTTCCGGGGCGATGCCCTCAAGGAAAATAAGTCAAGTATTTATCGCGAATTCGGTTTTGCTCTGCAACCAAACCAGACTCAGACCTCGCTTTCAGTGCATACAATCGCAGCCTAAGTTTATATGCATCAACTATTTCCTCGTCGAACTTGAGACTGTTGTCTTCTAGGGCGTCTGCAAGATACTCGTTTCTATCCGGTAACACCTTCTTCTCCAAATGTTCGAAGATACCACGATGCTTAGTTTGTTCGATGGCCGCTTGGCGCTGCATCGGCTCTAAATGAGGTTCTAGGATTTTGCCTGCCAGTGAAGAAAACGGATGGCTTTCAGGGCGCGCCGCCTTATAAGCAAGGTTATCAAGTCGGATTCCGGTTTGTGGCGTGGTGTTTTTTTGGGGGCCGCCCCCCGGGTTCAATACCTTGTTATCTGCTTGGAAGAGCTGCCTCTGAGCATCACGTTTAATCGCCTCAATCTCTTCATCTAAAGCGTTAATTCTTTTTAACGCACGTTTTCCTTTAAAGCTGGTGACCCCTTTCTTTGTCCAAAGACCTTCACCCACGTGCGTTGTTTTCAGGCCTAACCATTCCAGTGGGTTGTTCCCTGTAGGATCGCATCTATTAATCGGGTCACCCAAGCAGTATGCATATCCATTTAGTCCACCTTCCCCAAACGGACTAAAACTGTCTGGACTGTTAAATCGCATCAACACCGGGCTGAACGCCCGACGCCCATTACCCAATAAATAATGCCCGGTCACCGGATCCGCTCGTTCGCCGTTGAACCCCAGCAAACTGGCTACACCGCGTTCAGTGGGGCGATGGCCGTAAGGTGAATAGGCGATGGGTTGTCGCTGGCTGTTTTCACTGAGCGTGTGCAACACCGACCGCTGGCAATCGGTTATCAGCAGCGCAGTGTCAAACTTAACGCCATGACACTGTTGCGCGAGTAGCTGGTCGTTGTATTGGAATATTGAATTTTTTATCGTGCCTCGAATCTCTGTGACCAGGCGCTTTCTGCAGTAGAAACGCTGAGATTCAGGCCCATTCAGCAACGTACAGCCGATCAAACGGTCGAGCGGGTCGTAATGGTATCGACAGAGCAACGATTCGTGTTGGGTAGGCATAGGATGACACCTAGTAAGTTTTGACGTGCAACTGAAGGGTAGTGGGTACTGCATCAGGCGACTACTAACAGAACTGTTAGGTTAGCGAATTGGAACACCGCGCTTTTGGATGCTTCAGGCAGCTGCGCAGCCCTGCGGGAGCAAGCCTTCATGAAAAAAATCACAACCTGCTGATTTTTAAAAAACTCTGCTAAACACAGTTCGGCAATGTGGCCTCAGTTAGGCGAGCACCTCCCTTTGTGGCGAGGGGATTTATCCCCGCTGGGCTGCGCAGCAGCCCCATGAGCCCGTCCAGTCACCCCGATAGTCGGCAGAAGATAGAGGGCCGCTTCGCGCCCCAGCGGGGATAAATCCCCTCGCCACAGAGGATTTGCTCAGCCAACGGTCATTGGGCGTCCACCCGCTTCATCCCCGCCCGCTCATAGCGCGGATAGAGATGGCTGACACTGCGAATCAGCTCATAACGACTCAGGCTGATCCCGGCGAAGCGTTCGGGGATGGGGCTGCGGATCATCTCGGTCATGTCGTCGCCGCGAGCCGCGCCGTCGCGCATCAGTTGGTCGAGCCAGCCCAGGTAATCGCGCATCTGCGCAAAGGGTTGGGCGCCGGTCGCCACTGGGCCGTGGCCGGGCACGATCTGTTTCCAGGGCAAGGCCTGCAGGGTGTCGAGGTCCTGGAGCCAGACCTCCAGCCCCGGGCTGTTGGGGGTGGTCAGGGCGCGTTCGTAGAACACCAGGTCGCCGGCGAACAGCACGCCCGTGGTTTCGTCGAGGATCGCCAGGTCGGCCCCGGTGTGCCCGGCCAGTTGCAGCAGCCGCAACGCGTGATTGCCCACCTTGAGCACACCGGGCGTCAACGCTTGGGTGGGCAGCACCACCTCGGTGCCGCGCATCCAGTCGCCCACCAGCCGGTACATGTTCTCCGCCATGGCGTCGCCCTGCTGGCGCAGCAGGTCCGTGGTCCCGGCCAAGGCGCCGATGGGGACGTCGCTGAAGGCCTGGTTGCCCAGTACGTGATCGGGATGATGATGGGTCAGCAGGACCTGGATCACCGGCTTATCCGTCGTTGCCGCAATGACCTGGCGCAGGGCTTCGCCGTAGCGCTTCGACGGCCCGGTGTCGATCACCACCACGCCGGCATCGGTGACGATGAACGCGGTGTTGACGATGTTGCCGCCGTTGGCCTTGGCAAAATTCTCGGTGCTGCCTTCCAGCAGCCAGGTGCCTTCGGCGATCTGCCGGGGCTTGAGCGCGTAGTCCGTCCCGGCCCACGTCGGCCAGCACAGGCTCAGGAACATCAGCAACAACCAGCGCATGGCGCGCTCCTTGTGGTCAGGGGATCGCCGCCTCGAACGTATTGCCGCTGTTGTCGCGCAGCAGCAGGCGGGTCTGGCCCGGGCCTCGGATGTCGAAGCCCAGGTTGGGGTTTTCACTGACCGCCGGGAACAGCTCCAGGCGCGCCAGCACCTGGCCGTCGGCGTCCAGCAGTTGCGCCTGGTTGAGGAAAAACTCCGGGATGCCGCTCACCAGGCCGTTATCCATCGGATGAGCGACCTGCAAGCGCAGGCGGCTCGAATCGCCCCGGGGATAGCGGGCGCCTAGCACCTCGCCCAAGTGTTCCTCCCAACCTGGCTGGGTGCGCACCACGCTGGGCGCGGTGCAGCCGCCACCGGCCGCGTCGATCAGGGTCGAGCCGACGTGCCACAGGCCATCGCGGGTCTGCACGGCAGCACGCAGCGGCGTGGCTTGTTCGATACGAATACGGATCGACAACCAGGGCAGCACACGCGCCCCTGGTTGGAAGTCGACGATTTTCGGCAACGGGTTCAGTTCGGCCCAGGCCAGCACCCGTACGACGTCGCCAGTGAAGGCCCGGGCATCGATTTCCAGTGGCACCTGGCGTGCGTCTTCGGCAAAGGGTGGGGCCAGCAGGCGCACCCGGTCATCGAACACGAACGGCGCGTCCCCCAGCAATTGCTTGTGATAAAAGGCCCACATCACCGACGGCACCGGGTCCTTCCCCGGTTCGACCGCCGCCAGCGCAATCGTCGGCAGGCCGCACCACAGCAGGCACCACATGGCCCATTTCATCCCTGCGCTCCTATTGATACATCTCCGGCACTTCGTAACGCAGGCCGTAATGGGCATAAAGAGTCTTGACGCTGCCGTCGCGGATCAAGCCTTCCAGCGCCTCTTCCACCGCATAGGCCAACTGACGGTTGCTTTCATGCACCGCCATGCCGATTTCCCAGCGTTGCTTGCCCATGTTCGGGTAGGCGTTTTCCGCCAGCGCCAGTTGCGGATCAGCCGCCTCGTGCACTTGCCAATCGACCTCACCGCGCATGGCCATGACGGCGTCCACCTCCCCGGCCTGCATGGCCCCGAAAGCTTTGGCGACGCTGGGGTAATGGCGGGTCTTGGCACTGAGCATGCCGTTGAACACCGAGGTCAGGTAAAACGACGGCACACTGTCGACTTCCACCCCGATGGGGTGTTGCTGGAACACTGCGACACTGCCCACCGAATCCAGTCGGCGGCGGTCATATGCCACCTGCCAACATTCCTGCTGATAAGGTCCGAACATCACCACTTGGGCATTTTCCAGCTCACCGATGTCGTTGCGCTTCTGCACGTAGTCGTGGTCGTACGGCACACGCATCATCAGGTCGGCCAGTTGTCGGTCGTGCAGCGGGCTGCTGCGCCAGATGTAATCGCGCAAATCGTCATCAAGCTTCTCGCCCGGTGGTGCCCACATCAATTGCAGACGCACGCCAAGCGCCTTGGCCAGGGCCTGGGCCAGTTCCACGTCCACGCCCCTGGGTTGCCCGTGATCCTCAAAACTGTAGGGCGCGAAGTCCTTGTAGACCGCGACCTTCAACTCACCGGAGGCGATCATCTGGTCGTAGCTGCGCACCTGCGCCTGCGCCGCCTGGCCACACAGCAGCAGGCTGCACATCACCCACGCGAACAGGCGCATGGCGATCACTCCTCGACGTGTACGCTGTCGAGATAGGTGCGCACCGCCCACAAGGCTTCCTGGCTCAGGTAGTCGGCCATTTTCGGCATGTAGACCCGGCCGTCGCGCACCGCGCCGTGACGTACGCGCTCGACGAACCATTCATCCCCGGCTTCGGCGGCGTCCAGCATCCGCAGGTCCGGGGCGATGCCGCCCGACTTGGCCTCCAGGCCATGGCACGCGGCGCAGTTCTGGTTGTAGGCCGAAGCGCCGATTTCTATGGCTTTGTCACGCTCGGGGGAACTGCGATAGGGGTTCTGGGCGGCCCAACCATCACCGTCCAGCGGCAGGTTGGTGTCCTTGATCGGGGTCAATCCCTTGGTTTCCACTGCCTGGGGCACTACGTTGCCATGGGCCCATGCGGAGCCTGCGCCGGTCAGCCCCATCAGCAGTGCGGTAGCGATGATGGCGTTGCGTTTTGTTGTCATTGTTATGCCCTCTGGATTGCACGCAAGACCTCTGTGAAGAAGCCGTGCCGTCATCTTAGGAACCGCCCTGCCCCAGCCGAATGCTGCTTTGGTGGCCGGGATCTAGTTCCTTGGTAGCAGGCCATCCGACGCAGGTCGTAAAGACAGGCGGTTTGGGAAGTCTTCCCGGCAAGGGCGGGACTTTTTCCGTATCGGTCGGGTCGTGGCACCACTCACCCTAGTCAGGCCAAAACCTTTCACTGGGAACTGCCACCATGAGAATAAAAACGCTACCCGCCCTCTCCTCCCTGACGGTCGCCTTGCTGCTGGCCGGCAGTCTGTCAACGAGTCCGTTGGCGCGCGCTGCCGTCACCTGGGAAGACATCGCCAACGACCACCTGACCACCCAGGACGTGCTGCAATACGGCATGGGCACCAACGCCCAGCGCTGGAGCCCGTTGGCCCAGGTCAACGACAAGAACGTGTTCAAGCTGACCCCGGCCTGGTCCTACTCATTCGGCGACGAGAAGCAGCGCGGCCAGGAATCACAGGCCATCGTCAGCGACGGCGTGGTGTACGTCACCGGCTCGTACTCGCGGGTATTCGCCCTCGACGCCAAGACCGGCAAGCGCCTGTGGACCTACAACCACCGGCTGCCGGACAACATTCGCCCGTGCTGCGACGTGGTCAACCGTGGCGCGGCCATCTACGGCGACAAGATCTACTTCGGCACCTTGGACGCGCGAGTCGTCGCCCTGGATAAGAACACCGGCAAAGTGGTGTGGAACAAGAAGTTCGGCGACCACGCCGGCGGCTACACCATGACCGGGGCGCCGGTGCTGATCAAGGACAAGACCAGTGGCAAGGTCCTGCTGATCCATGGCAGTTCCGGCGATGAGTTCGGCGTGGTCGGCCAGTTGTTCGCCCGCGACCCCGATACCGGCGAAGAAGTCTGGATGCGCCCGTTCGTCGAAGGCCACATGGGCCGCCTCAACGGCAAGGACAGCACCCCGACGGGCGATGTCAAGGCGCCTTCCTGGCCCGACGACAAGACCACTGAAACCGGCAAGGTCGAAGCCTGGAGCCACGGCGGCGGCGCACCTTGGCAGAGCGCCAGTTTCGACGCCGATACCAACACCATCATCGTCGGCGCGGGCAACCCTGGCCCGTGGAACACCTGGGCGCGCACGGCCAAGGATGGCAACCCTCACGATTACGACAGCCTCTACACCTCCGGCCAGGTGGGCGTCGACCCAAGCACTGGCGAAGTGAAGTGGTTCTACCAACACACGCCCAACGACGCCTGGGACTTCTCCGGCAACAACGAGCTGGTGCTGTTCGACTACAAGGACAAGGACGGCAAGGTGGTCAAAGCCACCGCACACGCCGACCGCAACGGTTTCTTCTACGTGGTGGACCGCAACAACGGCAAGCTGCAGAACGCCTTCCCGTTCGTCGACAACATCACTTGGGCCAGCCACATCGACCTCAAGACCGGCCGCCCGGTGGAAAACCCCGGCCAGCGTCCGGCCAAGCCATTGCCGGGTGAAACCAAGGGCAAGCCGGTGGAAGTCTCGCCGCCCTTCCTCGGCGGCAAGAACTGGAATCCCATGGCCTACAGCCAGGACACCGGCTTGTTCTACGTCCCCGGCAACCAGTGGAAAGAGGAATACTGGACCGAGGAAGTGAACTACAAGAAGGGCTCGGCCTACCTCGGCATGGGTTTTCGCATCAAGCGCATGTACGACGATCACGTTGGCAGCCTGCGGGCGATGAACCCCACCACCGGCAAGGTAGTCTGGGAGCACAAGGAACCGCTGCCACTGTGGGCCGGCGTACTGGCGACCAAGGGCAACTTGGTGTTCACCGGCACCGGCGACGGCTTCTTCAAGGCCTTTGATGCGAAAACCGGCAAGGAGCTTTGGAAGTTCCAGACCGGCAGCGGCATCGTTTCCCCACCCATCACGTGGGAGCAGGACGGCGAGCAATTCATCGGCGTGACCGTCGGCTACGGTGGTGCCGTACCGTTGTGGGGCGGCGACATGGCCGAACTGACCAAGCCGGTGGCCCAGGGTGGGTCGTTCTGGGTGTTCAAGATTCCGAGCTGGGATAAGGCGACGGCGCAGAAATAGCCCAATCCCACCTGAATCCTAATCGATACAACAATCCCCTGTGGGAGCGAGCCTGCTCGCGATAGCGGTGGTTCAGCTGGCATTCATGTTGACTGACATGGCGCTATCGCGAGCAAGCTCCCACAATTGCCCGAGCTCATGCCATGAGATGCTTGTCATTGCTGCTTTTGTTCGTTGGCGCCTTTGCCAACGCCGACGAGACCGACACCCCGCTCACCCTCAACGGCTGCCTCATCGCCGAATCCAGCCAATGCCCCGGCGCCAACCTGCGCGGTGCAAAACTGGCGAACCAGGACCTGCGCAAAATGAACCTCAGCGGTGCCGACCTGCGCGACGCCGACCTGCGGCACGCACGGCTGGACCTGGCCAACCTCGAGAAAGCCCAACTGCAGGGCGCCAACCTGACCCGTGCCAGCCTGCAACAAAGCAACCTGCGCCTGGCGGACTTCAGCGGCGCCACGCTCAAGGCGATCCAGGGTTGGGGTCTGTTCGCCCAAGGCACGCAGTTCCAACGCGCCGACCTGACCGCCGCCTACCTTCAGTTCGCCCGCTTGTCCGGCGCGCACCTGCAGGGTGCCAACCTGCAGGCCGCTGACCTGGAAATGGCCTGGCTGAGCAAGGCCGACCTCAAGGGCGCTGACCTGCGCGACGCCAACCTGCAGGAAGCCAAGCTCGGCGAAAGCAACCTGGAACAGGCCAACCTGAGCGGTTCTCGCCAGCACTACGGGAATTTCCAGGATGCGAATATGGAGGGCTGTACCGGTTGCCCGACTTCCTGGGATCAGTAAGGATTGCCACAACCCCCTGTGGCGAGGGAGCTTGCTCCCGCTGGGCTGCGCAGCAGCCCCCCTCCGCCGGCCAACTCAGTCAATCCGTCCTACCGAGGTGCCTGGTTTCAGGGCCGCTTCGCGCCCCAGCGGGAGCAAGCTCCCTCGCCACAATGAACCTGGGATTTATCCCGCCACCCGCACCACCCCCATATCGATCCCCAAGTGCACCAGCTCGGCATGGGAGCTGACCTGCAACTTGCTCTTGAGCAGCGTCAGGTGGTTGGACACGGTCTTGGCGCTGATGCACAGCTGTTCGGCGATGGTGCGGGCGGGGGTGCCCTTGGCGAGCATGACAAAGATCTCCAACTCCCGTTGAGTCATGCATTGCAGCCGCGGGTCGACATCCTGGCGCGAACGGGTGCAGGCCAGTTGCGTGGCCAGGGATTGCTCGATGTAGACATGCCCGGCCAGCACTCGCCGCACCGCGTCGACCAGCACCTGGGGTGCCGAATTCTTGGTCAGGTAGCCCGCGGCGCCAGCGTCCAATGCCTGGCGCACCAAGGGCAATTCATCGTGCATGCTGAAAAACAGCACCCGCAGTTGCGGCAGGCGATGGCGTAGCCGGCGGGTGGTTTCCAAGCCACTGATACCGGGCAGGCCGAAGTCCATGATCACCAGATGCGGCACCTGCTCCTGCACCTGGCTCAACGCCTCCTCACCGGTCGCCGCTTCGCGGACCTGCAGGTCCGGCATCAACACCCGCAAAAGGCTGGCATAGCCCTGCCGAACCACCGCATGGTCGTCCACCAACAGAATGTTCATCACGCCTCCAGGGGGATATTCAAGGCCAGCGCCCAACCGGCGCCAGCCTGGCTGAGGATGCGCAGCTCACCGCCCAGGCTGCGCGCCCGCTCGGACATCGAGTGCAAGCCGACACCGGCGCGCGATGGTTGCGTCGCTCCACAACCGTTGTCGCGCACCAGCAACCGCAGGCGCCCGGCGCGGTGTTGCAGGCGTATCCGCACCTGCGTGGCGCCGGCATGCCGGGCAACGTTGGTCAACGCTTCCTGCAACAAACGATACAAGTGGGTCTTGTCCGGACCGGACAAGGACGGCAGTGTTTTGTCGATCCACACCTGACAGGTGATGCCCTGGCTGGCCTGCCATTGCCCGGCCAATAGCCTGATGGCCTCGCACAATGGCAGGTACTGCAACACCACTGGGTACAAGTCATGCACCAGTGCCCGGAAACCCGATTGCAAATGCTCGCAATGCTCTTCGAGCTGGCTGACGGTCTGCTCCAGCGCCAGCGGCTGATCCATCAACAGCCGCAGCAGGCAGGCGCGAGCACGAATGCCGGCCACGTATTGGCCCAAGTCGTCGTGCAGGGTCTGGGCCAGCTGGGTACGCTCCTGTTCCTGCACGGCCAGCAAGGCCTGGGTAAGCCGGGCGTTATCGGCCTGGGCCTCGGCCAGCGCAGCGGTCATGCGATTGAAATGCCCCGCCAGATGCTGCGCCTCCGGGACACCCTCAGTGCCCAGGCGCACCTGCAGGTTCCCGGCTGAGACCTGACGCAACGCATGCAGCAGCTCATCGAGCAAGCGCATGCCCCGGCGTACCCCCCAACGAATCACCAACAGGCTGAGCGACAGCGCCAGGGCACAGACGTACAACAGTTGCACCAAGGAATCGAGAATCTCGTCGATTTCATCGCGAGGGTCGACGGCAATCCAGGCCCGCCGACCGTCCGGCAAATCCACCACCTGAGCCGCGGGTCCGTCATCCAGTAACCGGCGGCCGAGCCAGGCCTTCATTCCGGATTCATTCGCCGGGAACAACTCCCCAGGGGCCAGCCAACGGACCCGCACATGCCGCAGGCTGCCGGTCAACCGCGGCTGGAGACTGGCCGGATCGCGCTCGGCGGTTTCGCGCAGGTAATGCACCACCGATTCGGCCGATTGCAGCTCTCGTTTCACATCGGCCATGGCCTGGTGCAGCAGCAGGACTGCACAGGCCAGGGTGACCAGGGCGAAAAAGGCGGAGACCCAGAGGTTGATGCGCCAGAGGGCTGACATGGCTAGCGCTCCAGCCCTGAATTGACACCTACCCCCTGTGGGAGCGGGGGTTTCCCGGTTTTGGGACGGTCAACCCCGATCAAACTCAGGATCAGCAGAAACGGCAACAGCAGCGCTTTGAGAATCCGCATGGTCTGCCCCCTCCTGGTCAATGACGATGCCTGCATGCTAAAACCCCGACCTCCAAGGTGAGTTACTACCTTGGTACTGCACCGGCGGTACTTTCTGCATATTTCCCCATGCCCCTGGGCTTTCTATGCTGGCGCTACCTGCAATGGAGGATGTCATGCGCCGGCTCGTCAGTTACGCCCTGGTTTCTCTGCTGGCAGCGGCAACTGCTCACGCGGGCGATGCCACGCCGCTGCAAGTGCGCATCGGCTACCTGGGTTACCGTCCCGATCCGGGCCCGTTGCTATCCAACGTCATTGCCGAACCGGCCGATGCCGGGTTGCGCGGCGCTGAGTTGGCGATCGTCGACAGCAACAGCACCGGGCGTTTTCTCAAGCACGACTACCGCCTGGAAAGCGCCAGCGTCGACACTCCCGAAGCGCTGCTCCAGGCCGCCCGGACCCAACATGACCAGGGCCTGCGGCTGTTCGTGGTCAACGCACCGGCCGCCAGCCTGCGCCAACTCAGCGCCGCCCTGCCCGACAGCCTGCTGTTCAACGCCGGTAGCCCCGACGACAGCCTGCGCACCACCGACTGCCTGGGCAACGTGCTACACAGCCTGCCCGACCGCGCCATGCTCGCCGATGCCCTGGTGCAGTTCAGCGTCGTGCGTAAATGGCAGCGGGCCTTGCTGATCGTCGGCCAGACGCCCGAGGACCGGGCCTATGCCGACGCATTGCGCCGGGCCATGAAACGCTTCGGCATGAAAATCGTCGCCGAAAAGGCCTGGCAGTTCGACAACGACCAGCGCCGCAGCGCCCAGGCCGACATGCCGCTGTTCACCCAGACCGCCGAGTATGACGTGGTGCTGGTGGCCGATGAGCGCGGCGACTTCGGTGAATACCTGCCCTACCAGACCTGGTACCCACGCCCGGTGGCCGGCACCCAAGGGCTGACGCCCACCGGTTGGCACAAGACCGTGGAAACCTACGGCGCGGCGCAACTGCAAAAACGCTTTGAAGCCCTGGCCGGACGCTGGATGAACGACCGCGACTTTGCTGCCTGGATCGCCGTGCGCAGCATCGCCAGCGCCGTGAGCAAGTTGCGTCAGGACGACCCGCTCGCCATTCGCCAGCTGGCCCTCAGCGACCAGTTGCCCCTGGACGGCTTCAAGGGTCGCAAGCTCAGCTACCGGCCCTGGAACGGCCAGTTGCGCCAACCAATTGCGTTGGTCCAGCCACGGGCACTGGTCAGCACCTCGCCCCAGGACGGTTTTCTCCACCCTTCCAATGAAATGGACAGCCTGGGTTATGACCGGCCCGAAGTAAGCTGCCGTTACCCCTGATCGATAACAACAATAAGGAAAACCGCCATGCGCCGCCCGCTGTTCAAACCGGCCCTGCTCTGCCAAGTCCTTGCCCTGGGTGCTGTTCTGCTGGCTGCCGGCCCCGCCGCCGCCAGCATCGCCTGGGTCTCGAACGAGAAGGACAACAGCCTGAGCCTGATCGACATGCAGAGCCTGGAAGTCATCGAGACCCTACCGGTTGGCCAGCGCCCCCGGGGCCTGCTGCTGTCCCACGACAATCGCCTGCTGTACATCTGCGCCAGCGACTCGGACCGGGTCCAGGTGATGGATGTCGCCACCCGCAAGATCATCAAGGAACTGCCTTCCGGCAAAGACCCGGAGCAATTCGCCCTGCACCCCAACGACCGCTGGCTGTATGTCTCCAACGAAGACGATGCCCTAGTCACGGTGATCGACACCCAGACTTCCGAAGTGCTGGGCCAGATCGGCGTGGGTGTCGAACCCGAGGGCATGGCCGTCAGCCCTGACGGCAAGTGGGCGGTCAACACCAGTGAAACCACGAACATGCTGCACTGGATCGACACCAGCACCCAGACCCTGGCTGACAACACCCTGGTGGACCAGCGGCCACGTTTCGTCGAGTTCAATCGCGACGGTACGCAGCTCTGGGCCTCGGCGGAGATCGGCGGCACGTTGACCGTACTCGACGTCGCCACGCGCCAGGTGCTCAAGACCCTGACGTTCCAAATCAAGGGCGTGCACCCGGACAAGGTCCAACCAGTGGGCATCAAGCTCAGCGCCGACGGCAAGCTGGCGTTCGTCGCCCTGGGCCCGGCCAACCATGTGGCGGTGATCGACGCCAAGACCTTCGAAGTGCTGGATTACCTGCTGGTGGGCCGACGGGTCTGGCAACTGGCGTTCACCCCGGACCAGAAGCAGCTGCTGGCGACCAACGGCGTCAGCGGCGATGTCTCGGTGATCGATGTAGAAAGCCGCAAGGTCCTGAAGTCGGTGAAAGTCGGGCGCTACCCTTGGGGCGTGGTGGTCACGCCATGAACGCCCTGGAGGTCAGCGACCTGAGCTTTGCCTATGGCGCGCGCGAAGCTCTCAAGCAGATGAACTTCAGCCTGCCCGCAGGCCGTTTCGCCGCGCTGCTGGGTCCCAACGGTGCCGGCAAGTCGACGCTGATCGCCCTGCTCACACGCCTGTACGACCTGCAACGTGGCGAGATCCACATCGGCGGTCATTCCCTGCAGAAATCACCAAGACCGGCCCTGCGCCAGTTGGGTGTGGTGTTCCAACAGAGCACGCTGGACCTGGACCTGAGCATTGAACAGAATCTGCGCTATCACCTGGCGCTGCACGGTTTTTCGCGGCGCCAGGGCAGCGCCCGCATCGACGCCGAACTGACCCGCCAGCACCTGACGGAGCGCCGCCACGAGCGGGTACGCGACCTCAACGGTGGCCATCGACGCCGGGTTGAGATCGCCCGCGCCCTGCTCCACGAACCGCACCTGCTGCTGCTCGACGAACCCAGCGTCGGCCTCGATCCGGCCAGCCGCCTCGCCCTGGCTCTGCACATCCGGCAACTGTGCAGCGAGCAAGGCATCAGCGTGCTCTGGACCACTCACTTGCTCGACGAAGTGCAGCCCAGCGACGACCTGTTGATCGTGCACCAGGGCCGTCTGGTCGCCAGCGGACAGGCCGACGCGGTGAGCCTGGAACATGGGGGCACCCTCGGTTCGGCCTTCACCCGCTTGACCACCACGGGAGTCGGGCCATGAATGCGTACTGGCAATGTTTCAGCGGCATCGTGACGCGCGAATGGCTGCGCTTCGTGCTGCAACGCACACGGCTGCTCAGTGCCCTGGTACGGCCCCTGCTGTGGCTGCTGGTGTTCGCCGCCGGTTTTCGCGCGGCACTGGGCATCGCCATCATCGCGCCCTACGACACCTACATCCCCTACGAGGTGTATATCGTGCCCGGGCTGGCCTGCATGATCCTGTTGTTCAACGGCATGCAGGGCTCGCTGTCGATGGTCTACGACCGGGAGATGGGCAGCATGCGCGTGTTGCTCACCAGCCCCTTGCCCCGGGCTTTCCTGCTGGCGAGCAAGTTGTTGGCGACCTCGCTGATCTCACTGTTGCAGGTCTATGCCTTTCTCGCTATCGCCTGGCTGTACGGCATCCAGCCACCGACCATGGGCCTGCTGCTGGCCCTGCCGGCCCTGTTGCTGGTGGCCCTGATGCTCAGCGCCCTGGGCTTGTTGCTGTCCAATGCCATCCGGCAACTGGAAAACTTCGCCGGGGTGATGAATTTCGTGATCTTCCCGATGTTCTTCCTGTCTTCGGCGCTGTACCCGCTGTGGAAAATGCAGGAAGCCAGCCCTTGGCTGTACTGGCTTTGCTCGGTCAGCCCGTTCACCCACGGCGTGGAGTTGGTGCGTTTTGCGCTGTACGAGCAGTTCAACCTGCTGGCGATGGCGGTGTGCGTGGGGTTGACCCTGGTGTTCGCGCTGTTGGCGGTGTGGACGTTCAATCCGCAGCATGCGGCGTTGCGCAAGGCCAATTGAATTGCCCCATACCCATATCCCACGGGGGTTCTGTGCAGGGCTCATGGCCAAAATTACTACTTTAGTACTGGTTTTCCTGTCTATGGTCGCATTCACAAGACCTCGACCCTGGCATGTAATGGGCGCATAACAAAAAGGATAAATCCTATGCCCCGTTTGCTGGCGATCCTCCTGCTGGGCCTGGCGCTGAATGTCGCGCAGGCCGATACCGCGCTGTTTTCGGCGCAGGGTTATCGCATCGCCCAATACCGCAGCCCGACGCCCGCCACTGTCGACGGCGCCCAGACCCTCGATACCCAGGCCCTGCAACAGCTGCTTGAGCAAGCCTCGCCCCCGGTGCTGATCGACGTTTATCGCCGGCCGTGGGTCCAAGGGCGTTTCATCGACAACGAACCCCACGCCAACCTCCCGGGCAGCCTGTGGCTGGCCAATACCGGTGACGGCGACCTCGACCCGACCTGGCAGGACTACTTCAGCCATCACCTGCGCACGGCCACCGGCGGGCGGTTGGATTCACCGTTGGTCTTTTATTGCCGCGCCGATTGCTGGCTGAGCTGGAACGCGGTAAAACGCGCCACTGCCATGGGCTATAACCATGTGTACTGGTATCGCGATGGCCTCGATGCCTGGGAGGCGGCCAACCTGCCCCTGCAAGCGGCCCGGCCCGAACCTTTTCCCTGATCTTGCAAGAAGTGCGTGCAACTGCCCTGCCCCACACGACAATAACGAGGTGAATGGCCATGTATAAAATCCTGATAGCCGACGATCACCCACTGTTTCGCGAAGCCATCCACAACGTCATCAGCGACGGTTTTCCTGGCAGCGAGGTCATGGAGACCGCCGACCTGGACAGCGCCTTGGCCTTGACTGCCGAGCACGACGACCTGGACCTGATCCTGCTGGACCTGAACATGCCCGGCATGCACGGGCTCAATGGCCTGATCAACCTGCGCAACGAGGCACCGACCATTCCCGTGGTGATTGTCTCCGCCGAGCAGGACAAACAGGTGGTGCTGCAGGCCATCACCTATGGTGCGGTGGGCTTCATCACCAAATCCTCGCCACGCTCGCAGATGACCGACGCCATCGAGCAGATCCTCAACGGCAACGTGTACCTGCCGCCCGACATCATTCGCACGCAAAAAAGCCCGATGGGCCGCCGCCTGAACGAAACCCCGGCATTCCCGCCGGAACTGCTCCAGGCCTTGACCCGCAAGCAACTGCTGGTGCTCGAACGCATGACCAAGGGCGAGTCGAACAAACAGATCGCCTACACCCTGGACATCGCTGAAACCACGGTCAAGGCCCACGTCTCGGCGATCCTGCGCAAACTCAACGTGCACAACCGGGTGCAGGCGATCCTCAGTGCCGGGGATATTGATTTCGGGGCTTATTTGCGGCGCTGAACAGGCGCCATGAATCCCTGTGGCGAGGGAGCTTGCTCCCGCTGGGGCGCGCAGCGGCCCTGAAAAGTCTGCAACAACACCGATAATCAGGGTGGCGCGCGAAGGGGGCTGCTTCGCAGCCCAGCGGGAGCAAGCTCCCTCGCCACAACAGTGTTCGGCTCAAGATCGGGAGGGATCCAACAGATGACTCATCGCAATCTTGAGCTTCATCGGCCGCACCGGCTTGTGCATCAGGGTGTGCCCGCGTTCGCGGATCTGCTGCTTGAGTTCGTTGCTGTAGTTGGCGGTGATCATCATGGCCGGGATCGGTGAGGCCCGGCGGGCGTTGATCCTGGCCACCGCATCGACGCCATTCTGATCGTTGTCCAGATGATAATCGGCGATCAACAAGTCGGCCTCGGCATGGTAGTTGTCCACTTGGCGGGCCAGGTCCTGTTCCGACAACGCGGTCACTACCTGGCAACCCCAGCCCTCCAGCAACGTACGCATGCCGGCGCAGATCGCTGCATCGTTATCCAGCACCCAGACCCGTGCCCCGCGCAGGCGTTCGAGCATCGGCTCGCTCATGTCCAGGCACGGCAGCGGCTTGGGCGCGGTGGCGCTCAGCGGCACGTCGATGGAGAACATCGAGCCCTTGCCCGGCCAAGAGCGCACCTGGATCCGGTGCCCGAGGATCCCGGCGATTTTTTCGACAATCGCCAGGCCCAGGCCCAACCCACGGTCCTGGTTCGGGCGTTGCACGTCGCCACGCTTGAACTCCTGGAATATTTCCTCGAGGCGGTTCTCGGCAATACCGATGCCGCTGTCCCAGACCTGGATCGACACGCGTTGGCGGTGTCGCCGGCAACCCAGCACCACCCGCCCGCTGGGAGTGTAACGAATGGCGTTGCTCAGCAGGTTGCGCAAGATCCGCGCGAGCAATTGCATGTCGCTGCGCACCAGCACCGAACAACCGACAAAGTGCAGCTCCAGCCCTTCGCTGCGGGCGATCTGGGCGTATTCGGCGGCCAGGTTGTCGAGCAACTCACTGAGGCCGAACGGCGCGACGTCGGCCTTGATCACCCCGGCGTCCAGCTTGGAGATGTCCACCAGGGTGCCCAGCAGGTTCTCCACGTCCTGTAGCGAATTGCTGACGTTACGCACCAGTTGCGCGTTGGCGACCGGCTCGCGGCGCTCAAGCAAGGCACTGGTGAACAACCGGGCAGCGTTGAGCGGTTGCAGCAGGTCATGGCTGACCGCTGCGAGAAACTTGGTCTTCGACAGGTTGGCCTGCTCGGCCTCGCGCTTGGCCTCCCGCAGGCGCAATTCCACCCGGCTGCGCTCGTCGATCTCGCGCAGCAACTGGTCATTGAGCGTAGTCAGTTCGGCGGTCCGTTCCTGGACCCGCTGTTCCAGGTTCTGGTAGGCCTGGTGCAGCGCTTCGGCGGTGCGCCGGCGTTCGGTGATGTCGCGGATCAGCACGAAAATCCCCACCACTTCACCGTTGGCCAGGCGGTTGGGTACATAGGAGCGCAGCATGTAGCGCTCCTGGTTGTTGATGTTGGTCTCGGCGAACTCAAACGTCACGCTCTCCCCCGCCAACGCCCGGGCCACGTAGGCTTCCAGGCGCTGGTAATGCTGCTCGCTGTGGGCCTCGCGCAGGCTCTGGCCGAGCATCACGCCACGGGGCCAGCAATACCATTGCTCGTAGACCTTATTGGTGAACTCGTAGACCAGGTCGGCGTTGAGGTAGGCGATCAGCGCCGGCACATGGTCGGTGATCAGGCGGATCCAGCGCTCGCTTTCGCTCAGGGCTTCGGCGTGCTGATAGCGCTCGGTGATGTCGGTGAAGGTATTGACATAACCGCCGGTAGGCAGCGGGTGGGTGCGGATCTCCAGGACCCGGCCATCCGACAGGCGCTGTTCGCTTTCGTGAATCAGCCGCCCGTTGCTGTCACGGCTGGTTGGCGTCAGCAGGTGCAGCTCGCTGTCGGCGATGACCTCGTTGAAGGGCCGATGGGCAGCCACCGGAGCCAAGCCGCTGAGTTCCAGGAAGCGCCGGTTCCAAAGCTCTAGCACGCCTTGGGCATTGACCATCGCCACGCCCTGGGACAGGTTGTCCACCGCCCGCTGCAACAGGTGGGATTTCTGCGCGATGGCCTGCTCGCGACGCACGGTTTCGCTGAGCTTGACGTCAGTGATGTCGGTAAACAGGATCACCCGCCCGCCCTCCTGGGTCGGCCGCTCGCTGACTTGCAACCAACGTCCGTTCTGCAAGCGATACAGCACATGCTCGTCGGCCTGGCCCCGGGGCTCTTCGCTGAACAGCCCGTTGGCGGTCATCAAGCGCTTGACCTCGGAAAGGCGCATGCCGGCGATGATGCGCACCCGGCTGTTGGCCCAGAAGGCCTTGAAGCGGCTGTTGAACAGGACAATGCGTTGCTGCTCGTCGAACAGCACAAACGCATCGGAGATGCTTTCGATGGCGTCGATCAGATGCCGGTGGGCGGTTTCCGCCCGCAGCCGCGCCTCGCCCAGCAAGTGATTGCCGGCCTTGAGTTCGGCCATGGCCTGGTTCAGGGCATCGGTGCGCTCACGCACCTGCTCGGCCAGCACCACCGAGTGCTGGAACGCCGCATACGGGTCGTTGCCCCGAGTTACGCCGGACTCCACCCGTTCGATCAGCGCCTCATTGATGCGCCGCAACTTGCGGTTTTCATGCTGCTGGGCAGCGAGCTGGGCCTGCAGCTCAGCGATGGCCGGGGACGCGATGTCGGGCAATGGCAACTCCGGTGAACGTCTGGTTGATGTGCATGCCATTGAACTGTTCTCCATAGGTGTTGAACCCCATCACCCGTTGTTCGCGCAGGAACTGGCCGATCTGCTCCAGGCCGCCGCGATCTTCCAGCTCCAGGCGCCGGAGAAAGCAATCGCAGCCGATGGTCAGCAGCAAGTCGCCGAGGCGTGCCTGCAAACCGTCGAACAGCGTTTGCAGGTTGTGCAGCAAAGGACCGGGCGTCATCGCGGTGAGGACAATGCCGTTCTCCACCGCACAGTAGAAACTCAGGCTCAAGTCCGGATGCACCTGCTGGATGGCGCGCACGTAGTACTGGTCGTTGATGCGCACCGCCAGTGGATGGGCGGCGAAGACCCGGTAGTCGAGGGCGCTCACCGGCACGCCGATGTGCCGGGCGTATTCTTCGGCGGCGGGTTCGGCGTTGAGCTCGTAGACCCGTCGCGAGGCGCTGTCGGCGCCGGTCACCACCAGTTTCTCCTCCCGGGGCAGGATGTGATGGGTGGTGAAGACTTCGAATTCCAGCCAGGTGTTGATCAGCACCACCACGGCCGCGCCACTGTGGAACTGGCCTTCGAAGTACACGTGGGTGTGAGTCAGGTAGTTGTCATCGCCAGCCGAACCGCCGAAATGCGGGATGTCCCCCAGCGCGGCGCTCAAGGCCGCCAGCACCATCTCCTCGCGGCTGGACAGGCCATCGAGCAGGGTCAAGGCGAAGCTGTGGCCCTTGATCGGGGCCAGGGCGTTGCTGCGACAGCCACTCGCCAGACGCTCGACCATTTGTTGGGCGTCGATCAGGCTGAAGTGTTCCATTTCCCCGATCAGTTCGGCGGCGATGGAAAAGTGCCGGTGATCGAAACCCACCGCCGTCACGCAGTTGCGACCATAACCTTGCGCGGTGATTTCACCGGCGCTGGTACAGCCCACCAGGCGAATCCCGCCGAAACTCTGGGACAGCGCCTGGCCCAAGGCCGGCAGGTCATATTCGGCGGAACAGAAAAACAGCACGAAGCCCAGGTGCGGGTGCAACAACTGCCGCGCCAACTCCTGGGCCACCTGCTGGACGTCCGTGGCCTGGGACATGGCGCTCACCACACCTTCGCTCTGGGCCTGCTGCATCTTCGCCTCCGACGGGTGCGTGATAGGAGCCCTGAGTGTACGAAGCCGCGTCGAGTCGACGTATGCTACTTGGGTAGCGGGTGGACGCTTCCATGGGATGAGAAGATCGGCGCACACGACGGTGCCGCCACCACCCACACCCCTGATATGGAATACCTTTGTGGCGAGGGAGCTTGCTCCCGCTGGGTTGCGAAGCAGCCCCAAGCAAATTGAATGCAGTCAACCTGACACAGCGCGCTGTCAAGTCTCAGGGCTGCTTCGCAGCCCAGCGAGGCGGTGCGACGTTTCGCTAAATCCCCTCACCACAAAGGCGGTTCGGTGTGCAGGCAATATCAGTGACTCATCGGAGACATGGCGGTCGCCTGCCCCAGCAGTTCCTGGTCGATGTCTTCCAGGCGCAGCACCCGACCACCGGTATCGCTGGCGAGTTTTTGTGCCGCCTGGGGGTCGGAGAACGAAGCCAGGACAACGCCCATGGCGCCCTTGAGCCCGCTGCCGATGACGAAGTAGGCGGTCCGGGCGTCGATCAGGTGGGCGTCATCCGGTGTGTCCCAATGGCTGCGGCCCATGTCGTGGACATACAGCTTGACGTCGGCCCGATGGTTTTCCGGCTGCAACCACCAGCCCAGCATCTCCGCCGGCGAGCAGAATTTCTTTACGCCCCCTGCCCCGACCGCCGCGCCCTTGGGTCCGGGAAAGTCAGTGATGACCATGCCGCACACATGGCATTCGTCACTGGGATGGAACGCCAGCGCGGCCTCGCTGGCCGCGGGTGGCTCGGCCTTGCCGCAGGCCGCCAGTGCCAGGCACATCAATACCCCGACCCAAAGGCGACCCGCCTTGAAATACACCCTGTTCATCGTTGCATGCTCCCTTATCAAGATTGAAATTCACGGGCATCGGCGATTGAACAACCGATAGGCCAGCCACAACGGCACCGCCATCCACAGGCCCAGGCACAGCCAGAGCAAAGGCGCCGACACCGGCAGGTCGCTGCCCAAGGTCAGCACCGCGGCGCCGCTGGACGCCGCATCGAACCCGGACAGGTTGATCAGCCGATAGACGTCGGTAGGGTTGAACAGCAGCAGCCATGGCAACAGTTCCGGGCTGAAGCGCCCTTCGCTCAGCACCAGCAATGCCAGCAACGCCAGGTCGAACACCAGCACGAAGAAAAACCACACCCCCAGCGCCAATCCGGCCGCGGTGGATTTCTCTGCCGACAAGCTGCTCAGCACATAGGCCAACCCGAGGAACACCCAGCCCAGCAGCGTGCTGGACACCATGAAGCGACCGAAGGCCCAGAGCAGCAGGCTCAACTGGACATCGTCCACCAACAGGGCGATAGCCAGCATCGCGCAGCCAAAACCGATGAAGGTGGCCAGGGCCAGGATCAAGCCGTGCCCCACGAACTTGCCCAGCAGCAATTGTCCGCGGCCCAACGGGTAGGTCAGCAACAGCAGCAAGGTGCCGCTCTCGTCCTCGCCGACAATCGCGTCATAGGCCAACAGCAAGGCAATCAGCGGCATCAGGAAGGTCGCCAGGCTGGACAGGCTCGCCACCGTGGCCGGCACCGAGGTGAACCCCAGTTGACCGGATGCCGCCGCGCCGAGCCAGGCGATGCCGATCGCCAGCACCGCGAACAACAGACTGATCGCCAACAACCAGCGATTGCGCAGGCCATCGCTGAATTCCTTGCGAGCCATGTTCCAGACCGGATTCATAGGCGGGTCTCCTCGGCCGCGGCACGGACCATGTAATGACGGTACAAATCCTCCAGCGACGGCGGCTTGATCTCGACATCCGACGGGTCATCCTGGGCCAGTAACTGGCGCAGCAATTTAAGCTTGCTGCCATCCGGCGCGGACACCTGTACCCCTTCGGCGCCCCAGCCTTGGGTGGCGTGCCCTTCACTGCGCCAATGCTGGCGAAGCCAATCGGCCCGCGACAGGCCCGAGGCGCGGATCAGTGTCGGCAACCCGGCGTCCTCCCTCAGGCGGGCCAGGCTGCCCAGGGCCAACAGGCGACCCCGGGTGAGAATCGCGGCGCGGTTGATGTGAGCTTCCACGCCAGGCAGGACATGAGAACAGAGAATGATGCTGGTGCCCTGCCAACGCAGGCGGTCGAGCAACTGATAGAGGTCCTGGGTGGCGATGGGGTCCAGGCCCACGGTCGGTTCATCCAGCAATAACAGGCGCGGTTGGCCGAGCAGCGCCTGGGCCAGGCCGAGACGCTGGCGCATGCCCTTGGAATACGTCTTCACGCGTCGTGTCGCGGCACCCGCCAGCCCGACCTCTTCCAGCAAACGCTGCACCTGCTCCGGTGCAGCGCCTTTGAGCCGGGCAAAATGGCGCAAGGTTTCCAGCCCGCTCAATTGCGGATAGAACATCACGTTCTCGGGCAGATAACCGAGCATCTGCCGCACGCTCGGGTCACTGGGCGCGCGGCCGAAGACACGCACCTGCCCCTCGCTGGCCCGCAGCAAACCGAGGATCAGCTTCATCGTGGTGGTCTTGCCCGCACCGTTATGCCCGAACAGGCCGAGCACTTCGCCCTGGGCCAGGTTCAAGTCCAGCCCGCGCAGCACGGCGACATCGCCATAGTACTGGCTGACGCCTTCGATCTCGACGACGTTCAAGACGCGTCCTCCTGGGCACTGTTGCGTGGCGGGGGCTGGACAGGCGTTTCCATCAGCGGATGGCTGTCCATCACCCCGGGGGATTTCATCACCGGGAAGGCTCGCTGCACCCAACGCAGCAGTTCGATCCCCGGGCTGTTCATCAACAAGCGCACCTGGGGATACAGCCACAGCAGGCGATCGACGTTGTCGTTGGGTTCATAGGCGACATCGCCCAAGCCATCGCCATTGCGATCCCAACCCAGGTAGTCGCTCCAGTAATTGCCGCGGCCATCCACCGACCATTCCTGCAACCGCGTGGCCACGTATTTGACCTGGCGCTGGTTGTGAACGAAGGCATTGCCGGCGATGCGGTTATCCTCCGAGCCCGCCGTCAGGTGGATACCCACGGCGCTGCGCTCGAAATGGTTGCCTTCGATGCGGTTGAACAGTGAGTTGTAGATGAACAGGGCCTTGCCCTCGGCGCCGGTGATCATGGTGTCGCCGGTGGACCCGTCGCGCACGTCGGTGACGAAGTTGTCGCGCAGGGTCGAATAGGTGATGTAGTTCATCAGGATCCCGTAGTTCTGATCCTGTTCGGAGCGATTGCCGATGACCGTCAACTGGCGGCTTTGCATCAAGGCATAACCGGTGCGAGTACGCCGGGTGACGTTATCCAGCAGGCGGTTATCGTTGGCGAACATGTAATGCACGCCGTAGCGTAGGTCCTCCAGGACATTGCCCTGGAGCAGGTTGCCGCTGGAGGTGTCGATGTAGATGCCATCGCGGGTTTCGCGCACCTGGTTACCGATGACCCGGGCGCCGTGTACGGCATACAAATGGATGCCATTGCCACGGTCCTGGGAGCGCAGGCTGGGGTCGCCCTGGATGCGGTTGTCGATCAGGCTGACGTCCCGCGTGCCATCGACCCAGATACCGAAGCCCTGGCCCTGCATCCGGTTGCCACGCACCACCGCGCCTTGGGCAACCGGTTGGATGAACACGGCCGCGTTCATGGCCGTCAGGTCGTGGCCCCAGTCCAGGAACGTACATCCCTGGACCCGCACGTTCGGGGCGCGAATGATCACGCCATTGCCCTCGCCCAGGCCCTGGAATACCGCATCCGGCGCACACGTGAGGGTCATGGGCTGGTCGATGCTGAACGAGCCCCGGTACTGGCCCGCAGGCAGGCGCCATTGCTGGTCGCCCTCGGCCTGCAAAGGCAAATCGGTGATCGGCTGCGGCGCGCCGAGCACGCCGCCCGACAGCAGGCTGAACACCAGGGCAATGACCAGTCGACGAACGTTTGGATGCTGCATATTCCCGGTCATTGCGCCTGTCTCCCTAGTGAATGACTCAGGCCTTTTCAACCAGCATGCGCCCGACCATCTCCATGTGCAGCGCGTGGCAGAACCAGCTGCAGTAGTACCAGTGCAAGCCGGCTTTGTCGGCGGTGAAGGTGATGGATGAGGTCTGTTGCGGACTGATCTCCATGCTGACGCCATGGTTGGTCATGACAAAGCCGTGGGACACGTCCTCGATCTGGTCGATGTTGGTGATGGTCACCGTGACCTCATTGCCTTGTTTGACGGTGAACTCCGTCAGGCCATAGGCCGGCGCCATCGACGTCATGTACACCCGCACCTTGTTGCCGTCGCGGATGACCTTGTTGTCGGTTTCCAGGTTGATGCCGTCCTTCTTCGCCCGGGCCACGGTGTCGGCGAAAAACGGATCGTTGCGGTTCCAGATCTTCTGGGTCTTGATCTGATCGCGCCGCGCGAGAATACAGTCATGCGGTTCGGCGAAGGCCGGGCCGTCGTGCACCAGCTTCATTTCTTCACCGGAAATGTCGATCAGTTGATCGTTCTCCGGGTGCAGCGGGCCGGTGGGCAGGAAGCGGTCCTTGGAGAATTTGCACAACACCACCAACCACTTGCCGTCCGCCTCGCTGGTTTCGGTGAGAGACGCATGGTTATGGCCAGGCTGGTATTGGACGTCGAGTTTCTGCTTGATGTAATTGATCTTTTCGCCCTTGTAGGCGCGGATGGCCTCGTCCATGTTCCACTTCACCACCTGGCTGTCGATGAACAAGGTGGTGTAGGCATTGCCGCGCCCGTCGAACGTGGTGTGCAATGGCCCGAGCCCCAGTTCCGGCTCGGCGACGATCACTTCGCGTGGGTCCTTGAAGCGGTCGGCGAACAAATCGTCCAGGCGATCGATGGCGATCATCGAGACCGTAGGCGACAGCTTGCCGTTGGCGATGAAGTATTTACCGTCCGACGAGGTATTGAGCCCGTGGGGGTTCTTCGGCACGGGAATGTAGCGGGTGAATTCGGAGTCCTTGCCATCGATCTTGCGGCCATCGACCACCGGCACCTTGGAGCCGTCCAGGTTGATGAACTTGCCGGCCTTGATCGCCGCCTCGATGCGCGGGATGTTGAACACCACCACCCAGTCGCGCTCGTTGCGCATCATGCCGCCCAGGTCGTAGGCCTTCTCGGAGTTGTAGCAGGTGCTGGCGGCGTATTTGCCGGTGTAGTCAGCATCGGAGTTGTCCAGGTTGCCGTCGACGATCACCTGGAACGCCATTTCCATTTTCTCGGCATCGATGGCGTTGAACATCGTGAAGCTGTTTTTGTCCTGCAGGTCGAAGGTATGGCCGTCGTTGGGGTGCGGGATCACGAACTCAGCGTTGGCGAACACGTACTTGGTGTACGGCACCTTTTGCAGGCGCAGGCCGTGGATGGCTTGCACGTTGGGCACGGTGAGGATCTTGTCGCACTTCATGATGTCCAGGCGAATACGCGCGACCCGCGAGTTGGCCTTGTCGTTGATGAACAGGTATTTGCCGTCGTACTTGCCGTCGGTCATGGAGATGTGCGGGTGGTGGCAATCGCCGTTCTGGTACTTGGCGCTGTCGCCCAGGATGCGCTTGCTTTCGTTGGTCAGGCCCCAACCGGTGGCCGAGTCGACGTTGAACACCGGGATACGCATCAGCTCACGCATCGATGGCACACCTAGCACCCGCACCTCGCCCTGGTGGCCGCCGCTCCAGAAACCATAGTATTCGTCCAGCTCCCCAGGCCCGACGTGAATCTTGGACTTGGCCTCCTTGGCCGCCGCAGCCCAGGACTCACGGGTGAACGTCCCGGCCCCCAGCGCCGTCGCGCCGGCCAGTACGGCACCGGTTACCGCGCCAGTGCCGAGAAAACTGCGCCGGCTGACACCCCTGGGTTCTTCCACCACGCCCGGGGTTTGGTTTTTTTTATCGCTCATGCTGTGTGCTCCATGAAGAATGAAACGGTCAAGGGACAGGCCATTGGGGGCCTCAAGGCGCCGGGTTCACCTGCACCACGGGAATCAGTTGCGGATCGCTCACGGCCGCCTTGCCGCGCTTCTTGCGCTTGTTGATCAGCGGCGGACATTTGTTTTCGTTGTGCCAGGTCATCTGGCAGTCGAGGCAGTAATGGCATTCGTTGGCATTGATCCGGCCATCGGGATGAATCGCCTGGATCTCGCATTCCTTGGCGCACAGCTGACAGGGGTTGCCACATTCCTTGCGGCGCTTGAGCCAGTCGAACAGCCGCAGCCGGGTCGGCATCGCCAGGGCCGCGCCCAGCGGGCAGACGTAGCGGCAATAGACCTTGCGAGTAAACAGGTTGATCACCAGCAGGCCCACGGCGTACGCCACGAACCACCACTGGCGGTCGAATCTGAGGGTGATGGCGGTCTTGAAGGGCTCCACTTCGGCCAGCCGCTCGGCGGTGGCCATCGACTCCAGCGAAACGCCGAACAGCACCAGCAAAATGATGTACTTGATCGCCCAGAGCCGCTCATGCACGGCGAACGGCAACTCGTATTGGGGCACCTTGAGCTTGCGCGCCAGTTCGTTGATCAACTCCTGTAACGCGCCGAACGGACACAGCCAGCCGCAGAACACCCCACGTCCCCACAGCAGAATGCTGCCGGCGGTGAACACCCAGAGAATGAAGATCAGCGGATCGGTGAGAAACAGTTCCCAGCGAAAGCCTTCGAACAAGGCGTGGACGAAGGTCAGCACGTTGACCACCGACAACTGCGCCAAGGCGTAGCCGCCCAGAAACACCACGGTGAAGACCAGGTAGCCGCGGCGCAGCCAGTGCAACAGCGTCGGCCGCCGGGCCAGTGAATCCTGGAAAAACAGGATCGCCGTCAGCACCAGCAGGGCTACGCCAAGCACGATGATTTCGACACTTTTCTGATACCAGAGCGTCAGCCACATCGGCCGGCTCGCTTCTTCGGCGGCCGCCAGTTGCTCGGCGGTCGGCAATGGCCGCTCCAGGTAGGGCTCCGGCAATTGATAGGCCAGCTCGAAGCTGCTGAAAATACCGCTGACCGGCCCGGTCTGGCGGCGGATCAGCAGCTCCAGGCTCCAAGGCGAACCGGGGTCGAAACGGTGGGACGCGCGAACGATGAACACCGCCATTTCGTCGAACTCAGGCATGTCCTCGGCGGCCACGTCATCCAGGCGCTGGAAGTCCATGTCACGGAAACTGATGACGTCGCCGAACTGACGCACCAGCACCCGGTCGAAAATGCCGCCGCGCACATAACCCGAGCCCTTGAAGGAATAGCGCCCGCTGCCCATCACGGCAATGGCTTGTTCGCCGGGTTTGAGCTCGCTCATCAGCGTGCGATATTGCCCATCGCCCAACAGATTGCGGCCAATGGTGGGCGGGTTGAGGTGGGTGACGTACAGGTCGATGAACGTGTCGTCGGCCTGGGCGGCGCTGGCAACTTCGACCTGTTCGGCGTCGGTGCCTTTGAAGCTGGCGTCTACTTGAGCGCGAGTCAGGTGCAGGCGCCGTACAGCGCCGTTGCCGGTCAGGGTCTTCCAGTCGGCGGGCTCGTAGATGTCCTCGCGCACACGAGCCGGCGCCACGGCCAATCCCGCATCGCCCTTGACCAGGCCCAGGGACACCGCGACATCGTGGGCGGCACGCATGATGACTTCGTTGACCACCATCGCCGTCACGGTAGCCCCGGCGATGGCATCCACGGTCACGGCATTCGGGTCGCTGGAATGCCCCACCACCACCCGCTGGTTGACCTTGATGCCGCTGTAGCGCGCGCTGAACGCGTGGAGTTTTTCTTCGGCGATGCCGATCAGCAGAATCGGCTCATGGTGTTCGAGCACATAGGCATCGAGGATCACCCCTGCAGGATCGAGAATGACCTGGACGTTGATCGGCTTGCCGGAATAGGCGGGAATGTCCACCACGTCCAGGCTCTGGAACACATAGCCCAGGACCTTGCCGGCAGCGGACAGCGTGCGCACCTTGAACCGCCCTTCGGGCTCGGAGATCGCGTCGGTCTGGCCCAGGACATGGTGGATGCGCTGTTGCGGGGTGTCGCCGTAGTCCTTGGCCTGGGCCAGGCCCGTGAACAACAGCAGGAAAACGAACAGTCCACGGAGCCAGAAGCGGGATAGGTGCAGCATCACAAAGGGAGGGGTCATGGACGCCAGGGCTTAAAGACAGGATCTTGGCGATCATGGTAGGGGCCGGCCCCATCTTCGGCCCTTGATTGAAATCAACTTGGGAAAAAACTTAAGCCTCGCCACAAAGGTCTTCCATGACAAGGTCGTGGATGTGGGCCATACCGCTTTGTGGCGAGGGAGCTTGCTCCCGCTGGGCTGCGCAGCAGCCCTAAAGCCTGTCATTGCTGTGAGTCATCAACTTCATTAGGGGCGCTTCGCACCCCAGCGGGAGCAAGCTCCCTCGCCACAGGACCGTGCCCACTTTTGTGCCATGTTCACCGTTGGTATCCTGGTCCAGTCCACTCTGCCATCGCCATAATGCAGCGCCATAACGCCCTTAAACGTTGCACCAACGTCCACAAGGAATGCCCGATGCATCCGCGCCACGCCCCCGCTTCAACCGCTGACTTGCCGCAAGGCACCGGTTTCGTCCGGGTGCGTGGCGCCCGCGAACACAACCTCAAGAACGTCGACGTGGATATCCCCCGCGATGCCCTGGTGGTGTTCACCGGTGTGTCGGGGTCCGGCAAGTCATCGCTGGCCTTCTCCACGCTCTACGCCGAAGCACAGCGTCGTTATTTCGAGTCCGTCGCACCCTACGCACGGCGCCTGATCGACCAGGTCGGCGTGCCGGACGTGGACAGCATCGAGGGCCTGCCGCCGGCAGTCGCCTTGCAGCAACAGCGCGGCACCCCCAGCGCACGCTCATCGGTGGGCAGCGTCACCACTCTGTCGAGCCTGATTCGCATGCTTTACTCCCGCGCCGGCAGCTACCCGGCCGACCAACCGATGCTCTATGCCGAAGACTTCTCGCCCAACACGCCACAAGGTGCCTGCCAGGAATGCCATGGCCTGGGCCGGGTCTATGAGGTGACCGAAGCCTCCATGGTGCCGGACCCGTCGCTGACCATCCGCGAGCGCGCCGTGGCCGCCTGGCCCATGGCTTGGCAGGGGCAGAACCTGCGGGACATCCTGGTGACCCTGGGCTATGACGTCGACATCCCCTGGCGCGACCTGCCGAAGCAGCAGCGGGACTGGATTCTCTTCACCGAACAAACCCCTACCGTTCCCGTATACGCCGGGCTCACCCCGGCCCAGACCCGCGCTGCTCTCAAACGCAAGCTCGAACCGAGCTACCAGGGCACGTTCAGTGGCGCCCGACGCTACTTGCTGCACACCTTCATGCACTCCCAAAGCGCGCAGATGCGCAAACGCGTGGCGCAATACATGCGCGCCAGCCCCTGCCCCGTGTGCGAAGGCAAGCGGCTCAAACGCCAGGCGTTGACGGTGACCTTTGCCGGCCTGGACATCGCCGAGCTGTCGCACCTGCCGCTGCTTGAGTTGGCCGAAGTGCTCAAGCGCGTCCTGGCACCCGACTACCTGGAACAGGCCGAAGAAACGGGCGACGTCCTCAGCCACCAGCAAACCCGAAAAGCCCGCGAGCAACGCGCCGCCAGGGGCGACAACCCGCACGCGGGTGGGCCCGACGCGCGCCACACGCCCAATCTCTCCCTGGAGAAACGCCTGGCCGCCCAACGCATCGCCGCCGAGCTGCTGGAACGGATCGTCACCCTGATCGACCTGGGCCTGGGCTACCTCGCCCTGGAACGCAGCACGCCGACGCTTTCGTCCGGCGAACTGCAACGCCTGCGCCTGGCGACCCAGCTCAATTCCCAGTTGTTCGGGGTGATCTACGTGCTGGACGAACCCTCCGCCGGCCTGCATCCGGCCGACAGCGAGGCGCTGTTTGGCGCCCTGCAACGCCTCAAGGCAGCGGGCAACTCGGTGTTTGTGGTCGAACATGACCTCGATACCATGCGCCGGGCCGACTGGCTCATCGACGTCGGCCCGGACGCCGGCGAACAAGGCGGGAAAGTCCTCTACAGCGGTCCGCCGTCAGGCCTCGGCCAAGTGCCGGAATCACGCACCCGCGCCTACCTCTTTGGCGAGGAACACGTTATGGCACGCAGCCCTCGGACACCCAGGGATTGGCTGCGCCTGGAAGGCATCACCCGCAACAACCTCGACAACTTGAGCGCGGCCTTTCCCTTGGGTTGCTTCACCGCCGTGACCGGCATCTCCGGCTCAGGCAAATCCAGCCTCGTCAGCCAGGCCCTGTTGGATCTGGTCGGCGCCCACCTGGGCCAGGCCAGCCCCAACGCCGAACCCGATGAACAAAGCCTGGAAGACGAACCCGTGCAAACCAGCGGCGGACGCGTTAGCGCTGGGCTTGAGGCGGTCAGGCGGCTGGTGCAGGTGGACCAGAAACCCATCGGCCGCACCCCGCGCTCCAACCTCGCCACCTACACCGGGCTGTTCGATCACGTGCGCAAACTGTTTGCCGCGACAGCGCAGGCGCAAGCACTGGGATTCGATGCCGGACGGTTTTCCTTCAACGTCGCCAAGGGCCGTTGCGAAACCTGTGAGGGCGAGGGTTTCGTCAGTGTGGAATTGCTGTTCATGCCCAGCGTGTACGCACCCTGCCCCACTTGCCACGGGGCGCGCTACAACCCGCAGACCCTGGAAGTGAACTGGCAGGGCTTGAACATTTCCCAAGTGCTGCAACTGACCGTGAACCAGGCGCTTGAGGTGTTTGCCGAGCAAGCGGCGGCCAGGCGCTCATTGCAGGTGCTGCAGGATATCGGGTTGGGCTACCTGCGCCTGGGCCAACCGGCCACGGAACTGTCCGGCGGCGAAGCCCAGCGGATCAAGCTGGCGACAGAACTGCAGCGCAAGGCCCGGGGGGCGACGTTGTATGTGTTGGATGAGCCCACCAACGGGCTGCACCCCCAAGACGTCGACCGCTTGCTGGTACAGTTGAATCGCCTGGTGGAGGACGGTCACACGGTGGTTGTGGTGGAACATGACATGCGCGTCGTGGCACAGAGTGACTGGGTCATCGACATCGGCCCGGGCGCAGGTTCCCAAGGTGGGAACGTCGTGGCCTGCGGGGCTCCGGAGGAAGTCGCGGCCTGCCGGGAAAGCCGGACGGCGGAGTTTCTGAAAAGGGCTTTGCAGCCCGGAAGATAACTCCCGTGGCGAGGGAGCTTGCTCCCGCTGGGGTGCGAAGCACCCCCAATGAAGCTGACTACATCAACCTGATACACCTCAGTGACTGGCCTTGGGGCTGCTTCGCAGCCCAGCGGGAGCAAGCTCCCTCGCCACAAGAGCGGTTTTCAGACCGTACGCGAATACTGAACCGTCTGGTCCGCCCCCAGGTACGCGTCGAAAGCCATGGCCACGTTGCGCATCATCAATTGCCCCTGGGGCAACAACACCAGCTCGTCGTCGCGAAGGTCCAGCAACCCGTCGCGCACCAGCTCCTGGAGTCGGTCCAGGGCATCGACGAAGTACTCGGTAAATCGAATGCCGTGGGCGCGCTCGATCTGGCCGAAATCGATGCGTGCGTGGCACATCAGTTCGCTGATGACCTCGCGCCGCAAGCGATCGTCGTCGCTCAGCCGATAACCACGCTGCACCGCCAGCAAGCCTTGATCCAACCGGGCGTAATACTGGGAAAGCTCCTTGACGTTCTGGTTGTAACTGTCGCCCACCTTGCCGATCGAGGACACCCCCAGGCCAATCAGGTCGCAGTCGGCGTGGGTGGAGTAACCCTGGAAATTGCGCTGCAGGCTGCCCTGGGCGCGGGCGCGTACCAGTTCGTCATCCGGCAAGGCAAAGTGGTCCATGCCGATATAGACGTAGCCGGCTTCAGTCAGGCGATTGATGGTCAGCTCGAGCAACTCCAGCTTGCGCTCTGGCGGCGGCATGTCTTCCGGCCGGATCATCCGTTGCGCCCGCACCCGTTGCGGCAGGTGGGCGTAGCTGTATGCCGCGATCCGGTCCGGACGCAGGGCGATGATCTTGCTCAAGGTGACATCGAAACTGGCGATGGTCTGCAAAGGCAGGCCATAGATCAGATCGACGCTGACCGACTTGAAGCGCGCCAGGCGCGCGGCCTCCACCAGCTCGACGACCTGGGCTTCGCTTTGCACTCGATTGACGGCGATCTGCACCTGGGCATCGAAATCCTGGACGCCAAAGCTCAGGCGGTTGAACCCCAGCTGGCGCAAGCCTTGGATCTGTTGCGCATCGATGGTCCGCGGATCGACCTCGATGGAAAACTCATGGGCGTCGCTGTCGTCCATGTCGAACGACTGGTGCAGGCAGTCCATCAGGTCGGCCAGTTGCTCATGGGTCAGGTAAGTCGGCGTGCCCCCGCCCAGATGCAGTTGGGTCAGTTTGCGCGAGCGGTCGAACAAGCCCGCCTGCAGGGCAATTTCGCGCTTGAGGTAGGTCAGGTATTCGACGGCACGATGGCTTTTGCGCGTGATGATCTTGTTGCACGCGCAGTAATAGCAGAGGCTCTGGCAGAACGGGATATGGATGTACACCGATAACGACTTGGGCTGCGGCGCCTGGTTGCTGCGCTGGGCAGCCTGCTGGTATTCGTCCATGGCAAAGGCCTGGTGGAACTGCGGCGCCGTCGGATAGGAGGTGTAGCGCGGCCCCGGGCGGTCGTATTTCTCCACCAGGGCACGATTGAAACCGGATACAGCATTCATGATGGGTTCAACTTTTCAAAAGGGTGTGGGCCTGCGTCATCCATTCCTGGGTCGAACAGATTGCAGATCGCATCGACGTTCAAGCGCCCGGCGGGCAGGATGCCGATAAACCGGCTCGACAGTTCGATCAATCCCTGGTCATGCAACACTTCCAGCGACGGCCAGACAGACGCGAATTGCTCGCGAAACACCAGGCCGAAGCGTGCCTCGATGGCCAGGATATCCAGCTCCAGATCACAGGACAGCTGCTCGGTCACGCTCGCCTTGACCTGATCCTGCGCTTCACAGCGCCAGCCGCGACACACCGGCAACTGCCCGGCATCCAGCTGTTGGCAATATTGATGCAGGTCGTCGGTGTTCTGTACGTACAGGTGCTCGATCTGAGTAATGGCCGACAGACCGAAGCCCACATGATCACAGCAACCGTGACGGGTAAAACCCTGGCAATTGCGATGCAGGCGTCCGTGTTCCTGGGCCACCGCCAGGTCATCGTCGGCCCTGACGAACTGGCCCAGGCCGATGTAGTGATAACCGGCGCCAATCAGTTGCTCGCAGCAGATCCGCCGCATGGCGTCCTTGTCGGCCGGGCTGCAAAAGGCGCCGGCCACCCCGGCGTTCTTCGAGCGGTAACGATAAGGCGCGCGGGCATAGTCGAAAATGTGCAACCGGTCCGGTTCCAGTTCGATCAACGTCGCCAGTTTCAGGGCGAAACTGCTGGGCGTCTGCCAAGCGTGACCGTAGCCCAGGTCAATGTTGATGGAGCGAAAACCAAACGTGCGCGCCGCATCGATCAACGAATGGATCGGAGCCGGATTCTGGTAGCAATCGACCGACAGGTCGCTGTCGACGCCAATGTCGGGGACGCCGATGCTGACATGGGTGAAACCCTGGTCACGGATCAGGCCCATGGTCGACCAATCCGTGTGGTGCAGGTCCACCTCGATACTGTGGTCGCCACCGTCGTATTCACTGAAGTCGAAGCGCTTGCGCAGGTCACTCATCAACTTCTGCAGATGAGCGATCACCGGTGTGCCACCGGTCAGGCAAAACTGCTCGACACGCCGCCCTGCGCCCAAGTGGCAACCGACCAACCCCAGCTCATACATCAGACGTTGCAGATAACCCTCGATCTCGCCGCACCGGCAGTCACTGGCCAGGGGCGAACACGACGCCAGCCGCAAGCGCGAAGGCAGATGCACCGCCAGGGACAAGGGCCGTCGTTTCTGACGGCTGCTGCGCAACCCTCGAAGCAGGTCGAGCGAACCGATGCCTGTGTGGAATCTACGTGTACCGACCGGACAATCGAAATCAGCCACCACAGACGCGAGGCCCGAAGGTCGCTCACCGAGGGTATGGAACGGGTCGAACATGACAATCTCCGAGTGGCAGTGCGGGAGCAGTTTGCGGGGTAACCCGCCGGGGCACCTTGACCTGTATCAAGCGCCTTGGAACCACGCGCCAGCGCTTACCAGGTGACGTAGAACATGGCCTTGGCCAGCAGCACGATCGCGACCATGTGCAAGAAGACGCTGGCATGGATGACGTGCACGTAGCGGGCGTTCATGCGCCCACTCCTGAACAGCCACATGGCCCAGAGGAAATGGCCCAGCACACTGCCCGCCAACAGGATCTTGAGCCCCAGCAGCAAACCGAAGGATGACTGCAACGGCGACGAGAGCACCGGCCAATAGCGCAGCGAGACCATACCAATGCCCGCGCCGAACAGCACCAGCAGCACCCACGGCATCAACTGCCGGGCGCGTTGGCTGATGCCTTGCTCCAGCAGCACCATGACCTTGATGGGCAGTTGTTTGCGGATGCTCTCCAGGAACAGGACTTCGAAGAAAACCGTGCCGATGAAAACCAGCGCGGCAAACAGGTGCAAGGTCAGAAACAGCGGATAAATCATGGGGTTCCTCGGTCGCCCTCTTCATCGGGGCGATGGTTTATTCGAGGTTATCCCGCAGCCCTGGAAACGGGCTTGATGCCAATCAAGGAAACCGCATGTCCGCCACACCGACGGCCCCACAGTAGGCGGCGTCGGGCTTCAGAAAGCGTCAACGAAACGTTACTCCTGCCCTTCACGACACAACCGCTGATCAGTTAGTCCGGCTTTTTGACACTTTCCCCGATATGCGGTCACAACTTTTGCGCTCCGCTGGGTCATAACACGAAGGTCGTCGATGGAATGTTGACGTCTACCTAGGTTTAAGCCTGATACGGAGATAAGCTCATGATTTTCAACGTACAAAATTTTGGCGCCAAAGGAGATGGCATCACCGACGACACGGCAGCCATCCAAAGTGCGATTGATGCGGCGGCAGCGGCCGGCGGTGGGCAGGTGTACATGCCGACCGGTACCTACATCGTTTCGGGGGGTGAGGAACCTTCCGATGGCTGCCTGATGCTCAAGAGCAACGTCTACCTGTACGGCGACGGCATGGGCGAGACCACGGTCAAGCTGGTCGACGGCTCCGACACCAAGATCACCGGTATCATCCGCTCGGCCTACGGCGAGGAAACCCACGACTTCGGCGTCAGCAACCTCACCATCGACGGCAACCGCGACAGCACCACCGGCAAGGTCGACGGCTGGTTCAACGGCTACATTCCAGGCGAAGAAGGCTACGACTCCAACGTCACCCTCGACAGCGTCGAGATCAAGGATTGCTCCGGGTACGGTTTCGACCCCCACGAGCAAACCGTCAACATGGTCATCAAGAACAGCGTGTCCCACGGCAACGGCCTGGACGGCTTCGTCGCCGACTTCCTCAGCGACAGCACCTTCGAAAACAACGTCGCCTACGACAACGACCGCCACGGTTTCAACGTCGTCACCAGCACCCACGATTTCACCATGACCAATAACGTCGCCTACGACAACGGCGGCAATGGCATCGTGATCCAGCGCGGCAGCGAGGACATCCCCTCGCCCAACAACATCACCATCACCGGCGGCGAGGTGTATGGCAATGGCGCCGAAGGGGTGCTGATCAAGCTCTCCAGCGAAGTGACCGTCACCGGCGTCGACATCCACGATAACAGCAGCGCCGGGATTCGCATCTACGGCAGCAACCACGTCGAAATCATCGACAACACCCTCAACAACAATTCCCTGGGCGGCGCCGTACCGGAAATCATCATCCAGTCCTACGACGACACCCTGGGCGTGTCCGGCAAGTACTTCAACGGCAGTGATAACCTCATCCAGGGCAACATCATCAGCGGCAGCGACCTGTCGACCTACGGTGTTGCAGAGCGCAATGAAGACGGCACCGACCGCAACGCCATCATCGCCAACACCATCAGCCACACCAGCAAGGGCGCCACGCTGGTCTATGGCGACGGCAGCTACGTCAGCGCCACGGTGCCGATGACCACCGTGCAAGGTACCGCGGGCAACGACACACTGCTCGGCAGCGCCGCCAGCGAGATTTTCTATGGCGGCGCGGGCAACGATACGATCAATGGCGCGGCCGGTGGCGACATCCTGGTCGGTGGCGCCGGCATCGACAAACTCACCGGCGGCACCGGCGCCGATACGTTCCGGTTCGTCGCCCAGTCGGACAGTTACCGCAACGCCACCTCCAGTTTCGATGACACCATCACCGACTTCGACGTCACCCAGGACAAGATCGACCTTGCCGGCCTCGGTTTCACCGGCCTGGGCAATGGCCGTGGCGGCACCCTGCAGGTCAGCTACAGCGCCAGCAGCGACCGCACCTACATCAAGGACTACGACGCCGATGCCAGCGGCAATCGCTTCGAGTTGATTCTCTCGGGCAACCTGAGCAGCACCCTGACGGCCAGTAACTTCATCTTCAACCGGGTGATCACCGGCACCAGCGGCAGCGACTCGCTGTTGGGTAGCGATGCGGCCGATACCCTGCTCGGCCTGGCAGGCAATGACAGCCTCAGCGGTGGTGCGGGCGACGACAAGCTCGACGGCGGTGCTGGCATGGACACCCTCACCGGTGGCGCCGGGGCGGACACCTTCGTGTTCTCCAACCGCCTGGACAGCTACCGCAACTACAACACCGGTGGCGCCAACCTCGGCGACCTGATTACCGACTTCAACGTCAGCGCCGACAAGATCGACCTCTCGGCCATGGGTTTCACTGGCCTGGGGGACGGCAAGAACAACACCGTGTACCTGGTGCTCAACAGTGCCGGCACCAAGACCTACATCAAGTCCCTGGAGGCCGACGCCAATGGCAACCGCTTCGAAGTGGCGTTGGATGGCAATTACCTCAACACCTTGACCAGCGCCAACTTCGTCTTCGCCACCACCTCGCCGACCAACCAGGCGCCGGTACTGGCGACGCCGCTGTTGGACCAGAACGCGACCGAAAATACCCCGTTCAGTTACGTGGTGCCGGCCACCAGTTTCACCGATCCGGACAACGACAGCCTGAGCTACACCGCCAAACTCGCCAATGGCAACGCCCTGCCCAGCTGGCTGGTCTTCGATGCCGCCACCCGCACCTTCAGTGGCACGCCACCCGACACCGCGTCGGGCACCTACGCCATCCAGGTCACCGCGAGCGACGGCAGCAACGCCACCGTCAGCGACAGCTTTACCCTCGCCGTGCAGGACGTTCCCACCACCATTGTGATCAATGGCACGCCGAACAACGACACGCTGACCGGCACCGCGGCCAATGAACAACTGTTCGGTGGCGCGGGCAACGACACCCTCAATGGCGGCGCCGGCAACGACATCCTGGTCGGCGGCACCGGGGTCGACAAACTCACCGGTGGCACCGGCGCCGATGTGTTCCGCTACACCTCGAAACTCGATAGCTACCGCACCAGTTCCACCAGCGCCAGTGACCAGATCCTCGACTTCGAGCTGACGGCGGACAAGATCGATGTCTCGGCGCTTGGCTATATCGGCCTGGGCAACGGGCTCAACGGCACCCTACAGGTCACTTACAGCTCGTCGACCAACCGCACCTACCTCAAGGACCTCACGGTCGACGCCAACGGCAACCGGTTCGAGATCTCGATGGCGGGCAACTTCGTCAGCAGCCTGACGGCCAGTCACTTCGTCTTCGCCGACCAGACCAACCCCACCAACGTGGCCCCGGTCGTGGCCACCCCACTCCTGGACCAGAACGCCAGTGAAAGCACGCCTTTCAAATACACGGTGGCGAGCAACAGCTTCACCGACGCCAACCAGGATGTGCTGACCTATACCGCGACCCTCGCCAATGGCACTGCCCTACCCACCTGGCTGAGCTTCAACGCCACCAGCCTGACCTTCAGCGGCACGCCAACCAGCACCGCTGCAGGCAACTACGACATACTGGTCAAGGCCACCGACCCCTCGGGCGCCTCGGTCAGCGACAACTTCAGCCTGGTGGTGGCCGATGCGCCCGCCAACACCATTACCGGCACCAACAACGCCGAAACCCTCAACGGCACGACGGGTGCGGACCTGATCCTCGGCCTCGGCGGCAACGATACGATCAAGGCCGGCACCGGCGCCGACATCGTCGACGGCGGTGCCGGACGCGACTCGTTGTACGGTGGCGATGGCGCCGACACGTTCCGCTACAGCAACCTGTCCGATAGCTACCGCGACTACGACACCGGGGGTGTCACAGCCACCGACACGATTTATGACTTTACCGTTGGCGTCGACAAAATCGACGTTTCAGGGCTGGGCTTTCTCGGCCTCGGCGATGGCAGCAACGGCACGCTGTACATGACCCTGAACACGGCGGGCGACAAAACCTACATCAAGTCCGCCGAAGCCGACGCCGATGGCAATCGCTTCGAGATCGCCCTCAACGGCAACTACCTCAACACCCTCACCGCCAACGACTTCGTCTTCGGCGAGCGCGCCCAGCAGGACATTCTCTACCTGCCCACCCTCGGCCAATCCAATGCGCGCCTGCTGCGCATGACCGAGGACGATGACCAATCCGGCACCTCGATGCTGGTCAATGACTTGAACCGCTACACCACCTACGACGTGCGCAGCCAGTTCACCGATGCCGATGGCAACGGTATCGACATCGCGGTCGGCGGCAGCACGGTCAACGGCCTGTCCACTCTCAGCCCCGAGGAACTCCAACTGTGCTGGTGGCTGACAGACACCAACCAACCCGGGCCGGCACTGTTGCGGGCGGTGACGTTGCTGCGCGACCAGCGCACCGAACTGCAGTCGATCGACAACGTCACCATGGGCATCATCTGGGGCCAGGGCGAGGAAGCCGCCCAGGAAATCGCCCGCGCCACGGACAAGGCCGCGGCAGCAGCGGCCTATAAGGCCGCGACCCTGAAGGTGTTCGACTATTTGCATGCCCAATTTGGCAACTTCAGCGTCTATCTGATGGAAACCGGTCACTACGAAGAGGATGCGGCCCGGGCCCGGGGTTATTCGGAAGAAAAAATCGCGTCCATCGTCGAGGGCGTCGGTTATGTCCGCGCCGCCCAGGAGGCCATGGCCGCCGAGCGCGCCGACGTCAAGCTGGCGGTGGACTACACCGACCTGCCCTTGCGCTACGAAGTCGACCCGCTGGTGTATCCCGATGACGTCTGGCACCTGCACGAGGAGTCAGCGGAAATCGTCGGTCAACGCCTGGCGGACTACATTGCCGATGACCTGGGCTTCCAGGGCAACCCCAACGACAACAACAGCGTGCAGGACATTTTCGACAACGCCCAGAACCAGGGCGGGATGATCTCCGGCACCGACCAGGACGACACCCTGGTGGGCAGTTCGGGCAACGATACGATCGATGGCGACCTGGGCGCCGACACCATGACCGGCGGCGATGGCAACGACATCTACGTGGTCGACAACGCGTTAGACAGTGTGGTGGAAACCAACACCTCGACGGCGCAGATCGATACGGTGCAGGCCTCGGTCAGTTGGACGCTGGGGGCCAATCTCGAGAACCTGGTGCTCACCGGTGTATCGGACATCGACGGCACCGGCAATGAACGGCGCAACTTCATCACCGGCAATGCCGCCAACAACGTGCTCGACGGCGCCGCAGGGAACGACAGCATGAGCGGTGGTGACGGCAACGACAGTTACGTTGTCGACAATGCCGACGACAGCGTGATCGAGACCAACAGCAATACCGTGACTGGCGGGATCGACAGCGTGCACAGCAGCCTCGCGGCCTATACCTTGGGCAACAACGTCGAGAACCTGTATGTCGATAGCACCGGCGCCGCCAATGGCACCGGCAACGCGCTGGACAATACGCTGTTCGCCGGCACCGGCAACAATGTGCTGGATGGACGCGATGGCATTGACACGGCCAGCTTCGAGCGCGCCCTGTCTGGCGTGACCGTCAACCTCTCGACGTCGGCGCAACAGAACACCGTGGGGTCCGGGCTCGACACCTTGAAGTTCATCGAGAACCTGAAAGGAAGCGCCTACGCCGACACACTGTCGGGGAACAGCGCGGCAAACGTCCTCGATGGAGGGGCCGGCAACGATACGCTGGTGGGTGGTTCGGGCGATGACCGGTTGATCGGCGGCGCAGGCACCGACAACCTCACCGGTGGCACTGGTGCGGACACCTACGCATTTGGTGCGCTGTCGGACATGGGCGTCGGGGCCTTGCGCGACGTGATCAGCGGTTTCAAGAGTACGGAGTTCGACAAGTTGGACCTCACCGGCCTGGACGCCAACCCGCTGACCGCCACGGTCGATGCCTTCACGTTCATCGGCAGCAACGCCTTCGACGCCACCAACGCCACCGGCCAGCTGCGCTTCGTCGATGGCATCCTCTTCGGCAGCACCAACGCCGACGCCACCCCCGAGTTCGAATTCGAACTGGTGGGCGTCAAGGAGCTGCACGCCAGCGACTTCACCGCCTGATTGCCCCTGAGCAGGCTTGTCCGCAATAGCTGCGGCACATTCAGCATGGATGCTGACTGACCCACCGCTATCGCGAGCAAGCTCCCCCCAGGACGGCGTGTTGTGCCAGAAAAGTTGAAGTTCATGGGCGGCTTTTGTGGCGAGGGAGCTTGCTCCCGCTCGGCTGCGCAGCAGTCGTGAACCGGTGGACTCGGTCTGCCTGATACCACGCATTGTCTGGGTTTGGGGCCGCTTCGCAGCCCAGCGGGAGCAAGCTCCCTCGCCACAGAGATAAGTTGCGAACTTGAACCCTGGCTTGTCTAGAACAAGCTTTGCACCTGCTCCAGCACCGCGTGGTTCATCTGGCCGGTGTGGGTGTGCAGGCTCACATAGCTTTGCAGCATGTCGAGCTTGGTATTGAGCAGGTCTCGACGGGCCTGGGGACGGCGTGTTGTGCCAGAAAAGCTGAAGGTCATGGGCGGCTTTTGTGGCGAGGGAGCTTGCTCCCGCTCGGCTGCGCAGCAGTCGTGAACCGGTGGACTCGGTCTGCCTGATACCACTCATTGTCTGGGTTTGGGGCCGCTTCGCAGCCCAGCGGGAGCAAGCTCCCTCGCCACAGGGATAAGTTGCGAACTTGAACCCTGGATTGTCTAGAACAAGCTTTGCACCTGCTCCAGCACCGCGCGGTTCATCTGGCCGGTGTGGGTGTGCAGGCTCACATAGCTCTGCAGCATGTCGAGCTTGGTATTGAGCAGGTCCCGACGTGCCTGGAACAGTCGCTGCTGCGCGTCAAGAATATCCACCGTGGAGCGCACGCCGCCCTGGAAGCCTTTTTCCGTCGAGGTCAGTGCTCGCTGATTGGACTCCACCGCCCGTTGCATCGCCTTACTCTTGGCAAACCCGGCTACGACGCCCAGATAATCGGCCTCGATATCCTCGGCCAGTTGTTGGCGTTGCACGTCGTAGTCGGACTGGGCGCCGGCCAGTTGCGCTTCGGCCTTGGCCACCGACGCCCGTACCGCCCCGCCGCGATACAACGGAATGTCCAACTGCACCCCCACGTAGTAGGTGTCCTGGCGCGGGTCGAGTTCCTGGTATTGACGGGTTTCCCGCCGGGTCAACTGAGTGGTCAGCGACAAGGTTGGATAATGCCCGGCACGCTGGCTGTCGGCCTGGGCCTCGGCCACTTTCACCGCGGCCAGCCGAGCGGCCAGTTCGGGGCTGGCTTCACGGGCAATCGCCGTCCAGTACGGCAAGTCCTGCTCAGGCGGGATCGGACTGCCGGCGGCCAGTTCTTCGCGCATCGGCAGGATGTCATCGATGGGCACGCTGGCACGCCCGGACAAGGCCCGCAACGCCGCCACGCGACGCGCCTGGGCTTCAGCCTCCTGGGCATGCACCAGGTCGAGCCGCGCCTGGGCTTCGTCGATATCGGTGATCGCGCCTTGGCCGCCCTCGTACAGTTTTTTGCTCTGGATGACCAAGCCTTGGATGGCCGCCTTTTGCTGCTGGATCAGCTTGATCTCGTTCTCGGCCCGGGCAACGTCGAAATACCCCTTTGCCACCCGGTCATACAAGGTCTGATCGGCCACGTCGAACACCTGGATACCCAGTTGCCCCCGCGCCTTGCCTTCCTGGTACGCAGCCCAGCGGGCCTTGTCGTAGAGCGGCTGTTGCGCCGCCAGGGTGACGTTGTTGGCCTGGTAATCGTTGCTGTTGACGTAAGTGCTGTCGTCACCGCCGTCGGTCCGCCCGCCGTAGCCGTAGCGCGAGGTCAGCGACACTTGCGGGTAAAGGCCGCCACGCCCGATGTCCTCTTCATGCCGCGAAGCTTCAAAAGCGTGAGCCGCCGATTGCACGGTCGGATCGTTGAGGCGCGAGGCATCGTAGGCGGCGGTGAGGCTCAGGCCTCCCTCGGCAGCCCACAGCGGATCGATCAACGCCCAACCGGTATACAGGCCCAGCAACACACGGCAACGGTAGCGGCGACGGTCGACCATGCTCATTCCTCCTTGAAGGCTGCAAGCAAGCGTTCACGCAAAGGCTTCATCAGGTAATTCATCAAGGTGCGCTCGCCCGTCACCACCGTGACGTCGGCGAGCATGCCCGGGCGCACCAGCAGACCGGCGCGCTGCAACTCAACCACGGTGTCGGCGGGAATCTCGACCTTGGCGGAAAAGTACGGTTGGTGTGTCTGCTCATCGATCAACTGGTCCGCCGACACCGTCGTCACCGTGCCGGTGACCGTCGGCGTATCCACCCGTTGCAGCGCGGTGAAATGCACGTGCACCGGCAGGCCCGGGCGCAGTTTGTTGGCCATCAGCGGCTCGAAACGCGCGGTGATCGCCATCGGTGCATCCAGCGGCACCACCTGCATCAGCGTCTGGCCGGCCTGCGCAACGCCGCCGACGGTATGAATGCTCACATCCATGACTTGCCCGGCCACCGGCGCACGGATTGCACCGTTGTCGACTTCAAACTGCAAGGCACGAATCTGATCGGCATAACCAGCGGCCTCGGCCGAGACTTCGCTGAGCTGGGTTTCGGCATCACGGCGAAACTCCTGCTGCGCCTGCAGGGCCTTGAGTCGGCTTTCATTGATCGCCTGCCGGGTCCTGCCGACATCACCCACACCGGAGGCGATCTGTCCCGCCAACTGGGCCGCGTTGCGCTCGGCCTCGAAGAGTTTGTTGCGCGGAACGTAGCCTTCGCGGGCCAAATCGCGCAGGCCTTCAAGCTCCTGCTGCTGGAAACGCATCTGCGCGTCGTAGTTGCGCTTGACGCCTTCGTAGCCAAGCAATTGCTGCTGCAAGGCCGCGGCTTCGTGCTCGATGATCTGCAAGCGGCTGCCCAGCTCCGCACGGCGGGTGATGAACAACTGGCTCTGCAAGGCCATGGCCGCCTTGACTCGCGGTTCGTCGGCGTGGGCCAGCAGTTCCGCGGGCCATTGGATCTCGGCGCTGCCCAGGCGCTCGGCAATCAAGCGCGCCTCGATGCTGCGATCATTGAGCAGCTTGCCCAGGGTTACGTCCAATTGCGACTGCGCTTGCACCGTGTTGAGTTGCACGAGCAATTGCCCCTGGGTGACGCGGTCGCCGTCGCTGACCAGCAGTTTTTCCACGACTCCGCCGACCAGCGACTGCACGGCCTTGCGCTCCCCCGCCACCACCACGGTGCCACTGCCTACCACCCCTTGGTCGAGCGGCGCCAGGCAGGCCCAGAGCAGGAAACCACCCAGCGTCAGGACCAGGAATCCCACGCCATAACGCGCCGCGCTCCCGGCGTCGGTGCTGGCACTGGGCAGCGTCGTGGTGCTGCGCACACTCAGCCCCTGCTCGCTGTACGCGTGTGCCCCTGGAGTCAGATCACGCATCGCCGCCCGCCTCCCTGACCGCGGCCGGTCTCGGCCCCGGCATCAATGCCTTGAGCACCCGGTCCCGAGGGCCGAACGCTTGTTGAGTACCGTCCTTGAGCACCAGGATGTGATCGACCACCGCCAGTACATTGGGACGGTGGGTAATCAACACCACGGTACTGCCGGCCGCCTTGAGCGCACTGATGGCCTGCACCAGCGCCAATTCTCCGGCGTCATCGAGATTGGAGTTGGGCTCATCGAGCACGATCAGCGATGGCCGCCCATAGAGCGCGCGAGCCAGGCCCAGGCGTTGCTTTTGCCCACCGGACAAGCCAAGCCCACCCGGGCCCAACGGCGTGTCGTAGCCCTTGGGGAACCTTAGGATCATTTCGTGGATGCCGGCATGACGCCCGGCGGCGATGATCTTGTCGGCGTCCTGCTCACCGAAGCGGGCAATGTTGTCGGCGACCGTGCCATCGAACAGCTCGATGTCCTGTGGCAGGTATCCAAGGTACGGGCCCAAGGCATCGTGGGACCACTGGCTGATCTCGGCATCGTCCAGGCGCACCGACCCGCCCATGGCCGGCCAGACCCCGACCAAGGCCCGCGCCAGTGTCGATTTACCACTGGCGCTGGGCCCGACCACCGCCAGCACATCGCCTTTGGCGAGGCTGAAATTGATCCCGCGCAGGATCGGCTGCGAAGCACCTGGCGGACCGACATACAACTGTTCCAGGCGCACCGCGCCGCTGGGCGGTGGCAACGGCATGCGCAGGCGCTCGCGAGGGTGCTGGGCCAGCAATTGGCTCAGGCGCTGGTAGCTCTGGCGTCCGGAATTGAATTGCTTCCACGAGCCAATGGCGATTTCCACGGGTGCCAAGGCCCGTCCCAGCAACAGCGACATCGCAATCATCATGCCCGCCGACAGTTGGCCTTCAAGCACCAGCAAAGCGCCCAACCCCAACGCCAGGGACTGCCCGGAGATCCGCACGAAACGAGTCGTCGAGGTAATACGTGCACTGCGGTCGCTGGCATGGGCCTGGGCGGCAATGATCCGTTGCTGCAACAGGCTCCAGCGCTGACGCAGCGGCCCGAGCATGCCCAGGGCCTGGATAACTTCGGCATTGTGCAGCGTGCTGTTCACATAGATCGACGACTGCACCCCCAGTCGATTGGCCTCCCCCAGGCGTGTTCGCGTCGCCAGTTCTCCCCACAGCGCCAAGCCGATCAGCACCAAGGCCAACACCAATGTCAGCACACCGAACCAGGGGTGAAAGATGAACGCCACCAGCAGGAAGATCGGCAGCCAGGGTGCATCGAGCAAGGCGATCAGGCCCTGCCCGGTAATCAACTGGCGCAGCGTTGCCAGGTCGGTGAGCACCTGCGCCGGGTTGGCGTTGTGCTCGCGCAGGCTGCGAGCGAAGGCGGCGTCGAAAATCCGCTCGCCCAAGGCTTCATCCAGCCCCGCGCTCATGCGAATCATCACCTCGCCACGGACCCACTCGATGAGGGCGCTGAACATGAACAGTCCCAGGGCCATCAAGGTCAGCATGAACAAGGTGGTTTCGTTGCGGCTGGTCAGGACCCGGTCGTAGACCTGCATCATGTAGAGCGACGGCACCAGCACCAGCAGATTGATCACGCCACTGAACAATGCCAGCGCCCAGAACACCCGGCGGTAGCTCAATAAGGCAGCATCAATGTCATGACGCGGATCGAGTAGAAACCCCATGGGAAATCGCCTGCAAGAGAAATGGTCGGTCCAGGACGCAATCCATCGCAAGGCCTTTTTTCCCGAGCGTGATCGAGAAAAAACTAATCCAGCTGGCGTGCTGTTATCAGGGGCGATCCTCATCCCTACAGGCGCCAATTACTGACAACGCAGCCGTGGGTTAGTGCCGGTTTGCAGGGGTGTGCTTGCAAGTGGGTGACAAGCGGACGGGCCGCGTTTCAAGGCGGAGCTTATTGCCTCCCGAATGGGCCCGAAATGAGGTTTTGTTGACGCCAGTAACGTGGCGTCAACCGGGTAAAAACAGCTTGGCTAGCCGAGGGAAACGACCCGTTCAGGCTGGGGCGAATGCCGCGACGTCACCAACCCGATAAAGGAAATGACCAATGCCAGGCCCAAGGTGGTACTGACCTCGCTGCGATGCTCGGGCGTGACCATCATGACCGCCAGCGCCGCCGAGATGAACACGATGACCAACCATGTCAGCCAGGGGAACAGCCACATGCGAAAAGGCAGCTCGATATTCTGCCGTTGCAACATCCGGCGCATGCGCAGTTGCGAGATGGCGATCACCAGATACACCAGCAAGGCGATGGCGCCGGAGCTGGCGAGCAGGAACTGGAACAGGCCGGCGGGCATGAAGTAACTGAACAAGGTGATGCCCGCACCCAGTACGGTACTGGCAATCACCGCGGACCGTGGCACACCAGCCGAAGACGTCACCTTCAAGGCCTTTGGCGCATCGCCGCGACGCCCCAGGGAGTACAACATCCGCGAGGCGATGTAGATCGAGGAGTTCATGCAACTGGCCACGGCGATCAGCACCACCACATCCACCAGGAATTTGGCGTGGGGAATGTTCATCAGTTCCAGGGCCCGCTGGTAGGAACCCACTGAAGCCAGGAGCGGATCGTTCCAGGGGACCACGGAAATGACCACGAAGATCGACAGCAGGTAGAACACACCGATGCGCCAGATCACCGAACGGGTGGCCTTGGCAATGTTCTGCGCAGGGTTATCGGATTCGGCAGCGGCGATGGTCACCGCCTCCGTACCGATGAAGCTGAACATGATGGTAATGAACGCGCCCACCACCGCCGACAGGCCGTTGGGGGCGAACCCGCCATGTTCCTCCATCAACCGACTCAGGCCGCTGGCTTCACGCTCGGGAATCCACCCCATCAGCACCGCGAAACCCAGGGAGATGAAGCCGATGATCGCCACGACCTTGGCCATGGCGAACCAGAACTCGAACTCGCCGTATTTGGACACGCTGAACAGATTCGTCACGGCCAGCAGAACGATGGAGACCGAGGCAAACAACCACGCGTCGATGGCGGGAAACCACTGGTTCAGCACATGACCGGCGGCCAACGCTTCAATGGGAATCACCAGCACCCAGAACCACCAGTAGAGCCAACCGATGGTAAAGCCTGCCCAGCGTCCGATGGCCTGGTCGGCATAGGTGGAGAAGGAGCCGGTGTCCGGATTGGCGACGGCCATCTCGCCCAGCATGCGCATGACCAGGACCACCAACAGTCCGGAAAACAGATAGGCCAGCATGACGGCCGGGCCCGCGGCGGCAATGGCATGCCCCGATCCCACGAACAGACCCGCACCGATGATTCCGGCAATGGACAGCATGGTGACGTGACGAGGCTTGAAGCCCTGTGCCAGATGGCCGTTCGAGTCCTTGAAGCTGGGGCTGGTCATTCTTTTTATTCTCTTGTGATCGAACATTGAGACGCGCGCAGGGACAGTCGGTGTTGCTGGTTTCCCGCCCCTCCTGGAAGCGGCAGCGTTTGGTTGTGTTGATCCACCCTGGGCGAACGTGCGCACTTGCGGTGAAAAGTCGCGCCACGTTACCTGCCTTCCCTCCCGAGTTAGTTACCTGAACGCGCCATCTCTGTGCCTGATTTCGCCAAGTGGGACATGGCGTTTTGCCCATTGTGGCGAGGGGATTTATCCCCGCTGGGCTGCATAGCAGCCCCCAAAAATACCGTTGACTTGACACCGAGCCGAACGTTTTTAGGGCTGCTGGGCAGCCCAGCGGGGATAAATCCCCTCGCCACAAAAGCTCCCGATCAGCACTCCACCGAAAACGCTGAAATAAATGCTTTAAACATTTTATTCAGTTAAGTATTTTTGCATGAGTTCGGAAGGCAAGTCAGTCACAAGCCCCTGTGGAAGCACCGGCCTTCTATTCTCTTCTCTCCAACAAGGACCTCCCGTGAGCGGACTGCGTGAACGTCAAAAAGCCGAACGCCGCCAAGCCATCAGCAAGGCAGCGGTCGAACTGTTCGAGCGCCAGGGTTTCCAGAACACCACCATCGAACAGATCGCCAGCCAGGCCGGCGTATCGGCGCCTACCGTCTTCAAGTACTTCGGCAACAAGCAGGAAATCATCCTGGAAATCCTGCACGATGCCGACCAGCGCGCGCTCAGCGACACCCGTAGCCAAATGCCTGACATCGAAGACCCGGTCGAAGCGTTGTGTTATCTGGAGCGACTGTTGACCGGTTATGCGCTGGAAGTCATGCACCCGAGCTTGTGGCGCGAATTGCTGCCGCTGATTCTGTTTGGCGGCGACAACGGGCTGCCCGAGGGTTATCGCGCCATGAACGATGCGCTCAGGGCCGAAATCAGTGGGCTGATCAGGGAATTGCAACAGGCCGGCAAATTACGCGCCGACCTGGACGTGGACCTCGCCGCGTTCCTGTTGAACGACTATTCGCACTTGCAACTGTACAGGCTGGTCAACCAGGAACAACCGGATATCGAAGCCCATTCAACGCAGGTCCGGCGTATCACTGAGCTGCTGTTCCAGGGCATGCGCGCCTGAGCACATCCACCGATAAGCGCCCGGCGCCGCGACGCCGGGCCAGCCTGATCAGCGATTGGTCTTGATGGCGGTCCAGGTGCGCGTGCGGATCCGCTCCACGGCAGCCGGCACGGGCTCTAGCATGAACAGGGTCTTGCGAGCTTCATCCGGTATATACATGGCCGGGTTGCTACGGATCTCGGCGTCCACCAATGCCGTGGCGTCCTTGTTCGGGTTGGGGTAACCAATCTTGTTGCTGATCCGGGCAATCACATCCGGGCGCAGGATGTAGTTGATGAAGGCGTAGGCCTCTGCGGTATGAGGGGCGTTGGTGGGCACCATCATTACGTCCGCCCACATCGGCGCACCTTCCTTGGGTAAGGCCATCGCCACCTTGACACCCTTGCCGGCGGCATCGGCCAGTCGCGTGGCCAGGGCCACGCCGCCAGACCAGCCCACCCCGACGCAGATCTCACCGTTGGCCAGGTCCATGCCATAGCGTGACGAGTTGAAATAGGTGATGTACGGGCGAACCGTGTGCATCGCCGCCTGGGCCTGCGGGTAGTCTTCGCGCTTCTGGCTGTTGGGATCCAGGCCTTTGTAATGCAAGGCGATGGGTACGATCTCGTTCGCCGCATCAAGGAAGCCGACACCGCAACTGGCCAACTTGGCCATATTCTCTTCCTTGAAGATGATGTCCCAGGTATTCATCTGCACGTCAGCCCCGAGCACCTGCCGGACCTTGTCGACGTTATAGCCGATCAGGGTCGTGCCCCAGAGATACGGCGCCGCGTAACGGTTGCCTTCGTCACCGATGGCTTCCAGGGTTTTCATGAACTCGGGGTCCAGATGCTGCCAGTTCGGCAATTGGCTGCGGTCCAGGGGTTGGACCGCGCCCGCGGCAATCAGGTGGCTGACGTTGGAACTGCTCGGGTAGACCACGTCATATCCGGAGTTGCCGGTCAGGAGTTTGGACTCCAAGGTCTCGACGCTGTCGAAAACGTCGTAGATGGGACGGATGCCGGTTTCCTCCTCGAAACTCTTGAGGATTTCAGGCGGCAGGTACTCGATCCAATTGTAGATCCGCACCGTCCGCTCTTCGGCCAGGCTTGCGCCACTGACCAACATCGAAACGACAGCGCCCAGCAAGGTGTTGCGCAAAAGCATATTCATTATCAAACACTCCAGCGCGGCCGCGAAGGCTCGCGGCACTTAATAGCGGTAGGTGAAGTAGAGTTCCAGCGCGCTGAATTTCCGGTCGTCGCCGAAGACTTGTCTGGCCGCTGCCATGGGCTTGACCCAGTTATAGGACAGCGAGGTAGACAACGACTTCGAAGGCGCCCAATCCAGGAAGACTACACTTTCGTCGGCAAACCGTTTGTCGCTGACGGCGGTGCCCATGTAGTTTTTTTCGTCCAGCCAGAACTGGTAGTGGATCGCACCGAGCGTAAGGGTTTCGTTGAGGTGGGTCTTGAGTGAGAACTGCTGGACGTTTTCGTTGCTGTTGAATAGCAGGTAGTTGCCGACGACATCACCGATCAGCCAGGTGCTCCAATCGACGAAGCCCTTGCTCAACGGGTCCCAGGCTTTCTGTCGGTTGTCCGTGAGGTTGTCGTCGCCGGAAAAGCTCGCGTAGCGGTAGCCGATCACCGGGGTCAACGGCAGCGTGCTGAAGGTGTAATCCGCCTGGCCGTACCAGGCCTTGGCATCGTAATCCACGCCTTCGCCGCTGCCTCGTTCCAGGGCATATTCGGCATTGAGGGTCAGGTCCGGGATAGCCGGGAGCCGGGCGTTCAAGGCCCTGACGTTGTACACCAGCATGCCATCGCGACGGCGCGGCAACGTGCTGCCCTTGGGCCCCATGGCCTTGACCTTCAACGCGGTGGCGCCCAGCGTCACCTGGTCGTCGAGGTTGTAGTCCAGGTTCACGCCGCTCATGCGGAAATCACCCAGGTCGCTGTCGGTTCCCAGGCTGAAGCCCTGGACCTTCAACGCGCCGTGGTCCCAGGCGACCACTGCCGAATCCTTGAAGGCGGTGCGTGGGGCGAGCCAGTAGGCGCCGTCATTCAACTGGTCGAGGTTGCCATCCATCACGATGAAACCGTTGCCGATCATGTAGTTCTGGCGACCGCCCGTGACCGTCCACTCCCCGGCGCGGAAACCACCGTAGAACTCTTCGGTCGACACCTTGCCGTCGGAACTGCGGGTAAAACCACCGGCATCGCCATCACCGAAGGTGGTCGCCCCCACCAGGGAGCCGCCAGCCAACAGGGCGAAATCCGGCTGCACGGCGTATTCCAACTTGATGCCCGGCTTGACGTAGAACTCCTGCCAGTCGATTTTCGTGCCGCGATTCTTGCCGCTGCGCATGTCCACCACGCCGCCGCCAAAGTTGACATTGCGGGTAGAAAGGACTGCGCCACCGGCACTGAAGTTGACCTCGCCCTTGAGGTTGCCCTCCTCGAAGGTGTAGCCCGCCCAGGCAACCTGGGCGGTCAAGGGTAACCCGAGCACGAGGAACGTTCGGGACAAACGCATCATGGAAACCATATGGAGCTCCTGTTGATTATTGTTGTTACAGGGCAGTGAATGGCGGCGCAAACCCGCGCCAACACCTGGTGGGCCAGGTGAGCGGAACGCAAAATTGTTGTGTTTATCGGATGCAGTCAGGGCGTCAGGTGCGCCGCGATGGCGCGCAACATGCGCACGCTGTCGCCGTCGAAGGGGCTGACGGCCTCGCCCAGGGACGACTGCTTGACGATCACCACGCCGGACGGTTTGTCGATGAACAGGTATTGACCATGGATGCCACCGGCCATGAGCGCCTGGCTGTGGTCGTTGAAGACATACCATTGGCTGCGGTAGGACGCGCCAGGGGTCCAGCTCGAAAAGTCGGCGCAGGCGGCATAGATGGTGGGGTCGGCTCCGGTGGCGATACCGACGAGCGCCTCGGCCGAGAGCAGTTGTGTCCTACCCTGGCGGCCATCGTTGGCCAGCAGGCGACCGAAGCGCGCCATGTCACGCAAGGTCGCACTGAAACCGGCACCGGCGACGCTGCGGCCCCAGGGATCCGCCAGGAAGTAGCCGTCACGTTCACAGCCCAACTGGCTCCAGATGTCTTGCAGCAACTGATGGCAGGCCTTGCCTGATGCCCGCTCCATGACCCAGGCCAACGCCTCGGTGGTGGCCGTCACGTAGTGGAAAAAGCCGCCGTGACTGCCGCGCTTTCTCAATGACGGTATGTACTGATACAGGGATTCGAACGTCGTGTACTGCGCTGGCGCCGGCTGGAAACCGCAGGCGTAGCCGTATTGGGAACTCTCGGAATCCGGGTCCTCATAGACCTCGCTGTAATCGACGGCCACGGCCATGTCGAACAGCTGGCGCACGGTCGCATCGCCGAACGCGCTGCCCGTCAGTTCCGGTACGTAATGGGCGGCTGTCAGCGTCGGGTCCAACAGGCCTTCGCAGACCAGTTGCTCGCCCAGGGCACCGATCAGCGACTTGGTCACCGAAAACATGATGTGCCGGTCCTGGGGGCACTGGCCATTGAAGTAGCGCTCGAACAGCACGGTGTCGCCCTTGAGGACCAGGAACCCATCGGTCTGGCTGGCGATCAGGTGGTCGATCACGCTGATGCTCAAGCCACACTCGCTGTCGAAGTGCAGCTCATCCAGCGGCTGGAGCGCCTGCTTGAACGCGCTGACCGATCCGCTGCCGGCCCGCACATCGATGGAAGGACGCAAGCGCGCCAGGTTGCGGAAGCCCCATTGGTTGAACGGTGGGCTCATCCAGTTGTGCCAGGTGACGCGGCGGTGGGGTTCGGCGGGAAAGCCTTGCATGAGTGAAGGCGCCAGGCGTGCGTCAAATGGCGATTCGTGAGTCTCGACGTAAAGACTGGCCAGTGAAGGCACGGTGTTCTGATTCATCGGGTTGCCCCTGCAAAATGACTCTGCGTGAAAGCAGATGCAGGGAAATAATTACCCGATGTAATTTTTTAATCAATAAAACTTTTTATGGTCATTTCAATTTATCTCGTTAACGGCGACATGACCCTAGCGCTGTACTGAATTCTGGGACGAAAGCCTTAAGCAAATAACTAAAGGTTATTTGTTTTATATTTTTTAGATCATTTAGATTAAGCCTTAAGCCCAATGGCTTCGCGGTACTGCCTCAAGAATGTTGGCATTTACCCATCCTCAGTCACGGCAATCTCATTAACGGGCCACCGTCATGCAGCTTCTAACACTTCCCCCCTCTCCCGGCCTGGCCACCTCGATTCGTGCCACGGCCCAGGTCTTCGAAGACCCCACCTCCCGCGCGTTGCTGGCTCACCTGCAACAAGTGGCGCCCAGTGACGCCAGCGTGCTGATCATCGGCCAGACCGGGACCGGCAAGGAACTGGTGGCGCGCCACGTACACAACCTCAGCGCCCGTCGCCACAAGCCGTTCGTGGCGGTCAACTGCGGGGCGTTTTCCGAAACCCTGGTGGAGGCCGAGCTGTTCGGCCATGAAAAAGGCGCCTTTACCGGCGCGTTGACGGCCAAGGCCGGCTGGTTCGAGGAAGCGGATGGCGGCACCTTGTTCCTCGATGAAATCGGTGATTTACCGCTGCCGATCCAGGTCAAGTTGCTGCGGGTATTGCAGGAACGCGAAGTGGTTCGACTGGGGTCGCGCAAGAGCATCAAGATCAATGTGCGCGTGTTGGCGGCCACCAACGTACAGCTGGAAAAAGCCATCAATGCCGGACACTTTCGCGAAGACCTCTATTACCGCCTGAACGTGGTCAGCCTGGTGCTCAAGCCGCTGCGCGAACGCCCCGGTGACATCCTGCCGCTGATCCGCCACTTCATTGCCGAGTACAGCCGCAGGCTCGGTCACGGCGAGGTAACGCTGGATACCCAGGCACAGCGCAAATTGCTCGACTATTCCTGGCCGGGGAATATCCGCGAGCTGGAAAATGTCATCCACCACACCCTGTTGATTTGCCGTAACAATGTGATCGGCGTGCAGGACCTGCACCTGTCGAACCTCCGTATCGAACGCCGGGACAACCCGCCGGACTCGGCCCCTCAAAGCGCAGAGGCGCTTTTGCAAAAAGCCTTCGAGAAACTGCTCGAGCAAGAGCATGGCGACGTGTATGAAAAGGTCGAGGCCGAGTTGCTACGCACCGCCTACCGATACGCCAATTGCAATCAGGTCCACACCGCCAGCCTGTTGGGCCTGAGCCGCAATGTCACCCGCACGTTGCTGATCAGGATTGGCGAACTGGTGGTCAACAAACGCCGCCCCGCGCTCAGTACGCGGGACGGCCAGGTCATCAACCTTTCAACCTGAGTTCGCCACAAAAGCCAGGTGCGTCCCTTTTTTGTGGCGAGGGGATTTATCCCCGCTGGGCTGCGCAGCGGCCCCAAGACCTGTCCCCGATGTATCAGGCCGACTGCGTTCAACCTGCTTGGGGTCGTTGCGCGCCCAACGGGGATAAATCCCCTCGCCACAGGGTCATGTCAGCGGTGCTCACAGCACTGCTGTTCGCGCGCCCAGGTAGAAATCCTGGAGATCGCTGCGGGCCGCCAGTTGTTCGGCGCTGCCTTCACTGACCACGCGACCGCTTTCCAACACGTAACCGTAGTGGGCGTAGCGCAGGGCGATGTTGATGTTCTGTTCGGCAATCAGGAAACTGACGCCGTCACGCTGATTGAGTTGGCGGACGATCTCGAAGATTTCCTCGACGATCTGCGGCGCCAACCCCATCGACGGTTCGTCCAGCAAGACCAGTTGCGGCTTGGCCATCAGCGCACGACCGATCGCGATCATCTGTTGCTCGCCGCCCGAGGTGTAGCCGGCCAGGCTTTTGCGCCGCAGTTTCAGTCGGGGAAAATGGCCGTAAACCGATTCCAGGTCAGCCAGCAACTGGCGCCGTGGCACCTGCCGCGCCAGGGCACCGGCCAGCAGGTTTTCCTCCACGCTCAACTGGGCAAAGCAATGCCGACCTTCCAGCACTTGCACCAGGCCGTTCGCCGCCAAGGTATGAGGCGCGCTGCGGGTCACGTCTCGCCCTTGGTAGACAATCCGCCCCCGCACCACCTCGCCGCGTTCGGCGCGCACCAGGTTGGAGGCCGCCTTCAGTGTGGTGCTTTTACCCGCGCCGTTGGCGCCCAGCAGCACCACGACCTGCCCTTTTTCCACCTCCAGCGACACACTGCGCACCGCCAGGATGGTCTGTTCGTAGAGCACTTCAATATCGTCGATCTGCAGGATCGGCACGTTCGTCGCCATGCTGTTTCGCCTTTTCAGACAGCGACCGGACGTGTGCGCCCGGTCGCCGCGATGCCTCAGGATTCCTTGCTGCAATCACGCGGGGTAACGCCTTTTTCCCGGGCGTACTGGTGCGAAGACGCTTCGATGATCGGTCGCAGCAAGGCACGGTCAGCCTGTACCCAGTCACTGATCAGCTTCCACTGCGTACCGTCCCATTGCTGGAAGCGCACCGCGCCACCGCCTTCATGGTCCGAGCACGACAACTGCAACGGCTGAACCAGGCCCAACGCCCCCAGTTCCTTGAGCCGGGCGTCGTCGAGCTTGAGGTTCTCGAAGCCCCAACGCACCTGCTCACCCGTCAGGGGTTGCTGACCGAATTTCTGCTGGGCAATGCGCAGCGCTTCTACGTTGAGGATGCCGTTGACCACGCCGAGATTGTAGTACACGGTACCGAAACGCTTGGGATCAGCCAGGTCGCCATGACCGGCATCGACCACTTGTTTCTTGATGCCCTGCAACACTGGAAAATCGGTGCCCGAAGGGTGCGTGGTGATGGCGATGAAGCCCTTGGCCGCGGCACCGGCCGGCGCAGCGTCATCCTCGGAGTTGCTCCAGATATTGCCGATGATGTGGTCGGCCGGGAAACCGACTTTCTGCGCGGTTTTCAGCGCCACCGGGTTCATCACGCCCCAACCGCGCAGGATCACCCAATCAGGTTTTTCCCGACGGATATTCAACCATTGCGATTGTTGCTCGTTGCCCGGGTGCGGCACCTCCAGTAAGGTCAGCGCAAAGCCGTACTTGTCGGCCAAGGTTTGCAGCACCTCATTGGTTTCCTTGCCATAGGGCGAACCGTGATACAGGGTGACGATCTTCAAGCCCTTGAGCTTGTCCAACCCGCCGGCGCGCTGGCCGATGTAATTGATGATCGCCGAGACCTCGGAATAGGGGTTCAGCTGCAACGGGAAAACGTAGGGAAACACGCTGCCATCGGTGGAATCCGTACGCCCATGGTTGATGGTGATCAGCGGCAGTTTGTCGGCCGTCGAACGCTCCAGCGTGGCGTAGGCGATGCCCACCGATAATGGGTTGGTGGCCGCCGCTGGCGCGCCGTTCAAGCCTTTCTTCAGGCGCTCGTAGCACTCCACGCCTTTCTCGACCACGTATTCGGTTTCGCACTCGCTCCAGGTCAGCTTGACGCCATTCACGCCGCCATTGGCGTTGACGTACTTGAGGTAGTCGATGAAACCGCCGAAAAAACCGGTGCCGCCGGCCGCATAAGGGCCGACGCGATAGCTTTGCAGCGGAAAGTATTGTTCGTTGTCCGCCTGGACAGTGAAGGCCGCGGCGGTGAGGCTCAGGGCCAGTGCCAGGCTGCTGGCGAATGATCGTTTGAACATCGGATTTTCCTTGTTATGGAGCCATGGATAAGCCAACAAAATGGAACTGCAAACCCGCGTTGTGCGGTTCGCTCAGTAGCGCAACGGCCACAGCCGAGCGCGCTGGCGAAATCTCTGCCAGAGGCGCGCAAGGCCCTCTGGTTCCTTGATCAGGAACAAAATGATCAGGGCGCCGAATATCATCTTCTGCAGGTTCTCCACCTGGCCGGCGTCCACCAGCCCGCCGGGCAGCAGCGACACCAGGTTCGAGAGCAACACCGGAAACAGCACGATGAAGGCCGCGCCGAGGAAGTTGCCCAGCAGGCTGCCGAGGCCACCGATAATGATGATGAACAGAATCTGGAACGACCGATTGAGGTCGAACCCGTGGGGCTCCACCGTGCCCAGGTAAGCGAAGGCCCAGAGCGCACCGGCCACCCCGAGGAAAAAACCGCTGATGGCGAACGCCAGCAGCTTGGTTTTTGCCAATGCAATGCCGATGACCGCGGCGGCGGTGTCCATGTCGCGCACCGCCATCCAGTTGCGCCCCAACTCGCTGCGCACCAGGTTCTTGCCCAGCCAGAACAGCGCTACCACCACGCTCAGGGTCAACAGATAGCGGCCGGCCGGCGCGTCGAGGTTTATCCCGAATACGTCCAGGCGCGGCGCGCTGATCACGCCCGAAGCGCTGTTGTTGGAAAACCAACTGAACCGGGTCAGCGCCCAGGTCACGAAGAACTGCGCTGCCAGGGTCGAGACCAGCAGGTAGAAGCCTTTGATGCGCAAACTCGGCAAGCCGAACAGCACCGCCACCAACGCCGCCGTCAATCCGCCCAGGGCGATACTGACCAACAACGGCAAGCCGGCGACCCTTATTTCAAGGTTGTAGGTGGCAAAGGCGCCCACCGCCATGAACGCCGCCGAACCGAGGGACAGTTGCCCGGCATAGCCAGTGAGCAGATTGAGCCCCAACCCGGCCAGGGACAGCACCAGGAACGGAATCAGGATCGCGCTGAACCAGTAGTCATTGCCCAGCCAAGGCACCACGACAAAGGCAAACAGCAGCAACGCGACCAGCCCGTGACGGTCCTGGCGCAGCGCGAAGACCCGGCGGTCCTGGGCATAGCGGGTGTTGAACTGGCCTGCTTCTCGATAAAACATGATGCGCTCCCCTAAACCCGTTCGATGGCCCGTTCGCCAAACAACCCCGCCGGACGCACCAGCAAAAACACCAGCGCCAGCACGTAGGGAAACCAGTTCTCGATGCCGCTGCCGATGAAGGGCCCGAGGTAAACCTCGGCCAGCTTCTCCGAGGCACCGATGATCAAGCCGCCGACAATCGCCCCGCTGATGGAGGTAAAGCCGCCGATGATCAGCACCGGCAACGCCTTGAGCACCACCAGCGAGAGCGAGAACTGCACACCCAGGCGCGCGCCCCAGAGCAGGCCAGCGACCAGCCCGACAAACCCCGCCACCGCCCACACCACCACCCACACGCGCTGCAAGCGGATGCCCACGGCCAGTGCCGCCAGCGGGTCATCGGCCACCGCCCGCAACGACAATCCGAGCCGGGTCTTGTTGAACAGCCAGGACAACAGCAGCACCAGGAACGCCGCGGTCACTGCGGCAAAAATGTCGAACTGCGACAACAACATCCCACCCAACTCCAGCGGCTCATCGCTGATACCCAGTTCCAGGCCATGCACCTGGGCGCCCCACAGGGCCTGGGCGAAACCTTCGATGACGTAGGACAGCCCGAGGGTGGCCATGAACAGGGTGATCGGCGAACGGTTGACCAAGGGCCGCAGCACCGCCCGCTCCACCGCCAGGGCGATCAGCAGCATCGCCGCCAGGCTGATGACGAAGGCCAGCCAGAACGGCACACCGCGCTCCACCAGGCTGACGAAGGTCAGCGCCGAGAACAGCACCATTGCGCCCTGGGCAAAATTGAACACCCCGGAGGCCTTGTAGATCAGCACAAAACCGATGGCCACCAAGGCGTACATCACCCCCGCCAACAACCCGCCAATCAATACTTCAAAGAAAAATTCCATAGCTGTTCCTGTTCTGCGGGCGCAACTTGCCTGCCCTCCCTGGAGAGAAGGCGTCGAATATCCAGTGTCAGTGGCGAGTGCCCAGGTAGGCCGAAATGACCTCAGGGTTCTGCCGTACGTCTTCGGGCGAGCCGTCGCCGATCTTGCGACCGTAATCGAGCACCACCACGTGGTCGCTGATGTCCATGACCACGCCGATATCGTGCTCGATCAACACCACGGTGGTGCCCAGTTCACGATTGATGTCGACGATAAAGCGGCTCATCTGCTGCTTCTCGTCGGCGTTCATCCCGGCCATGGGCTCGTCCAGCAGCAACAGCCGGGGCTCCGCCGCCAGCGCACGGGCCAGTTCCACCCGCTTCTGCAAGCCATAGGGCAACGTGCCCACCAGGGTGTCGCGCCAAGGCTGCAAATGCAGGAACGCGATGACACGCTCGGCCGCCTCGCGCTGGCGATCATCCTCGGCCCGGGCGCGACCGATGCGCAGCGCCTGCTCGATCCAGGTGCTGCGGCGCTTGAGGTTGCGTCCGGTGAGCACGTTGTCGAGCACGCTCATGCCCTTGAACAGCGCGATATTCTGGAATGTCCGGGCAATGCCGCGGACCGCCACGTCGCGGGGGCGCATCCGGCTCCGCTCCTGTCGATCAAAACGGATGTGCCCGTCCTGGGCCTGGTACACGCCGCTGATGACGTTCAGCAGCGAACTCTTGCCGGCGCCGTTGGGGCCGATCAAGGCGCAGATCTCACCGGCGGCGACGCGAAAGCTGATGTCCGTGACCGCTTTGACGCCTTTGAATGACAGCGAAATATGGTCCAGCTCCAGCAAATGCGTGATGGCCGTCTGGGTCATGGGGCGTCTCCTTTCAGGCCAGTTGCGACTGGAGACCCGTCCAGTCATCGGTGGCGTGTTGCACCAGGTTCGGCGGCGCTTGCCAGTGGGCCCCGTCGTCCCACTGGCGAATCCTGATACCCAATGCCTGGAAAAACGCCTGGGTCTCGGACGGCAACGCGTCGCCCACCAGCAGCGGCGCGCGGGTCCGGGAAAAACCCAGCACATCGCGCAAAGGCCGGCGCACCAGCCAGTCTCCAAGATGCCGTTGCAGGACGTCGGGATGGGCCGTCAACGCCCAGTCCACCAGCCCACGCGACCAACTGCCCGGCGCCGGCAAACGCTCCAACGCATAACGGTACAAACGTTCGTAGGTTTCCCGCGTCCCGGCCACCAGCGTCGGGCCCAGCTCGCGACGATCGCGATCACGGGTCGCCAGGTTTTCTGGAAAATTCAAGCGAAAACCGGCCATCAACCAGGGCGCCAGCAAATAGCGAGCTTGCCCGCCCGAGGCGAACGCCCGTGCGGCCAATGCCTCTTCCTGCCGGCCCAGGCCTTCGCGCGTCACCAACCGCTGCCCCTCCTGCAGCAGCTCGGCGTGGCTGACGCGTTGCTCCTCCATCGCCCGTCCACTTCCGCGATAAAAAACAAAGGCCGTCTGCAGCACTTGCCCTTGCGGGGCCAGGTCAACGATTGGCCGCTCGGCAGCCAACGCCGCGTAATCCAGCGCTTGCGCAAATGGCGTCGTATCCGCCAGGCCACGCTTGTCGAGATAAACCAGCACACGCGCAGCCACCTGCGCCGCACGCAGACGCAGCATTTCTTCCACGCCTTCGACCAGGACGAAATCCGGCTGCAGCGTGCCGAGCAATTGCACCTGTCCGGCCGATGCGTCCAACGGGTCGAACAGACTCGCCACGCCGCCCAGCCATTGCGCGGCCAAGGCGGCAAGCAGCGCCTGCGGCCTGGGTCGGCTGATGATCGTCAGGGTCGCGCCCGCTGAAAAGCCGCGGGCTTGCAGGGCACTGGCGAAACGGCGCACCTCGTCGGCCACGTGCGCCCAGCTCTGCTCCTGCCAGACACCCAGGTGCTTATGCCGCAGCGCGACGTCCTTGCCATGCTCCAGCGCCTGGTGCTGCAACCACTGGGGCAAGCTGGCCGGGACCGGGTCGAGGGTGTCGGTGAACGTGCCCATGCTGCCTCCCTTGCCTAAGCGACCGCCGCCGTTTTGGCTGCCACTTTGCGTTGCTCCAGCTCACGCACCAGCGGCAGCACCTTACGGCCGAAATACTCGACTTCTTCCTGGAAGTGCAGGAAACCGGCGAGCACCAGATCCACACCCACCGCCTTGAGCGCGACGATGCGTTCGGCGATCTGCTGCGGTGTGCCGATCAGGTTGGTCTTGAAGCCATCGTTGTATTGCACCAGGTCCTCGAAGCTGGACTTGGCCCAGTTGCCCTCGCCTTCCGGGCTGGATTTGCCGGCCTGCTTCGCCGCATCGCCGAAGGCATTGACGGCCTCGGGGTCGGCCTGGTCGATGATCTGGGCGAGGACCGCACGCGCCTCTTCTTCGGTGTCACGGGCAATGACAAAGGCGTTAACGCCGACCTTGACCTTGTGGTTGTTGGCCGCGGCTTTCGCCTGGAGGTCATCGATCTGCGCCTTGACGCCTTCTACGGTATTGCCGTTGGTGAAGTACCAGTCCGATACCCGGGCGGCCATGTCCCGCGCCGCACGTGAGCTGCCGCCCTGGAAGATCTCCGGATGCTGCTGCAGTGGTTTTGGCTTGAGGGTGTAGTCGTGGAAGCGGTAGAAATCACCGCGCAAGGTGAAGTTGTCGGTGGTCCAGATGCCCTTGAGCGCAGTGATGAATTCTTCGGAACGGCGATAGCGCTCATCGTGCTCCAGCCATGGCTCGCCAATGGCGGTGAACTCGCCCTTGAACCAGCCCGACACGATGTTGACCGCCACCCGGCCGCCGGTCAGGTGGTCGATGGTTGCGATCTGCTTGGCCAACACCGACGGCGTCCACGGCCCCGGCAGCACCGCGGCGATGACTTTCAGGCGCGTGGTGGCGGCCAGCAAGGCATGACTGAACGCCACGGACTCATGTTGGTATTCGGCGCCGTAACCGGCGGTAAAGCGCACTTGCGACAGGGCGTAGTCGAAGCCGGCCGCTTCAGCGATCTGGGCCAGCTTGCGGTTGTAGTCGATGCCCCAGTCGGTGCGTTGCTCGATTTTGCTGACCACCAGCCCGCCACTGACGTTGGGCACCCAATAGGCAAATTTGATCGTGTCCTGGCTCATTGCATGTACTCCACGGCTCGTTTTGAAAGGAAAAATGGATCAGGCGGCACTGGCGTCGCGTCGAACGCTCGAAACCAGGCTCAACAACGCCGACTCGACGGCACGCTCGATACGCTCCAGCACCTGTGCACTGCAGATCCGGTATTGGCTGAAATCGGTTTCGCTGGCATAGACCCCCACTGGCAGGCTGAGGGCCTGGAAGAAGCCGAACAGGGGCCGCAACTGGTGATCGATCATCAAGGCATGGCGATCCGAGCCGCCTGTCGCGGCCAACAGCACCGGTACGTTCTTGAGGGCTTCGTGATGAACGAAATCGAACAGGTGCTTGAACAGGCCGGTGTATGAAGCTCGGTATACCGGGCTGGCGGCAATCAGCAGATCGGCCGATTCAATGGCGTGCAGGTCCTCCTGCACGGCAGCCGGCAACGCCTCGCGACGCAACACCCCGGCGAACTGTGGACCGACCTTGGCCAATTCGATCAAGCGCACCTCGATCGGCAGTTGCTGCCCCAGCCGGTCCACCAACGCCTGGAGCAGCGCCAGGGTGCGTGACGGGTGCTGCACGCTACCTGACACCGCCACCACTTTGAATTGCTTGCTCATCGCTTACCCCATGCCTGGAGACGCCACCTCAGCGTCCGCACAAGGTGTAGAGCAGCAACCATGCCACCTGAATATTCATTTAATAATCAATAAGTTACATGACGCATCCAATCACTGCGCTGTCGCCTGACGGTCAAGCTGTTGGTCCACTGTTGCCTGGCCAACACCTGGCCTGTCGATGCCCGCCGCGGCAACTGTTGCCCGGCACACAGTTGCGCAACAGATTGTCCGTGGCCAGGACAGCTCTTTCGCTGATAAGCGCCGTATGGGCCCCGCATTTACGGGCGTTGGGCCTCGGGCATGGACTGTGCAATGGCCTTTGGCACCGGCAGATTTTTCCCCTGCCCGCCTACTCGCCATCAAGAAGGAAGATCAACATGACCGCACAGCAACAACACCTGCCGCCGACCCTTTCCACGGGCACCGACTATGAGCCCCTGGCCGAACGCTTCCGGCCGATCTTTGCGCGCATCCAGGCCGGCGCCCTGGAGCGTGAGCAGACGCGCAGCCTGCCCTTTGAACAGGTGAAATGGTTGAAGGAAGCCGGCTTTGGCGCCGTCCGCGTACCGGTCGAATATGGCGGCGCCGGGGCTTCGTTGCCGCAACTGCTGCAATTGCTGATCGAACTGGCTGAAGCCGATTCCAACCTGCCCCAGGCTTTGCGCGGACACTTCGCATTCGTCGAGGACCGTCTCAACGCCCACGCCAGCGGCCCACAAGACATCTGGTTCAAGCGTTTCGTCGAGGGTGAACTGGTGGGCAATGCCTGGACGGAAGTCGGCGCGGTGAAGATCGGCGAAGTCGGCACCCGGGTTTCCCGCCAGGGTGATCAGTGGGTCGTCAATGGCACCAAGTACTACAGCACCGGCAGTATCTTCGCCGACTGGATCGACGTGTATGCCCAACGCGACGACAACGGCACCGACGTGATTGCCGCCGTCCGCGTACACCAGCCGGGCGTCAAGCAAAGCGATGACTGGGACGGTTTTGGCCAACGCACCACCGGCAGCGGCACGTCGCTGTTCGAGAATGCGTTGGTCGAGGCAGAAAACCTCATCGACTTCTCTACCCGCTTCAAATACCAGACCGCGTTTTATCAACTGGTGTTGCTGGCCGTGCTGACCGGCGCCGGTCGCGCTGCGGTTCATGACATCACCGAGCAAGTGCGCAAACGCACGCGGGTCTTCAGCACCGGCAATGCCAGCGAAGTGAGCCAGGACGTGCAAGTGCAGCAAGTGATCGGCAGGGCATCGGCCCAGGTCTATGCCGCCGAAGCCACCACCCTGCGCGCCGCGAGCGCCTCCCAACGTGCCTACGAGAGCCGCTTCAGCCAGGACGCCGAAACCGAGCACACCGCCAACATCGCCGCCGAACTGGAGTCGGCCCAGGCCCAGGTGGTGATTTCCGACCTGGTGTTGCGTGCCACCAGCGACCTGTTCAATGCCCTCGGTGCTTCGGCCACCAGCACCAGCAAGACCCTCGACCGCCACTGGCGTAACGCCCGCACCGCTGCCTCGCATAATCCATTGATCTACAAGGAGCGCATCATTGGTGATTGGGAAATCAACGGTACGGAACCGCCGTATGTCTGGCAGATTGGCGGAGGGTCGAAGCAGCTTTGAGTACCACATCCGAGAAGGACTGGCTCAGCGCTTGCGGGCGCTGGCTAGCAATATCCAGCGAAGAATGGCTGGAGGGCAAAGCGGCGAATGCTCATCTGTCGATGGGATAGGGTGCTGAAGCCGCTAAAGTCAAAAGGCCTTGAAAGGGATGGCTGTAAGAGCGGAACCATAAGCAGTCATTACCTCAGAAACGGATATACACACCAACCAATCCCCCAAAAAACGATGAACGATCTGCCCCAACGCAAACACATGAGACCAAGTACAGAAAGGATCAACTAGCTGACGACCTGAACACACCGCATAATCCATCTACCCCCATCCACCCGAAGGGTCGCTGAAGATGACAGTCATCCATAAGGCCGCTCAGATAGGATACTCAGCAGAAGCCAGCACCTATACCCAAGGGCGCCCAGACTACCCAAGCGAAATACAGGCATGGCTCAGCAGCGCACTGGAAATCAGCCCAGGATCGACAGTCGTTGAGTTAGGAGCCGGTACCGGTAAATTTACTCGCCTGCTGGATTCAATGGCGATCAATGCCATCGCCATCGAACCGGTCGAGGCGATGCGAATCGAGTTTGCCAAGCACCTGCCGAACACCAGGATTCTGGAGGGAACGGCCGAATCCATTCCCCTCGAGGCAGGGACGGCGCAGGCGCTCGTATGCGCCCAGGCCTTCCACTGGTTCGCGAATGAAACCGCGCTCCAGGAAATTCACCGAGTACTCAAACCGGGCGGCCGGCTCGGCTTGATCTGGAACGTGCGTGATGAGTCCGTGGACTGGGTGGCCGACATCACTAAAATCATCACCCCCTTCGAAGGCGATACCCCACGCTTTCATACTGGAAACTGGCGACATCCCTTCAACGGACGTTACTTCTCGCAGCCCGAACTGACCTGTTTCAGTTACACCCACACAGGCAGCCCCGAGACGGTCATCCTGGATCGCTTTCTGTCCGTGAGTTTTATTGCAGCACTGCCTGACGCAGAGAAGAAACGGGTAGCGGATCAACTACTGGCCTTGATTCAGACCCATCCGGCTCTGCGCGGACGCAAGCACATTGAGTTCCCTTATCAGACCCACGCTTATTCATGTCGCCGCCTGGATTGAATCACGACGCCATGAACCCAGCAGGAACTCGTACCTGACGCCCTCAAAATGCTGGCATCATGCCTTTTTCCTTGCACTCATGGAGTGACTGTGACGAATCTAAGTGCCGCCCCTGAGTTTGCAACCGCCGCCACTTTACCGCCCTACCGCTTCTTTCCCCGGATCGGGATGTTTGTACTTGCGACCCTGATAGTCTTTCTGGCTGCAGTGCCCGAAGTCCTTTTCATACCCGCAGACATGCAGGCCTACCTGACGTTCACCACCACCTCAGGTATCACCGCGCTCGCTCTCCTCGCCCTCTTCGCCCTGCAGTACCGCTCCGATGCGCGCACGCAATGGCGCGGTCATTACATAGGCAAACCCCTGCAGTGGGGCGCGCTTGGCATCGTGGGCTCCTACCTGTTTTTCGGGGTCGCCATATTCGTGCTGGGGCTGCCGCGAGAAGTGTTCATGGCCCAGCTCCTGGACGGGCTCAACAATTGGCAGGCCACGATCAAGATCGCCTCGCTGATCGTGTTGCCACCCATCGCTGAAGAGCTATTTTTCCGCCATTACATGCTCCGGCTGTTCCCCTATGAGAACAGCCGTACCTGGACATGGATCGCGATCATCGTCACGTCAGCCATCTTCGCCGGCATGCACATCCAATACGGGAACTGGATAACCGTCGTGCTGATCTTCTCCTGTGGGGGTGTATTCGCCATTGCAAGAGTGGTCAGCGGTGGCTTGCTGGTGCCAGTGCTCCTGCATTCGCTGGCCGAAATGGTTGCGCTGAGCACTGACAAGTCTTTCTCGCTGATGGGGCTTTACGGTTGAATCAGGCAAAGGCGCAAACGTCAGCACCTCAAACAAGGGCAACCATGACCTCTCACGCAGCGTGCCTCGGACTGTCTGCCTTGACGCTCGCCTTCCTGAGTGGGCCCGTCCAGGCCTCGACGTGGCAGATCTGCCACCTGGAGCTACGTATCGTCGAGGTCTTGAAACAACCCTACCCGCAGCTTCAGGCGCAGATCGTGAAAGTCAGGCCGAAGTCCGCCTCGGTGGAGTGCCCAGCGCAAGGCTCATCGCTCACCTTCACCCCGGAAACCCCGGACTACCAAGCCACGCTCCCCCGCCGGCAATGGCCCGGCAAAGGACAGTCGGTACGGGTGGACTACCGCTACCTGGATGGCATCTGTAAAGGTGACGGCAACTCGTATGCGTGTCGTATCAAACACTACCCGGTGGTGGGTCGATAATCAGGCGGCTGGAGACACTGGCATTTAGCTGATGGCCTCAATGCGTCTCAAGCCAACAGCTCCGTGATCCAGCGAGCCTGCCGGGCGATGTCCTGCAGCTTCTCTTGCGGCACGGTTTGCCGTGCCTTGGCGAAGCTGGTGAGGGTCTTTTGTTTCTGGCGCAGCAGGCGTTGCCACTTGGCCAGGAAAACCGGGGTTCGCGCTTGCATCTGCAGCGGGCCGAAGTACAGCTCCTCGGCGGTGTACGTCACTGGCCCGGCGCGCTCGGCGACGATGATCTCGTAGTAGAAGCGGTTTTCCCGCAGCACTTCCTCGCAAAGGATGCGGTAGTCGTTTTCCATCAGCCACTGGCGCAGCGGTTGTTCGCCGCCGTTGGGTTGTAGAATCAGCCGCTCCTGACCGCTCAACCGCGCTTTGCCGCTGTCCAGGATGTCGCGGATCGTCTCACCGCCCATGCCGCAGAGGCTGATCGCCGTGATCCCGTCTTCCGGCTCGATTGCCGCCAGGCCATTGGCCAGGCGCACGCTGATCCGCCGTTCCAGGCCATTCTCGATCACGGTGCGTTCGGCGGCGCGCAACGGCGTCAACGCCACCTCGCCGGCCACCGCCATCGCAATCACACCACGGCGCAGCAAGGCCACCGGCAGGTAAGCGTGATCCGAGCCGATATCGGCCAAGTGCGCACCTGCCGGCATATGCGCCGCCACGCGCTCCAGGCGCATGGACAATGTTTGTTCGTTCAACTGCAGTTCCCTGGGTTAATCGTAGAACGGCTCGACCGCCGTCCGACTGCCGACAAAGAAGCTGTCCGCGACCAACCGCAGTGGCTGCAGGTCCATGTCGCTGGCCTTGTCGTTGATCAGTTGCTGAAAATGTCGATACACCGCGGCGTACTCGCCCTCCTCGGAGACGGCCTGGCGCACGCCGTCGATGCTCAACAGCGCACCGCCGTTGTCCAGGCGCAGGACGCCTTCGGCGCAGCGAATCTCGATGCTCCAGAGTTCGTCATGACCATGGTCGAAATCGAACTCCGCCCGGATGTCGAGGTGGCGCGCATCGGCCATCTTGATGCTGGCGGCAATCGGCGACTGGCAGTTGTCCGGCACGCGCAACTCGGCGGACTCCACGAACAGTGGCAACGCCAGCAGATGGGTCACAATCGACAAGGCATTGATACCCGGATCGAAGACGCCCAGGCCGCCGGGCTGCCAGATCCACGCCTGGCCGGGGTGCCACTTGCGCACGTCTTCCTTCCAGTCGATCTGCACGCTGTGCAAGGTGCGACTGGCCAGCCAGTCACGGGCGGCTTCGATGCCCGGGGCGTAACGGGAATGCCAGGCGAACAGGCCGCTGATGCCTTGCTCGCGAACCTGCTCCACCAAGGCCATGGCTTCACCCAGCGTGGCGCACGGCGGCTTCTCCACTAGGACGTGTTTACCGGCCGCCAGCGCCTGTTGCACCAGGGCGAATCGACCTTGTGGCGGTGTGCAAAACGCAATCGCATCGACCTGCGGACCGTTTTCGAGCAACTCGCCCAGGGATCGGAAGTTCTCCACCCCGGCGCAGGGCTGCCCTTGCGTGGCGACCGCCACCAGTTGGAACGCGGGGTTGGCGTGGATGGCTGGAACGTGTTGATCCTGGGCAATCTTGCCGTAGCCCACCAGGCCGAGACGAATCGGTTGCATCGATGACTCCTGTTTTTTTGTATTTGTGATCGGGCAGCAAACTAGACGCAAATCGCCTGGCGGACAATGGGGGCCGTACAGTATCTACCCGATTGCCCTGCACTGCGCCGCTAAGGCATCAACTACGCAGTTGCTCACGGACACTCGTCACGACGTTGGTCACCCGGCCGTAGAAGGGCTCCAGCCGCTCACGTGGCGCATCGTGCTCCACCACCAGGGCGGCGACCTCCTCACAAGAAACCACCTGATAATGAGCAACGCTGGACAGCTTTTCGTTGGTCACCGCTGTAATCACTTGCCCACTTGCCGCCACCACTGCGCGCTTGAACTCTGCGTCCTCCAGGCCGAATGCCGTGACCCCATTGTCTGGATCGATGGCGCAGGCCCCCAGAAAACACACGTCATAACTGAACTGGCGCAATTGCTCCACCGCCGTCAGCCCGATCACACCACCGGCGATTGGGTTCAAGCGCCCACCCAGAAGGATGACTTCGGCACGGGGCAGTTTCATCAACTGCACCGCAATCAACGGCGAATTGGTGGAGAGGGTCAACTGAAGGCTCGGATCGATGGCACCTGCAATCGCCAGGTTCGTCGACCCGGCATCGATGAACACGTGCTGGCCCGCGCGCAGCAAAGCAGCGGCCGCTTGGCCGAGGCTGCCCTTGCGTGCCGGGTCTTTACGCACGCGAACATCCAGCGACCCTTCGGCAGCCGGCACAAGTATCGCGCCGCCATAAACGCGCTTGCATAACCCCGCCGCTGCCAATACCCCCAGGTCACGCCGGATCGAGTGTTCGGACACATTGAATTCGCTGGCCAGGTCAGCCGCGATCACCCGGCCATACCGGGCGAGACGCTGGCTGATCAATTGCTGGCGTTCGCCGGGGAACGCTTCATGGGGAGAAGTCATGGGATACAACCTGCATAAACGAGCACTAATGATCATCAACGAGCAGATAGTGCCGGTTATGCAGCGAAGCGTCAAACCCGCTCATTCCAGCGGGCGCCTGCACGATCAATTGCTCAAGCGCTCTGTGGGACATTCGTGCCCATGCCCAATGGCAGGAAGGGTCGAATTTCCTCGATTTCCTCGGCGCTGAGGCGCAGCTGCGCGCCGGCAATCAGCCCATCGACCTGCCCGCGGCAACGGGCTCCGACGATGGCACCGGTCACCACCGGCTTGCGCAGCACCCAGGCGATGGCGACTGCCGCCGCACTGACCCCGTGCCGTTCGCCGATACCGGCCAAGACCTCGACCAGCGCCAGGTTCGCGCTCAAGCGAGGCTCCTGGAAGTCCGCGCTTCGCGCCTTGCGCCAATCGTCGTCGGGCAATTGGGCGATACGTTCGCGCGTCATGCTGCCGGAAAGCAGCCCCGATTGGAGAGTGGAATAGGCCAAGACACCCATTTCCGCCTGCTCGCAAAATGGCAGGACGTCTTCCTCGATGTCCCGCATCAAGGCGGAATATGGCGGCTGAAGTGAAACGATCTCGGTCACCGCCCGGGCCCGCTTGAGCTGCGCGACATCGAAATTGGAGACGCCAATAGCGCGAATTTTCCCCTGTTCACGGGCGGTGGCCAACGCCGAAAGCGCCCTCTCGAGCCCTTCGCTGCTGCCGTCGGCAGGAAAGGCCGGCCAGTGGATCTGATAAAGGTCGATGGTTTCGACTTGCAGTCGGCGCAAGCTTGCCTCGACCTCGGCGAGCAACGATCGAGGTGCCAACGAATGTGAGATTGCCTTGGTGACCGGGTCCCAGATCAAGCTGCCCTTGGTGAACACCAATGGGCGCTGCGAAGCCGGCAGCCTACGCAACAGCTGCCCGACCAACTGCTCGGCATGGCCCAAACCATAAACCGCCGCCGTATCGACCCAGTTCACCCCGCATTCAACGGCATATTCAAGAGCACCCAGGCTGTCCTCGTCGTCCTGCGCACCCCAGCTGTATTCCCAGCCGGTGCCAGCAATGGCCCAGGTTCCCAGGCCAATGGGTGAAATCAGGAAGTCCGATGATCCAAGACGATTCTTTTGCATAGCGAGTTCTCCACAGATGATGTGGGCAGTATCCGCGAGGGATCTCATGACGATAAGATGGGTAATCGTATTTGAACTACTGAACCGTACTCATGAGTCAGCACCCCGACCTTTCCGAACTGGATGCCTTTGCCGCCGTCGCGCGCCATCGCAGCTTTCGCAAGGCCGCCGACGAGCGTGGCGTTTCGGCCTCGGCATTGAGCCACGCCATGCGAGCCCTGGAAGCACGTCTGGGTGTCAGGCTGCTCAACCGCACCACGCGCAGCGTTACCCCGACCGAGGCCGGCCACCAGCTATTGGCAACGCTGGCCCCTACCCTGCAGCAGGTCGCCGAAGCCTTGACCCAATTGACCTCGCTGCAAGACGTGCCTGCGGGCAAGCTTCGCCTCAACGTGGCGCGTCCGGCGGCACGCGCGGTATTTGCAAAAGTGCTCGCGCCGTTTGTGGCCAGGTATCCTCGCATTCAACTGGACCTGGTCACTGATGACGGCTTGACCGATATCGTCAACGGTGGCTTTGACGCCGGCGTGCGCTTTGGCGAAAGCCTGGCCGGCGACATGATCGCCGTCCCTGTCGGCCCCCCACAATCGTTCGTGACCGTAGCCGCGCCAAACTACCTGGCCACGAAGGGGATCGCCCAGGCTCCACGGGACTTGCTCGACCATGCCTGCATCGCCCGGCGTTTTCCCAGCGGCAAACTCTACGCTTGGGAGTATCAGGCAGAGGGGCAACCGATCCGGTTGTCCGTCACCGGCCCGCTCATTCTTGAAGACGATGCGCTGATGATCCAGGCAGCCAAAGATGGCGCCGGAATTGCCTACGTCTACGAGGAGCTGGCGCGCGACGACCTTCGCAATGGGCATCTCACGGAACTGCTCGCGCAATGGAAAGCGCCGCCAAGCCGGTTTTTTCTCTATTACCCCAGCCGACGCCATGTGCCGCCGGCCCTGAAAGCGCTCATCGAGTTCATCCGGGCGGACGATTGGCTAACCTGAAACCGGCAGGCAAAAATGGCCAGTTGGGGCCAGCCCATCGTTGACCTACTCAACGAGGATCAGAGCGCTTCTTGATGGGTTCGTCATGTTCCCGACTCCCGATCGAAAGGCTTGGGTTGATTGATCGCTGCGGCTAAGCGGCAGCGATCAGCGCGCCTTGTTGGCGCAGATGCGTTTGGAATCGAGCGGCATAGTCTTCGACAACGGCATCCCTTACGCTGGAGCGCGCCTCAAGCGCTTCACGCCAAGCCGAAATGCGCGGAAGGCCGTCGAAAATCTGGTGTGCGACAGTTGCGTCGATACTCTCGAAGTAACGGAAAAGCGGAGCATAAACCGCATCAACCATTCCAAAGGCCGAGCCATCGAAGAACGGCCCCACGCCTATTTCTGACTCCAGTTTGCCGAGCCGTTCGCGAAATGCGGTGCGCTTGGCATCTGCGGTCGCAGAGTCACGAGCGTGGAGAAACTGCCAGGCTTCAGCTTGCGTCTGCGACGCGAACTCGATCCACGCCCGATTCCGTGCGCGAGCTAACGCATCAATCGGGTACATCGGCGCGCCGCCTTGGGTTTCGTCGAGGTACTCGCAGATGACCATGCTTTCGAATAGGATCGCGTCTTGCGCATTGTCCTGGCGCACCTTGAGCACCGGGACCTTGCCGGTTGGCGAAACTGCCAGGAACCAGTCTGGCTTGGCTGATAGATCGACATTTATCCGATCGAATTGGATGCCCTTTTCAAGAAGCACAATCGCGGCGCGCTGTACGAATGGGCATAGTGGGTGGCTTATTAACGTAAGAGCGTTCATTGCTTTTAGTGGCTCTGGAGGGTTTATCAAGCGAAAACAGCGGCAGAGGTTTCCCCGCGTACCGCTGTTTGCACAGTCTGGATTGGACTCGTTCGTCGCTAAGTGCTGAGGCGGGCGTTCAGTATCTGATTAACTCAGCCCAGGCGATGTTGCATTCGCACAATTCTTGAGCTGCGCCCTTAGCCATTCAGCAGGCGGCCGCCGTCAAGGACGATTTCAGAGCCGACCGTCCAGCGCGACTCGTCGGATGCCAGATACAGCACGGCCTTGGCCACCTCGTCGGAGGTGCCGAAGCGCCCAAGCGGAATGGTGGCCGCGATCTCTTTGTTAAGCTGCTCGCGATAAGCTTCCGGAATACCGAGCTTGTCGTAAAGCGGCGTCTCGACGGGGCCAGGGCTCACTGCGTTGACCCGGATGCCACGGCCCAGCAATTCGGTCGAGAGCGTCTTCGACATGTTCAGCAATGCGGCCTTCGTTGCGGCATACACGGACGAGCGATCTGCGCCTGCATGCGCGCTTACGGAAGTGGTCAACACGACGGAAGCAGGATTTGCGAAGACCGGCAACAGCGCCTGCATCAGGAAGTACGGCCCTTTGACGTTGATGTCGAAAGAACGGTCGAACATCTCTTCCGTCCATTCCTCAATGGGCTGCCAGACGGATACGCCGGCATTGAGGAAGGCAACGTCGAGTTGGCCGTAGTGTTCCTTGATGACTTGGGCCAGCTCCTTTTGTGCTGCAACGCTGGCCGAGTCGGCGCGCAGCACCGGCACTTCCGGGCCCAATTCGGCCTGGGCCTTTGCAATCGAATCGGGGTTGACACCCGTTACGATCACGCGAGCCCCCTCCGCGAGGAACTGCTTTGCCGTTTCCAGCCCGATGCCACTGGTGCCGCCAGTGATAAGAGTACGTTTACCTTGCAAGCGCGACATTTGAATTCTCCGGTGAATGACGACCACCGCGGTCGACATGGAGAAATATGCGCTCATGCCTCGTATAGGATAAGACCACCTATTCGCATATGATTCATGCAAATCAGGCATGAATCGAGGTGGAGAAGTGGACCGATTTCTTTTGATGACATGCTTCGCGCGTGCTGTAGAAACTGGGAGCTTTTCGGCGGCAGGGCGCGATCTAGGGTTGGGGCAACCCAATGTAAGCCGCTATGTAGCGGCTCTGGAGGACCATTTGCAGACGCGCTTGCTCCACCGGTCTACGCGCAAGCTATCCTTGACGCCGGAGGGCGAACGCTACTATGCGGACATCCGGCGCATCCTGGATGCGGTGGATGAATCCGAATCGTCCTTCAGGAACAACGTCGAGCCATCGGGACTTTTGCGCGTAGCCTGTCCGACAGCGCTCGCACACGCGTTTGTGCTGCCGTATGTGCCGGCCTTTTTGGAGCGCTACCCTCAATTGAACCTGGATCTCCAACTCAACGATCGATACGTAGACCTGGTCAATGAAGGCACCGAACTCGCCATTCGCATAGGACACCTGGAGGACAGCGCCCTGCGCGCCCGGCCTCTTGGGTGGTACGACCGGGTCTTCGTCGCCAGCAAGGACTACTTGGCCAAACGTGGAGTACCGCAGACCCCGGATGATCTACGCGACCACGATTGCATCATCTACACCTTGCTGTCGTCCGGGGCGACCTGGCGATTCCGGGACGCGGACATTCCGATTAGCGGCAGGCTCAGGGTCAACTCGCCCGACGCTGTGAGTGCGGCGGTCGCCGCAGGCCTGGGCGTGGCGCATGGACCTGCGTGGCTGTTTGAGGGCGGGCTGAGCAGCGGGAAATTACAGTTCATTCTCACCAACCATGCGGCTCCCCCTGTCCCCGTGCAGATGGTTTATGTCGCCAATAGACTGCTCCCCACGCGGGCTATCGTGTTCATGGATTTTATGGCTGACGTGTTTTCAAGGATTCCAGCCTTGAACGGCAGCTCCCCCTTGCCGACGCTATAAGACAAAACGTGCCCCCTCATGCTTTTGCCGATCGCCGCGCGGGGGCGCGATGCCGGTCACGGCGGATGCGCTGTCCGGGCCGAAATACCGGGCTGGAGTCATCGTCAAACAAAAAAAGCCCCGCGACCGAGGACGGTGCGGGGCAAGGGAATTGGTTGGTTGCGGCCAACCAAAGGAGCACAGTGAAAAACGTTTACGGCCGGTCAGATGCATTCCTGTGCGGCGCGTTCGAAACTCGAAGGCAGGAGGTTGGAGGCCAGCAAATGTCGCTCGTAGATGAAGACCTTGCCGCCGCTGCCGGCCTTGTAGGCTTCCAGCACGTTGTCCGCCGAGACTTTGCTCGGCACCACGATGCGGTAGCTGCGCTGGGTCTGCGAGACCATCGGGTTCAAGGCACTGCCCTGCAATTTCGGTACGACGCATTCAGCGTATTGGGCCGGCGTCTTGCTGGTCTGCAAGGTCAGGGTCGGATCGTTCGGCGCCGAGGCACAACCGGCCAGCAACAACGGGGAAAACGCCAGGGGAAGCAAAAATAAAGGGCGCATGGGTGGGGTCCTGAAAATAAAAATAATGGGCTGCGTGTTCGATGGCGCTGATTTTCCAATGATTGCCGGCAAAGCAGAACTTGCATTTCGTAATGGTCACTATTACTCCTAGCAATAGTTGCAAGCCGAGAAAGATTGATGAGATATAGCCATGAGAACGTTTGATCTGATTCGCGACGCGGTATTGCCCGACTTCCGTGAGCGGGTGGCTGATTACCTGATCCAGTACGAAAGCGTGCTACTGAGCAGCACCGAACCCGACCCGGAGCTCAGGCGCGCCACGGCCAATCAACTGCGCGGTTATTTGCGCGGGTTGAACACCACTCGGGTACTGGGCATGGCGGATTGGGAGGAGCTGGATCGGCGGGTGGTGAATACATGGCTTTAGCGCCCGGCCAGTGACAGGCCGGACTTCCAGGAATGGGTTCGATTCATTGTGGCGAGGGAGCTTGCTCCCGCTGGGCTGCGCAGCAGTCCTCTTGCGGCCGCGGCCCAACGCAGGCTTGCGCCCGGTCCACCAGCCGTTGCACCCACGCGGCATCCTGATCATTGATCACCCCATAGCGGTTCGGCGGTAGAAAATTCCAGTGATGAGCGGCCTCTTCCAGGCGCTTGAGCTCATCGGCGGACAGCCAGTACGGCGTCTGCACCAATGGCATCCGCGCACCGTCGAAACGTCGGCCCAACTGCAGGTTCGTGCCGGGGGCGAAAGCGATCGCCAGTTGCTGACGGGGTTGCAGGAGCTTGTTCGGTGCGGGCATTTGCCCTACTCGCCCGTAGCTGAAGTCGCCCGAAAACTGCTCCTTGAGCACCAGCCAATGCCCCGCCGCGGTCTTGGCCAGAATCCATTGCGATATACCGCTGTCTTGCACGCACTTCAACTGGCCGTCGGTCCATTGCATGAGGGTGTTGCAGTCCGGGTCATAGTCGTTGGACCACAGGCTGATGCCGGAGACCAGGGTATGGTGTTCGAGTTCGACCAGCCCTTGATCGGGCATCGATTGCCAAAATCGCTTGGTCGGGTCGCGCTTATCGCGCAAGTAGTTATGCAGGCCCCAGGCAGCCATGAACAACAAGGTGGCGAGCACAAGCCAGCCAAGGGAATCCCCGATGATTCGGTCAAGGTCGACGCCTGGGGCGGATAACCCTTGATAGACCAGCAGCCCCAGCAGAAACGCGATGCCCGGCAGCACCGGGCCCAGGCACAGAGGCGGCACCAGCACCATGATCCAGCTGAAGCGATGCATGGTCGCACGCTCCCGCGCCCAGGCCAGCTCCTGCTCCAGCATCGGCACCCGCTCTCGTGGGCCGATGCCAGGGTCGGGGGTCTGGAAGCGCATGTACAGGGTGTAGGTGTCATCGCTCATGGATCGGATCATGCCCTTGAAGTCATCATGGTCGAGCAACCCTCCGGGTCGCCCCTTGACGCTGGAACACGCGTATTATCCGGGTAACCAGGCGCCATGTAGACACCCATTCATGTCCATCTCCCAAACTCGCCCCACACCCGCGCCCTTGCTCGAGCCAGGCGAGACAGTGGTCCTGTTCGACGGCGTTTGTAAACTGTGCAATGGCTGGGCGAAATTCCTGATCCGCCATGACCACGCCCGACGCGTGCGGTTGGCCTCCGTACAGTCGCCAGAAGGACAAGCCTTGCTTGCCTGGGCGGGCCTGCCCCTGCATCAATTCGACACCATGGCCGTGGTTCGCGATCAGCATTACTGGGTGCGTTCGGATGCGATTTTTGAAGTCGTAGCCCTATTACCCTGGGCCTGGCGCCTGGTGAAACTGCTGCGTTACGTCCCCCGCAGGCTTCGGGACTGGGCCTACGATCGCATTGCCCTGAATCGTTATCGGCTGTTTGGCAAATACGACGTGTGCCTTTTGCCGAACGCGGATCATGAGCGGCGTTTTTTGAAGATTCCCACGCCTGGGACCTACCCGGCGGAACGGATCGATATTTAGCCCAGCAAATAAACGGGGCCGCTTCGCGCCCCAGCGGGAGCAAGCTCCCTCGCCACGAGAGCGGTTCGGCAGTGGGTCAGTTCATCAGGAGCAGAGCTGTTTTTTTGTGGCGAGGGGATTTATCCCCGTTGGGCTGCGCAGCAGACCCTAAGGCATCCACTCAATCAACCTGACGCACCGGTATGTCAGGTTTCGGGGCCGCTCCGCGCCCCAGCGGGAGCAAGCTCCCTCGCCACAAGAGCGGTTCGGCAGTGGGTCAGTTCATCAGGAGCAGAGCTGTTTTTTTGTGGCGAGGGGATTTATCCCCGTTGGGCTGCGCAGCAGACCCTAAGGCATCCACTCAATCAACCTGACACACCGGTATATCAGGTTTCGGGGCCGCTTCGCGCCCCAGCGGGAGCAAGCTCCCTCGCCACGAGAGCGGTTCGGCAGTGGGTCAGTGAGTTGCTGCATTGGCCCCCTGCTGATACTCCCGAGGGGTGCAGCCGAACTCCCGGCGAAACACCGTGTGCAGGTACTGCGCCGATTTGAAGCCGCAATTCTGGGCGATGTCGGCAATCGGCGAGTGGGTGTTTTCCAGGCCATTGGCGGCGGCGGCCAGTTTGAAGCGCAGGATCTCGTCGTGGACGCTGCAGCCCCGCTCCTTGCGAAAGTGCGATTCCAGCGATGAGCGCGACACGCCCACATAGGCCGCCACCTGGGCCGTCTTGATGCCCTGGCAGGCGTATTGGCGGATGAAGAGCAGTGCCTGCATGACATAAGGGTTGCCCAACGGCTGATGCAGACTCGACACCTGCACATTGATCGCATCCGGCGGTATCAGAATCTGTGTGCCCGTGGACGGCATGCCGTGCAGCATTTGATGGAGCAGGCGCGCGGCGGTGCGGCCCATGGTTTCGGTGCCCTGGATCACCGAGCTCAGCGGCACCCGCGTCAGGCTGCGGGTCAGGGGATCGTTGTCGATGCCGATCAACGCCACTTCCTCCGGTACGGCGATTCCGGCGGTCAGGCAGGCTTGCAGCAGTTGCCGGGCGCGGGCGTCGCTGACGGCGATGATGCCGATGGGTTTGGGCAGGCTTTGCAGCCAGGCGATCTGCTGTTCGACGGCGCTGTCCCACAGCGGTGCGCTGGTGCCCATGCCGCGATAGACCTCGGCGTGCAGGCCATCGCGCTGCACCAGCCGGCGAAAGGCTTTTTCCCGTTCCTGGGCCCAGCGATTGGCTTGTGCTTCAGGCAGGCTGAAACAGGCAAAACGCGTCAATCCGGCCTCGATCAGGTGCTCGTAGGCCAACGTCATCAACGCGTCATTATCGGTGGCGACATAGGGGATGCCTTTCGGGTAGGCGCGTTCATCCTGATAGGAACCGCCCACCGCCACCACCGGCAGCTTGATTCCGGCCAGTGCCTCGCCAATCAGCGGGTCGTCGAAGTCGGCGATGATCCCGTCGCCCTGCCAGCGCTCGATGCCTTTCAAGCGACAGAGGAAATCCTCCTCGAGGAACAAGTCCCAGGACGCACGGGTGCTGCTCAGGTAGTTGCCGATGCCGCTGATGATGCCGCGGTCGTAGATCTTGCTGCCATTGAACAACAGTGCGATGCGGTGAACGGGCGGGACGGTTTTCATTGGTTTAACCCTGGGCCGATGCACACAGACTAGGCGCGCAAGCGATGAACCTCAATACTCAAAATCGAACGCCCTGTTGGTGATTTTCATAATCAGCAGCCTCGGGGCCGGCGTTAGTATCGAGACACCGCCAAGAATAAAAAAGGAACTCGCCCATGTCGTACTTCCCCGCTGTCGACAAGATTCGCTACGAAGGCGCCGCCAGCGACTCGCCGCTTGCCTTCCGTCACTACGACGCCAACAAACTGGTGCTCGGTAAACCCATGCGCGAGCACCTGCGCATGGCGGTCTGCTACTGGCATACCTTCGTCTGGCCGGGGTCGGATGTGTTCGGTGCCGGTACCTTCAAGCGCCCGTGGCAGCACGCTGGGGATCCCATGGAAATGGCCATCGGCAAGGCCGAAGCGGCCTTCGAGTTCTTCTCCAAGCTGGGCATCGACTACTACTGCTTCCACGACACCGATGTCGCCCCCGAAGGCACTTCGCTCAAAGAGTACCGCGAACACTTCGCCCAGATGGTCGACCACCTGGAGCGCCATCAGGAACAAACCGGGATCAAGCTGCTGTGGGGCACCGCCAACTGCTTCAGCAACCCACGTTTTGCCGCAGGTGCCGCCAGCAACCCGGACCCGGAAGTCTTCGCCTGCGCCGCCGCCCAGGTGTTCAGCGCCATGAACGCGACCCAACGCCTGAAGGGCTCCAATTACGTGCTGTGGGGCGGTCGGGAAGGTTACGAAACCCTGCTCAATACCGACTTGAAACGCGAGCGCGAGCAACTGGGCCGTTTCATGCGCATGGTGGTCGAGCACAAGCACAAGATCGGCTTCAAGGGCGACCTGCTGATCGAGCCCAAGCCCCAGGAACCGACCAAGCACCAGTACGATTACGACAGCGCCACGGTGTTCGGCTTCCTGCAACAGTTCGGCCTGGAAAACGAGATCAAGGTCAACATCGAAGCCAACCACGCGACCCTGGCCGGGCATAGCTTTCATCATGAGATCGCCACGGCCGTCTCGTTGGGGATCTTCGGCAGCATCGACGCCAACCGGGGCGACCCGCAGAACGGTTGGGACACCGACCAGTTCCCCAACAGCGTCGAAGAGATGACCCTGGCCACCTACGAGATTCTCAAGGCGGGCGGTTTCACCAACGGCGGGTTCAACTTCGATTCCAAGGTGCGGCGCCAGAGCGTGGACGAACTCGATCTGTTCCACGGTCATGTGGCGGCCATGGACGTCCTGGCTCTGGCGCTGGAACGCGCGGCAGCCATGGTCCAGAACGACCAGCTCCAGCAGTTCAAGGACCAACGCTACGCCGGTTGGCAGCAGCCGTTCGGCCAAGCGGTCTTGGCCGGTGAATTCAGCCTCGCCTCACTGGCCGAGCATGCCTTCACCAACGAGCTGAATCCCCAAGCCGTCAGCGGTCGACAGGAGATGCTCGAGAACGTGGTCAACCGGTTTATCTATCCCTGACAACGGGCAGAGCTGTGGTGCTGTGAGGTTGTTACATTCTCGCGACAAATCTCTGCCCACAGCGCTCGGCGACTCTCTACAGTTCTATCCGCACCACGCTCATCGTCAGGCAGTGTCTTTCAAACAACAATAAAAGGACGCACCACCATGAAAACATTCAAACGCACGTTACTCGCTGGCGCCCTCGCCCTGCTCTCGCTGCCGGTCATGGCCGATGCGGCCCATCCGAAAATCGGTTTTTCCATCGATGACCTGCGCCTGGAACGCTGGTCGCGGGACCGTGACTACTTCGTCGCGGCGGCGGAAAAACTCGATGCCAAGGTCTTCGTCCAGTCGGCCGATGCCAACGAGCAGAAGCAGATCTCGCAGATCGAAAACCTGATTTCCCGTGGCGTCGATGTGATCGTCATCGTGCCGTTCAACGCCACCGTGCTGACCAACGCCGTCGCCGAAGCCAAGAAGGCCGGGATCAAGGTCGTGTCTTATGACCGACTGATCCTCAACGCCGACATCGACGCCTACATTTCCTTCGATAACGAAAAGGTCGGCGAGATGCAGGCCAGTGGCGTGCTGAAAGCCGCGCCCAAGGGCAATTACTTCCTGCTCGGTGGCGCGCCCACGGACAACAACGCCAAGGTTCTGCGCGAAGGCCAGATGAAGGTGCTGCAACCGGCCATCGACAAGGGGGATATCAAGATCGTCGGCCAGCAGTGGGTGAAGGAATGGAACCCCACCGAAGCCTTGAGCATCGTGGAAAACGCCCTGACCCGGAACAACAACAAGATCGATGGCATCGTCGCCTCCAACGACGCCACCGCCGGCGGCGCCATCCAGGCCTTGGCCGCCCAGAAAATGGCCGGCAAGGTGCCGATCTCGGGCCAGGACGCCGACCTCGCAGCGGTCAAGCGCGTGATCGATGGTACCCAGACCATGACCGTCTACAAGCCGCTGAAGCTGATCGCCTCCGAAGCCGCCAAGCTCTCGGTGCAACTGGCACGCAACGAGAAGCCGACCTTCAGCTCGCAATACGACAATGGCAGCAAGAAAGTCGACACCATCCTGCTCACGCCAACCCCGTTGACCAAGGACAACATCGACCTGCTGGAAAAGGACGGGTTCTACACCAAGGCGCAGATCGCCGGGCAGTGACCCAACGCTTGGGTTAAACACAGTTCCTGTGGGAGCGAGCCTGCTCGCGATGACGGCGGCACATCCAATATTGATGCAAGCCGAGCCACCGCTTTCGCGAGCAGGCTCGCTCCCACAGGGGGCTGATTGACTTCAGGGTTCCTGCGTATGTGTGAGCCCTTTTCCACGAGCCTTCGCCATGTCCGACTACCTGCTGCAAATGAACGGCATCGTCAAAACCTTTGGCGGTGTCAAAGCCCTGAACGGCATCGACATCAAGGTCAGGCCAGGTGAGTGTGTCGGCCTGTGCGGTGAGAACGGCGCCGGCAAATCCACGCTGATGAAGGTGCTGTCGGCGGTCTATCCCTACGGCACCTGGGACGGTGAAATCCTTTGGGACGGCCAGCCGCTCAAGGCGCAGTCCATCAGCGAAACCGAAGCCGCCGGGATCGTCATCATTCACCAGGAGCTGACCCTGGTCCCCGACCTGTCGGTGGCGGAAAACATCTTCATGGGCCACGAACTCACGCTGCCCGGCGGGCGCATGAACTACCCGGCAATGATCCACCGCGCCGAAGCCCTGATGCGTGAACTCAAAGTGCCGGACATGAACGTCTCGCTGCCGGTTTCGCAGTACGGCGGTGGCTACCAGCAACTGGTGGAAATCGCCAAGGCACTGAACAAGCAAGCGCGGCTGCTGATCCTCGACGAGCCCTCCTCGGCCCTGACCCGTTCGGAAATCGAGGTGCTGCTGGACATCATCCGCGACCTCAAGGCCAAGGGCGTCGCCTGCGTCTACATCTCCCACAAGCTCGATGAAGTGGCCGCCGTGTGCGACACCATTTCGGTGATCCGCGACGGCAAGCACATCGCTACCACCGCCATGACCGACATGGACATCCCGAAGATCATCACCCAGATGGTCGGACGGGAAATGAGCAACCTCTACCCCACCGAACCCCATGACGTCGGCGAAGTGATTTTCGAGGCGCGCCACTTCACCTGCTACGACGTCGACAACCCCAGGCGCAAACGGGTCGACGACATTTCATTCGTCCTCAAGCGTGGGGAAATCCTCGGCATCGCCGGGCTGGTCGGCGCCGGCCGCACGGAACTGGTGTCCGCGCTGTTCGGCGCCTACCCCGGCCGCTACGAAGGCGAAGTCTGGCTCAACGGCCAACAAATCGACACGCGCACGCCGCTCAAGTCGATCCGTGCCGGCCTGTGCATGGTCCCCGAAGACCGCAAGCGCCAAGGCATCATTCCGGACCTTGGCGTGGGGCAGAATATCACCCTGGCCGTGCTGGATAACTATTCGAAACTGACCCGCATCGACGCCGAAGCCGAACTGGGCAGCATCGACAAGGAAATCTCGCGCATGCACCTCAAGACCGCGAGCCCGTTCCTGCCGATCACCAGCCTCTCCGGCGGCAACCAGCAAAAAGCCGTGTTGGCGAAAATGCTCCTGACCAAACCCCGCGTGCTGATTCTCGATGAACCCACCCGCGGCGTGGACGTCGGCGCCAAGTACGAGATCTACAAGTTGATGGGCGCGCTGGCGGCCGAAGGCGTGTCGATCATCATGGTGTCCTCGGAGCTGGCCGAGGTGCTGGGGGTTTCCGACCGCGTCCTGGTGATCGGCGAAGGCCAGTTGCGCGGCGACTTCATCAACCACGAACTGACCCAGGAACAAGTGCTTGCCGCCGCGCTCAGCCATCCCGATGGCCATAACAATAATGATCGGAAGTCCGCGTAGATGAATCAGGTCAAACAGCTGTTTTCCCGCTACAAAATGCTCGCGCTGGTGATCGCCGTGGCGCTGATCTGGCTGTTTTTCAGCTGGCAGACCGAGGGTGGGTTCGTGACCCCGCGCAACCTCTCCAACCTGCTGCGGCAGATGTCCATCACCGGTATCCTGGCCTGCGGCATGGTGCTGGTGATCATCAGCGGCGAGATCGATTTGTCGGTGGGTTCATTGCTTGGGCTGCTCGGTGGCCTGGCGGCGATTCTCGACGTGGTCTATCACATTCCGCTGCTGGCGAACCTGAGTTTGGTGGCCCTGTGCGGCTTGGTGATTGGCTTGGGCAACGGCTACATGACCGCCTACCTGCGTATCCCGTCGTTCATCGTCGGGCTGGGTGGCATGCTCGCGTTTCGCGGCGTTCTGCTGGGAGTAACCGGCGGCACCACCATTGCCCCGGTGTCACCGGAACTGGTCTACGTTGGGCAGGGTTACTTGCCGCACACGGTCGGGACCGGGCTCGGCATCCTGCTGTTCGCCCTGACGCTGTTCCTGACTTGGAAACAGCGGCGCAACCGTGCCCTCCATGGCCTGGCGGCCCACTCTCTGGTGCGTGACGTATTGCGCGTGGTGGTGATCGGCGCAGTGCTGGCGGGGTTCGTCTATACCCTCAACAGCTACGACGGCATCCCGGTGCCGGTGCTGCTCCTGCTGATCCTGCTGGGCGTATTCAGCTACGTCACCAGCCAGACCGTGTTCGGCCGACGTGTCTACTCGGTGGGCAGCAACATGGAAGCCACGCGCCTGTCCGGCATCAACGTACAGGCCGTGAAGCTGTGGATCTTCGGCATCATGGGCGTGATGTGCGCCCTCGCCGGCGTGGTCAACACCGCACGCCTGGCCGCTGGCTCACCTTCGGCCGGCAACATGGGCGAACTCGATGCCATCGCCGCCTGCTTCATCGGCGGCACCTCCATGCGCGGCGGCTCCGGCACGGTCTACGGTGCTCTCCTCGGCGCGCTGGTGATCACCAGCCTGGACAACGGCATGTCCATGCTCGACGTCGACAGTTATTGGCAGATGATCGTCAAGGGCAGCATTCTGGTGTTGGCGGTTTGGGTGGATGTGAGTACGCGCACGGGGCGGCGTTGACGCGTACTCGTCACTTGCTGGCAGACGCCATCAGCACGCCGAACCCCAGGAAGGTAATGCCCGACAGTTTGCCGACGATCCTGGCGCCCTGGCTTGAAGAGAGCCAGCCCCTGGCGCCATTGGCCATGAGCGCATAACCGGAATGCACCAGTACGACAAGCACGCTATAGGACAACACCAGCAAGAAGAACTGGCTGTAATAGTGATCCAACGGCTTGATGAACTGAGGGAACACGGCGAGGAAGAAAAACCCGGCCTTGGGGTTGAGCAACTGGATCGACAGCGCCTCGCCAAATCGCCGCCACGGGCGCGTGGACGTGACCGTGAGTTCGGGCCCGAAGCGTTGGGTGCGCCACATCTTGATGCCCAGGTACAACAAGTACAGCGCGCCGATGTATTTCAAAAGCGTGAAGGCCGTCGCCGAGGCGGCCAGGATCAACCCCAAGCTGCTGGCGCAGATACCCGCCACGATAAACGCGCCCGACGCGATCCCGAAGATGCCCGGCAGTGCACCGCGACAGCCATGGCGCAAGGCATTGGAAATCGTCAGCACCACACCGGGGCCCGGGCTGAGCACCGTCAGGGTCGCCAGGATCAGAAAAAGTCCGTAACCGGCCATGCATCACTCCACATTGAAGGCGAATTGCTGTGGCCTTCAGGGTGGCGTGGCACCGGGACGCTGACAAACGCTTTAATTGCGACTCATATGTGACTAAATTAGACACATGATCGCCAACCTCCCACCGTTGAACGCCGTCCGCGCCTTCGCCGCTGCCGCTCGCCACCAGAGCTTCAGCCGCGCCGCCGAAGAACTGCACGTGAGCCACAGTGCCGTCAGCCGCCACGTAAAGTTGCTCGAAGAGCGCTTGGGCGTGCTGCTGTTCGAGCGTCGAACCCGACAGTCTTTGCTCACGCCTGAGGGGAAGGCGTTTTACGAACAGGTCAGCGAGGCGCTGACACAGATCGCCAACGCCGCTGCCGCCCTGACCCGCCGTGCATCCCAGCGCAAAGTGATCATCAACGTGCGCCCGTCCTTCGCCGTGCGCTGGTTGATCCCTCGGCTACCGGATTTCGTGGCGCTGCATCCGGACATCAAGCCCGAAGTGGTCACCAGCACCAGACCACCGGACCCGTCACGAGAACCCTTCGACGTAGTCATCCGCCGTGGACGCGCCGGATGGTCAACCCATGTGCAGCCCACGGCATTGCTGGAAGACGACCTATTGCTGGTCGCCGCGCCATCATTGCTGCAAAGCGTGCCGATAGAAAACACCCACGACCTGGCCCGGCACACATTGCTGTCGGGCAAGACCCGCAGCGGCGATTGGCAAGCGTGGACAGTACACGCGGGCATCAGCCCCTTGCACAACTCGCCAACCCTGCAATTCGACCACATGCATCTCGTGCTGCAAGCCGCCGTCGATGGGCTAGGCGTGGCGTTGTGTCCGGCTTCGCTATTGGGCAAGGATCTATCCAACGGGCGCCTGACCTGTCCGCTGCCGTCATTGCGCCTGCCGTTGTCCCGTTACTATTACGGTGTGTCTCGGGATGCCGCGGTTGACGCGCAGTTTTTTGTTGATTGGCTGTTTTCTCAGATCCGGCTGCCGACCACCGCTCAACCGAAGGCGTAATCATGCTCATCGAACCTTTCTCCATCGACATCCCCGACAGCGCCCTTGAAGACCTTCGGCACCGCCTGCTGAACGCAAGGCTGCCAGAGCCCTTGGCCGAGCAAGGCTGGAGCGAAGGCATGGACATGGATGTGCTACGAGAACTTCTCGCACATTGGTCGACCGCGTTCGATTGGCGTGCCCAGGAAGCCGCGCTGAATCGCCTGCCGCAGTTTGTCACCCACATCGACGGGCAAAGGGTCCATTTTATTCATCAACGTGGCACCGGCCCGAAGCCGATGCCGCTCATCCTCACCCACGGCTGGCCCGGCTCGTTCATTGAGATGCAGCGCATCATCCCATTGCTGACGGACCCGGCCCGCCATGGCGGCGATCCTGCGGACGCCTTCGATGTGGTGGTGCCGTCGCTGCCCGGCTACACCTTCTCCGCACCGTTCCAGCAATCCGGCAGGGGGCCTTACGAGGTCGCCGGTTTATGGGGTGAGTTGATGACGGGGCTAGGCTATGACCGATTTGGCGCCCAGGGTGGGGATATTGGTGCAGGCGTTTCGATGTGGTTGGGCGTGCGTTTTCCAGAGCGGGTGACCAGCATTCACCTCAATTACATTCCCGGTTCCTACCGCCCTCCCCTTGGCGAAACCGAGCCCGCGCAGACAACAGCAGAAACCGCCTTCCTGCAACGTGCAGGGGCATTTGCCGATGCCGAAGGCGCCTACGCACACCTCCAAAGAACCAAGCCACAAAGCCTGGCCGTGGGTCTGAATGATTCACCGGCGGGACTCTTGGCGTGGATGGGCGAAAAGATCCTGTCCTGGTGCGATACCCGCCCCGCCATCAATCGAGAGTGGTTGCTGACCAATGTCACGCTGTATTGGCTGACGAACTGCATCGGCTCGTCGTTTCGCCAGTATGTGGAAGGTGGCAAGCGGCCGTTGCTGTTCAACCACAGTGAACGGCTGAAACCACGGGTTGGGGTCGCGCTGTTTCCCAGGGAACTGCCTATGCCGCCGAGGAGCTGGGTGGAGCGATGCTGCGACGTGCAGCGTTGGACCGAGATGCCTCGGGGTGGTCATTTTGCTGCGTTGGAGCAGCCGGAGTTGTTGGCGGAGGATATCAGGGCGTTTTTCCGGCCATTGCGTCAGGTGTGACGGCCTGAACTGGCCGTCCTAAAATCTCGTAGGAATTTACCTCCCGTGGCGAGGGAGCTTGCTCCCGCTGGGTTGCGAAGCAGCCCCAAATCGGCCACCGCGTTTCGCCAGGTACACCGCAGGCACCGGTTTTACGGCGGCTGCGCCACCGAGCGGGAGCAAGCTCCCTCGCCACAAGGGGCTGGGGCGTCCTACAGGTCGGTTGTGGGTGCTGGTATCGACTTCTATAGTTGGCTCGTCGCCGGCTTTGGCCGGTGATTGGGTTTCGCAGCCCGAATGAACAAATCTAGATACCGTCAAATGAAATTCAGGCAAACTTGCCCGCTTTCATTTTATGGCGGTTGCGCGCGGGAGACTTTCGGGTCTGCCGAGTTTTAGATTCGTTCCTCGGTCTGCGAACCCTCGCGCAACTGCCACCCATATGATTCGCAGCAGAAAGGTGGCGATTCTTTCTATCGAACGAGTACAACCTTATGACAACGAATCAAGCATCTGCCCGCTTCACGCCTCTCACCCAAACCGCCACCGCGCACCCCGTCCTGCTGATCGACACCCAAGCCCCACTCCCCGAACTCCACGCCTGCGCCAGCGAACGCCTGCACGCCACGCTCGATTACCTGACGCTGGTCGCCTGCACCAGCCTGCGTGATTCGGCAGAGAACGACATCGCCACCATCACCAACGTCGCCCGGATCCTGGTGCAGGATGTGGCAGACGTGTTCGGCGTGATCGAACGGCGCGGACTAGAAGACTAGCCAACCCCTGTGGCGAGGGAGCTTGCTCCCGCTGGGTTGCGAAGCAGCCCCAAACCAGTCACCGCGTTTCGCCAGGCACACCGCAAACACCGGTTTTACGACTGCTGCGCAGCCGAGCGGGAGCAAGCTCCCTCGCCACAGTGTCCACCCATCCAAACAGGGGCCGCATATATCTGCGCAAGCAAGGCTTGCCAATCCGGATCGCCTCCAGTTATCGTCAGGCCATGAATCATTCTCAGATGACCTCGACCACCACAACCACGACCGCCCAAGGCGGGTCGTGCGAGATGTCGTGAGTCGCTGACAAACGAATCCCAAAGGCCCGCCAGTGATGGTAAGGGCCTTTTCTTTTGCTCTTGCGTCGCTGGCCCACACGCAAGGAAAGCACCATGCACGCTCTGTTGATTCTCGATATGCAAGTTGGGTTGTTTCACGGCCCGGATACCCCCTGGGCCGGCGAAGCATTGCTAGACACGTTGAATGGCTTGCTGCTCAAGGCCCGGAGAGCTGGCGCACCGATTTTCCTGGCTCGCCACGTAGGCCCGCCTGGCTCGCCCATCGAGCCTGCAAGCCCGCTGACGCAACTGGTGCAGGAACTGCAATTGGAGGGGAACGAAATCATCTTCGAAAAAAACCGCCCCAACGCCTTCACCCAGACGGGCCTGGCAGCGCGGCTAAAGGCTTGCGAGGCTGAAGGCCTGGTCATCACCGGTATGAAAACCCAGTATTGTATCGACAGCACCTGCCGAGCCGCTCGGGATCTGGGGTTCGATGCGGTATTGATCGCCGACGGTCATACCTGTTCCGACACGCCTGAATTGAAGGCAGAAATGATCGTTGCCCATCACAACGCAACCCTGGCAGGCGCCTTCTGTCGTGTCGTTCGCGCTGAAGACTGGCGCTTCTAAACTCCATCAGAAGATCGGCTCACGTCGGGCCGGTCTTGTTCAACAAGCGGAGCTCACGGCATGGACCCGTTGCAACCCTCACAATGCGCAAACATGGAGGACATCCGACACGAAATCGATGCCCTCGACCAGGCGGTCATCACGCTGCTGGGCAAGCGCTATCAATACGTGCTCGCGGCCTCGAAATTCAAGACATCGGCAACTTCGGTGCAGGCACCGGAGCGTTTAAAGGCCATGTTGGCGAGACGACGCGAGTGGGCCGAGGCCGAAGGCTTGAGCCCGGATGCCATCGAGAAGATGTACAGCGACCTGGTGCATCACTTCATTGCCGAAGAGCTGAAACACTGGGCGGCTCATCAAGCCAAACCCTGACCACCAAACCCGCTTTGGTGGCGAGGGAGTTTGCTCCCGCTGGGCTGCGCAGCAGCCCCAAACCGACCACCACGTTTCGCCAGACAGACCGCAGGCACCGGTTTTACGACGGCTCTGCCGCCGAGCGGGAGCAAGCTCCCTCGCCACAAGGGTTGCCTGCTCCCACGATCACCGCGTGCTAGGCATTCACCTCCGGTTCCACCAGCGCCGCCAACACCAACGGGTGCAGGGCAGCGTCCGGATGTTCCTTCTCCCATGCCAGCAAGTCCCGGCGCATGCCCGGCGTCCAGAAGCTCTTGATGTGCTGGCGCACGCCATTCACCGCCAATGTATGATCCGGCTCGCTGGCGAAATACTGGGCGATCTGGTTAGCCATCTTTATCAAGCTGTCAGAGCTCATCGACGCACCTCCGCTTTCTCGGCATGGCGACGTTCCCTGAGCAAGCGGCTTTGTTCATCACTGAAGGCCTGGTAGCGCTTCTGCCATTCCGAAGGCTGGCTGACCCGCACGATCTCGACCGCGGTCACCTTGTATTCCGGGCAGTTGGTGGCCCAGTCGGAGTTGTCGGTGGTGATCACGTTGGCGCCCGATTCAGGGAAGTGGAACGTGGTGTAGACCACGCCCGGAGCCACCCGCTCGGTCACCTTCGCACGCAGCACCGTCTGCCCGGCGCGACTGCCGATACCCACCCAGTCTTCGTCGACGATCCCGCGGTTCTCGGCGTCGGTTGGGTGAATCTCCAACCGGTCCTCCTCGTGCCAGGCCACGTTGTCGGTGCGTCGGGTCTGGGCGCCAACGTTGTACTGGCTGAGGATGCGTCCGGTGGTCAGCAGCAGTGGATAGCGGCTGTTGACCTTTTCCTCGGTGGGCACGTAGCCGGTGAGCATGAAACGGCCCTTGCCACGTACGAACTGGTCGATGTGCATGGTCGGCGTACCGTCCGGCGCGGCATCGTTGCAAGGCCATTGCAGGCTGCCGTGACGATCCAGTTCGGCGTAGCTGACGCGGCTGAAAGTCGGCGTCAGGCGGGCGATTTCATCCATGATTTGCGAAGGATGGTTGTAGTGCATCTTGTAGCCCAGGGCGTCGGCCAGGGCGATGGTGGCCTCCCAGTCGGCCTTGCCGGCCAGTGGATCCATCACCTTGCGAACGCGGGAGATGCGACGTTCAGCGTTGGTGAAGGTGCCGTCCTTCTCAAGGAACGAGCTGCCCGGCAGGAACACGTGGGCGAACTTGGCCGTCTCGTTGAGGAAGATGTCCTGGACAATCACGCATTCCAAAGCGGACAGCGCGGCCGTCACATGCTGGGTATTGGGGTCGCTCTGGGCGATGTCCTCGCCTTGGCAATAAAGCGCCTTGAAGGTGCCGTCCAGCGCGGCCTCGAACATGTTCGGAATACGCAGGCCCGGGTCGGGTTGCAGGGTCACGTTCCACGCCTGTTCGAACTGGGCGCGTACGGTTTCGTTGGAAACGTGCCGGTAGCCGGGCAGTTCGTGGGGGAACGAACCCATGTCGCAGGAGCCCTGGACGTTGTTCTGTCCACGCAGCGGGTTCACCCCGACACCTTCGCGACCGATGTTGCCGGTGGCCATGGCCAGGTTGGCAATGCCCATGACCGAGGTGCTGCCCTGGCTGTGTTCGGTGACGCCGAGACCATAGTAGATGGCGGCGTTGCCGCCGGTGGCGTAGAGCCGTGCCGCGGCGCGGATCTGCTCGGCAGGCACGCCACACACCGGGCCCAGGACCTCGGGGGAGTTTTCCGGCTGGCTGACGAAATCGCGCCAGCGCGCGAAGTCCGCCGCCTCGCAGCGCGCGTCGACAAAAGGCTGGTCAATCAAGCCTTCGGTGGCAATCACATGGCCCAACGCGTTGAGCATGGCCACGTTGGTGCCCGGACGCAGTTGCAAGTGCAGCTCGGCACGGGCGTGAGGCGAATCCACCAAGTCGATGCGCCGCGGGTCGATGACGATCAGCCGTGCGCCCTGGCGCAGGCGGCGCTTGAGCTGGGAGCCGAACACCGGGTGCGCGTCAGTCGGGTTGGCGCCCATTACCAGGATGACGTCGGCTTTCATCACCGAGTCGAAATTCTGGGTGCCGGCGGACTCGCCCAAGGTCTGCTTGAGGCCGTAACCGGTGGGCGAATGGCAAACACGGGCACAAGTATCGACGTTGTTGTTGCCGAAGGCGGTGCGCACCAGTTTCTGCACCAGGTAGGTTTCTTCGTTGGTGCAGCGGCTGGAGGTGATGCCGCCGATGGAGTCACGTCCGTACTTCAGTTGGATGCGGCGCAGCTCGCTGGCGGCGTAGGTGACCGCCTCATCCCAACTGACTTCCTGCCATGGGTCGTTGATGTGCTTGCGGATCATCGGCTTGGTGATGCGGTCCGGGTGAGTGGCGTAGCCCCAGGCGAAGCGGCCCTTGACGCAGGAGTGGCCATGGTTGGCCTGGCCGTTCTTGTCCGGAACCATGCGCACCAGTTGTTCGCCTTTCATCTCGGCGCGGAACGAGCAACCCACGCCGCAGTAGGCGCAAGTGGTAATGACGCTACGCTCCGGCTGGCCGATCTCCACGACGCTCTTGTCGATCAGGGTCGCCGTCGGGCACGCCTGCACGCAGGCGCCGCAGGAAACGCACTCGGAATCGAGGAAGTTGTCCCCGCCGGCCGCTTCCACCCGGGAATCGAAGCCGCGTCCGGTAATCGTCAGGGCGAAGGTGCCCTGGATTTCCTCGCAGGCGCGCACGCAGCGGTTGCAGACGATGCACTTGCTCGGGTCGTAGTCGAAATACGGGTTGGAAACGTCCTTGGCCTCAGCCAGGTGGTTGGCGCCTTCGTAGCCGTAGCGCACTTCGCGCAGGCCCACCTGCCCCGCCACGGTCTGCAATTCGCAGTTGCCATTGGCCGGGCATGTCAGGCAGTCCAGCGGGTGGTCGGAAATGTACAGCTCCATCACGTTGCGCCGCAGCGTGGCGAGCTTGGAGGTTTGCGTGCGCACCACCATGCCTTCGGTTACCGGCGTGGTGCAGGACGCGGGATAGCCGCGCATGCCGTCGATCTCCACCAGGCACATGCGGCAGGAACCGAACGCCTCCAGGCTGTCGGTGGCGCAGAGTTTGGGGATGGTGGTGCCGAGCAAGGCCGCGGCACGCATGACCGAGGTGCCGGAGGCGACGCTGATTTCACGCCCGTCGATGGTCAGGCTGACCTGCACGTCGCTTTCACGCGCCGGGGTGCCCAGGTCGATGTCGGTGCTGGGATCGAAGATGTTGATCATTGGTCGGCCTCCGTGGTCGCCAGACCGAAGTCGGCGGGGAAATGCTTGAGGGCGCTGGCGACAGGGTAGGACGTCATCCCACCGAGGGCACAGAGCGAACCGTATTGCAGGGTGTCGCACAGATCCTGCAACAGCAGGGCCTGTTCCTGACGAGCACCGGCTTCGGTGCTGGCGATCAAGCGATCCACCACTTCCACCCCACGGGTGGAGCCGATCCGGCACGGCGTGCACTTGCCGCAGGATTCCTCGGCGCAGAACTGCAAGGCGAACCGGGCCATCTGGGCCATGTCCAGGCTGTCGTCGGCGACCACCACACCGCCGTGGCCAAGCATCGCGCCCATGGCGGCGAACGCCTCGTAGTCCAGCGGCGTATCGAATTGCGAAGGCGGCACCCAGGCCCCCAACGGCCCACCCACTTGCGCGGCTTTCAGGGGGCGACCGCTGGCGGTACCGCCGCCGTAGCCTTCCACCAGTTCACGCAAGCTCAGGCCGAAGGCGCGCTCCACCAGACCGCCCTGACGGACGTTGCCGGCCAGTTGGAACGGCATCGTGCCCAGGGAACGACCCATGCCGAAGTCGCGATAGAACTGCGCGCCCTTCTCCAGGATGATCGGCACCGAGGCCAGGGTCACCACGTTGTGCACCAGCGTCGGCAGCCCGAACAGGCCTTGAATCGCTGGCAGTGGCGGCTTGGCGCGAACCGTGCCGCGCTTGCCCTCGAGGGATTCCAGCAGTGCGGTTTCTTCGCCACAGATATAGGCGCCGGCCCCGACACGAACCTCAATGTCGAAGGTGCGGCCGCTACCGCTCACGTTCGCCCCCAGATAGCCGGCGTCGCGAGCAATGCGCAACGCATCGTTCAGGGTACTGATGGCGGCCGGGTATTCCGAACGCACGTAGATGTAGCCCATCGTCGCGCCTACGGCGAGGCCGGCGATGATCATGCCTTCAATCAGCAGGAAGGGGTCGCCCTCCATCAACATACGGTCGGCGAAGGTGCCGGAGTCGCCTTCATCGGCGTTACACACCACATACTTCTGAGCACCCACGGCATCGCGCACCGTGCGCCACTTGATGCCCGCTGGGAACGCCGCACCGCCCCGACCGCGCAGGCCGGAATCCAGCACGCTGGCGACCACGTCAGCGCCATCCATCTGGATGGACCGGGCCAGGCCCAGGAAACCGCCCTGGGCACGGTAATCGTCCAGGGACAGCGGTTGTGTGATGCCGGCGCGCGCGAACAGCAGGCGCTGCTGGCTCTTGAGATAGGGAATCTCCTCCACCGGCCCCAGGGCCAGCGGATGGCTGCCAGGATCGCCTGCCAGCGCATCCAGCAGGCCCGGCACATCGGCCGGTGTGACAGGGCCAAAGCCCAACCGGCCGCCGACGCTTTCAAGCTCCACCAGCGGTTCCAGCCAATAGAGGCCACGGGAACTGGTGCGCAACACCGTCAACGGTAGCTGTCGACGCTCAGCCTCAAGGGCCAACGCATCGGCCACCTTGTCCGCGCCCACGGCACGGGCTACCGAATCGCGGGGGATACAGAGCGTCAGCATGCGCCCTCCTCCCTGCAATCATTGACCAACTGACGCAGACGCTCAGGCGTGATCCGCGCATGCAACTCCCCGTCCAGCTCCAGGGCCGGCGAACAGACGCAGGCGCCCAGGCAATAGACCGGCCGCAGGCTGATGCTTCCATCGGCGCTGGTACCGTGATCGTCCAGCGCCAATTGCTCGCGCAACTGCGCAGCCAGGGTCTCGGCGCCCATGCTCTTGCAGGACTCGGCCCGGCACAGGCGCAGGGTATGGCGCGCCGGCGGCGTGGTGCGGAAATCGTGGTAGAAGCTGATGACCCCGCGCACTTCAGCCTGGCTGAGGTTGAGGGCGTGGGCGATCTCCGGGACGGCGCTGTCGGGGACATACCCGCAGCCTGCCTGGATGGCATGGAGAATAGGCAGCAAGGCACCGGGGGTGTCCTTTTCGCGCGCAAGCACGCTGTGGATCAAAGGCAGGTGAAGCGTCTCATCGGGCATAAACGTACCTCGGCATCTCGAACGACACCACCGCATAGCGGCAGCCGTCCGGAGTCTTGGCTGCGGCGTTCGGCCCACGTCACGGTCGCGTGGCACATCCGATCGCCATTCTCGCTCTCCGGCCAGGTGTCTTTGGCGCACCTGGTCCGGGGCATCCTCACAGCTTGCCACTCCCGGGGGTTGGCGATTGCACATGGACGACGAAACGTGTTCTGAAAGCGACTAGGCGTGAAAAGTTGCCCTGCGTCCGCGGGAAGTCAAATACACAAGTGAGTGTAGGCGACCCGCAGCGATCGGTGGCTATTGGTCGTTTTCCTGACTGGCAGCGTGGCGAGTGCTTTGTTGGATCACAACATAAAGTTACAAACACACTATATATGTATCGTTTTCACAGCGTCGCACCAAGAGATCATCAAGGGAGTTTAAAACCTAAAAAACCGCAAGGACGCCCAATGTTACCCAAAATACTCGCCTCATACTCTCTGTCACTCTCACTGCTTGCCACTAGTTTTAACACAACAGCAGAGGAATATTATTGGCATATTCAACCGGAAGCTTGGGATTGGCAGGGACCACAGAAAAATCATCTATCCCCAGAACAAGCCTGTCGATTTCTGCACGAAAACACTGAGTACGAAATGTATGAATACGGCTCTGCCACTCCCACCTCAAGGGAAAACCAATGGACCTGTAACCTTTTCTATGGTGACGGGCCCGATGACAATCTAGCCATATCGATATACCGGCATGGCAACTCATGCGAAGGCGGGAAAGCTTTTAATAACTTCACCGAACAATGCGAAGCCCAAGGGGTGGACAACAGCTGCCCTTCAAGCCTAACGGGAAATCCGATAAATTTCGCAACAGGCTATAAAATACAACTCGAAAATGACTACTCTGCATCGAACTCACATTCATCTTTAAATCCACTCGAGTTTTCAAAGTCCTACAGAAGCGCCGATGGAATATGGCGACATGGTTATTCATCCAGACTAAGTTTCGAAGAGAACCTGATCACGCTTATTCATCATAATGGAAACCTCTCCTATTTCGAAAAGGAAGGTGCGTCGTATAAGGGTAAACCACCAGAAACGGGCAAGCTCACCCGCCTGTCAAACCGCTGGAGCTATCATGCCTCCAACAATCACGCACTTGAGTTTGACAGCGACGGAAGGCTCATAGCGCTCATCAAATCGGGTATCGCACTAAACATCACATACTTAAATACCATTGCAACTGTCACTGACGGCTTTGGCAACACCTTAACGTTTACCGAGGACGCAAAGAAGCAACCTCTTACCGTCACAGCGAACAACGTAAACATTAGCTACACCTACAATGATTACAAACAGCTTACTTCGATGATCAAAAACCATCCAAACCATACAGAAAACAAACAATACCTTTATCAAGACCCCAACGACCGCAGACTTCTGACCGGCATTATCGATGAACGCGGGGTGCGTTACGCCACATGGACCTATGATGAACAAGGACGCGCCATTTCAGGTGAGCACGCTGCTGGTGCTGAAAAAGTCCTGGTCAACTACAACAGTGATGGATCGTCCACGGTCACTAACGCGTTGGGCAAGCAGACGCACTATCAATTTGAATTGATTCAAGGCATCAAACGCATCAAATCCATTACAGGTTTTCCATCGGCCAACTGCCCCGATAGCAACTCAACTTTCACCTACGACACCCGCGGTCTGCTGACAACAAAAACAGACAACAATGGCAATATAACCACCTATCTCTACAACGACCGTGGCCTGGAAACCTCTCGCACGGAAGCGAGCGGCACTCCTCAAGCGAGAACAATCACCACCGAATGGCACCCTACGTTGTATTCCCCAGTGCGCATCAACGAACCGGATCGCTCCATTCAATACACCTACGACACTCAAGGGCGCCAGCTCAGTAAAACAATCATTTCACGTTAATTCAGAAGGATCTGAATATGAACATATTGACATGCAGGGTTGCTCTGCTCACTCTCGCTTTGGGCGGAACCATTACCAGCCTTCCCCTTTGCCAAGCTGCCGAACGTGGCTGGTCGTTCACCTACAATACCCAGGGGCTGCTGGAGTCGTCAGATGGGCCCCGAACAGATGTAAGTGACATTACCCGCTATGAATACGATGCCAAAGGACATCTGGCACGCATTATCAACGCGCTCGGCCACACCACCAGATTTTCCAACTTTGATGTCGCCGGCAATCCTAAGACAGTTGTCGATTCCAATGGTGTTATTACAAACCTGACCTATGCACCACAAGGCTGGGTGAAATCGCTGAGTAACGCTACCGGCACAGTTCGCCTTGAACACAATGCCGTGGGCGACATCACCAAGATAATTCGCGCAGACAATAGCTGGTCGGCTTACACCTGGGACGACGCAAGGCGGCTCATTCGAGTGACCAATAACGCAGGGGAACAGATCGAATTTGATCTCGACCCGATGGGGAACCGGACTGCGGTAAGGATCAAGGACAAGACCGGTCATCTGACCAGACAACATCAATGGGTGTATGACGAACTGGGTCGCTTGCTGCGTTCAGTGGGTGCTGCCGGCCAGACAAGCCGGACCCAGTACGACCTTAACGATAATCCGATCATGCTGACCAACCCCCGCAATCACAGCCATCAACGGGCCTTTGACTCATTGAACCGATGGGTGACGAATACTGACCCGCTCAATGGCATCACTCAACTTGAGTACGACGTTCAAGATAACCTCACGCAAGTCCGCGACCCACGTGGTGCAACCACTCAATATCAATACGACGGCCTGGGAAACCTGACGCGGGTGAACAGCCCTGACAGCGGCGCCACTGACTACCAATACGATGCCGCAGGCAACGTGACGCAACAGGTGGACGCGCGTGGGGTGGTCACGACTTTTACCTACGATGCGCTCAATCGCCTGACCGCCCGCCGCTATCCGACGAACCCGGCACTGGACGTTCAGTTCCACTACGATTCGATTGCCGCCGGTAACAAAGGCATTGGCCGACTGACAGCCGTGGAGGACGTCAACGGGGAGCTGAATTACACCTACGACGCCCAAGGCAACGTTACAGCCCAGCGGCAAACAGCGCCTGCAAACACAGCCACTCAGCCAGAACAAATCGGCTATGGATACGATGTCGCCAATCGGTTGAGCAGGATCGACTATCCAACAGGTTTCAGCATCGTTTACTCGCGCAACACCACAGGACAAATCAGCCAAGTACAAATTCGGCGCGGTACGGGGCAGCCGACCGCGTTCGCCAGCAACATCACGTATCAACCTTTTGGTCCGCTTAAAAACCTGACCTGGGCCAACGAGACTACGCTTCAACGTACCTTCGATCTGGACTACCGGCTGACCGCTCAAACCGTTGCAGGCCAGAGTAACGCCTATACCTACGACGGCCAGGGAAACATGACTCAAATGCAACGCGACTCAGTCGACTACCATGGCTACAGCTATGACCCGCTGGATCGCCTGGTGGGAGAATCTACTGCTTTCAACCGGATGACTTACGTTTATGATCCCGCGGGTAACCGCACCCGAAAAGCGCTCAGCACGTTGATTGACGGCGAGTTGCGTGTCACCGCTGGCACGTCTTATCAGTATGGGGCGAGCAACAATCGGTTGACGCAGGCAGGCACCCACTCGGTAGACTTCGACGCGGCAGGCAACCTGACCGCAGACCGCGCCAATCGTCAGTTTTCCTATGACGAGCAGAATCGCCTGAGCAAAGTGAAAATCAAGGGTGCTGTCAAGGCTCGGTTCCGCTACAACGCTTTCGGCCAACGAACCAAAAAAATCACCTCTCAAGGCACTACAACATTTATCTACGGGTTGAGTGGCGAACTTCTTGGCGAGCACGTATTCGATAACCAAGGCAAGAAGCTGAGAAGTCAGTTTTATATCTGGCTCGAAGGGGTGCCCTTGGGCGGGATCAGTGTGAGCTACGGTGCAACGGGCGCGCCAGCAAACAGCGCCGCGTTCTACCTCCATAGCGACCACCTCAACACACCGCGGATCGCAACGAACGCGGCGCGAACAAAGATATGGGAGTGGGTTTCCGATGCATTTGGTACAAAGGAAGCCAGCGGACAACTGGAAATCAACCTACGCTTTCCCGGTCAGTACTACGATGTTGAGACTGGACTCCACTATAACTATTTCCGTGATTACGACCCGAAAACTGGACGCTACATGCAGAGCGATCCGATTGGTTTGGCGGGAGGGCTTAACACCTACAGTTATGTAAATGTCAACCCGCTGAAATACGTTGACCCGTTAGGCTTGGAATCTATTTTTGAGTGGTCCGCAAAAGCTGAAACCGAAGCGCAAAATAGTAAATTGCCTGGCATGCACAATGGGCCTCAAGATGCGTATAGACATTGTGTTGCATCCTGCATGATTGCCTCATCGAACTGGGGAGAAACAGTAAGTCAGTTAGCAGGCTGGGCAAATGAGATATCAAATTTCGGGCAAAATCCCAGCGAAAGGGCCATGGATGACTTTAACAACCAAGCGGGCATATGCGCAGCCAAGGGCAACAACCCTCCTGAAAACTGCCCCCAAAACTGCATGACATTTCTTAACAATGGAATCTTAAGGACAGAGGCAAGCTCTGAAGGTGCATACTATTAATACCATTCTTAAACTGTCGAAAACATCAGCAGCACTGATTGCTCTGGTGACTGTGGTTTTTGCTACCGTTGGACTCAGATACCAAGAACCCGTGAACATTGAACGTGTTTGCGAGGACTCTCCACCTCTGCTAATAAACAACGTCAATAGCTGCAGCTTTGTTGATCAGACTTTGAGCTTCCTTGAAACGGAAGGCTACAAGCCTGTAATTCTAGAAAACTTAGAAAAAAACAGTGGTCTTCTGCGAAAAAAATTCTCTTTAAAAACATTTGAAGTACCCAACTACAAAATAGATAACAGCACCGCCCCTGCGCAATTCAGCTTTATAAACGGACGATTATTTGCCATATCCTACTTTCCGAAAGCATCAGACACCGTATTCGAAAGGCATCCAGCAAGTAAATCCGAGACGCTGACTGTAAAACACCTGACCAACCACCAGGGATTGAAATACATATCATGGTCAAACAATCACCTTGAAACCTATATCACTTGGTGGATATCGAGATTCTCATGAGGGCTAGCACGTGAGTTACTAAACGTTACGGCTTGCCCCAAGCCGTAACGTTTCTTTAGAGGTATTTGAGCGCCCGGTTTAAAGCGATTACTTGAAAGCCGTACCCGTGAATCAGCGCTGCCTGAACGAGCAAGACATACGCCGGATCCGCTTATTTGAACCGGCACTCGTCCTTAATGGGCTTGGCGCAATGCGTTGGCAACCAACGTAAATGCAGGCGAAGGTTGCCGCCGGCTGGGATAGTACAAATAGTAGCCTGAAAACGGTGGGCACCAATCTTCCAGCACGCGCACCAGCCGGCCTTCTTGCAGGTACGGTTCAAACTCTTCTTCTGGCAGGTAGGCAACGCCCAGCCCGGCCACTGCCGCCTGCAGGATATGGGTCGACGTATTGAAAATCAGTTGGCCGTCCACTCGCACGTTCACCTGTTTGCCTCGACGCTCAAAGTCCCAGACATAGAGCCCGCCTGAGGTCTGCATGCGCTGGTTGATGCAACGATGGCTCATCAGGTCGCGCGGGGCCTTGGGAATGGCGTGGGCAGCGAAGTACGCTTGCGAAGCGACAACAGCCATCCGCAATGGAGGGCCTATCGGAACGGCAACCATGTCTTTATCGATGGTATCCCCCAGGCGCACACCGGCATCAAACCGATCCGCGACGATGTCTCGAAATCCGTAACACACGTCAAATTCAACGTTTATATCCGGGTAGTCGTGCAGCAACCCGGTAAGTTTGGGTAACAAGGTCGTGCGCAAGACATGATCACCGCAGGTGATGCGTACGGTGCCTGCGGGCTTGTCGCGCATCTCCGTCAGCCTATCCAGCTCCGTTTCTATTTCATCGAAGCGATTGCCTATCGCTTGCAGCAGCCGCTCGCCAGCGATGGTCGGCGAAACGCTGCGAGTGGTCCGCGTCAATAACCGGATCTGCAAGCGTGCTTCCAGGCCATTGACTGCCTGGCTCAGTGCAGATTGTGTGACACCCAATGCCCCGGCAGCGCGCGTGAAGCTGCCTTCGCGCGCGACCGTGACGAAAGACAGCAGGTCATTGAGATTTCTTTTGATCATGGCGAAACACATCCAAGCCAACTAATTAGCCTTGCTTATAACCTTGTTAATCATTCATTAGCTAGTCGCATAACCGTTCCCAAGTCACCATTAGCGCCATGAACAGGAATAAATGCGCAACTGCGGTGAAATCGGTCCGGCTTGGTTTGCTGGCGGTGACGCTCGTGCTTGGCAGCTACGCAACGACGAATGGTGCCGCCTCGGCATCTTCGAAAACGGAGCAAACCGCGATGTGGATGACCGTAGGCGAACAACGCTTCGCCATCACCTTGGCCAACAATGCGGCTACCCGCGCGTTTGTCACGTTTTTGCCGCTTACGTTGGAAATGAACGATCTCAACCATAACGAGAAATACGCCACTTTGCCCCAAGCGCTACCAGCCCAAGCAAACCAGCCGGGAACGATCCGCAAGGGCGACCTGATGCTGTACGGCTCGGACACCTTGGTCGTCTTTTACACGACCTTCAACTCTACCTACGCCTACACCCGTCTGGGGCAAGTGGATGACACCGCGAAACTGGTTCAAGCGCTGGGTCGGCGGAATGTGCAAGTGACATTTTCCAAAAACTGATTACTCCGCATCGACAGGATTCCCAATGAAAAAGATCATCGTTTTATTAACCCTTCTTATCAGTTCGCTCTCAGCAATAGGAGCCGATATGTCTAACGGCGCAGATAACTTCTACACCAGCGACGACGTGACCGTACAAAAGGTCAATTTCAAGAACCAGTATCAAATGAACGTAGCCGGCAACCTGTTCATTCCCAAGAAACTCAATGGCAAGGCCAGAAATCCGGCGATTGTCGTAGGCCACCCGATGGGCGCGGTCAAGGAACAGAGCGCCAACCTCTATGCCACAAAAATGGCAGAAAGAGGCTTCGTGACCCTTTCCCTGGACTTGTCATTCTGGGGCGAAAGCGAGGGGCAGCCGCGCAATGCGGTTTCGCCGGATATCTATGCCGAGGACTTCAGCGCCGCGGTGGACTTTCTCAGCGCCCAGCCTTTCGTCGACAAGGAGCGCATTGGTGCCATCGGCATCTGTGGCAGTGGCAGCTTCGTGATCAGCGCAGCCAAGATCGACCCGCGCATGAAAGCCATCGCAACGGTGAGCATGTATGACATGGGTGGCGTCAATCGCAACGGATTGAAGCACTCCCAAACGCTTGAACAGCGCCGGGCTATCATCGCGCAGGCCACACAACAGCGTAATGTGGAGTTCGCGGGCGGTGAAACGCTTTACACCAGCGGTACGGTGCATCAGTTGGATGAAAACATTCATCCTATCCAACGCGAGTTCTATGATTTCTACCGCACCCCGCGCGGTGAGTTCACGCCATCGAGCTCGTCCAAAGACCTGACCACGCACCCGACGCTGACAAGCAACGTCAAGTTCATGAATTTTTATCCCCTCAATGACATCGAGACCATTTCGCCTCATCCGATGTTATTCATTGCTGGCGCCGATGCGCGCTCCAGGGAGTTCAGCGAGGAGGCTTACAAGCTCGCCGGTCAACCCAAGGAACTTGTCATCATTCCCGGGGCTGGCCATGTCGATCTTTATGATCGGGTCGACCTCATCCCGTTCGATAAGCTGACGAACTTCTTCCAGAGCCATCTGAGATGACAAGAGACGGGAAAGCGGTCAAGAGCGGTTTCGCCCCGGCAGCATCCGGACCAAGGTATTGTCACCCACCCAATAATGATGGAACAGCCCCGCCACCGCATGCAGGCCGATGAGCCAGTAGCCACTGCTGCCGAGTAACTCGTGCCAATACTTGAGCTGTTTGGCCAAATCGGGATCCACCGCCACAGGAGCCGGCAAGAAGAACCCGAAGTACGGCACGGGCTTACCGCCGGCGGCCAGCATCAACCAAGCCAGCACGGGTGTCGCGATCATCAGGCCATACAAGGCCGCATGCATCAGGTGGGATACACCCGTCTGCCAGGCTGGCGGCGCGGGTGTGATGGGCGGGCGTGGTGTCAAGCGCCCGAACAGGCGGACCCAAACCAGTGCAAAAATGCTCAGCCCGAAGAGCCCGTGCAACCCCAGGAACAGGCTTCGCCCGGTGCTGCCACGGGGCAACAAACCCTTGATCTCGATGCAGGCATACACACCGACGAACAGTGCCAGCATCAACCAGTGCAGGGTGATCGACAGTTTTCCATAACGGTTTACGGCAACATCGCGGGTCATGACACGCCTCGTGAAAGTCTGACGGCTGCCGACTCATTCGCCAGCCTCGATCCGGTCGCTGGAACCGATGCTGCCAATTTGCAGGCAAAGTCTTAAGGCAGTCTGAAGACCGACATTTCAAGAAGTTTTTTACCTTCAAACTTCGGCGATCCGCTTAGAGGCCCCAAATAACTCGATCATTATCGAGCACCGCGTGAAGTCCATAGCCAAGTCAGGAAAAAGCCTGGAAAAACGGAAAGCTGATACCATCCGGAAAATTGACATGCTGAGCAGAACACCATGAATCGCCGCAAGAAAATAAACCAGTTATTGAAGGCTAACGCCAAAAAAGCCAGTGCCAAGCTCGCACCCAAAAACAAGACTCAATACATCAGCAAAGCCGACCGACTGAAACTGGCGGCTGAAGCCAGCGACGCCCCCATCACGCCGCCGGAAAGCTGATCCACGTTGCTGAAGTTCCATCCTCAGGCCGTTTTGCACGTTAACCAGGCGCTCCAGAAAAGACTGCTGAAGAACCGGGTAGCACTGCCGAATCCTGCATCACTCAACAGTTTTTGAACCGCAGCCTCGGAATGTGGAGGATCGGCGCCTTGAAGAATCTTGCCAAGCTTGACTGTCACTTCTTCCGGGCTGGCGCCATGCTGTCGCCACCGTTGCCCCCAGGCCGCGAGCAGTAACGGTTGACTGGCATACGCATATTGGTTCCCGGCGACAATCAGCGGCGCCCCCGGCTTTAGGTGTGCCTGGATGGACCGCAATATTTTCGACTTGGCTTCATCCCCGTCGAGATGATGGAGTACACCGATCAAGGTAGCAGCATCGTACGACCCGTTGGCTACCAGGTCTTCAACATGCCCAAGATGCATGGCGGTTCTTCCGAGCAAGTTGTTTGCGGCTAATTGCTGCTTCGCGGCCTCCAGCATAGGCTCGGACGGATCGACGGCAGTGAAGCGCCAACCCGGCTCCAGCTTGGCCATTGCAATGATCTCTTGCGCCGTACCGCCGGCGCCCACCACCAGTATTTTCGCCGAGCCCACGTTCCCAAGGGTCGCCGCCAGCATGCACGCCGCCAGGTCCTGGCAGGCGTCGTATCCAGCGAGCGCAATGCGGCTCTGCCGGCCGTACTCGTTGGCTCGTGAGGTATCAAATTTTTCCGCTGAATTAAACGAGGATGATTTCAAAGCGCAGTTCTCCATGTGCTGAAATCAGGCTACGCCTCGCTTACGAATAATAAAAATTCATTAATTTTATGCGCAGCATTCCCATAAGGAATATCGTTTTCCATCGGCAGCATTTTGCGCAGTCAGCGAATTGCGACTTGCGATAAACATATGGAAATACGAATATGTTTTTTTCCATATGTTCTGGACCGAATTGGAGCTGTGTAATGACTGAGTTCTCCAGCGAAACCCCGCATGACTTCCCAAACCTTGACCTGTCACTCTTCGACGTACCCACAGCGGAAAAACTCGCAAAGGGCGCAGAACCAGAACATAAACCGCGCATACTTTTACTGTATGGATCAACCCGCGAGCGCTCTTTCAGTCAGTTGCTGACCCGCGAAGCGGCGCGCCTGCTGGAGCTCATGGGCGCCGAAACCGCGATCTTCGACCCGTCCGGGCTGCCATTGCCGGACGATGCGCCCGTCGATCACCCCAAGGTGCAGGAACTGCGCGACCTGGTGATGTGGTCGGAAGGCCAGGTCTGGTGCTCGCCAGAACGCCACGGCTCGATGTCGGCGGTGTTCAAGGCACAGATCGACTGGATCCCGCTCGCGCTGGGCGCGGTTCGTCCTTCCCAAGGCAAGACATTGGCGGTGATGCAGGTATGCGGCGGCTCACAATCCTTCAACACGGTGAACCAACTTCGTGTGCTGGGGCGTTGGATGCGCATGGTCACGATACCCAATCAATCCTCCGTCCCCAAAGCCTTCCTTGAGTTCGACGAAGTCGGGCGCATGAAGCCATCGCCCTATTACGACCGGGTCGTCGATGTCATGGAGGAACTGATGAAGTTCACCTTGCTGGTGCGCGGCAGAGAAACCTATTTGGTCGACCGCTACTCCGAGCGAAAGGAAAGCGCCGAAGCGCTCTCCAAACGCGTTAACCAGAGGTCTATCTAGGTGCAGCGATAGTGATAGGTTCTTCGGTGGGATGTAGAACCTTAACGGACGTTGGCTCATGGCTTGAAATCTGGCATTGATTCAAGCATCCACCCGCTCAATCCAGAACAGGACGCAGGAAACTACGCTCATAACTCAGAATGAATCGTTGTTCCGTCGCCTGGGTCACTAATTCAACGCACGCTGGATCCTGTTCGGCTTTCCTTCGATAGTTTTCGTAGTCGGCCAGGCTGGCAAAGCTGAACAGGCAGTAGGCGATGTTGTTGGCGCCTTCGGCGGGGAGAAAGTAGCCATGATGGACGCCCCCCATTCGGGTCACCACTTCGATCCATTGGCGCGAGTAGCTCTCGAAAGCTGGGATCTGGTAGGGGTCAATGACATACCTGACATGGCAAGTAATCATGGGCTCAATCCTTTGAAAACTAAAAAAACGGATTCTACACAGGATACGAGGCATGTCGTCGATGATTGCCATTGGCCGAACAACTTCTTCGCTCGCTCCCTCTCATCACCCGGGTCAGTACTCCCCTGCCATGATCGAGCGCTCAAAAAACAAATGCGGCGCTTGCTATCGCAGTGCCTGACGCCTGCGATCAATCATCAACCAGGATCGAAACACCATGGATGAACGCCAAGCAACCATCAAAAACAAGATCCACGCCGTGGTGACGAGCGGCGAATCCGACGAGATTACCTATCGGTCAGAGTGGCTCGGTTACCTGCCCTTCCCGGTTTTCCGATGGGTTGAATATCAGGGTGAAAGCTTTTCCAGCGATTTCCCCTTTGATTGGACCCTTGAGGATCTGGCGAGTCTTGAGTGCACAGGGTTCTTGGAAACACTGGAAGCTTATGAAAACCCGGAAGACAGTTTTGATCGGGATATCAGGTATCGCGTTCATGTTGGGCGCGTGTAACGGTTGGCTGGAAAAATGAACAATTCAAGGAAAGGACATGGGCATTCTTGATCGCTTGTTCGGCGGCCGCTTTACGCTGCCGCCACCGGAGGAAACGACTGTCAGCGACGCGGCGATCATGCGGGAGCTGCATCCCTATCGCTCCGAGCTCAAGGCATTTGCCCAAGCCATATTGGCCCGCATGCCGGAAGACGAGCGCGCCAGGCTGGTTCGGCGCGTGCTGCGCCTGTACGGCTCGGGCCTGGAGCCAGTCTCGGCACTGGTGGAAGGATTGCTGGATACAGACCGGGGCCAGAAGCTCGAACACTTGGCTTTGCTCGGCGTCGACTGGAAAGGCTTTGATGGTTTCGAATATCTGGCGCCTTACCTGGTGAGCGCTAGCGGGGTGAAAGAGGCTTACACCTATCGGCACGAGGGCACGCTATCGATGCCGGAGACGCTGGCCAGTTTTGACCAGTGGCTGGCGGCATTCGACAAACGCTACCTGCACCTGGACTCTGGTGGCGACGAATATGTGGGATTCATCGCCGATACCGACCAGGTTGAAGCCATGATCGAGCTCGGGCGGCAAGCAGGTGTTGAAGTACGCCTCGATAGCTTCTGAACGAAGAGGCGTCATCGCTGGATAACGTCATCCCGCTGAACAAAGCGAGCAAGGTAACAGTCGGAGCAACAAGACCCTCGGCAAAGAAACCTGGCTCATGCCCCTACGATCCGCTGCCCTCGCTACGTTGTTCTCTTTGGCTGCCAGCGCGGCGGTCGCAGTGCCTGAACCGCTGCGCCTGGAAAGCCTGAAACGCTGCGGCGACCTGCTCGAAACCCAGCGCCAGGATTGGTGCCTGACCGTACGCGGACTGGGCAACGCAACGCCGCAACTGAAACTGGGCGCCAAGGTGATACCGGCAGACACGATCCAACGCGAAGGGGAGAACCTGCGCTTGCGCCTGGACAGCACCGACTACCAGAGCGGCCCGCTCTCGCTGCAGGACGGCCCACGCGCCAGCAATGCCGCCTGGCTGACGTTGCGCAACAGTCACGTACTGGCCGCCGGAGCGCACGAAGTAGCGAAGAACATGGATGGCCTGACCACCTACCTCGACCTGGTCAGCGTGCTGATCGAGGAAGACCGTGACGGCCGTCAGGAAGCCGAGCGCCTGGCCCGCAGGTATGGGGCAACGGTAGTCGGCAGCATCGCGCCGCTGAACCTGTACCAACTTCGCCTGCCGGCCAAGGACCTGGTGCAGCGTGACGCCCTGGTGTTGCGCCTGGGCAGCGAGACCAGCGTGGACGCCGTGGTCATCGAAGAGTCCTCGGCCGAAGAAACCGAGCAAGCCGCAGCCCATCCTGAAGAACCGAAGAAGCCTGCCCTGGACTCCGATGAGTGGGCCGCGAATCGCTTCCTCGACGCGGTGAATTATTACCAACGACGCATCCCCGCACGACAGCCGCCCATCCAGCCGCAACCGGTACGCATTGGCCTGATCGAGCGTGATGTGGATTTCGACACGACGGATTTCGCAGACTACCTCGGCGCCTGCTCGCCGCCGCGCACCTGTGTCTACGCCCGCGATGCAGACAAGCCGGACAACCATGGCACAACCGTCGCCGGCATTCTCGCCGCGCGCTGGGACGACAACGGCAACACTGGTTTTCTCCGTGGCCTGGACAAAGCCAGCGGTGGCTTCGAGGTCATCGTCGAGCGTAATTCCGATGCCGGGATCACCGCCAATATCGCCGCCTCCGTCAACCTCGTGGAGGACGGTGTGCGCGTGCTCAACTGGAGCTGGGGCATCCACCGCGTCGGCGCCAAAGACATCAAAGGCGATGAGGTCGACTCGCTGCTGCGCTCGGGCATCGCCATGGGCGGATATGAGGAGTTGCTGGAGGAATTCTTCCTCTGGCTGCGCAAGGAACATCCCGACGTCATCGTGGTGAACTCCGCCGGCAATGGCGCTTCGTTCTCGGGCAGCGACGAATACCGCCTGCCCTCCTCCTTCATCACCGAACAATTGCTGGTGGTCGGCGGGCACCAGCGCAGCGAGCATACCGACGTCGCCGTCGACGACCCGGCCTATGCAGTCAAGCGCAGTTCCTCGAACATCGACATGCGCGTCGACATCACCGCCGCCGCATGCGCCCACGCCTCGACGACCAACGCCGACCAGCAAGGCGCAGTGCATTGCGGCACCTCCTACGCCACGCCCATGGTCGCGGGCCTGCTGGCGGCGATGCTGTCCATCAACCCGCAACTGCACCCCGAGCAACTGCGCATGCTGCTACGCCGCAGCGCCATGACCATCGGCGACAACCACGACTTCGAACAGATGGACGCCGAAGACCTCACCGCGCCCATCCTGCCGTCGGAGCGTCGCTATCAACTCAACGACAAAGACGTCGGCCGCTCAGCGCGGCTGGACATGCAAAAGGCCCTGGACCTGGCCGCACAAAGCCGCGACCGCGTGCGTTGAAAGCCTAGGTCAGTCCAACTCAAGACGATGTCTGCTTGCGCGGGCAGAACCAGCCATGCATCAGCCCCGCCTGGAAGAACTGTACCGGAGCCTCGAACCCAGCGGTCCCGATGAGACCGGCGACCTGCTGTGTCGGCAAGATAGCCACGTCTCGGGCGTAGGCGGCACGAGCTCTGGCCAGCATCTCCGGCTGTACGCCTGCCGAGGACATCAGCGTCATCCAGTTGCGCAGCAGTGCCTCATAGGCAGGTGACTCGATGTCGGCGGCGAGGTCGGCGTTTGCCAGTATTGCGCCCGGCTTGAGCCGGCGGGCGATCTCATTAAAGAAAGTTATGCGGGACTGTGGCTCGAGCAAAAATTGAGACACCAGAAAGCAGGTAGCGCCGTCGTGCTCAGGCTCGGCAGGTAGCGCGTCGAGGTAACCCTGGTGAAAGCTGCAACGCGAGAGGAAGCCTTCTTGTACCGCTTTCTGCCGGCAGATATCGAGCATGGCGTCCGAGGGGTCAACCGCGGTGAAATGCCAGCCGCGGTTCTGCTTGGCCAGGTGGACCAGTTCCGCACCGGTGCCCACGCCGACACAGAGAATCCGGGCATTCTCCGGTAAGTCAGCGAATACGGCGTCGAGCAGGGTGTACAGGGCGTCACGAATAGGCGCCATTCCCGCCCATTGCTTGTCGTAGCTGGCGGCCTGCTGGTCGAATAAGGCCTTGAGTTCTTCATTGCGCATGGAGAGCACCTTCCTTTGCGTCGTGATGGGATGTACCGCGATGGATGCGGCTACGCTTTGAGTATCCCAGGGCTGTCAAGCCCCATAGGTGTCGAAGGTCCGCACCTTTTCATAGCTCCCGCGCGCCCTCACGATCACATCCTTTTTGGAAAGCCCGGCAGCCTGTGCGAAGGCCATCACATGTCCCCCCACTCGTATTCACACGCCGTGCGAGCACAAACCCTATCAATGACGAGTGCTTTCTGGCGAAGTGTCAGCAACCAATAGCGACTACTACTGCATATCAAAGGCTGGCGTGGCTCGATACAGGTCACACAACGCAAGCACGAACGAAAGCTAGCCAACTTTTGCAGTTTGGTTCGAACAGGTCTGCATAAACCTTGAGCAGAGTCTACTGGATCAGCAACCCATGCCTAAGACATAAAAAGCAGCACACTCAACGACAACACAGGCAACCGCCAACCACCGGCTGATCAGGATCGTTCTCAAGAAATGTGACCACGACTTCTATGCCCATCCGCGGCGGCCCAATCTCACAACGCCAGTCGGCGGCGCCCTTCAGCCAGCAATGACTCTTGTCGTCAAATCTATCTTCACGGTCCCAGGGGAACTTGACCTTGATCCGTCCGAAGCACCGATCATTCTGGATCTCCTCGCCTTCTGAAGCGACGACTACAGCGGTCTGCATGCTTGGCACCTGAGGTTTCTTGTGAGCCAACGGCGGACGATAGGAAACATTCCACGGAAGAACGACAAAGCGGTTGCGGTAACCCTGATGAAAGTCATCTTCGTTCACAGTGTTGCCACGGGCGACGTTCTCACCCAATACCTGTGGTTGCCGGCCTTCGTGGATGACCTGGGTCAGTAGCCATAGGGTGTTCCACTCCTGGCGCGGATGGCCTGAGATTTCCAGCACATGGCCGCTGACTAACCGAGTCTGGTCACTTTGCCCTTCAGCTTGTCGATAGGCCGCATGGCGGCGCTCCATAGTCCGAAGACGTATCTGCTTGCCGTGCTCATGACCGGTATAACGCTGCGGACTGTCATCTTTTTCAATGTCCAGCGGTTGCTCGAAATCATAGTTGCGCTGCGAGATACGACTGGTGAGCTGTCCCAGACGCAGGTTGATGCGCTTGATCAGGGGTTCGTCGGCCACCCTATCGCTCTCATCCCTATAAGCAGTGGGTTGGCCAATACTGGGAAAAACCGACTGATCATCGCCAAAGACCAGCACGTGGCCTTGAGCGCCGTGCTGAAAGTGAAAGTGGATACCCTCTTCTTCGCACAAGCGCTGAATGAAGTGCAAATCCGTTTCGTCGTACTGGGTACAGTAGTCACGCTCGGGGTAGGTCGCCCCCAGATGAAACCGATAGGCGTCGCCCAGAATGCCGTGCTCTTCCAGTATCAAGGCGACGATTTTCGGCACCGAGAACTGTTGATAGATCCTCTGGTTGATGCGATGGCGCAAGTAGGCCAGGTGCGGTACGAGGGCCAGCCTGTAGCGCGTCAAACACTCACCGTTACTGCTGTGAGCGATGTGGTAGACCCGTCCATGAATGCCGTTGCCCTTCGAGTCGAAGGTCAGAAAAGCCTCTACGTCGAAGAGGCTCTTGAGATCAAGGTCAGACCGCTCGCTAACAAACTCCACATTGAAGAGGTAAGGCCTGCTGATCGCCTCTTTTCCAGTGAATGCGAGCACTTGAAAATCGTGCTCAAAACCTTCGATGGTCAAACTGAAGTGCGTTTGATTGGCTGGGCTGAACATCCGCTGTTCTCTTCTTACATAAGGCGGCGCAATGGACCGGAAGACCCCGAACAATACTGGGCTGATGGATTAACAGGCACGAACCCACCCGCCCAGCGTTCCTGTATATCGGCGTTTGCGTCTTACTTTCCAGACATACAAATCAAGTCAGATCAGACACCACTCTTCACTTTGGTCCAGATCCGCGTGCGGATCCGCTCCAACTTCAACGGCAGTGGCTCAAGTGGAATAAGTGTCGCGATCGTTTTTTTGTCTGGATAAATCCAAGGATTGTCTCGCAGCTTCTGCTCGACGAACTCAGCGGCATCCTTATTGGCGTTAGGGTATAGCGTGTGATTTGAGGTCTTGGCGATAACTTCTGGTCGCATCATATAATTAATGAACGCCATGCCTTCCTTGGGGTGGGGAGCGTCTTTCAGCAAAACCAGATTCTCTGACCAGGACAGCGCTCCTTCGCGAGGAAGGCTGTAGGCGATCTTGCGCCCCGTGTTGGCCTTCTCGTTGATGGCCTGCGCAGCAAGGGCACCGTTAGCCCATCCCACAACTGCACAAATATTGCCATCGGCCAGGTCAGCGTCGATTTTGGAGGAGTCGAAATAGAGGACGTAAGGACGAATTTTCAACAGCAAGGCTTGCGCTTTCTGGTAATCATCCGGGTTCTTGCTGTTGCTAGGGAGTCCAAGGTAATTCAACGCAATCGAAATGATCTCACTTGGAGAGTCAAGCATTGCCACGCCACACGACTGTAGCTTGCTAATGTTTTCCTCTTTGAAGATCAGGTCCCAGCTATTCACCGGGGCATTATCACCCAACGCGCCCCTGACTTTGTCAACGTCATAACCAATGCCGGTAGTGCCCCATAGATAAGGTACGGCGTAGCGGTTACCAGGGTCATTGACCGCGAGCTGGGACAAGAGATCAGGATCGATGTGTGAGAAGTTACTCAGTTGACTACGATCCAATGGCTGAAGGACTCCCGCCTGGATCAGGCTGGGCAACACATTGGAGGTCGCCACAACCACGTCATACCCGGTGCGCCCGGCCATGACCTTGCTCTGCATGATTTCAGCGCTGTCGAACGCATCCATATGCACGCGCGTGCCAGTTTCCTGTTCAAACTCCTTTGGCGTCTCCGGCGCAAGCAACCCGAACCAGTTATACAGATACATCCCGGGCTCTACGGCCGCTACTGATGTGCTTATCCCTGCACAGAGAAGCGAGGCGGAAAAAATGGTTCGCAAATGTGACTTTCTCATGCAACATCCTTGTCAAGACGATACGCCCTCATGGCCATCGTTAACCCTGGCAGCGAATATACCGGGTGTTACCGAATAGTAAATACCTACGAATACTTACCTTTGACCTGCGAATCCCTAACCCTAAAGGGGTAGAAAATGCCGTTTGACCTCCACAGCCTGGCTTGGCATCGATCGATTGGAAAGCTGATCATGCAGCTGAATCGTCCAGATTTCTGGAGTTCACTTGTTCGCACCTTGAATGAATATGTACAAATCGATAATTGGGTTGTATTGATTTTCAGCAATCAACACGTGCAGGTTGTTAGCCTTCCCGAGATAGCAGACGCGGAAGAAGTCGACGCATTCATTCATCGTTATGTGAAGGGTCTTTACTTGCTGGATCCGTTCTATATAGCCAATCGGGAAAACCCACAGAGTGGTTTCTTCCACCTACTGGATATAGCACCGGAATATTTTCTTGAAACCGAGTATTACCATCAGTACTTTGCACAGTACATCTCCATGGATGAGGCACAGTTCAATGTCCAACTCGACGCCGACAGAACGTTATGCATTTCCATCGGCAGCAAAGTCCGCTTTAGCCAAGAACAAATAACCATGCTGGACATCATAAAACCGTGGGTGACAGCATTGATGCATCAGCGCATGGGTTTTGAAATTGACGTAGAGAAAACCCTGGCCGAGCCACCTCTGTGGCCGGAAACGGTCAATCAGCTTGGCACCCAAATAACCGCACGCGAGAGTGACGTACTCCGTTTATTACTCAGCGGCTTCTCCAATAAGGAAATAGCCGGAAAGCTGTCCCTCTCGGCGGAGACCATAAAAGTTCACCGCCGCAACATTTATGCAAAATTGAATATCAAGTCGCAATCTGAGCTATTTGCTCGATTCTTCATGCCCAAACAGAATGTTCCCGCTACCCATTGAAGCCAGGACACCGGGGCTGATTTGTTCGGTCATGCGCCTGCAAGCATCAAGTTCAGATTCTGCACCGCCGCGCCAGCGGCGCCCTTCCCAAGATTGTCAAACACCGCAGCCAGCAAAACCTGCCCGGCCTCATCGTTATCAAACACCGACAATCGCAAATCATCAGTTCCGTTAAGCGCTTGAGGATCAAGGGACGTCAACGCTTTCGCTTCTTGCATCGACATCACCTGTACATGGCGCGCATCGGCGTAGTGCTGCATCAAACACCCATGCAACTGCACCGCGCTCACGCCTGGCGCCAGCAATCGGGTGTGCAAGGGTATGGTCAACACGATCCCCTGCCTGAAAGCGCCATAGGCCGGTACGAACATCGGGCGCTGCGTCAGTCCGCTTTGCTGCTGAATCTCCGGAATATGCTTGTGTGCCAGCCCCAGCCCATAGACCTGAAACGCCGACGCCTGTGCTGCGCCTACTCCCTCATGCTCTTGCACGCCGGCACGTCCTTTTCCGGAATAACCCGACACGGCATGAATGTTCAGCGGGTAATCCCTGGGCAGCAATCCGGCCTCCAGCAATGGGCGCAGCAACCCGATCGCCCCCGTTGGATAGCAACCGGGATTGCTGACCCGTCGCGCAGCGGCGATGCGTTGGGCCTGTTGCGGATTCATCTCTGCGAAACCATAGGTCCAGTCTGGCTGGGTGCGGTGCGCCGAACTCGCGTCGATCACCCGAACGACGGGGTTTTCGATGGTCGCTACGGCGTCGCGTGCGGCTTGGTCGGGCAGGCAGAGAACCGCGATGTCGCAGTGATTGATGGCTTCGGCGCGACGTTGCGGATCCTTGCGATGTTCGGGGCTGAGTGTGAAAAGCCGCAGATCGTTGCGTTCGCGCAGACGTTGATGGATTTGCAGCCCGGTGGTGCCTTGGTCGCCATCGATGAATACAAGGGGACTTGCCATGGAGTGCTCTCGGACATTGGAAATCAGGAGCCCAATCTTCAGCGAGGCTCTAAGATAGGAAAAGTTGAATTTACAAACCATGAAATTCAGTTTTTCTGAATAAGGAAATCTTCATGCGCGAAATCAGCCTGGACCGTCTGCGCACGTTGGTGGCGATTGCCGACCTGGGATCGTTTGCCGAGGCCGCCCGTGCGCTGCACCTTGCACCACCCACCGTCAGTCTGCATATCGCCGACCTGGAGGCGCGCGTGGGCGGCAAGCTGTTGTCGCGCACGCGCGGGCGCGTTCAGCCTTCAGCGATAGGGAGCACGCTGGTAGAACGCGCGCGGCGCCTGTTGGCAGACGCAGAGCAGGCGCTTGAGGACATCGAACGTCAGGTGCAAGGGTTGGCCGGGCGTGTGCGGCTAGGCGCCTCCACAGGGGCCATCGCGCAGTTGCTGCCCCATGCTTTGGAGTCGTTGAGCCAACGCCACCCCGCTATCGACGTACAAGTCGCGGTGCTGACTTCCCAGGAAACCTTGCAGAAACTGGCCGAGGGCTCCCTGGAGGTTGGTTTGGTTGCACTGCCGCAGTCCCCGGTGAAGGGCTTGCGGATCGAGCCGTGGCGACGGGACCCGGTCATGGCGTTCCTGCCGGCTCGCTGGGAGTCCCCGGAGGTTGTGACCCCCACTTGGTTGTCCGCCCAGCCGTTGATTTTGAATGACGCCAGCACGCGTCTTTCGCGCTTGACGGCGGAGTGGTTCGCCAGTGATGGGCAACAGCCTGCGCCGCGTATCCAACTGAACTACAACGACGCGATAAAAAGCCTGGTGGCGGCAGGATATGGTGCGACGTTGTTGCCCCATGAGGCGGCCACGCCATTGCTTGATCACAGGATCGTCATGCGGCCATTGAAGCCCTTATTATGGCGTCAACTGGGTATCGCCCACCGCAGTCTGGACATCGAACGGTCTACGCAACATGTGCTGGATGTGTTGTGGGAATTGAGTGCGCAGTGATGCCCTCGAATGCCTCTGCCCACGGCGATCCGGCGCCGGATGAGAGCCAATCCCTGAGAGCGGTCAATTCGACCACAGCGCCACATAACCCTCAAAGCAGCCTTTAAGTGGCAGAATCTCCCTAATCGATCGTTTCGGAGACCCTCCATGCTTCGCGTGTTTGAACAAAGACTCGACCCCTTCCCGCCCGACGAGGTACCGCCGCCACCCGAAGGCCTGGCTCGGTTTCTTTGGGCGTGCACACGGGGCGCCCGCGGCTACATCCTTGCCTTTGCGCTGCTCAGCGCCGGAGTGTCGATCTACGAAGCCTGGTTGTTTTCTTTCCTCGGTCAGGTCGTAGACCTGCTCTCGACCTGGCAAGCCGGTGGTGAGGCGGCGGCGCAGGAAGGTCGCGTGCTGTGGGGCATGGGCATCGTCATGCTGGCCAGCATCGGACTGGTAGCGTTGCGTACCATGGTGCAGCACCAGGTATTGGCGATCAATCTGCCGTTGCGCCTGCGTTGGGACTTTCATCGTCTGATGCTGCGGCAAAGCCTGTCGTTTTTTTCCGATGAGTTCTCCGGTCGGGTCACCACCAAGGTGATGCAGACAGCGCTGGCCGTGCGTGACGTGCTGTTCACCCTGATCGAGATCGCCCCCGGAATCGGCGTGTATTTCATCGCGATCATCGCACTGGCCGGCGGCTTCGCCCTGAAACTGATGCTGCCTTTCCTTGCCTGGATCGTGTTGTTCGGGCTGGCCATGCTCTACTTCGTGCCCCGCCTAGGGAAAGTCGGACAGGAACAGGCCCATGCGCGCTCCTCGATGACCGGGCGCATCTCGGACGCCTACACCAACATCACGACCGTAAAGCTGTTTTCCCACTCCAATCGTGAAGCGCATTTCGCGCGCGCGGCCATGGAGGACTTCAAACAGACCGGCTTTCGCCAGATGCGCCTGGTCAGCCAGTTCGAGATCGTCAACCAGGCGCTGGTGGTGGGCTTGATCATGGCCGCAGGCGGTTATGCCCTTTGGCTGTGGCACCAGGGCGAAGTCGGCGCCGGTGCCGTGGCGGCGATCACTGCCATGGCGTTGCGTATCAACGGCATGTCGCACTGGATCATGTGGCAAATGACCTCGCTGTTCGAGAGCATCGGCACCGTACAGGACGGCATGGCCACCCTGACCCGCGGCCCCAAGGTGCAGGATGCGCCGGACGCCGGGGTGTTGGTGACCTCCGGCGGAGCGGTCACCTTCGACAATGTGAGCTTCAACTACAACGGTGAACGCCAGGTGCTCGATGGCTTGAGCCTGAACATTCGTCCGGGCGAGAAAATCGGCCTGGTAGGTCGCTCCGGCGCGGGCAAATCCACGCTCATCAACTTGCTGCTGCGTTTCTATGACGTCGACAGCGGGCAGATTCGCATTGACGGGCAAGACATTGCGCATGTGACGCAGGACAGCCTGCGCAGCGCCATCGGCATGGTCACCCAGGATACGTCCCTGCTGCACCGCTCCATTGGCGAAAACATCGCCTATGGCCGACCCGATGCAAGCGACGCACAAATCCGCCGTGCCGCGGCCAATGCCCAGGCCGACGAGTTCATTAGCCAACTGAGCGATCGCCAGGGCCACACCGGCTACGACACCTTGGTGGGCGAGCGCGGCATCAAGCTGTCGGGCGGCCAGCGCCAGCGCATCGCGATTGCCCGAGTGATGCTCAAGAACGCTCCGATCCTGCTCCTCGACGAGGCGACCAGCGCGCTGGACTCGGAAGTAGAAGTGGCCATCCAGGAAAGCCTCGATGAAATGATGCAGGGCAAAACCGTCATCGCCATCGCCCATCGGCTGTCCACAATTGCGGCGATGGATCGACTGATTGTCATGGACGATGGACGCATCATTGAACAGGGCACGCACGCTGAATTGCTCGCCAAAAACGGCATCTATGCGCGGCTATGGCAGCATCAGAGTGGCGGGTTTCTGGGTGAGGATCAGTGGGTGACTGAGGCGATGGATCAGGTATGAGCGTGGATGGCCCGGGGGACAACCCGACTTACCTTTTCTCAACCAATCGCAGTGACTGTGCCCCCTCCAGCGCTAGGTGAAAAAGCGCTGGGTCAAGTGGGCATTGAGGTTGGATGCGCTGCCGAATACCCAAATTCTGAATTGAAGACATGGATTTGTATCACGTGTCTCAACGTTTTTTTCTGACGACCTTAAATACCTTATTGCAATGGTCCTGATTCTTTAAAAATCAAGGCACATGAGAGCCCAGACATAACAATCATGCGGACCTGCCGGTTACAAATCAAATACAATTAAAAATGATGGCTAGATAATGCCACTCAGGCACATATCATAATTATCGGCCAGCGCGCCAGTTCACTTCAGCCAAAAAAAAGTTTTAACTTTTTTCCACACTGACGTTTGACAAATATTTCTTCCACGACTAGGTTTTGGGCTCGAAGTGATTTTGCTTCGAACAAAACTTTACTAGAAGGAATTAGACTATGACGACGACAATTCGTGTACTTAGTGCACAAGAGCAGAAAGCCATCAGTGCATCTGCTGCCTTTACCAAAAGTGGTGGCGGCGGTGGCGGTGGCGGCGTGGCTTAATAAGCCACGGCGTAGTCAATAGTAACGCAAGGATAGCCAGCGCACATGGAAGTGCACGATTCCTGTTAGAGTCTACAGCCTTACACGCATTAAAAATCATCGATAGTTTTCGGATGATGGACTGAGTCATACATGGAGGTATGTCATGCAACAAACATCAGCAGACCTTTCTACTGAAGAGCTCGACACCTTAAAAAACTTAGTCAAAGGTTATTTCCACTCAACGGCACAACCCATTTTCAGTTTTTTGTCAGGGTCCATCACGGAGGGAATCTCTACACCCAATTCCGATTACGACATCTATGCAGTATTTGACAACTGTACAGAAGAAGAAGTCTTGATTTCGGAACTCGAGCGCCCTGTAGAACTAACGAAGATTTCGCTCGCAAAAATACACTCAATAATGGAATTCATTTCAAAGGGTGAAAATCTCGCGTCCGTCGGCGCCTATGAAATGTTAATTTGCCATCGAGTGTATTCCGGCATTGCCCTTAGCGGGGAATCAGTGTTCGACAGCATAAAAAAAGAATTTGATGTTACTACATTCAGGACTCGGCTCGCTGACTTGTCTTTGCTTAACGCTGAGCGTGAACTCAAGGTATCGCAGGGGTTCAAGTTGGTTAATGACCTGCGCTCAGCACTCTTCAGTGCACATAAAGCACTCAGGCACAGTCTCAGTGTCCTTCTGGCAATACGCGGATCGACATCAGTCTTGGAAAAATGGCATGTACGCTACGCAGTTCGATACCTGGGAGAGCACCATCTTGGGTTCCGTAGATTTCTTGAACTCGCCTCTTCCATTCCAGTTTCATCGACAGTTGAAAGTAAAAAATACTTGATCTCTGTCAAAAAATTTCACCAAATGATCACCGATTACAAAATTATTGCCGACATCGTACCGGAAGAGATTTTTTTTGTTGAATCCAGGCTGGTTGATACTGATCAACTGAGTGATGAACCGCTGATTCTCAAAAATCCGGATGCCCGCGTCATGTTTCATATGTCAAAATGGTACCTCACGATCGAGTCTAAAGCGATCCTGGAGCTCCCCAGTTCGGCCGCGCTTTTTTGGGCATTAATAGACAACGCACAATCAGTGGACATGATTATTGATCGTGCAAAAGAGCACCTGAAAATAACCGACAATGTTTGTCTTGAGTATTTAGATGCACTAGCCGCAGCCAAGGCAATCAGCTCGCACTCATTTGAAATACCTAAAAGCCATAGAGCAATATAATTACCTGCCTACGGCTTATGGGTACCAGATCATTTGAAAATGGGTTTTCGCCAAATGAAAGCAGCTGCGACGCGCCAAAGTTACGCCAACTTTTACTATTCCAGCATACTCAAGTTTTCTGCAAATCGTTTTTTCCCCTTTGTCAGCATGGCATTTGCCGGAATTCTGGTTGCAAACAAAAACTTCGATGAATTCGCCTTTTTCAGCTACATCACATCAGCATTTATATTTCCCGCGACGGTTGTCACCTTCATGTTCAGGGCGGTGGGAAACCTGGCATTGGAGGGAGGACGCACACGTGAGAATATCTTCATGTCATCCTTTCTTATGGTCATTGCCTGTTCATTCCTAGTAGCAGCCGCTTGTTACCTGATCACAATCACATCCGATCGTGAAATAGACAGCCTTTCCAAAAGCTATAAGGCGCTGACGTTTTGCCATGTGTACCTTATTTATATATCGATATACATCCTTACAAGCTTCTTTAACGCATATTTTGAGGCTCACGTAAAAGGCAACAGCAGCAGCATCGCCCGATTCATAAACTTCTTCCCGTTCATGTTTTTTTCAGGCGCGGCGTTTGCGCTGAGCGACAAAGAAAATTATTCGCTCACTATTGCGTACCTCATGCTTGGCTGTGAATGCCTGGAACTGGCCTACTACATCTATAAAAGCAGCACTCTCAAGCTTTGGCAACTCAGCTTCAATTACTCGGTACTTCGGCACCTTTTTATAATTGGCAGCCCCAACGGACTTGGCCTTGCATCCCAGCGATTCGCATTCTTCATGGCCAATAAAAAATTATTTTTAATTGATAAAGACCTCGTATCTATTTTTTCAATTGCAGTAAGCATAACAACCCTACTAATAATCCCGGTTTCGGCATTTACTCAGATTCACAGCATCTACGTATCTAGAAATGGCCAACCAGGTCTTTCGTCGATGGTCTTTCGCTACCTCGCGCTTAGCATGCTTATACCTATCGCCATCCTTGTGACATGGGGCATTGAAATCGGTCAGCTTTTTGGCGTTACTGCTCACATGTATACGGCAGACCCCTGGTTGAACCCTAGCCTGATTTTCATGTTTTGCTGCACAAGCCTGATGATGCTCGTATCGGCTCACATTCGAGCACTGGGCAATACTATCATCACCCAAATAGTCATGAACGCCGTCGTTTACATAGGGTATGTGGGTTACATTTTCAGGTATGCCGACTCAAGCATGTCTGGCTCCACCTTGTTAACCACTTATTCACTCTGCTATCTATTGAGCTTCTTATTTCTAGGTGCCAACGTACACTATTTCCAGGCAAAACAACTACAGCCATCGCTGTAGAAATTTTCCAATGCAAAAGTTTGAAAAATCCACATATCTACAGCCTGTGACAAAGGATAAACATGAAGTTACTCAGGGAAGGATACCCAGTCAAGCGAGTTTGCATCATCGGTGGCACGGGCAAAGTAGGTCAAACGCTGGTTTCTTTCCTGAGAACAGCCAACGAACTCTCGATCGTATTTTACGCTGAAAGCTACGAGCAAGAATGCAAGCTCCGAGCTAGCTTCCAGGACAATCTGGTCGATTTTGAAATCTGTAGATCTCCACAAGCCATTCAGAAGGCTGACACTATTATCCTGATAGCTGGGAAACGAACCAGTAGAGGAAGCGGAAAAAGCGACCTCTACCAGCTCAACAAGGAAGTCATTGACCCTTACTTGGATTTCTTGAATCACAAGAACGTAATTTTGGTCACCAATCCAACGACATTATTAGGCACCTATCTAGGGCAGAGACTTGACGCCTTCATCGTAGGTGTTGGTGTTCAAAATGACTTCAATCGCCTGAAGTTTCAGTGCCCGCATGTCGACTTTGTGATGGGGGCACACAACCTGAATGAGCAGTGTTATTTCAATAACAGCCAACAACTTCTGTTTGATGGTTTCAAGTCTACAAAGGTTTACTCTGAGGCTCGCAGCCAGCAGGACGACTACGTGAGCAGTGGCGACTTTGAAAAATTGCATTCCACATTCTTGGAGAATGACATCCATAAATGGTGGAAAATCCAGAGATACCATACTGTCGTCAATAGCTCTTCCTATTCATGCGCATTGGCGATTATGCAAACCTTATCCAATTTAAACGAAAACATCCATAGCGTGATTCACGCTGAGGTTTGCGTTGTAACCCCGAGTGGCTCCACCTATTTCATTGGCGTGCCACTGCTGGGGAAAAATCTGCGTTGCACCGACACCTGCCTCATGCAATTCATAGATATGCATCTCGACCAACTATCCAACTACAAGGTGGCGTAAATCATGTTATACCTGAATTACTACGATGAGTTTATTTTCCTGGTAACCTTTCATTCGCCCACAGAAAAACTAGCCTTTTTAGACCTCTATGAAGCGAACCTTTTTCCATTCCTATCCATTAGCGAGTCTCCCCGCGACACCTTCGACTATAAAATCAACCTGCGCCAAAATACCTCCGACTTTAAAGCAGACCTTTCTGACTGGTCAGAAACTGTTTTTTTCAACCCCCTTACCGACAATGCCATAAGCGATTTTGGTACTGGCTTTGTGAAGCACAGCTCCGATACTTCCCGCACAATCTACAACCCCAACTCCGGAACACTATTCTCAATAGACAAGAACACCATTGAAGTCTTGTATCGCAACAACAGCTCATTCACCAAAGATTTTCAACGCTTACTGAAACAGCTTATTGTTACAGAGATAGAACGCCAGGGTGGCGCAATACTCCACGCCTCTGCCGTCTCCTTCGGCGATTACGGATTCTGCTTCGTAGGGGAAAAAGGTCAAGGAAAAACAACAAGTTTGCTTCAATCTCTCCAGATACCCGACGTTGGCTACCTGACCAATGACAGGTTACCCATCATTCCAAGCGGGGAAGGATTCAAAGCTCTAGGGTGGTTTGAAGAGATCCGTTTAGTCATCCCAGGCAGCACAAAAAAAGAAGTTGTCCGTGTTACCGACTACGTAGATCCATCGCGCATACAAAAAAAACCTGTGTACCTGAAGAAAATAATTCTTCCAACCCGTATCCAAAACGACTCATCACCGGCGGAAATTGTCGCAAGCCAGATGCTTTCTCCAATAGATCCTCAGCGCCCCAAATGGCTAGGCTTTAGCGCCCCCCAAAATTTCCCGCTTGCGTCGCTGCTCGAGAAGGTAAGTACTGCTTGTATCCACTGGAGTTATTCTGATCTAGAGGGCTTAACGCGACAAATCGAGAAGGAGATATTAAATGTATGATTGCGTGCTGATTCTTGGCCCCTGCAGAAGCGGCACTACATTCCTCTTCAACGCACTGGCGTCCTCTCATTACATAGGAATTTTCCAACCGTTAAAGCACATCTTAAGATGCGAGCACATGAAAATCGATCCCACCCTCTCACTCCGGGATTTTGCTGGCAAACGGCTGGTGCTCAAAGAGGCCTTTGGTCCATACCTTGCCTCGGAAGCAACCTATGATCCAGTAGAACTTTTGGCGAACAATCTCAACCTTGAAAAAATCCTGCTGATCACTATTCTTCGCAACCCTATCGACTGTTTTTCATCATGGCTTGCCTCTTTTAAAGTCACTCCAGATGAGGCAGCAATACGCCTATCGCAAGCCTATGAAAACACCGTACGGGTGCATACAAAATATCTTCAGCGAATGGATTCGGTTTCTTTAATCCTGGAAGACGAAGCAGACTGCCGCAATAAAATAAACCTGATCAGAAAGGCCATGGGCAGCGTCCCACTTCCTGACCAGTATAACCAGTACATTAAACCGAACGACCCGCCTGGCTTCCAAGTATCCGGGCTACTCAAGAAAGCGCTTAGCGGCCAGGAATACAAGGCTGAAAACATCGAAAAGAGAAAATTCTTTTTTGATAAAAACAAGCTGAAGATTGCGGCGTCGCATTATGAAAACTTACATGACTTGCAACCCCGATTATCTGGCAATTTTTCAATTTAGCCTGGCTAAAAGTAAGTGGGGGGCGCGCCCTGAAACAGATCGAACAGCCGTTGCAGTTTACCGGCCGCCCCGCGCATCGGTGCGTCCGGCGCACGATCGCCTGCCAATGGGCCACAGGTGCGGTTGGGGTGCTCAAAGGCAACGTTGCCGTCAGTTTTTATGAGTAGGGCACGCCCTGTGCCCTTACAGAATCCTGCCCGGCATCAGGCTCCTGAGCGAATCCGCTCGACCAGACGCGCCTGGAGTGCTTCCAGCTCATCCGGATCGGCCTTGCCCCTACCATGCACACCGGGCGCCTCACCGTCCCAACGAGGAATGATGTGCATGTGAATGTGATAGACCGTTTGCCCGGCCACAGCACCATTGAACTGCGCGACCTGAACCCCGTCCGGCTGCAATTCGTCCACGATGATCCGCGTCAGGCGCTGCACGGCAGACATCATCGCACCCAGGACGGCGGGCTCGACCTCGAGGATGTTGCGCGCCTGGGAGGCTTTGGGGATGACCAGGACATGGCCGCGCGATTGAGGGAAGAGATCCAGGAAGGCCAACACATCGGCGTCTTCGTAAATCTTGTAGCACGGCGCATCGCCGCGAAGGATCAGCGCAAAGATGTTCTGCGGATCGTAATGACCGTGGAGACTCATGATCACTCCTTGAATGGGTTTAGAGAGGTTGGTGGGCTGCCAGTAAGAGATTTAGCACAGTCAGAGGCCCACTTGAAGCCAAGGGCTGGGCTTGCTCGCGATGGCGGCGGCTCAGTCGCCATCGGTGCTGGCAGCCAAGCCGCTTTCACGAGCCCCCGCCAGCGTAACGGCAATTTTTTGCTGCAGCTCAGTTTGCGAAAACGGCTTGTGCAAGACCGGGCAGCCAGCGTATTCGGCTGGCAGTCCGCTGGCGCCGTATCCGGTGCTGAACAGGAAGGGAATATGGCGACCGCGAAGGATTTCGGCCACCGGAAAAACGCGCTCGCCAGCCAGATTGACGTCCAGGATCGCCAGATCGACCTGCACCGAGCCGGCCATGTCACGTGCTGCCGCGAGCCGGGCGACCGAGGCCACCACTTCGCATCCGAACTCCTCCAGCATATCCTCGATCAACAGGGCAACCGCGCCTTCGTCCTCGACGACCAGCACCCTGACGCCTACAAATGGGGTCATGCCCCGGTCACCCCAATCAGGAACGAAAAGCGGCAACAAACGCCTTGCGGAGCGTAGGTAAGGTCGAACTTGCCGGCCAAGTCACGCTCGATGCAACGTTGCATCAAGCGAGAACCCAGCCCTTCCCGTTCCGGCGGTGACACGGGGGGTCCTCCTTGTTCGCGCCAGTCGAGGGTCAGCAATGTTCCGCCCGCCCGGGCTTGCAGGTGCCAGGTGACGGCAAGCGTCCCACTCTCGACCGACATCGCACCATATTTCAGCGCGTTGATCGCCAATTCATTGAGGGTCATCGTAAGGTTGAGCGCCACGCGAGTGCCGACGTCTGCAGAAGGGCCTTCGATCACGATGCGGCCAGGCTCATGCCCAAACACCGGCATCAGCACTTCGTGGGCCAGGGTGTCGAGCGGCGTCTGTCCCCAATGCCGTTTCGTCAAGAGATCGTGTGCCCGTGACAAGGCCAAAAGCCTTGCCTCGAAACGCCTGTAGCCGTCTTTCGCATCCTCTGCGTTGCGTGCCGTCTGGGCTGCCAGCGATTGCACCGTGGCCAGGGTGTTCTTGACCCGGTGATTGAGCTCATCAATCAGCGTCTTCTGCCGATTTTCCGCCTGCTTTCGCTCGGAGATGTCGACCAGCATGTTGATGGCGCCCACCAGGTTTCCATCGGCATCATGCAAAGGCGTGGGATAAGGCGTGAACGGAACGCGGCTACCGTCCGGCCGTTCTGCAACGGCCTCGACGCCGCGTATCGGCCGGTTTTCCTTCAGGGCCACTGCCATCGGGCATTGATCGTGAGGCAGCGCGGTTCCGTCCGTATTGAACAGCTTCCAGGTCACACACCACATGTCGCCCAACTGCGGTGTTCGTCCCGACAGTTCCACGGCGGCGCGATTGTAGAAGGTGATACGACCGTCGGCGTCAGTGGTGTACACCGCAGCAGGCAACGCCTCGAGAAGATTGCGCATGTGCCGTTCGCTTTCGCGGACCTGGTTTTCCATCCGCCGCGCCAGCGTGACGTCCTGCAGCACTCGCACGCCATAACGAAACGTACCGTTGGCGTCCCTCACCGAGGAACTATGGATGTCGAGGTAAACGACCTCGCCATCGGGCTTCACGGCGCGCTTGCGAAGCACGTAGTTATCAAGTTCACCGGCCACTTGGCGGGCGTACAATCCGGCGTCCTGCGGGATGCAATCCGGGTGGGTATAGTCCAGGAATGTCATCGACAGGAGCTGTTCCCGCGAGCGGCCCAGCATGTTGCACAGGGCGTCGTTGACGCGGAGCAAGCGACCGTCGACGTCGGCCTCGGCAATACCGATGGTCGCCGCTTCATAGGTCGCCGAAAGTCGGTCATCGCTGTCCTGGCGCGCCGCCTCGGCTGCATGGACACCGCTCCGGTCTATGGTGAAGCAGCGCGTATTGAAGAGTTTCCCGTCTTCGAAGCGGCCATTGGAAGTGATCATGACATGCTTGATCGAGCCGTCCTTTGCCCTCAGTCGCGCCGGGTAGCTTTGCAGGCAGTCGCCGCTGCCCAGCTTGGCGAGGATGTCGCCGATAACCGGTTCGTCGACATGAAACTCGGTGATGTGGCGGCCGATGTACTCGTCGGCCGAGTAGCCCAGCAGCGCCAGCTCCGCCTTGTTGGCGCGCAGGATAATGCCTTCGCCGCTGACGATATGCAGGCCCACCGCGCTGTTTTCGAAAAAGTCTTCCAGGTCGGCGCTCTTGCGCCGAAGCTCTTCGGCCATGGCGTGGTGCGCCGAAACGTCCTGGAAGCAGTTGATCACCCCTTGAATGACGCCTCGGCAATCCTTGAGCGCGCGGATGTTCATCAGCGCCACGAACCGCGAGCCATCCGGGCGCTCGATGAGCACTTCCTGATTGCGCGAGGCAATGCCGGTATCGAGCGCCAAGGCTGTCGGGCAGTGTTCGAATGCCAGCGGCCTACCGTCGGTCAGGAACAGTCGATGAGCGCCGCAGAAACGGTCACCGTTCTCCCCAAGTGCCGGCGCCCTTCCCCATAGCTCAGCCGCCTCACCGTTGTACCTGACGAGCCACCCCTTGCGATCACAGAGGTATACCGCACCAGGAATGGCATCAAGTGCGCTCGTCCCCATCGCGATCAAGCTTTCGTACTCGCTTGGTGTACGCGTTTCCCTGGGTAGCTCTTCAATGTTCGACATCAGTCATCCTCAAACCGCCTGGCTGAAACCTTTCACAGGGCATCAATGGATGTCTAGATCCCTATTCACCGGGCGAGTTCAGGAAAACTCAATCTCACAGCCTCGCGCCTCAAAACTTGAAGAGCGCCTGGGGTGCCTGGACCATTAACGCATGCATCAGCGACGCCGAACATTGCAATGCGCGCAACTGCGCCATGACCGTCTCGAAGCCGACATGCGCTTCATGCTGAGTGTGCGGCCAATCGCTGCCCCACACCAGGCGTTCGGGGCCAAAACTGCGTTCCAGCACCGCCAACGAAGCGCGGGCGAATTCAAGGTTTCGCGGGGCCGTTGCACCCAATCGATAGATACCGGACACCTTCATCCACACCTGCCCACCCTGCCCCAACTCCATCAATTGGGCAAAGCCAGGTTGATCCAACCCCAGACGCGCATCCGGGCGACCGAAATGATCGACCACCAATCGGACACCAAACGGCAACAGTTGACCGATCAGCCCCGGCAAGTCCACCAGGTTGGCATGCAGTTCGATATGCCAATCCAGTTCCGCGAGATGACGCAAAAAACCGTTCCAGGCAACGTCACGAAAATCAGGCAACGCCCTGCCCATCAGGTTCAAGCGCACACCGACCACCCCCAGCCGGGCCATGTCGTCCAACTCGGCTCGGCTGACGTCTCGCTCCACCACCACGACCCCGCGCAACTGCTGCGTTGCTTGCCGTAGCGCGGCCAACAGGTAGCGGTTATCGGTGCCGAGAAAGCTCGGCTGCACCAACACCCCATGGCTCAAGCCATGGGCGTGCAGGTGGCCCAGGTATTGAGCGAGCGTAGCGTCATAGTCAGGTGTGTAGCGCCGGACAGCCGCCAGTTCCAGCCCGCGGCTGAATACGTGGGCGTGGCAGTCAATGCCGGTGATCGGCGTAGTACGGATATCAACCATGGGTTTCATCTATCGACAATAAGGAAAATCAGGCTCGGGCGCCCTGGCCGTCACTCTCCACCACAGGCGCCGATGCCACAGCGGCTTCCAGGCTGCGGCCGCGGGTTTCCGGCAGGCACAGCGCCGCGATCACCGCCACGCCGTAGGCAATCCCGGCGTCGATGCCAATGGCCGAGCCCAAGGACATGGAGTCGCTCATGTGGCCGACCAGGAACGGGAACACCGACGAGAGCACCCGGCCGAAGTTGTAGCAGAACCCCACACCGGCACCGCGCACATCCGCCGGATACAACTCGTTGAAAAACGCTCCGAGGCTCGCCGGAATACCGGCCGCGAAGAAGCCGAGCGGGAACCCCAGGAACAGCATCTGGGTGTTGGTCAACGGCAGGAACACATAACACTGCACGGTGACCACGCAGCACAGCGCGAACAGCACGATGTTCTTCCGACGTCCAATGCGATCGATCAACAGGCCACTGACTACGCAGCCGCACCAGAAGGCGAAGATGATCACCGCCAGATAGCCGCCGGAGTTGAGCACCGACAGGTTGCGCTCGGTTTTGAGGAAGGTCGGCAACCAGGTCATCACGGCGTGGTAACCACCGTGCGCCCCGAGCCCCAGCAACCCGCCAAACAAGGTCACGCGGATCAACTCGGGGCGAAAGATACCGGCCAGGGATTTGAAGAAACTTTGCGGGATGACGTTGTCTTTTTTCAGGCGCTGGAAACTGTCGGGCTCTTCAACGTTGCGCCGCACCCAGATGATCAGGAACGACGGCAGCAGGCCCACGACGAACATCACCCGCCAGGCCATGTCTTGGGGCACGAGGGAGTAGATCAGCGTGAAGACGCCGACCGCCAGCCCCCAACCCACCGCCCAGGCGCTTTGTACCGTGCCCATGACCTTGCCGCGATACTTGGGGTTGATGGTCTCGGCCATCAATACTGCGCCGGCGGCCCATTCCCCGCCAATCCCGAAGCCCTGCAGCGCCTTGACGATCAACAGCTGGTGGAAGCCTGTGACGAACGCCGACAGGAAGGTGAAGAACGAAAACCACAAGATCATCCACTGCAGCGTGCGCACCCGACCGTAACGGTCCGACAACGTCCCGCCGACCCAACCGCCAATGGCCGAAGTGACCAGGGTCACGCCGCTGACCAGCCCGGCATCGCCCTTGCTCAAGGCGAACGCGGCGATCAACGCCGGGATCGCCAGGCCGAACATCTGTACTTCCAAGGCGTCGAGCGACCATCCGCCGAAACAGGCCCAAAACGTTTTGCGCTCCCGCGCGGTGACTTGGCGATACCAACTGAACATGATTGTTATCCTTATGGGTGGAACGAAAGGCAGCCGAGAGCGAACCGCGCCGCTACAGGGCCAGTCATGACAAACAAAACGGTAGGGACAGCGGCGACCGACTCGCCGCTAGCCGGGTCGGGTCAGCGAATTTCCACGCTGTAGCGGAAGTGCTCGGCATGCCCGCGAGAGCGTCGCCACTCCAGGGGATTGCCGGCGTAATCCCGCGCCAGACGCTCGATCACCACCACCGGGCTGTTGACCGGCACTTGCAGCAATCGCGCGTACACCTCATTCACCGATTCGGCGGTGAGGGTTTCTTCGGCATAGGCGACAACCTGGCCGCAAACCTCTTCATAAATGGGGTAAAGCAACGGGCCCTTTTGACTCAGGTCGATTTCGAGCAAGGTTTGGAAGCGGCTACGGGGCAACCATATTTCTTCGGCGAGCACCGGCTCCACTTCCAGCAGACGCACTCGCACGATACGAATCACCGGAGCGTCGGCCGGTAGCCCCAGCGCCTGGGCCACCGCCGAAGGCGCGGCTACCGGCTCCAGGGACAGGATCCGGCTCTCGGGAACCCGGCGTTCGCCTGAAGCGCTTTGAAAGCGGAAAAAACGGAACAGCGACGATTGAAATTGCGGCCGGCGAATGAAGGTGCCGCGCCCTTGCTGGCGCTCCAGGACGCCCTCGCTGACCAGCGCATCGATGGCCTTGCGCACCGTACCGGTAGACAACTGGTATTCGGCTGAAAGTGCCGCCTCAGTAGGAATCGCCTCCCCCGGGCGCCAGCGGTTATTGGCGATCTGCTCAGCCAATTGGTCGCGTAAACGTTGATAAAGCGGCAGGCGGGCATCACTGGAGAGAGCGTTCATTGACCTTATTCACCTTGTTATCTAGTCATATATATGAATATGAGTGGCGAGTATTTACCCAGCCGCGATGGCTGTCAAGAAATGCCAGGGCGGCCCGTTGATGAATGGTAAAGCCAATGATGTAGCGGCCCGTAATTAACAACGTTTAACTCGCACGCTCGCGCCCCACGCCCAAGAATGAAGCCCTCTGCCCAGACCTGGTTTCTCAAGCGCCAAGCTGCTCGGTCACCCTGCGCCGCGCCGGACGCTTCCCACCTGGCTGCGCGTAGTGCCGCCCCTTCGCCCGCCCAATTTCACATGGAAATGAAGCATGTTGCCTGCACCACACCACTCAACCGCCGCCCTGAAGCCGCTCTGGCTGCTTGCCCTGCTCACAAGCGGCACCGCACCGGCGATGGCAGCGGAACTCGCGCAAAGCACGCCTGGCTTTCTCGACGGGGCGACGCTGCAAGTCCTCAGCCGTAACTTCTACCTCAACAATGACTATCGCGCCCCGACCCCGGCAGGCAAAAGCTACAAACAGGAATGGGCCCAGGGCTTCATCGCCTCGTTCGAGTCCGGTTTCACCCCCGGCACGATTGGCGTAGGCATTGATGCCCACGGGTTCCTGGGGTTGAAACTGGACGGCGGCAAGGGGCACTCCGGAACGGGATTATTGCCGCTGGATGAGAACGGGCGAAGCGAGGACCACTACTCCAGCGCCGGCGGTGCGCTGAAATTCAACGCCTCACGCACCACACTGGCGGTCGGCGAAATGACGGTGCAGAGCCCGGTATTCGATACCGCAGACAAGCGCCTGCAACCCGAATACGCCAGCGGCCTGCTACTCTCCAGCCGCGAGTTCGAAGGGGTCGCCCTGCAGGCAGGCCACTTCAGTGCGTTCAAGAATCAGGACGCCTCGACCAGCAAGGGTGATTTTTCCGGGTATGGGGCGACGACGCGCCACGGCGTCATCGACTTCATCGGCGCCGACCTGCTCACCGGCCAAGCCCTGGGCGGCGCGCTCTACGCCTCCGAACTGAGCGATACCTGGCGCCAGTACTATGCCAACCTGCATGCCACCGTTGGCGAACTGTTCCTCGACGGCAACCTGTATCACACCCGCGACGATGGCAAGGCCATTGCCGGGGCCATCGACACCACAGCCTATAGCCTGAGCGGCAAGTACCGGTTCAATGCCCAGGCGTTCACCCTGGCCTATCAGAAAATCAACGGCGACACGCCCTTCGATTTCGTCGGCGGCGACTCCATCTACCTGGCCAATTCAATCAAATATGCCGACTTCAACGGCCCCGGCGAGCGCTCGTGGCAAGCGCGCTACGACCTCGACCTGGGCACCTTGGGCATCCCCGGCCTGAGCTTCATGGCCCGCTATGTGACTGGACGCGGGATCGACGGCAGCCATGCCCCCCAAGACGGTGCCTACAACCCGTTCGATAGCGACACCGGCACTTACAGTCCGCAACAAGGCGCTGGCGGACGCCATTGGGAGCGCGACCTGGACCTGCACTACATCGTGCAGTCAGGCCCGGCCAAGGACCTGTCGTTGCAACTGTCCCATGTCACCCATCGCGCCAACAGCAGCCAGGGCGGCGATGACATCGACCGGTTGTATATCGTCATCCAGTACCCGCTCAAGCTGGGGCCGTTCTGACCCTCGCGCGTCAGGAAACCGAAGGTGGACGAACGCGCGCAGCGCCCGCCTGTTGCCCATGCCCCATATATCCGCTGATTACTTGCGCGAGGCCTTATCGTCGGTCATCCGAGTGGCCCGGATGCTTGCCTCCTCGGCGGTACGTTGGGCCTGCTCGGACATTGTCTCGGCCTGCTCAGCCTTCCTGTAGGCCTCATCCGCCCTGAGCCTTGCCGTTGCAGCGTTACTTTCCGCCGATTCCAGTCGGGCATCCACTTCTTGGGCGAGCTTGTTACAGCACCCGGCAGTGGTTGCCAGAAAAATGCTCATTAATACGACAGGTAAGTATCTATTCAAGGCCATGGTTATTTCCTCGGTTAAGCGCAGCAGGAAAAACGGCTAGCAACTGGCTCGAGTATCTGGCAACACCCCCTGCCCACTCTGATCCTTGTCAACTGCTTGGCTCGTCCGACGCCCACACCGTGACTCACTTGAACCGAGTTGATTTAGCTCAATGTCTTTGCAGCCCTCAGGCGTAGAAAAAGCAAACCAGGGAGCCGGCGATCTCCCCGACCATTTATGCGCGGCCTGTTCATCCGAGGCCTTTTATCGAGTCGAGGCCATGAAAAAAAACCACCAATGGAACCTGTCCTACTTCTTCATTGCGCTGGCCGTGTTCAGCCTGGTGCAGTTCCTGTTTTTCGAACGCCCCGCGGTGCAGGTCATCCCCTATAGCCAGTTTCTGCAATTGCTGAACAATCGGCAGGTCAGCGATCTACGGGTAGAGAAGGACCAGATCCGCGGCCAGTTGCAGGAACCCATCGACGGCCACACCCAGTTCGCGACCGTGAGGGTGGAACCGGCACTGGCGGCAGATCTCGCCCACTCGGGGGTCGGGTTCACCGGCATCAACGAAAACACCTTCCTGAGTGGCCTGCTGGGCTGGTTGCTGCCCTTCGTGCTGATCATGGTGATCTGGCATTTCCTGTTTCGTGGGCTGGCGGAAAAACAGGGCATGGGTGGTTTGATGAACATCGGCAAGTCCCGCGCCAAGGTGTTCGTCGAACGCGATACCGGCGTGACCTTTGCCGACGTTGCCGGCATCGACGAAGCCAAGGTCGAGCTGGTGGAGATTGTTTCTTTCCTCAAGGACAAGGCGAAATACGCACGCTTGGGGGCGCACATTCCCAAAGGTACATTGCTGGTCGGTCCGCCAGGCACCGGCAAGACCCTGGTTGCCAAAGCCATCGCTGGAGAGGCCGGCGTGCCCTTCTTCTCGATATCAGGGTCAGAATTCGTCGAGATGTTCGTTGGTGTCGGCGCCGCTCGCGTGCATGACTTGTTCGAACAGGCCCGACAGGCCGCGCCCTGCATCATTTTTATCGACGAGCTCGATGCGCTGGGCAAAATGCGCAGCGTCGGCGTCCTGGGCGGCAATGACGAAAAAGAGCAGACCCTCAACCAGCTGTTGGCAGAACTGGATGGGTTCGACCCGCGTGAAGGGGTCGTGCTGCTGGCGGCGACCAACCGCCCCGAGGTATTGGACCCGGCGCTGTTGCGAGCCGGCCGGATCGATCGACAGATCCTGATCGATCGCCCCGACCGTAAAGGCCGGCAGGCGATCCTCAAGGTTCACCTGCAGAAGATCGTCACTGGCCAGGACCTCGATAGCGAGCGTATCGCCGACATCACCACGGGTTTTACTGGCGCAGACCTGGCCAACCTGGTCAACGAGGCCGCCATCATCGCCACTCGCCGCGGTGCCGAAACGGTCAGCCTCGACGATTTCACCGCGGCCGTGGAGCGCATCGTTGCCGGGATCGAACGCAAGAGCAGCCTGTTACATCCCGATGAACGCCAAGTGGTGGCCTACCACGAAATGGGACATGCGTTGGCGGCCAGCAACCTCCCGGACATGGACCCGGTCCATAAGGTATCGATCGTGCCGCGCGCCATTGGCTCGCTGGGCTATACCCTGCAGCGACCGACGGAAGATCATTTTCTCGTCAGTTGCCAGATGCTCAAGGACCGCATGGTCGTGCTGATGGCGGGACGTGCCGCCGAATGCCTTGCCTACGGCCAAGTCTCGACCGGGGCCGCCGATGACCTGGCCCACGCCACGGATATCGCCCGACAGTTGATCACCCGCTTTGGCATGAGCACAGAGCTTGGCCTGGCGGTGCTGGAACGCAAAAGTGCCAGTTACCTGGGCGAGCGCACGGAAATGGGTGACAAGGACTACTCGGAACAAACCGCCAGGGAAGTCGACCTGGGTATCCGCGCCTTGCTCGCTGAAGCCTATCAACGCGCCAGGACACTGCTGGAAAGCCATCGGGAAGACCTCGACGCCGGGGCCCATCTGCTGGTGGAAAAGGAAACCCTGACACCTGAAGAGTTTGCCCCGCTCCTGCCGCTCAAACGCGCTGCGCTGCCTTTGCGACTGGTTTGACAGCGCCTGGCCGTTGATCGATCTGTCACGGCGTGAACGAATCCAACGCCCCCCTGTACGCCCACCCACGACACAATAGCGTCATCTGCAAGTCCCATAGTGAAGGTTTTCACCCCCATCCTTTGTACCCGTTCTGCGTCTATCGATAGCCGGTATGGCTTTAGGCGACAAAAAACAGGCATGGCTGAGTTGTTGTTCTATGCTTGCTCCAACTATAGGAAATTTCCTCATGGCCGAGTCCGAACCGCGACTTCTGCGGGTGCATGCCCTCAAGACCGCTTGCTCGAACTGCAGCGTGCTTGAGCTGTGCCTGCCCATTGGCCTGACGGGCGGTGAAGTCGAGCGCCTCGACACCCTGATCGCCCAGCGAGTGAAGGTCAAGAAAGGCGCGGCGCTGTATCGCACCGGCGACCCGCTGCGCTCGTTGTATGCGGTGAGATTGGGTTTCTTCAAGACCAGCGTCCTTTCGGTAGACGGTCGCGAACAGGTCACCGGTTTCCAGATGCAAGGCGAAATGCTTGGCCTGGACGCCATCAGCACCGATCGCTACGCCTGTAATGCCATTGCCCTGGAAGACAGCGAAGTCTGCCCGCTACCCTTCAACCTCCTGGAAAAACTGGCCCACGACTTACCGTCGTTGCAGCACAACCTGAATAAACTCCTGAGCCAGGAAATCGTGCGCGACCACGGCATGCTGTTGATGCTCGGCAACATGAACGCCGACGAACGCCTGGCGGCGTTTCTATTGAACCTGTCCCAGCGGCTTAACATGCGAGGTTATTCCTCCAGGGAATTCGTGCTGCGCATGAGCCGCGAAGCCATCGGCTCCTACCTGGGCCTGCGCCTGGAAACCATCTGCCGGGGCATCGCCCACCTGCGCCAGGAGGAACTGGTGGACATGCATGGGCGCAACGTCACGATTCTGGACTTGCCCGGCCTCAAGCAAAAAGTCGCCGGTTGTCATCGTCATGCGGAACTGTGATGCCTGCTCCGCATGACATCTGATCTACGTCAATACCCCTCCACGCCTTCAAGCCGAGATTAAGACTCAGCGTTCGAACCTTTGCATCGACGAAGGTTACCGAACCTCCCGTCTCATGGAGGCTTTGATCATGGCAACGCACCTGCAAGGTACAGAACCGGTCATCCCGACCGTCACACCTCACCCTTTGGCCGGCAGTTTGCGAAAGGTCGAGCCCAGACGCCTGTCGCTGAGTTTGCTGATCGCTCTGGTCGTCGGTTCGATGATCGGCAGCGGCATCTTCAGCCTGCCCCAGAACATGGCAGCCAGCGCCGGTGCCGGAGCGATCCTGATCGGCTGGCTCATCACCGGCGTGGGCATGCTCTCGCTGGCCCTGGTCTACCAGACTCTCTCCAACCGCCAACCGGAACTGGACAACGGTGTGTTTGCCTACGCCCGTGCCCTGGGTGGCGAATTCCTCGGTTTCAATTCGGCGTGGGGCTATTGGATCAGCGCCTGGATCGGCAATGTCAGCTACCTGGTGATTCTGTTCGCTGCGCTCAGCTACTTTTTCCCCGTGTTTGGCGAAGGCAATAACAAAGCCGCAATCGTTGGCGCGTCCGTGGTGCTGTGGGCATTGCACTGGATGATCCTGCGCGGGATGCGCACCGCCGCCAAGGCCAACGCCCTGACGACGATCGCCAAGGTGGTGCCGTTGCTGTTGTTCATCGGACTGGTCATTGCCGCGTTCTCCAAGGACACCTTCATGGTGGATTTCTGGGGCACGCCGGCGCTGGGCAGTACGCTGGACCAGGTCAAGAGCACCATGTTGGTGACGGTCTGGGTGTTCATCGGTATCGAAGGCGCCAACGTATTCTCCGCCCGGGCCGCCGAACGGGCCGACGTCGGCCGCGCCACGGTGATTGGCTTCATCCTGACATTGATGCTGCTGATCGCCGTTTCCCTATTGTCCTTGGGCATCCTCAGACAGCCCGAACTGGCCGCGCTGAAGAACCCTTCCATGGCCGGTGTACTGGAAGCGGTGGCCGGGCCTTGGGGCGCGGTGCTGATCAGCATTGGCCTGATTGTGTCGGTGGGCGGCGCGCTGCTGGCCTGGACGCTGTTGGCAGCCGAATCGGTGTTCACCCCGGCCAAGGAAAAGGTCATGCCGCGCCTGCTGGCCACGGAAAACCAACACGGCGCACCGGCCAACGCGCTATGGATCACCAACGGCTGCATCCAATTGTTCCTATTGCTGACCCTGTATTCGAGCGCCAGCTACCTGGCGCTGATTTCACTCGCCACCTCGATGATCCTGCTGCCCTACCTGTTCAGTGGCCTGTATGCACTGAAAATGACCTGGCAAGGCCAGACCTACGCCGGCCATCGCGGCCTGCAACTGCGCGACATGGCCATCGCTGTGGTCGCGACGGGCTATTGCGTCTGGCTGCTCTACGCCGCCGGCCCCCGGTACATGCTGCTCAGTGCCCTGCTCTATGCCCCCGGCTCGCTGATCTACCTGAGCGCTCAACGGGCCAGGACGGGCCAGGCCCTCACTGGTTTTGGCTGGGGCCTGCTGCTGGTGATCTGGGCGGCGGCGATCTTCGCCGGCTGGATGCTCTGGTCCGGCCAACTGTCCTTGTAAGTTCGCAAGCATGCATTGACCTGTTCGGCAACGGTATCTGGTCATCTGTTCAGGTACCCGCCCGAACATCACCCAAGAGGAAAATCAAATGTCCAATTCAGTGAAAAAGATGCCGGTCAAAACCGAAGACAACGCTCCGCATCCCGCCAAGACTGACCTCAGGCATCCATTTGAAAAGCTCCGCCAGCAGGTAGATCGCCTGTTCGATGACTTCAACCGGGGCACGGGGATTTCGCCCTTCAGTCGCGGGTTGTTCGATGTCGAACCCTTCTGGCGTCGCGAGTTTTCCATGAGCAGCCTGCCGGCCGTTGACATCACCGAGAAGGAAAAGAGCTTTGAAATCACCGCCGAGTTGCCCGGCATGGATCAGAAAGACATCGAAATCCGCCTGGCCAACGGCAACCTGATCATCAAGGGGGAGAAAAAAGAAACCAAGGAAGAAAAGAAAAAAGGTTATCACCTGTCCGAGCGCCATTACGGCTCCTTCGAACGGGTGTTCAACCTGCCAAAAGGCGTCGACAGCGACAAGATCGAAGCCCAGTTCAGCAAAGGCGTGCTGACGCTGACACTGCCAAAAAAACCGGAAGCACTGAAAGCGGAAAAGGTCGTGCCGATCAAGGCCGATTGATCGCTTTGAACCCTGCCCCTCGCCGGCCAACGACGAGGGGCTTTTTCATGCCTGAGCTTATTTCAAGCCGAATGCGTCGTTGAAGCGGCCGGCCCCTTCGCGAGCAGGCTCGCTCCCACTCTGGAGCGTGGCGCGCACAAATCCGGTGGGTAGAGAAAATCCCCTTGCTCGCCAAGGCGATCGTTCAGAGTTCGACGCTATCGCGGTACTCCGGCACAGACACCGACCACCCCAGTTCGTCGCCAATGCGGTGGCGCAAGACGTCGGACGCATTGGGTTCGCCATGCACGACATAGGTGTGCCGGGGGGGTGTCTTGAAGCCGCGCAACCATTGCATGATTTCGTCGGCATCGGCATGGGCCGAGAGCGTTTGCATGGGCACCACTTCGGCATTGATCGGCACGTCCTTGCCATGGATGCGCACCGCCGGCTCACCCGCCACAATCCTCGCACCTCGCGTACCGCCAGCCTGGAAACCGGGCATCAGCAAGGTGTTGATGGGGTTGGGCGCCAGGCTCTTGAGGTGGTGCAGCACGCGCCCGCCGGTGGCCATGCCACTGGCGGCGATGATCACCGCCGGAGTACGTTGCAGGTCCAGGGCCATGGAGTCCTTGACCGAGCGCACAGGATGGGCGATGTGGCACATGCCTTCGCACTCTTCCCTGGAGAGATGATGCTCGTCACCAAAGCGCTGGTACAACCGGGTGACGTCGATGGCCATGGGGCTGTTGAGGTAGATCGGGATATCGGGGATCGCCCGGCGTTGTTTCAGGCGATACAGGTGGTACATCAGCAACTGGGCACGGCCAACCGTGAACGAGGGCACCAACGTGATGCCACGGCGCAGCGCGGTGCGAGTGATCACCTCAGCCAATTGATCTTCCGGCGACTCGTGTGGGTGTCGACGGTCGCCGTAGGTCGACTCCACCAGCAGGACATCCGCCTGCTCGATGACTTTCGGCGCGAACATCACCGGATCCTCGGGTCGCCCCAAGTCCCCGGAACACACCAGCGTCACCCCACCAGCCTGGACCTGTACCGTCGCGGCACCGAGGATGTGCCCGGCGCGACGCAGCAAGATGGTGATCCCCCGGGCGATCTCCACCGGGTGTTCGAATGCAATCGGGCGCAGCAGTTTCAGCGCTCGTTCAGCGTGTTCACGGGTGTACAGCGGGAAGGCCGGCGCGTGTTTGGAAAACCCCTTGCGGTTAGCGTATTCGGCTTCTTCTTCCTGCAAGCGAGCGCTGTCGCGCAGCAGGATCTTCACCAGCTCGCAGGTCGCCGGCGTGGCGTAGATGGGGCCGCAATAGCCATTACGCACCAGCACCGGCAGGTAGCCGCTGTGGTCCAGGTGGGCGTGGGTCAGTACGATCGCATCCAGGTCACGCATCGGCAGCTCGAAGGGGTCCCAGTTGTGCAGGCGCAACTGCTTGTAGCCCTGGAACAGACCGCAATCGATCAGGATGCGCTGATCGTCGTGTTCCAGCAGGTACTTGCTGCCGGTGACCGTACCGGCGGCCCCGAGAAATGTCATGCGCATGGCGGTGCTCCTGGACAATCGATCGTAAGCCTATTGGTCACATTGTTTGACCTCGTTGCCGTTGATCTTTGTCAACAACCCAGCGGTCAAGTCCGATTCATCACACCGCCAGAACACTGCACGACACCTGGTACAGGATGTGCTCGGTCGTGCTGCCCAGTAGCCCATACAGATCGTCGTGCTGGAATCGCCCCATGACGATCACGTCCACTTCATGCTCCAGGGCAAATTCACTCAGGGCCGAGACCGGATGCCCCAGTAGAAAATGCCTGCGCTCGGCCGGCACACCAAACAGGTTCGCCAGTTCCAGGAAGGTTTTTTCCAGGCTCCTGCGCAGTTCCTTGCTGAGCTGCGACAGCGACAGGCCGCCACCACCCGCATCCCCCAGATAGACTGACGACACCTCATAGGCGTGAACCAGATGCAGCTCGGCGTCGCACTGCAAGGCCAGCCCCATGGCCTGGCGGATGATCCGGTCATTCAGCCCGCTGTTCTGGGCAAACGCACTGGAAGGGTCCACCGCCGCGACCACTGTGCGCGGCAGCGCATGACCGGTGGCCCCCACCAGGTACATCGGAACAGGACAGTTGCGCAGCAGTTGCCAGTCCAGCGGGGTGAAAAATGCCCGCTTGAGCATGGGCTCGTGTTGTATTTGCTTGATCAGCAAGTCCGGCTGGATCTGCGTAACGTGTTGCAGGATCTGCTTGCCCATCTTCTGGGCCCATTCCACCTCAGTGGTGACCCGCAGGCCACGGCGGCGCAACTTGTCCGCCTCATCCTCCAACCAATGGCGATGGTCCTGGAGATAGTTCTGCCGCGCTTCCTCACGAGGCCCCTCTTCAAGCAGCGAAAGAATGTCCAGCGAGGGAATCAAGGCGGTGACATGCAAGTGCGCGCCACTGGCCGCTGCCAGGGCCGCGGCGTGATGCAGGGCGGGTGAATGGCGTTGTGCCGGGTTGAGGATCAGCAACAGGCGTTGGTACTGGCTCATGATGGGTCTCCAAAGTCGGGCTCGAACGCCACGGCGCAGCGTCGATGCCATGAGGCATGTTGGCCGTCATTGCGGCGTCGGCGTCCAGCGCCAATTCAAGACTTCGGGCATGTCCTGCCCATGCTCGATGAGGTACAGCTGATGCTTTTCCATGGTTGCCCAGTAGCGATCCCGAGCGCTGTCCACCAGCGGCTGCAACCGTGGCACGCGCTGGATGACATCGAGCGCCAGTTGGTAGCGATCCAGGTGGTTGATGACCGCCATGTCGAACGGCGTAGTGGTGGCGCCCTCCTCCATGAAACCGCGGACATGGAAGTTATCGTGGTTGTGACGCTTGTAGATCAGTCGATGAATCAGCGACGGATAGCCGTGGAAGGCGAAAATCACTGGCTTGTCCACGGTAAACAACCCATCGAACTCGGCGTCCGGCAACCCGTGGGCATGCTGTTGCGGCGGTTGCAGGGCCAGCAGGTCGACGACATTCACCACCCGCACCCGCAGGTCTGGCACGTATTCACGCAGCAGCGTGACAGCGGCCAGGGTTTCCAACGTTGGCACGTCACCGGCACACGCCATCACCACGTCCGGGTCTTCGTCGTTGTTGCAGGCAAAGGCCCAGCGACCGATCCCGACCGAGCAGTGCCGAACGGCCGAATCGATGTCCAGCCACTGCCATTCCGGCTGTTTGCCGGCCACGATCACATTGATGTAATCGCGGCTCTTGAGGCAGTGATCGGCCACGGACAACAGGCAATTGGCGTCCGCTGGCAGGTAGATGCGCACCACGTCGGCGCTCTTGTTCGCCACCAGGTCGATGAACCCCGGGTCCTGATGGGAAAATCCATTGTGGTCCTGTCGCCAGACATGGGACGTGAGCAGGTAATTGAGCGAAGCAATCGAGGCGCGCCATGGGATCTGGGCAGCGGTCTTGAGCCATTTGGCGTGCTGATTGAACATCGAATCGACGATGTGGATGAACGCCTCATAGCAGGAAAACAGCCCATGCCGACCCGTCAGCAGATACCCCTCCAGCCAGCCTTCACACACTTGCTCGCTGAGGATTTCCATCACCCGGCCGTCGCACGCCAGGTTCGTATCGCCCGTCTCCAGGGCCGCCATCCAGGCTTTGCCACTGACCTCGTACACCGCATCAAGGCGATTGGAGGCGGTTTCGTCGGGACCGAACAGGCGGAAATTGGCTGCCCCCAGGTTGTGCTTCATCACATCGCGCACAAAACCACCCAACACCCGGGTGGCCTCTGCCTGCACGCTGCCGGGCGCGTTGAATTGCATGGCGTAATCGGTGAACCTGGGCAGTTCCAAGGGTTTGAGCAGCACGCCGCCATTGGCATGAGGATTGGCGCCCAGGCGCCGATGTCCCGTCGGCGCCAACGCGGCAACGTCCGGCAGCAACGCACCGTTGTCGTCGAACAACTCCTGCGGACGGTAGCTCTGGAGCCATTGTTCCAGTTGCGTCAAATGGACGGGCAGCTCGAAGTGGCTCAGCGGCACCTGGTGGGCGCGCCAGGTGCCTTCGACCTGCTGGCCATCGACGAATTTCGGACCGGTCCAACCCTTGGGCGTGCGCAGCACCAGCATCGGCCAGAGCTGGCGTTCCAGGGTACGTCCCGACGAATCCGCGCGGGCCATGCGCTGGATTTCGCGAATCTTGAGCAACATGCCGTCCAGGGTCCTGGCCAGCTGTTGGTGCACCGCTTGCGGGTCGTCGCCTTCGACAAAATAAGGATCGTAGCCGTAGCCATACATCAGGGCCGACAGCTCGTCTTCACTGATGCGCGAAAGCAGCGTGGGGTTGGCGATCTTGAAACCGTTGAGATGAAGAATGGGCAGTACGGCGCCGTCACGCCTGGGGTTGAGGAATTTATTGGAATGCCAGCTCGCCGCCAACGTCCCGGTTTCCGCCTCACCGTCGCCGATGACGCAGGCCACGATCAGGTCAGGGTTGTCGAACGCCGCGCCATAGGCATGGGCCAGGGAGTAACCCAACTCCCCACCTTCATGGATGGAGCCGGGAATCTGCGCCGAGACATGGCTGGATAAGCCATAAGGCCAGGAAAACTGCCGGAACAGGCGCAACATTCCGTTTTCGTTCTGCTCCACCGAGGGATAACACTGGGTGAAGCTACCCTCCAGGTAGCTCTGGGCGACGATGGCCGGGCCGCCATGACCGGGCCCGGTGATCAGGATCATGTTCAGGTCACGGGTCTTGATCAGGTGATTGAGGTGCACGTAAATCAGATTCAGCCCAGGCGTCGTGCCCCAGTGGCCCAGCAAGCGAGGTTTGACATGCCCCTGTTGCAGTGGTTTGCGCAACAACGGGTTGTCCTTGAGGTAGATCTGACCTACGGCCAGGTAATTGGACGCACGCCAGTAGGCGTCAATACCTTCCAGTTGGTCGGGGCTGAGAAAATCGCTCATCACGTCCTCCGCAAAAACACAGGGTTGCCATGCCTGATTCTGGAACGCGGGAATAAGGGTGACTTGATTTACATCAGAACCAGGGACGCTAAGGTCATACAAGGTGATTGCTTGATGCCCTGGCGCCGCTCACTGGCATGGCGAGCGCCCGCTCACACAGGAGAATGCTCATGCGCGCCATGGTCCTGCACACGATTGGCCAGCCCTTGCAACTGGAAGAACGCCCTCAACCGACGCCGGCCGCCGGGCAACTGCTGATCAAGGTGCAAGCCTGCGGTGTGTGCCGCACCGACTTGCATCTGTTCGACGGTGAACTGCCCCAGGCTCGATTGCCTCGGGTGCCGGGCCACGAGATCGTCGGTGAGGTCACCGCCGTCGGCGCGCAGGTGGCCCCGGACTGGATCGGCCGACGGGTAGGCGTACCCTGGCTGGGGTGGACGTGTGGGGTGTGTGAGTTCTGCCGCTCGGGCCGGGAGAACCTCTGCGACCAGGCACTGTTCACTGGCTGCCAGTTGGACGGCGGCTATGCCGACTACACCGTCGCCGATGCGCGATTCTGCTTCCCCCTCCCCGATACGCTTGAGGCCGCCGAAGCCGCGCCTCTGCTGTGTGCAGGGCTGATCGGTTTCCGGGCCTTGCAGATGGCGCAAAACGCCCCTCACTTGGGCCTTTATGGCTTCGGCGCCGCTGCGCACCTGGCGATCCAGGTCGCCGTGGGCCGGGGCCAGCAAGTCTATGCCTTCACTCGGCCCGGTGACGACCTCGGCCAGGCCTATGCCCGTTCGCTGGGCGCGACCTGGGCCGGGGCATCGGATCAGCTCCCGCCACATCTGCTGGACGCCAGCCTGATCTTCGCCCCCGTCGGCGAACTGGTGCCACTGGCCTTGCAAGCCACCGCCAAAGGCGGTTGCGTGGTGTGCGCCGGCATTCACATGAGCGACATCCCTGCCTTCCCCTATCGCCTGTTGTGGCAGGAGCGCAGCGTGCGCTCAGTGGCCAATCTGACCCGCGCAGACGGCCTGGCGTTTTTCGAACAGATCCAGCGCACACCCGTGCATTGCAACGTGACCTGCTACCCATTGGTCCAAGCCAACCAAGCGCTGGAACACCTGAGGAGCGGACAGCTCAACGGGGCCATCGTACTCATCCCTTGACCGCCAGCACACTGCCCGGCACCGAGTACAAGGCACGTTCTGTCGTGCTGCCAATCAAACGCTCAAGACCGGCGCGGTGCACAGTGCCCATCACCACCACGTCGGCCTCGAATTCGTCGACGAATTCCTGGATAACCGGCACTGGCAGGCCAACGACGAAGTGCCGACGCTCCGCCGGTACGCCACAGCGCCCGGCCAGGCTGATAAACGCCGCATGCAGCGATTCGCGCAGGGCGTCGGCAAAGTCGTCATCCCAAGCCCCGGCCAGCAACGAGGCTTCGCCGTTGAAGGCCGGCGACAGGTCGCAGGCGTACAACAGATGAAGCGAGGCATCGCATTGCCGGGCCATCGCGGCAGCAGTCTGGACGATGTGCTCGTTCAAGGCATTGGCCTCGGGGTCCGAAGGGTCCACCGCCGCCACGACCCGGCGCGGCAAGCCGTGCACCGCCTGGTTGACCAGATGCACCGGCACCGGACAGTCGCGCAACAGATGACAGTCCAGCGGCGTTGCGAACACGCGCTTGAGCAAAGGTTCGAGGGCAACGTCCTTGATCAGCAGGTCAGGCTGGAACTGCTCGACATAGCGCAGGATGTCCAGCAACGGATGGAGCGTCCATACCACGTGAGTCGTCACATCCAGGCCTTCCTCCTTGAGCAGCGCCGCCTCCTCCACCATCCAGCGACGGTAGCGGTGCAGATAGCGCTGCACACTCGCTTCATCGATTTTTTCACCCCATAAGTGGGTGCGCGCCGGCGGTTGGACGAACGCGCACAAGTGCAGTGCGGCGCCGCTGGCCCGGGCCAGGGCACAGGCCCTGCGCATCGCTGCAGAGGGGTGCAGATCAGGTTCGACGATCAATAGCAGACGCTGGTATTGCCCCATCGCACACCTCCATCGGATTGCCCACACGAAATCCAGAACCTTGCACCGGCCTTTTCCGGAGCGATCTTCAGCGTGCGCCCATCAAGGCCCCGGACGGTTTGATCTGAATCAAAGGCCGGGCAATCGACGGGCGGATACGCAGGCACTGATCCAGATCAGAATCGATCGCCGTGGCGGGCGTAGAACAGTACCGAATGCGTAGCTTTTTATCGCACCGCACGTGCACATCCGAGGGAGGATCGCACCATGCTCACTGTCAAAGACCACAACGAACGCGCCGCTGCCCTGTATGCCAGCATCAGTGGCAAACACTGGATCCAGGCACTCAAGGACGGCCGGCATGTCTTGATCCGCCCGCTCAGGGAGCAGGATCGCCAGCGCGAATACGACTTCATCATGCGCCTGTCACCAGAGTCGCGGCACATGCGCTTCCTGGCGCAGATCAATGAGCCGGGCGCGGCGCTGCTCGATAACTTGATGGACGTCGACTGCAAGACGCGCATGGCCTACATCGCCCTGGTCCATGACAACGGCGAGTTGATCGAGATCGGTGTCAGCCGCTATTGCGCGACCCAGGAACACGAATGCGAGTGTGCGGTGACGGTCGCCGACCCTTGGCAACACCTGGGACTGGGGACGTTGTTGATGGAGCACCTGATCGACACCGCGCGTAAAAACGGCTATCGCCAGATGTACTCCGTCGATGCGGCCAGCAATGCGCCGATGCGGGACTTGGCCCATAGCCTGGGTTTTGAAACCCACAGCGATCCCGACGACACCCGGCAGGTCATCCACCGGCTCTACCTTTGATCCCGGACGCTGCGCGAGGCCTTGGCATGGCCTCGCGCCGCGTTGCGCCAATCACGCTTGCGGCTTGATCGCCAATACGCTGCAGGGCGCCCGTTGCAGCAGGAGCTCAGCGGTGGTGCCCAGGCGCTTGTCCAGGCCACGATGCGCCGTGGTGCCCATGACGATGACATCGATCTGGTGATCGATGGCGAACGTGCAAATGCTGTTCAGCGGCGCCCCTTCGATGAAGTGGCACTGCTGCGGTGCGACCCCGTGCCGCTCGGCCAGGGACTCGAACACCTCGTGCTGTGCCTGGCCCAACGCTTCATAGAGCCCGGTGGCCAGGGGCAGCGCACCAATGCCCATATCCGAGGCGTAGACAGCCGTCCAATCGAAGGCGTGCAGCAACTCGACCTGGGCGTTGCATTGTTCCGCCAGTTTGACCGCGGCGTCGACGATCCGGTCGTTGAACACCAGGTCCTGCTCCTCGCTGCGCAGCACATCGACAATCGCCAGGACCCGCCGAGGCCGCGGGTTACGAGAGTCCGTGACCAGATGCACCGGCACCGGACAGTCGCGCAGCAAGCGCCAGTCCAGGGGCGTGAAAAACACCCGTTTCATCGCCGGCTCCGGCTGCGCGTCCTTGATGATCAACGCCATCGGCATCTCCTTGACGTATTGCTGCAAGGCTTGGAAGGCATCCTTGCTCCAAACCACCTCGCAGGTCACCTCGACGCCGTGCCGGCGCGCCAGTTCGGCCTGCTGCCACAGCCAATGCCGATGGGTTTCCAGATAACCCTCACGCGCTTGCTTGACCTGTTCCGGGGCGAACAGACCGGCCACCGAGAGCAACTCCAGGTAGTCGAACGCCACCATATGCAGGGGCAGGTCCAGCGCCAGGGCCAACTCGGTGGTGCGGTCGAACGCCGGCGTACGGATCATGGCGTCAGGCGCCACTAGCAATAAACGTTGAGTCTGGGACATGGAACACCTCGGCACGTGGCGACAGCCACTTAAAGGATTGAGGGTTCCAGAATGAACGCCTGCCCGAGACAGGACTTGATCTTCATCAAACAGCCATCATTCAGGCTGACAAACTCGGGAGCAACAGCCCTGCCCACATCGCCAGCGTGACCAGCACCTGGCCGGGAATCACATACCCGGCGAACCTTCGCCCGCCACTGAGCCAGGCGACGACGCATTTGCTCAGGGAGTTGCTGCTCAGCGCCATCAGCACCGGTACGGCGACGCCGTCGAAGGGCAACAACCCGCCCTTGGCCAGGGAAGCGATGGAGGCTGTCGAAGCATGGGCGTCGAGCAACCCGCTGAAAATCGCGGTGACGGTCACCCCGGCCTGGCCAAACACATCGAGCATCGCCGACGAGAGGACGGTGATAGCGGCCATCGCCAGGACCATCGTCATCGCCAGTTTGAGGCTGAAGGCGCCGCTGTGCTTGATGGTTTCATCGGCCCGCGCCCTTGGCCGGGGAAACATCAGCACGCCGGCATAGAGCAATACCATCAGCATCCCGCACACCAACGGCCCCCACATCCATCGCAACAGCGCGGGGTCCACCGCCGCGAGGATCAGGCCCATTTGAGTCACCGTCGCCAGATTGGATAACATCGCCGCAGCGCTCACCACCTTGAGATTGATCGGCTCTTTGGCCGCGATACCGCCCATGGTCGCGACAGTCGCCGTGGCAGAAGCAAACCCCGAGGCAATCGCACTGAGGGCGTAGCCATAGCGGGTCCCCAGGGTTCGAACCGCGACATGCCCCAGCGCACCCACCGCCATCAGCATGACGGTGAGGGTGCACAGGTTGCGCAGGTTGATGGCGTCATAAGGCCCGAGGAATCGATCCGGTGCCAGCGGGAGCACGACCAGCGCGGCGATCAACAGCACCAGGCCATCGCGCATCTCGGTGGTCGTCAATTGGTTGCGGGCAAAGTGGTGCAACGCCTGGCGGCTGGCGAGCAGCCCGGCCATCACCACCCCAATCGAGGTCGCCAGGCCTGGGGCGCTCGCACAGAGCGCGCCCAATGCCAATACTGCGAACAAGGCCACCTCGCTGGTGATCCCCGGATCCTTGTCGAGGTTTCGCCAATAGGCCACGGTGACCAATGCGCCCAGGGCGAGCGTCATGCCCCCCAGCAACAAGGGACCGCCCGCCTGGACCGCCAGGTAGCCGAGCACGGACGTGATGGCGAAGGTACGCAGGCCGGCGAAGTCGCGCCGGTCGCCCTCGCCTTTGCGTCGTTCGCGCTCAAGCCCCACCAACAGGCCGATTCCCAGCGCGGCGGCGGCATTGGCGAAGGCCAGGGTTTCAGTCATGGTTCGGCTCTCTGGCACTGTCTGCGGTTGTCACTCAATCCAGAGGTCCGAGCCGGCTGCGCTCGTGCCCTGGGGCGACTGATCATGCTCAAACATAGCGCGATTGCCGCGCCGTTGCCGCCTTCGATGCAACGCTTTGAAGCGTGTTTGATGCAAATCAAGTTACCGGGCTCCATGACGCTCATGATCGATGACAGACACCACGCCGCGCGAAACGTCGCCCGGCGCCAACAGGTCCTTGCCCGGGAGGTTTGTCATGTCTACGCAATCACGATTGATGCTGGTCGTCTCGCCACTGATGGAACACAGCCCGGCGTTCGACCGGGCCGCCGCACTGGCCAGGGCCGAAGGCGCGGCGCTGCATATTGTCGCGTTTGACTACCTCGAAGGCCTGGCCACGGCGGGCCTGGTCAACGAGCAGGCGCTGGAGCAGATGCGCTTGGGCTACATCGAGCGCCATCGGCAGTGGCTGGAGGAACAGGCCAGGCCCCTGCGCAACCTCGGCATCGAAGTCACGACAGAAGTGACGTGGGTCGAGCGCCCCTTGCAGGAAATCCTGGTCCACCTCAAGGAAGCGCCGATGGCGGCGCTGATCAAGTCGGTGGACCCTGAGTCGTGGTTTTCCCGACTGATGTTCACGCCGCTGGACGTGCATCTGCTGCGCGAATGCGAGGTCCCGCTGCACTTCGTCAACAAGGTCGCCCACGCCCGCCCGCGCAAGATCCTGGCCGCCATCGACCCGTTCCATCAGGACGGACGCTACGAAGGCCTCAATGATCGGATCCTGAGCGAAGCCAACAAGCTGGCCACCCGCTGCGACGCGACGCTGGAAGTCATCTACGCCTATGACCTTTCGTCCATTACCGCCGCTGAATACGGTTTTGGCAACGGTTCGATGTTCTTCTCCTCGACCCTGGCCCGCCAGCTCTACGAGTCCCAGGGCGCCGCCTTCGATGCACTGGCCGAACGCAATGGCATCGCCGCGGACCAGCGACGCATGATCATGGGTGACCCGGCCAAGGTGCTGGCGAGCTACGCCGCGTCCCATGACATTGATGTCATCGTCATGGGGCGCGTGCGCTACGGCAGCCTGGACAAGCTGATCGGCAGCACCGTCGAAGGCCTGCTGTACAAGATGCCCTGCAGCCTGTGGGTGATAGCGCCGCAGCAGATGGGCTGAGGGCAGTCCTGTGCCGATGGCCTGTAGAACAACCGCTCCGTATCCACAGGAACGCGGCTGATGAACCGACCGAGCAACATACCAGCGGCGCACCCGACAACGCCCTCGCAGGGCCTGGCCTGGTACACGTTGCCCGCCGAACAGGTGCTCAAACACCTTGATGTCGATGAGCAAGCCGGGCTGGACATCGCCGAAGTCCAGGCCCGGCTTGAGCGTACGGGTTTCAACCGGTTGTCGGCGTCAGCCCGACGGCCAGCGTGGCGGCGATTTCTGCTGCAATTTCATAACATCCTGATTTATGTGCTGCTGGGTTGCGCTGCAATCACCGCTGCGCTGCAACACCTGTGGGACACGGTGGTCATTCTCGCTGTCGTGGTGGCCAATGCGATCATTGGCTATGTCCAGGAAGGCAAGGCCGAACAGGCCATGGACGCCATCCGCAACATGCTCGCGCCCCGGGCAACGGTGATACGTGCCGGCGAACGCCTGGGCATCGCAGGCGAGGAACTGGTGCCCGGCGATATCGTCTTGCTGGAGGCCGGCGACAAGGTCCCGGCGGATCTGCGCCTGCTGCATGCCAACCGGCTCCAGGTCCAGGAAGCCATCCTGACCGGAGAATCCGCACCGGCCGAAAAAAATACCGAACCGGTGCGCATCGAAGCGGCCCTGGGTGATCGTGCCTGCATGGCCTTCAGTGGCACCCTGGTGACCTGCGGACAAGCGACAGGGGTCGTTGTCGCCACCGCGACATCGACTGAAATCGGGCGCATCAGCAACCTGCTGTCAGCAGTGGAGCCGCTGACGACGCCCCTGATAAAGCAAATGGATGCCTTCGCCCGCTGGCTGACGCTATTGATTTTGCTGATCGCCGGTCTGCTACTCGCTTATGGCCACTTTGTCGGGCATTACGTCTTCACCGAGATATTCATGGTCGTGGTGGGCATGTCGGTCGCAGCCATACCCGAGGGATTGCCCGCCGTACTCACCATCACCCTGGCGGTGGGCGTGCGGGCGATGGCCCAGCGCAACGCCATCGTTCGGCGCCTGCCGGCCATCGAAACCCTGGGCTCGGTATCGGTCATCTGCACGGACAAGACCGGCACCCTCACCCGTAACGAGATGATGGTGGCATCCGTCGTCACCCGTGACCTGACCTTCACCGTCGACGGTGTCGGCTACCAGCCTTCGGGCAACATGAACCTTGCCGATCAATTGATCGACACCTCCCACCACCCGGTGCTGGCCGAACTGGGGCGCGCGACGAGCCTTTGCAATGACGCACGCTTGAGGCAGCACGAAGACACCTGGAAAGTCGAAGGGGACCCCATGGAGGGTGCATTGCTGGTGTTTTGCGCCAAGGCCGGCATCAACGGTGAAGAGGAACGCGGCACTTGGGCCCGCACCGATGCCATTCCGTTCGACGCCAAACACCGTTTCATGGCAACGCTGCATCACAACCATGACCGGCAAGCCGCCATTTATGTCAAAGGTGCGCCGGAGCAGATTCTGACCATGTGCACGCACCAGCGCAGCAACACGGGGGCAACGGACCCGCTCGATGCCGACTATTGGCACGCGCAGGCCAATGCCATCGCCCGCAAGGGCCAACGCGTGTTGGCGCTCGCCGTCCGGTCCGTCCCGCCCGAACACGCCATCCTGGAGTTTGCCGATGTGCAAGGGACACTGACCTTGCTTGGCCTGGTCGGGATGATCGACCCGCCCCGCCCGGAAACGATCCAGGCGATCAAGCAATGCCAGGCGGCCGGCATTGTCGTGAAGATGATCACAGGAGACCACGCCGGCACCGCCTGCGCCATCGGTGATCAGATCGGCCTGGACAACCCCGACAAGGTACTGACCGGCAGCGACCTGGACGCCATGAACGATGCCACCCTCAGGGAATCACTCAAGCAAGTGAACATCTTCGCGCGTACCAGCCCCGAACATAAGCTGCGGCTGGTGACGTTGCTGCAACTCAACGGCATGACCGTAGCCATGACCGGCGATGGCGTCAACGACGCGCCAGCGCTCAAACGCGCAGATGCCGGCATCGCCATGGGTTGCAAAGGCAGTGAAGCAGCCAAGGAAGCCGCGGACCTGGTACTGGCGGACGATAACTTCGCCTCCATCGTGGCCGCTGTGCGTGAAGGCCGGACGGTCTACGACAACATCAAGAAAGTGCTGAGCTGGACGTTACCCACCAACGCGGGCGAGACAATGACCCTGATTGTCGCGCTGCTGTTTGGCCTTACATTGCCAGTCACGGCGATACAGATCCTGTGGATCAACCTGATTACCGCCATCACGCTGGGTATCGCACTGGCGTTCGAACCAACCGAAGACAACACCATGCGCAGGCCACCGCGCTCACGACAGGAGCCGTTGATCAGCGGCGCATTGGTCTGGCATATGGTGCTCGTTTCCATTCTGTTCCTGTGCGGTGTCTACGGCATCTTTACCTATGCCCTGGACCGAGGCTACTCCGTCGAACTGGCCCGCACCCTGGCAGTGAACACCTTGGTCGTGATGGAAATTTTCCACCTGTTCTTTATCCGCAATCTCTACGGCACGTCACTGACCTGGAAGGGCCTTCGGGGTACGAAGGTTGTGTGGGCGACCGTCGCGGTAGTGACCGTCGCTCAATTCGCCATCACCTACGCGCCGCCGCTGCAAACCGTGTTCGCGACCCAAGCGGTGCCCTTCATGGATGGACTGCTGATCATCGCGGTGGGCATTGCGCTGTTCGCCATCATCGAAATTGAAAAACAGCTTCGACTGCGTTTAACCGAGTCCGATCGTCAACCGTGACGATCCCACTCCCCGCTCCACCAGCCTGCAAGGAACTGAATCATGAACGCATCCAGACTCGCCGCCCTCGCCCTGACCGCGGTGCTTTTCCCCACGCTGAGCTTTGCCCAGCAAGCCACCGACGCCGCCAAGGCGCCCCCGCCGTCAATGAGCGTTGAGCAATTCGACCAGCAGATGGCGACGGCCCAGGAAAACCTGAAAAAAATGCAGGAACAGATGGCCCAGATCCAGAACACCAGCGATCCGGCGCAACGCCAGAAGCTCATGCAAGATCACCAGGCCACGATGCGGCAAAGCATGCAGATGATGAATGGGATGATGGGGTGTTGCGGGGCAGGCATGATGGGCGGCCACATGAAGGGGAACGGCCCGATGATGGGCTGGAAACAAATGGGCAGCCACTATTCCCAGATGACGCCTGAGCAGATGAAGCAGCACCAGTACATGATGGACAGGTACATGGGCATGCAACAGATGATGATGGAGCAGATGATGCAACAACAGCAAATGAGCCCGCCAGCTCGCTAGGCCGGCCTTCAGGACTGCCCTACTCACCTGCCGCGTCGGCAGGTGAGTTTTCTTGATCACCGTCCGGCCATCGCCGGGCTTCTCATCAGGCTTCAGTGCAACAACTTCAACCCACCGGCAAGCGCAAGTGCCCCCAGGCAGGTCCAGCCTGAGAACATCCTTCGCCAGACAAGCCTGCGCGGAATGAACCCCACCCCTCTTACAAAGGCCACGCTCATGGCGATGAACAATGCCGTTGCCAGCGCATGGTCGGCTTTCCCATCCGTCGCCGTCATCAGTGGCGGGTAGATCGTACAGGCCAACATGATCGTCACCGCGACCGCCAGGCTCAGCCGATGCAGCCGTGACGAGGGTTGGACGTCAGCGACATTCGGCGTCATGGCTGCCCCTCGTCACGGTCGCTCATGGCTCGACCGGTCTCGTTCTCGCCCCACATCGCATTGAGTATCGCCAGCAGCAGTGCGAAACCGACTCCCAGCATCCAGGCGAAATACCACATATTGCTTCACTCCTCTGTCGACACTAGTACGCCGAATGCTCGTTGGCGTTGATCTGGGTGGCCGTGACCTTGCCGCGCATGACGCGATACGCCCAACCGGTATAGATCACGATCAACGGCATGAAGAACAACGTGGCCCAGAACATGATGGCCAGGCTCAGGTGACTGGAAACACTGTCCCACACGGTCAAACTGGCCGCTGGCATCGATGACGACGGCATGACAAAGGGGAACATCGATACCCCTGCCGTACCGATGACACCGACCACCGCAAGCGATGACGCAACGAACGCGCAAAGGGTACGGCGCCTCATCAGCAACAGCGCCGCACCGGCTGCGCCGGCCAGTCCAAGCGCGGGCAGCAGCCACAGCCAAGGATAGCGACCATAGTTGGCCATCCAGGCCCCCGCCTCCCTTACGACCGACTTGCCGAGAATGTCAGGCAACCCGGCGGTATCGACGAGCGACGTGATGCGATAGCCCTCGATCCATTGCAACCAGATACCCGCTGCGATGAACGAACACACCAGTACGATCGCAGCGCCTACCGCGCCTTTTATCGCCCGGGACTGGATGCTGCCCTCCGTGCGATGGGCCAGGTAGGTGCCCCCCTGCAGCGTAATCATGGCGCTGCTGACCAGGCCGGTCAGCAGCGCGAAAGGGTTGAGCAATTGCCAGAAGCTGCCGGTATAGGTTGACACCAGGTATTGATTGAAGTGAAACGGTACGCCCTGCAACAAGTTGCCAAACGCGATGCCGAACACCAGCGGCGGCACGGCCCCACCCACGAAAAGCCCCCAATCCCAGGTACTGCGCCACACCGGGTTATGGATCTTGCTGCGGTAGTCGAAACCCACCGGGCGGAAGAACAACGCCCAGAGCACCAGGATCATCGCCCAATAGAACCCGCTGAACGCCGTGGCATAGACCACCGGCCATGCGGCGAACAAAGCGCCGCCGGCCGTAATGAACCAGACCTGATTGCCATCCCAGTGCGGGCCCACGGTGTTGATCACGATGCGACGTTCCATGTCATTGCGACCGACAAACGGCAGCAGTGAGCCGACGCCCATGTCGTGGCCGTCCATGATGGCGAAACCTATGAGCAGGACGCCGACCAGCGCCCACCAGATGATCTTGAGCGTGAAGTAATCAAGCATGGTGAAGCTCCTTCAACTTGGCGTCGTGGACATAACGACCTGTACCGAGGCTGCCGGGGCCCTGGCGGGCGAACTTGACCATCAGGAACATTTCCACCGCCAGCAGCACCGTGTAGAAAACGACGAACCCAGCCAAAGAGCCATACAGGTTATCGACGCTGAGGGTGGAAACGCTCATGTGGGTCGGCAACACACCGTAGATGGTCCAGGGTTGGCGGCCGTACTCGGCGACGAACCAGCCCAATTCGCAGGCAAGCCATGGCGCAGGCAGCATCCAGAGCGCCCAGCGCAGCAGCCCGCGATGATGTGCGCCGCTGGATTTCAAGGTGCTCCAGAATGCCAGCCCGAAAAGCACGAGCATGGCAAAGCCCAGGCCGACCATGATCCGGAACCCCCAGAACATCGGGGTCACCCGCGGTACGGTATCGTTCACAGCCTTGTCGATGATGGCCGGCGTGGCCTGGTTGACATCCTCGACGTACTTTTTAAGCAGCAGGCCAAAGCCCAGATCGGCCTTGTACGCTTCGAAGGTATCGAACGCGGCCTTATCGGTGCGATCGGCGCGCAGCGCTTCAAGCGCATTGACGGCGGTAATGCCCCGCAGAATGCGCGCGCGGTTTTTCGCTTTGATGTCATGAATCCCTGGGATCTGCTTGCTGACCGAGCGCGTGCCGATCAAGCCCATCACCCACGGCACATCGAACTCCCAGTTATTCCTGGACTCGGCTTCATTAATGCTGGCCACCAGCGTCAGGCCCGCCGGTGCGGGTTTGGTTTCCCACATGGCCTCCATGGCCGCCAGCTTGGTTTGCTGCGCCTCGCCCACCGTATAACCCGACTCATCCCCCAGTACGATGACGCTCAGCACAGAGGCCAGGCCGAAGGCGGCCGCCACCCGGAAGCTGCGCTTGGCGAACTCGACATCACGCCCCTTGAGCAAGTACCAACTGGAAATCGACAACACAAACATCGAGCCGGTGACATAACCGGCAGACACCGTGTGGACAAACTTGGCCTGCGCCACCGGGTTGAAGACCACGGCCCAGAAATCCACCATCTCCATGCGCATGGTGATGTAACTGAATTGCGAGCCCACCGGGTTCTGCATCCAACCATTGGCGATCAGAATCCATAGCGCCGACAGGTTGGTACCGATGGCCATCAACAACGTGACCAGCAAATGATGTTCTTTCTTCAGGCGATCCCAACCGAAGAAAAATAAGCCGATCATGGTCGACTCAAGGAAGAACGCCATCAGACCCTCGATGGCCAGCGGGGCCCCGAAGATGTCCCCGACGTAGTGCGAGTAGTAGGCCCAGTTAGTGCCGAACTGAAACTCCAAGGTGATGCCGGTGGTCACGCCCAAGGCGAAGTTGATGCCGAACAATTTGCCCCAGAAGCGAGTCATGTCTTTCCAGATGACATTGCCTGTCATCACGTAGACGCTTTCCATGATGACCAGCAGCCACACCATCCCCACGGTGAGCGGTACAAATAGAAAGTGGTACAGCGCTGTGGCTGCGAATTGCAGCCGTGACAGATCCACCAGTTGTTCTGAGATCACTTGCTTGCCCCTTGAGCCGAGGTGGGTACGCCGAACCTGTCACTGATGGTGTTCGAGTCGACGCTGACGCGCGAATCCTTAATGAACAGCCACCACAGCACCGTCAGCACGACCAGTTTGATCAGCACGGCTGTGAGCAGATGGCGACGCAATCGTTTATCGGAAATAGTCATGGGACATGCTTTAGCACGGCGCATGCCAACGCCTGGATATATTTTTTATCTTTATAAAACAATTAGTTATTGAGAGAGCCGAAGCTCACTGCCTGGTTTGGCGAGAATAAAACCTGCCAAACTGCCAGGGGCTGGCAGTCATTGGCAGTCCAGGCTCGATGACGTTCAGGCCAGGCCTTGTTCTTTCAACCGCCTGTATAACGTGCGCTCACTCACGCCCAGGTGCCTGGCCAGTTCGCTGCGGGTGCCTTTGAAAGTGGCCACCAACTGTTCCAGGTCCCTGCTATTGCGGGCAGGCGTCAAGGCTGGGGCGGACAACGCCAAGGGGGGCGCGGGCAGATGCAAGGCGTGAATGACGCCGTCGTCGGCAAACAGTGCGGCTCTTTCCAGGACATTGCGCAGCTCGCGGATATTGCCCGGCCAGGCAAACCGCTGCAATTGCATCAGCGCCTCGGGATCGATGGTCAGCCGACGCTTACCGATCCCGGAACGTTGCAGGAATGAATCCACCAGCAAGCCGATGTCTTCAAGGCGATGCCGCAAGGGCGGTAAATGGATAGGGAAAACGCTGATGCGGTAGTACAAGTCCTGCCTGAACTCGCCCTTCTCCACCATCTTTTCCAAGGGCTTATGGGTCGCGGCCACCAGCCTGAAATCGGCGTGCTGGGTTTCTACACTGCCAACACGGCGATAGGTTCCAGACTCGATCAGTCGCAACAGTTTCACCTGCATGGCCAGGGGAACGTCGCCTATCTCATCGAGAAACAGCGTACCGCCCTGGGCCGTCTCCACCAGGCCCACCTTGCGCGTGGTCGCTCCGGTAAATGCCCCCTTTTCGTGGCCGAACAGCTCGCTCTCGAACAACGTTTCGGTCAAGCCGGAGCAATCCACCACGACAAAAGGCCCCGCGGCCCGCTCACTGGTTTCATGGACGGCGCGGGCAAACAGCTCCTTGCCTGTGCCGGACTCTCCCAGCAACAGCACCGGTAACATCGAGGGCGCTACCCGCTGCAGTTCCAACAGCGCCTGATTAAAGGCCGGTGAACTGCCCACCAGCCCCTCATTACTGGGCCGTGCCGAGGCGCTCCGCACCTGGGTAAGGCGCTCCACATAAGCAGTGATGACGCCGTGCTCATTGAGGATCGGGCGCAGTTCCACATCGACGTGTTCCGGCCCGCGCGGTGTGTGATGAATGTGCAAGACCCGATCCGGACTGCGCATCTCCCTGGCCTTTTTCATCGGGCAGTTCTCGCCGGCCTGGTCACAAGGCACATCGTAGTGGTGGGAAACCCGATAACACTTATGGCCAATGAACGGCTTGTCGGCGCTGCCGAACTGACGCAGGTAAGCCGTGTTCGCCGCCAGGATGTTGTAATCAGGATCGAGGACGATCATCGGCTGGGGCTCATGCTCCAGAAACGAGACCAGGGACTGCACCTGGTCTGCACGTGGAAGCGGGTCTTGGGTGGGCGGCAGGCGGTGTGTCATCGCGGCTCCAGTGAATTCATCCAGCACAGGTGGCACTGCCACTATGCCAACAAACACTGCCAATGGCAGTTAAATTGTCTGGGCATCGGCCCGCACCCTCGCGGACTCATGAAGTTAAATCAATAAAATCATTAGGTTAGCCTTTTAAAACGACCCAGCATCCACCTGGCAGCATTATTGCTCTGTCTGTTCTTCAAGCGGTTCGATGAGAGCCCAAAGGAGACCGTTCATGACCGTAAAACCGTACGTCGAAGGATTTTTCGATCCGGAGACCCACACTGTCAGCTATCTGGTGCTGGACAAAACGACGCGCCAGTGCGCCTTGATCGACAGCGTCCTGGATTTCGATCCCAAATCCGGCCGTACCACAACCACTTCGGCCGACAAGCTGATGGCCAGGGTGATCGAGCTGGAGGCGAAGGTCCAATGGATTCTTGAAACCCACGTCCATGCCGACCACCTCACCGCCGCCCCGTACCTGAAGGAAAAGCTCGGCGGCACGATAGGGATCGGCAGCCAGATTGCGACTGTACAAGAAGTCTTTGGCACGCTGTTCAACACCGGTGGGGAGATGCCCCGCGATGGCAGCCAGTTCGACCACCTGTTCGTCAATGACGAGTCGTTCACTATTGGAACGCTGCAATGCCATGCGCTTCACACGCCGGGCCACACCCCCGCCTGCATGACGTATGTCATCAGCGACGGCCAGGAAACGGCTGCATTCGTTGGCGACACCTTGTTCATGCCCGACTACGGCACCGCACGGTGTGACTTCCCCGGTGGCAACGCGCATACGTTGTTCCGGTCCATCAACAAGGTCTTGAGCCTGCCGGCCAACACCCTGCTCTACACCTGTCACGATTACCAACCCGGTGGCCGCGAGGTGCAGTTTTCCAGCACCGTCGCCGAGCAACGCGCCGACAATGTCCATGTCCGAAACGGCGTCAGCGAAGAAGCATTCGTGGCAATGCGCACCCAGCGCGATGCCTCGCTGGACATGCCGACGCTCATCCTGCCATCGGTCCAGGTCAACATGCGGGCCGGGCATTTCCCGGAGCCGGAATCGAACGGCACGTGCTACCTGAAAATCCCACTCAATCGGCTCTGAAGACCGGCCCCCCTTATAAGAAAAACCGTCATCACGGAGACAGTCATGGACATCCGCCACCTTGCGTCCGGCCTCTCGATCTCGGGGCAGATTCAACCCGAGCAAATGAGTGAGATCAAAACCAGCGGCTTTCGCGCCATCATCTGCAACCGCCCTGATGGTGAAGGCAGCGATCAACCTTTGTTTGCCGACATCCAGCGCGCGGCACAAGCGATGGGCATCGAGGCGCACTACCTTGCCGCAGAGTCCGGCAAGGTGACCGATGAGCAAGGCGTTGCCTTCGGCAAATTGTTCGAGTCCTTGCCCAAGCCAGTGTTGGCGTACTGCCGCTCCGGCATGCGTTCGACGACGATGTGGGCGCTGTCCCAGGCCGGCCAGCAGCCCTTGCCACAGATTGTCGAAGCCGCCAGGAAAGCCGGCTTCGACATGAAAGGCGTCATTCGCAGAATTGCCAATGAGGGACGCACGCCTGTTGGCGTGGCCGAGGCCCGACATGCCGTGGTGATTGTCGGCGGCGGCGCGGCGGGCATCGCCACAGCCTCGAGCCTGTTGGCCCGCGAGCCAGGCCTGGACATTGCCGTCATCGATCCGGCGGATGTGCATTATTACCAGCCCGGCTGGACCCTCGTCGGCGGTGGCGTGTTCGAGGCACAACAAACCGCCCATACGATGGGTGCGACCATTCCCCGGGGCGTGCATTGGATCAAAGCGGCTGTCGCGGCCTTCGAACCTGAGAACGACGCCATTATTCTCGATGGGTGCCGCGTGGTCCGCTACGAGCAGTTGATCGTATGCCCGGGCCTGAAACTGGACTGGCATGCCATTGAAGGCTTACCGCAGACACTGGGGCGCAACGGCGTCACCTCGAACTATCTGTACCACCTGGCCCCCTACACCTGGGAACAGGTGCAGCAACTGCGCAGCGGCCGGGCCATTTTCACGCAGCCCCCCATGCCGATCAAATGCGCCGGGGCCCCTCAAAAAGCGATGTACCTGTGCGCCGACCACTGGAAACGCCAAGGCGTACTGGGCGATATCGAGATCGACTTCTGCAGCGCCGGGGCTGTCCTGTTCGGTGTTCCCGACTACGTGCCGGCCTTGATGGAGTACGTCCGCGCCTATGAGATCGACCTGAATTTCGGCAGTACGCTGACCTCTGTCGATGGACCGGCACAAACGGCGACCTTCAGCTGCGTCAAGGCCGATGGCAGTACTCACCGGGTGACGCACGACTTCGATCTGCTGCATGTGGTGCCCCCTCAGGTCGCGCCGGATTTTATCCGCGTAAGCCCTCTGGCTGATGGGGCGGGCTGGATCGATGTCGATCCCGACAGCTTGCGGCATACAACCTGGGCGAATATTTACGCACTGGGCGATGCCACCAATACCAGCAACGCAAAAACCGCAGCGGCGGCGCGCAAGCAGGCGCCCGTGGTCGCCCATAATGTGCTGGCGGCCATGGGCAAGGCCAAGGGCAGCGCCCATTACGACGGCTACGGTTCTTGCCCGCTGACCGTGGAACGAGGCAAGGTCGTGCTCGCTGAATTCACCTACGGCGGCAAGCTTGCCCCCAGCTTCCCGTCCTGGCTGATCGACGGCACTCGGCCTTCGAGACTCGCCTGGCTACTTAAAGAGCGAATTCTTCCGCCGCTGTATTGGAAAGCCATGCTCAAGGGCCGTGAGTGGCTGGCGAAACCTGAACTGGCGGACCTATGAAATCGAACCTCTGCTCCAGGAGACCGAGATGATTGCAGTCCTGGTACTGGGCTTTGCGGTGGGCGTGATCCTGGCGCTGACCGGAGCCGGCGGCGGCATACTCGCCGTCCCGTTCCTGGTTTTTGGCGTGGGCTTGAGCATGGCCGAAGCCGGGCCCATTGGTTTGCTGGCGGTGGGCCTGGCTGCCACCCTGGGCGCCGTGATGGGCCTGCGCAATGGCATCGTGCGCTACAAGGCGGCGCTGTTGACGGCCAGTGCGGGGGTCATCTGCTCGCCGCTGGGCCTTTGGCTGGCGCAGCGCACGCCCAACCGTCCGTTGACGATCCTGTTTGCCTTGTTGCTGATGTACGTGGCGTTTCGGGCCTTGCAAAAATCACTGCCCGCTCGCGCCGGGGCAAAGGCATCCGCCGCGCGCAAACCGCCCCCCTGTGTCCTGGACGAAAACCGCGGCAAGCTGAACTGGACCGGCCCTTGCGCATGGGCGCTCACAGCGTCGGGCATGGTCGCCGGGGTGCTTTCCGGACTGCTCGGCGTGGGCGGTGGTTTCGTCATGGTTCCGGCGCTCCAGCGGTACACCAATTTGACCACGCAGTCGGTGCTCGCCACGTCACTGACCGTCATCGCTTTGGTCTCCATGTCGGGGGTGCTGGCGAGTTCGGCGATGGGCCACCTGCAATGGCCAATAGCGCTACCCTTTTCCATGGGGGCCATCGTCGGCATGCTCGGCGGGCGCCTGGTCGCCGCGAGGTTGCCGGAACCCCATCTGCAAAGAGGCTTCGCCCTGGTGTCCACGCTGGTAGCGGTCGCGCTGCTGGTAAAAGCACTGGGTTGAATCGCCTAGTGAAATATCAACGATTGTGCATCGGAGAACGCTGATGAATCTCGACTGGCTCAACTTCACGCCGTGGTCATCCCTGGCCGGCGGCATGCTGATTGGCCTGGCGGCCGGCCTGTTCGTGGTCGCCAACGGCCGGATCGCCGGCATCAGCGGGCTGATCGGCAGCCTGCTGCAGCGAGGCAGCGAAGGGGGGGGCGAAAAGGCCCTGTTTCTCCTGGGCCTGCTCGTCGCGCCGCTGGTATGGGGCGTGTTTGCCACCTTGCCGCCGATCGAGTTCCAGAACGGCTGGTTCGGCCTCACTGTCGCGGGCCTGTTGGTGGGTGTCGGCACTCGTTACGGTTCGGGCTGCACCAGTGGCCATGGCGTGTGTGGCCTGTCGCGCCTTTCACCGCGTTCGATGGTCGCCACGGCGTGTTTCATGCTCAGCGGTTTCGCCACGGTATTTGTCCTGCGTCACGTGATGGGGGTTTGAACATGCGCAAACTGACGGCATTCATCGCCGGCCTGCTCTTTGGTTTCGGGCTGCTCCTGGCGGGCATGGCCAACCCGAAAAAGGTGTTGGGTTTCCTGGACCTGGCCGGCACCTGGGATCCGTCCCTGGCGTTGGTGATGATCGGAGCGATTGGCACCGCCATCGTCCCCCTGGCTTGGGCACGCCAACAGACTCATTCGCTGCTGGGCAGCCCCATGCAGTTGCCGGTCAAGCGAGAACTGGACCCACGCCTGATCGGTGGCAGCCTGGTGTTCGGCATCGGCTGGGGCATTGCCGGCATCTGTCCTGGCCCCGCCGTGGCCATCCTGCTGACCGGACACTGGCAGGCCATTGTGTTCATGCTGGCCATGTTGGCGGGCATGTTGCTGTTCACCGTGCTGGAAACCCGGCGCGATCAATTGATCGGGAGATTGTCATGAAAGCCAACATTGGAACCATTGACCGGGGCGCACGTATTGCCGTGGGGCTTGTCCTTATAATTCTGGCCCTGACGGGCTCGATCGGCGCCTGGGGCTGGATTGGCCTGGTGCCACTGGCCACGGGTATCTTTCGCTTCTGTCCGCTCTATTCGTTATTGGGCATCAAGACCTGCAAACGTTGCTGAAGCGTACAACGGCCTTTCTCTTGGAGTGGCCATTGACGTTGCAAGCCCCTCTTGGAGCCTTGCAACGGGCTCCCTCAACCGAAGGATTCGCCGCCATGCCCTGCTCACAGCCCGAGACATTTGACGTAGTCATCATCGGCGGGGGCCAAGCAGCCTTGGCGGTGGCCTATTTCCTGCGGCGCACGCCTCTGTCGTTCGTCATCCTCGATGCCCAGGAGGGACCCGGTGGTGCCTGGCGGCATGGCTGGAACTCGCTGCGACTCTTTTCCCCGGCGACCTGGAGTTCGATCCCCGGCTGGATGATGCCCCCCTCACAGGATGGCTATCCGTCGCGAGACCATGTGGTCGACTACCTCACGCAGTATGAACAGCGCTATGGATTCCCCGTGGTGCGGCCGGTACAGGTCACCCGTGTGGAACCCACCGAAACGGGCTTGCGCGTATATGCCACGGACAAGCACTGGGATGCCCGGGTCGTGGTCAGCGCAACGGGCACCTGGAGCAACCCCTACATCCCTCGCTATCTTGATGCGGCCTTGTTCGCCGGCCAGCAACTGCATTCGGCGGACTATGTCGAGGCGGCCCCGTTCGCCGGCAAGAAAGTCCTGGTGGTGGGCGGCGGCAATTCAGGGGCACAGATTCTGGCCGAAGTGTCGAAAATCGCCGAGACCACTTGGGTCACCCCCGTCGAACCACTGTTCCTTCCTGACGAGGTCGATGGGCGCGTGTTGTTCGAGCGCGCCACCGAGCGCTGGAAGGCCCAGCAGGAAGGTCGCGTCATCGACCAACCCGTGGGAGGGTTGGGTGACATCGTCATGGTGCCGCCGGTGGTCGAGGCCCGTGAACGCAACGTCCTTCAGGCCGTCAGGCCTTTCGAGCGCTTTACCCGCAACGGCGTGATCTGGGCCGACGGCCGCGAATCAGCCGTGGACGTGGTGATCTGGTGCACCGGATTCAGGCCCGCCCTACAGCATCTGGATGCGCTGGGGTTGCTCAACAACGACGGCCGTGTGGAGGTCGAGGGCACCCGCTCGATACAAGAGCCCAGGCTGTGGCTGGTCGGCTACGGCGAGTGGACGGGGTCGGCTTCCGCCACCCTGATCGGCGTTACACGCACGGCACGCAGCACGGTTGGCGAGATAGTCGACTTTCTCGCCCGGCAATCCATGGCCGATGCGCCTGCTTGAAGCAACGCACGGGACCGGCCACCTGTCATGGCAGCGGAAAATCGCTTAGAAGCGCCCTATTTCCAAGGTCGCGCACAGCCCACCCTCGGTGCGATTCTCCAGGCGTATGTGCCCTCCCAGACGATCCGCGATGGTGCGTACGATCGTCAGCCCCAACCCCGCCCCTTGGTCATTGCCGCGGCTGTAGAACCGCTCGAAGAGCCGCTCACGCTCGGCCTCGTCGATACCCGGCCCCTGGTCTTCGACTGACAGCTCGTAGTGATCGCCCTTCCTGGCCAGGCGTACGGTGATCGTGCCGTTGGCCGGCGAAAAATTGGCCGCATTGGTCACCAGGTTGTTCAAGGCGATGTCGATGGCCACTGGGTCGATTCGAACCGGGCCGATGTCATCGCTGACATCCAGCACCGGCTCGAGCCCCTTGCTCAACAACCAGGGCGTCAGCTGAACCAGGCTCGCACGAACCGTGGCGGCCAGGTCGATGACCGCAGGCGTCGGCACACCTGCCTGCGGTTCGAGCCGCGCCATGGTGAGCAGCTGATTGACCAAACGCGTGGTGCGATCGACGCCAGCGATCAGGTGTTCCAGGGACTCGCGACGGCTTTGCTCGCTCCCCGCCTCCATCAGGTTCTGTGCATGCACCCGCAGCACGGCCAACGGCGTACGCATTTCATGGGCGGCGTCGGCAATGAAACGCCGCTCACGGCCCATCACCTCCTGGATCTGCGCCAAGACGCGGTTGAGGGCCGCCTGCATGGGCTCAAGCTCCGTAGGGAGCGGCATCATTTGCAGGGGTTCCAGTGAGCCGGGATGCCTGGCCCGCAACTTCGCCGCCATATCGACCAGGGGTTTGAGCCCCCAGCCGATGGCCAGCCAGATCACGGCCGCAAGCACCACGCTGCCGATCAGGTTGGGGACGACGGTGTGACGAACAATGCGGTCGACCAGGTCGGCACGCACGTCGTCACGCTCGCCCACCCAGATCTTCAAGCCGTATTGCGCGTCGTCGAGGACGAACGCCCGCCACTTACGGTTTTTCTGGTCCACGACCTCACTGAAGCCAGGCGCGCTCGGCGGTGAGGTGAACGACGGTGCGCTGGACGTATGCACCAACACCGAACCCTGTGAGTTCCAGACCTGGAAAGCGATCTTGCTTTCATAGGGATGACCGTCGACTTTGGGCGCTGCCTGCCCCAACGCCGAATTGAACGCCTGATACAGTTCGGCGTGCTCCTTGCTCGCCATCGGCATGCGCATCACGCCCTGCAATAGCCGGGCATTCTGCGCCAACTGGGCATCGTAGACCTCGGCGATTTCGTGGTTGCTGTCATGCAGGTTGAATACGGTGATGATCAACAAACCAAGGAACAGCAGGCCAAGAATCAACGTGAGGGTGCGACGCCGGATCGAACTCATCGACGCTCCTCCACCAGGTATCCGACCCCGCGAATGGTGCGGATCAGGTCGGTGGAGAATTTCTTGCGCAGGTGATGGATGTGCACTTCCAGCGTGTTGCTCTCGGCCTCCTCGCTCCAGCCGTAGAGCAGTTGCATCAGATGATCGCGAGTCATGACGCGACCCGGCGGCGAGAGCAGCTCATGGAGCAACTGATACTCCTTGGGCGTCAGGGCCACCGGCTTGCCTTGGTAACTGACTTGCTGGGTACCTGGGTTCAGGCTGATGCCGGCATGTTCGATCAACGCTTGGGCGCGGCCGGCGCTGCGGCGCAACAAGGCCCGTAGCCGGGCCTTGAGTTCCGCCAGATCGAAGGGCTTGACCAGATAATCGTCGGCCCCGGCGTCCAACCCGGCGATGCGATCCTCGGTGGCATCGCGGGCAGTGAGGATCAGCACCGGCAGGTTGGAGCCGCTGTCACGCAAGCGCCGCAACACTTGCAGGCCGTCCATGCGTGGCAGGCCCAGGTCGAGCACCGCTAGGTCGAATGTTTCACTGAGCAACGAATGCAAGGCGCTGCCGCCGTCCTGCACCCAGTCGACGGTATAACCTTCGCGACTCAAGGCCTGATGGATGCCCTCGCCCAGGGCCACGTCATCCTCGATCAGTAATAAACGCACATCCGCTCCTGTCAGTTCAGTTGCTTGTTCACATCCACCAGTAAAGCGTCGATCTCCTTGCGGCGCCCGGCATCAGCCGTTTCCCGACCCGGCCGCGGTGCTGCCTGCAAGGCTTTTTGCAACGCTGCCTTGGCTTCGCTATAGCGCTTCTGACGGTAGAGGTGATCGCCCCAAAAGTACAGGCTGTCGATGCCGTTCGGGTTGAGTTGCAACGCCTGCTGGAGCAATTGCTCGGCCTTGTCGGAGTCGCCGAAACCCAGGGGCCAGCCCGGCACCCGGTCGTAGAGCGCGCCGAGGCTGGTATAGGCCGAGCCTTGCAGGGCCTTGGGGTCCAGGGTCAGGGCTTTTTCCAGGTCGCCCTTGGCATCCTTGACCTTGCCCAGTGCACCGATCCCACCCTTGGCACCGGCCCAACTGCTGTTGACGATGCCAGACCAGATCCACGCTTCGGCCACCGACTGGCGCTCCTGCTTGAACGCCGATGCCTGGACGGCGAGTTTTTCGAACGCATCGGCACGTTGGCCTTCGGGCACTTCATATTGAATATGGGCCCAACTCTGCTGGATGTCGCTGAGACGTTGCTGGTCGGCCGCCTCCAACGCCCAGACGCTTTGGCTCAGGGTGCCGATCAACAGGCAAGCGAGGATTTTTTTCATGGCTTGAGATGCTCGTTTTCGGGTTTGTGACTGAGACGGCGCACCAGTGGCAATTGCTTGCGCAGACCACGGTCCACCAGGTTGGGCAGCAGGCTGTTGAGGCCGACGAAAAAGCGTTCGGGCCAGCCCAGATACAACTCGCGTCGGTCGCCGATAATCGCGTGGATCACCGCCGCCGCCACGGTTTGCGGGTCGTCGACGTTGGCCTTGAGGGCTTGGTTGAGCGCATCGGCCGCCGGGCTGTTCATCGAGGTACGGGTGGCCCGGGGCGCTACGTAGAGCACGCCGACACGGGTATCGGCCAACTCCCGGCGCAAGGCTTCGGAAAAACCGCGCAAGGCAAACTTGCTGGCGCAGTAGCTGGCATAGCCCGGGTAGCCGATTGATCCATAGGTCGAGCCAACGTTGACCACCATCGCACTGTCAGCCTGCTTGAGCAGTGGCAAGAGCAGTTTGGTCAGGCAAATCGGCGCGCTGATGTTCAGCGCCAGCATGGCGTTGATCTCGCTGTCGTCGAGTTGTTCGAGCATGGCGAAGTGGTTCACGCCGGCGGCATTGATCAGCAGGTTGATACCGCCCAGAGCCTCGGCGGCGACCAGTACTTTGCGCCGGTCGACGAGAAAGGTCAGGTCGGCTTCGACCCAGCTCAAGTGCTGCGGATAACGCTCCAGCAACGGCTGCAAGGCTTCGTGATGCCTGGCCACGGCCAGCACCCGCGCACCACTGGCGCACAAGGCGGCGGCGATGGCCTGGCCGATTCCGCCGCTGGCGCCGGTCAGCACGACACGCGCATCACACAGGCGCATGTTCATGCTCCCCGTCACGTGGCAGGCCGCGGAACATGTCGGTGTACAACCGGTACACCACCTTGGAGGCATGGATCACCGCAGCCTGGTCCGCCGGATCCTCCAGCCGGTTCATCAAGCCGCGATAGGTCTGCATATGCTCGATGTCGAGCGAACCATGGGAGCTGAGGTAGCTGAACGCCGTGGGTGGCAATTCCAGGCGCTGACGGATGCTGTCGGCGGCGTGGGTCGCCAGAGCGATACTGGTGCCTTCCAGCACATTGACCATGCCGAACAGGCCCACCGGGTTGCCTCGGGCGATCAAGTCGTAGAGGTAACTGACCATCAGCTCAATGGGCAACGACGGCTGACCGTTGCGCACCGCTTCCTTATCGCCACCGCACACGGCAATGTCATCCAGCACCCATTGCTCGTGGCCGTACTCTTCGTCGATGTATTCACACACGGCCTTGCGCAGCCATTCCAAATGCGCTGGCAGGCGCGCCCCGCAAGCCATCATCAGCGGTACGGTGTGGCGCACGTGGTAATACGCCTGGATCAGGAAACCCCGGTAACTGGCGAGGCTGACCTGGCCGTCGAGGGCGTCGCGGATGATCGGCAGATTGAACAGCGCCTGGCGCTCTTGCTGGGTGGCTTCTTGCAACGTGTCAAAAAAACTCATGTTGGGGATTCCTCGGACAAGACAGATGAAGTGAGCTGCGCGCGGTAATGCTCGACGATGGCTTCCCGGCGTGGCCGGCCATTGGCGGTGAGCATGCCGTTGGCAGCGCTGAAGGGTTGGTCCAGGCGCGTCCAGCGATGGACCCGCGCGTAGTCGGGCAGCGTGTCGTTGGCCTTGGCCACGGCCAGCTCCAGCGTTTGATCCGTGCAGTCGGCCCGGGCGGGCCAGAGCAGTGCATGGTTGTGCGGCATGGCTTCGCCATAGACAAAGGCCTGGGCAATGTCACCGCCCTGGGTGAGTTCGGCTTCAACCCATTCGGGGTTCACGTTGCGACCGAAACTGGTCACGAACTGATGCTTCTTGCGACCGCGCAGGTAAAGGAAACCGTCTTCGTCGAACTCACCCAGGTCGCCGCTGGGCCACCATTCGCTGGCGTGCGGTGGCTCACCCAGGTAACCGAGCAGCGTCGAGCCCTTGATCAGGACTTCGCCGTCCTCGGCCAAGCGGATCTCCACATGGGGCAGCGGCTGGCCGACACTGCCGGCGCGATGAGCCTGTGGCCGATTGAGGCAGACCACCGAGGCGCATTCCGACAGCCCATAGCCTTCAAACACCGGCAGGCCAACACGCTGGGCCCGCTGCAACAAATCGTGGGACACCCGTGCCCCGCCAACGGCGGCGAATCGCACGATGTGCGGGTTGAACATCTTTTGTTCGGCAGCCATGACCAACATCAGCAGCAGTTGCGGAACCAGGATCAGGCTCTGCGCCCGACGCTCGGCCAGGCATCCCAGCAGCCGGGTCGGGTCGACCCCACTGGCGCCCTGGATGCCGAGGGTTTTCTGGCTGGGCAGGCTCAGCATGGCGCCGGCATACAACGCCGCGTAGCAGCCAAGGTTTTCCAGCAAAATCGCCAGGGGCAGTAACGCCAGGTGATGCCTGGCCTCGACCGGTTGGCTGGCCTGCTCCAGTTCGCGGGCCACCCGCAACAGGCTGTCGGCGCTCAGGCAGACGCCCTTCGGCGTGCCGGTGGTGCCAGAGGTGAACGTCAGCTTGGCGGTGCCTGCCGGCAGACGGCTCGGTCCGTCGAAGTGCCGTCGCCAGAACTCGCCACTGTGCTGGTATCCGGCAGCTTGCAGTTGCGCTTCGAATGCGGGCTCGGCAATCACTCGCTCGGCCTGGCTCTGCTCCAGGCAGTGCCGACGTTGAGCCTGGCTGAAAAACCCGGGCAGGATGACGCAGGTCAGCCCTTCGAACAGGGCGGCAAGGTCCCAGAGCATCGCTTCGATGCCGTTATCCAGAGCCAGGGCGACAACACTGATGTGTTCATCGCGCAAGCGTTGCTGGCGGTACACCACTTCGGAATAAAGTGTCGCGTAGTCGAGCTGCGAGCCGTCGCCCCACAGTGCCACGGCATGGCCCCTGCGCTCGGCATGACCACGCAGAGTGCGCTTGAAGCGTTCCATTTCAGGCGACATGGCTGGTTTCTCCGAGGTCCGTCGGCAGTCCCAGGCGATTGAACACGCCGGTATTGCGCAGATGAATGAAACCGGCGCGGATGTTTCCAACGTGAACCCACGGCTGGCTCTCGTAGTAGCGGCCCCAGAGATGACGGTCTTCGCCGAGGCGCTGCGGGTCTGCCGGGCACAGCGTCACAGGCTTGAGGCCCAGGCGATGGAAGCTGTTGACCAGGCCGATGTTGCCAGTGAACGCAACCCACTCCAGGCCGCCCATGGCCAACAGATAAGTGATGGCTATGATGCTCAGCCGAGCGCTGCCCGTGTCGCTGGCGGCCAGGTTGCCAACCTCGACGATGCCAGCGCGGTCCACCGCGCGATCGGCGGCGGCGCTGATCAAGGGCTCGATGAGGCTATCCAGATAATGTTCGAGGAACAGCGGCCCCTGGGCGGCCCGGCGCACGCCAGCGGCTGCGCAGAGCGTGCCATGGACATCGTCGAGCCCGAACAGCTCCGGCATGAAGTGACGAATATCGGCACCGTGGACCTGGCGAAAACGCTGCTGGATGAACGCCTCGAACTCAGCTCGCCGGGCTTGTCCCGGCAAGGCCCGGTGCAAGTGCCGAACCGGCGGGCCGGCATCACCGAAGGCCAGCGGCAGGCGGATGTTCCAGTCGAAATCGGGCATGGGTCAACGTTCTCCCTCGGGCTATTGGGAGAAAGTATCGAGGCCGTTTCTTAACGAAGTCTGAAGGTGGCAAATTTTCGCTCGATCGAGAGACAGTGCGGTCAAAACCCGACTGCCCCTGATCGCTATTCCGTAGTACAGTGCGCAAGTCCGATAAATATCCACTTTGAGATGACCTGAAGTCTCAGGAGCAGCTTCAATGGAACCGAACACCCCGCAATCCCTCTGCCGCGGCGCTAACAGCATGATCGAAATCACCGAAGCCTCCATTGGCCAATTGCGCGCTGCGCTGGAGTCGGGCCAGACGACCGCGGTGGCGCTTGTCCAGGCCTACCTCGCCAGGATTGATGCCTACGACGGCCCCGACACGCCCACAGCCCTCAACGCGGTGGTGGTGCGCAACCCCGATGCATTGAAAGAGGCCCAGGCCTGCGATGCCCGTCGGGCCAGCGGCCAGACCCTGGGGCCGCTTGACGGCATTCCCTATACGGCCAAGGACAGTTACCTGGTCAAGGGGCTCACTGCCGCTTCCGGCAGCCCGGCGTTCAAGGACCTGGTTGCTTATCGCGATGCGTTCACCATCGAACGGCTTCGCGCCGCCGGGGCGATCTGCCTGGGCAAGACCAACATGCCGCCCATGGCCAACGGCGGCATGCAGCGCGGGGTGTATGGCCGTGCCGAGAGCCCGTACAACGGCGACTACCTCACCGCGCCGTTTGCCTCCGGCTCTTCGAACGGTGCGGGCACGGCAACCGCCGCCAGTTTCGCGGCGTTCGGCCTTGCCGAAGAAACCTGGTCGAGCGGGCGCGGTCCAGCGTCGAACAATGGCTTGTGCGCGTATACGCCGTCGCGCGGGGTGATCTCGGTGCGTGGCAACTGGCCGTTGACGCCGACGATGGACGTCGTCGTGCCCTTCGCCAGGACCATGGCCGACCTGCTCGAAGTGCTGGACGTGGTGGTCGCCGAGGACCCGGACACCCGTGGCGACCTGTGGCGCCTGCAACCCTGGGTGCCGATTCCGAGCGTTGATTCAGTTCGTCCGGCCTCGTATCCGAGCCTTGCCAGCAACCCAAGTGCGCTGGCAGGCGTTCGGTTCGGCGTTCCTCGGATGTACATCAACGCCGACCCTGAGGCGGGCACGGCCCAAGCCCCCGGCATCGGCGGCCCGACGGGGCAGCGAATCATCACCCGCGCCTCGGTGATCGAGCTCTGGGAGCAAGCGCGCAAGGCGCTTGAGGCCTGTGGCGCCGAAGTGGTCGAGGTGGATTTCCCCCTGGTGTCCAACTGCGAGGGCGATCGTCCTGGCGCACCTACGGTATTCACCCGCGGCCTGGTTTCCAAAGAGTTCCTGCACCATGAATTGTGGGACCTGTCGGCCTGGGCATTCGATGACTTCCTGCGGGCCAACGGCGATCCGAAGTTGAATCGCCTGGCCGACGTCGACGGACCGAAGATCTTCCCCCACGACCCGGGCACCCTGCCCAACCGGGAGGATGATCTGGCGGCCGGCATGGATGAGTACGTGAAGATGGCCCAGCGGGGCATCACGCCGTGGGACCAGATCCCGACCCTGCCCGACGGCCTGCGTGGGCTTGAACAGACACGTCGAATCGATCTGGAGGACTGGATGGAGCGGCTGGGCCTGGACGCGGTGATCTTCCCGACCGTCGCCGACGTCGGGCCGGCGGATGCGGACGTCAACCCGGCATCTGCCGATATCGCCTGGAGCAATGGGGTCTGGGTCGCCAACGGCAACCTTGCCATCCGCCATCTGGGCGTGCCTACGGTCACCGTGCCGATGGGCGTCATGGCGGATATCGGCATGCCCGTCGGGCTGACGTTCGCTGGCCGCGCCTATGACGATTCGACCTTATTGCGACTGGCTTCGGCGTTCGAATCGATCGGTTCAAAACGCCTGATCCCGCCGCGGACGCCGCCGCTGTCGGCTTGATCGTTTAGTAGGCTCGGTCTTGTCTTGGGGCTGCTGCGCAGCCCAGCGGGAGCAAGCTCCCTCGCCACAAAAAGCAGCGTTCGACTTCATTTTTGAGTACGAGCGCAACCCCGTGGCGAGGGAGCTTGCTCCCGCTGGGCTGCGCAGCAGTCCCTAGACCGCTTCTACAGCCGGAAATACTGTTGCATGGCACGGGAAAGCAGGTTCACCGCCTCATCGCCGTGTGACGCCTGGGCTCGCATGAACACCACCTCGTGCTCCTTGATGACCGGAAGATCTTCGAGGATCTGCATGGCATCTGTTACGCGCGCGCGGTCTATCAGGCTGACCGCCAACCCCGCTTCCACACACGCCTTGACGGCCTGGTTGGAGGGGCTTTCCAGAACGACTCGGGTCCTGCGGCCGCTTTGCCTGAGGGCCTCCATCATCGCTTGCCGATAAGGGCATTGCGCCGCATGCACCGCCAACGGCAGTGGCGCCATCGGGGCCATCGTCGTGTGGACCGGACCAACCCAGACCGGCGTGGTGGAAACCAGCACTTGCCCTCCAGCACTGGCCTGACCCTTCGGCTGCACAACGACCGCTGCCTGGAGCTGGCCGCGCTGCACCAGGTCACGTAACGCGTAGCTTGGCGCGGTCTTGAGTTCCAGCACCACGTTGGGCCACGCGGCGGCGAAGGCCGGGAGGATGTCGCGGATGACATGCTCGGCGTATTCATCCGGCACCCCCAACGTAATGCGTCCCGCCAGCCGGGCTCCGTGCAGATCGGCCAGCACCCGGTCATGGGTGCTCAGCAGTTCCGTCGTCGCCACGAGCAGACGCTTGCCCAACGCCGTGAGGGATACCGATTGATTGTCCCGGTTGAGCAAACGCCCGCCAGCGACCGCCTCCAGGCGCTGAATATGCACGCTGACCGCCGCCGGGCTTTTGTGCAGTTGTTCTGCCGCCGCACTGAATTTGCCGATTCGCGCCACCGCATGAAAGGTACGGATCAAGTCGATATCGAGTATGGCCGTCATGATTCAATCTTCGTGAAGTACTGATGCATTACATTTTGATTTATTAGATTACGTCGGTTTCGTAGCCTGTGGTCATGAACCCGACTAAATCGATGAGCTGCCCTTCACTGCCCAAGCCCGACTGGCACTGGCTGATTCCATTGCCACTGCTCGAAGCCGCGTTGCTGCTGACGTGGAGCTCCGGCTTCGTTGGCGCGCGTTTTTCCATTGATTATGCGCCAGCATTGCTGGTGGTGTTCTGGCGTTGCGTCGTGGTCACACTCGTCCTGTTGCCCTTCGTCGCCAGAGCGCTGCGCCGAACCTCGCCCGTCGTGCTGTTGAAAAATGCCGGCATCGGCCTGCTGGCGATGGCGGGCTACCTGGCCGGTATCACCCAAGGCATTGCGCTGGGTGTGCCGGCGGGCCTGGCCGCGCTAGTCGCTGATCTGCTGCCGATGGGCCTGGCGCTGTTGGCTGCGAGCGTACTCAAGCAACGACTGGCCTGGCAGGTCTGGGCCGGCCTACTTATCGGCCTGCTCGGCGTCATGCTGGTGACCCAAGGCGCGCTGGCGTGGGGCAACGCGCCCTGGTGGGCCTATGGCCTGCCGCTGCTTGGCATGCTCTCGCTCGCCGTCGCGACTCTGTGGCAGAAATACCTACCCTGCGCGCAATCACTGGGCCTGTTGCCTAACCTGTGGCTGCAATGCTGCGTTTCGGGCCTGGCCTTCGCCCTGGTCGAAGCCGCCCATGGCAGCCTCGCCCCGATACCCAGCACCGGCTTTGCACTGAGCGTCTTGTGGACTGCGGGCCTGTCGACGATGGGCGGCTATGGGCTCTACTGGCTGTGTCTGCGCCGCGCGACCGCCACCCGGGTCGCCAGCGTCCTGTACCTCAGCCCGCCCTTTACGATGCTCTGGGCCTGGGTCATGTTCGACGAACCGCTTTCATGGCAGATGGTGTCGGGGATGGCGGTGTCCGGGATTGGCATCTGGCTGGTCGTCGGCACCGAAGCCCGGCAGGCCAGGCGTCCGGCGTCTGAGCTGAAGCGCTAACCGCCCGGACTTGGCAGCGGGATGATGCCTGTGGCAGCGTAGGCTGGAATTTCAAACAACCCTCACGCCCACAGGCAAAACGGTAGCCATTATGATCTCGCACGTGTTTCTAGGTATCGGCGATTTTGATCGCGCCTTCGTGTTCTATTCAAAAATCATGACCGGGCTGGGCCTGACATTGAAATTTAGCGACGCCCACAAAGGCTGGGCGGGCTGGATTGCCGAGCATTCACCTCGTCCCATTTTCGTGATTGGAAAACCCTTTGACGACAAGATGCACGAACCCGGCAACGGACAAATGGTGGCTCTGCTTGCGCCCAACCGGGAAGCCGTGAGGAACAGCTACGCGACAGCGCTGGCACTGGGTGGGACGTGTGAGGGAGAACCCGGCTTGAGACCCCACTACCACCCCGACTATTACGGCGCCTACTTTCGAGATCTCGATGGCAACAAGCTTTGTGTCTGTTGCCATGATTCGGTGTCGACTTAGTCGTGGCACCACAGGCAGAACTTCTAGAGTCGTTGCCCCCGCCCTGCTGCCGTCTGAGCCAAACTGGCCGTCAGCACGTCCAATAAAGCCGCGACCTTGGGAAGCGTCCCACGGTTTTTCTGCCAGGCAAGATTGATCGCCATTCCATCGGTTGCCCACTGCGGCAACACTTCAACCAACGTCCCCTCATCCAGTTGTCGCTGGACCAACCAGGACGGTAATTGGGCAATACCGCAACCCGCCAATACCGCAATCACCAGGCCCTCGCCATCGCCCACCACCAGCGTTGGCGAGACCTGTTTCCTGAGCGTTTCGCCCCGATGCCCGGCAAAATTCCAGGGGCTGACGTTTCCATCCGGCCAACCGTAGGCGATGCACTGGTGATGTTCCAGATCGAGGTCGATCAGGGGCGTGCCATGCCTGGCCAGATACGCAGGGGACGCACAGAAAATATGCCATTCGCTGCCAAGGTGGCGATGCCCCCACGTGGCCGGCCAAATGTCCGCGCCTCCCAAACGGATCACGATGTCCACGCCTTCCTGCACAGGATCGATAAAACCGTCGGAGAAGGAAAGGTGTGGCACCAGTTGCGGGAAGTCCTGCAGGCATCGCAAGACGATAGGCAGCACCTGGGATCGGCCGAAGGCGCCCGGAAGGTCGATCCGAACCCTGCCACGTGGCTCGGTGTTTTCAGCGTGCAGCGACCACTCAGCCTCTTCCAGGTCGGCGAGCACGCCTGTGCAGGTGCGAAGAAAGGCGCGTCCTGCATCCGTCAGCGAAACACGTCGAGTCGTACGTTCGAACAGTCGAACCCCAAGTCGGCTCTCCAGGCGAGCAACGCTTTTGCTGATCGCAGAACTGGTCAGGCTCATCCGCTCAGCGGCAGCCTTGAAACTGCCGGACTCGGCAACACAGACAAATACATCGATCCCTTTCAATCGCTCCGAGGAAAACATGGACATCCTTATTCATGAACTGAATTCAATCAACTGAAGAAAAAGCATCATAAATCAGAACTGGCTTCCTCAGTAAGCTTGGCTGCCGCGTATCCGTCCGCGCGACGACGCTGCTCCCTATAAACATCTCCGGTCGTATGAGGCAAGGATGCTCGCCACCCTTAAAAACTACCCCGCGTCAGTCAACCTGCTGCTCTGGGCGTCACTCATCCTGACGCTGGCCCGGGCAATCACACTGCCCTACCTGGTCATCTACCTGTCGGGCAACTTTGGATTGAACGTTGCCGACATCGGCCTGGTGATCGGCAGCACATTGATCATCGGTTCCCTGTTGAGCCTCTACGGTGGATTCCTGGTGGACAACGTGTCCAGCTACCGACTCATCCTGGTGTTCAGCGGATTATTCACGGCGGGGTTTCTCGGAACGTTTCTGGCTCGCGATCTCTGGCTGTTCTACAGCTGCCTGGTGCTGATCAACCTGGCCTATGCCGTCATCGATATCGCGGTCAAGGCGGGATTCGGCAGCTTGCTCGCGGTGGCCGAGCGCAGCGAAGCGTTCTCGATCAAATACACCCTGACCAACATCGGCTATGCCGTTGGGCCATTTCTCGGGGCGGGAATAGCCGATCTGGACATCAGCTTGCCATTTCTATTGTCCTGCATGCTGGGTGCCGGGTTCTGCCTGATTTATTTTGTCTGGGGCGACAGGGACCTGGCGGTCGTCGATGCGAGCCACTGTAGGAGCGAGCTGGCTCGCGAAAGCGCTAAACCCGTTCCCTTCCTGGCCGTGGGCAAGCTTCTGCTGCGCGATTACCGCTTAGTGTGCTTCACCCTCGGCGGCCTGCTCAGCGCGGTGGTCTTCGGCCAGTTCACGGCCTATCTCTCCCAGTACCTGGTGGTCACTACAACAGCTCAGTCCACCTACCGCATCATCAGCGCCCTTGTGACGACCAACGCGCTGATGGTGATCAGCCTGCAATACGTCATTGGCCGAAAGATTTCCCACCGGCATCTGAACCTGTGGCTGGCAGCGGGGCTGAGTCTGTTCATCCTCGGCTTGGCCGGCTTCGCCGTGGCCGATACCCTCCTGCTCTGGGTGATCGCCATGGCGGTGTTCACGGTCGGAGAGATCATCGTCTTCCCCACTGAATACATGTTCATCGACAACATCGCGCCCGACCACCTGCGCGGCATGTACTACGCTGCGCAGAATCTCGGCAACCTCGGCGCCGCCTCCGGGCCGGTGCTGTGTGGCGTCGTATTGGCAACGCAGCCACCTCACTACATCTTCTACATGCTCGCCCTGTTCATTGTTGCCGGTGGTGTGTTTTATTTCCTGGGAACCTGTCGGCTGATCGACTCGCCGGCCAAGACGTAATGCATGGCCTATGACGATCGGTACGACGATCCAACGTTTCATTGCCTGGCGGCGCATTCCGGACGCCGCTGAGACCCAAGCCGTTACCGAGTTCTTTTGCCACTGAGGTGATCGCTTAGCCGGCGCTTGATAAAACCTTCAGCACCCCCATCACAAAGGCGCCAGCCTTCGCCAGCAACGTGCCCAAGCGCGAGCTGATACTCAAGAAACATCCGCTCGCAGGGCCGGGTGCTCGCGCAGGCGCTCGACGATGTAATCCACGAAGCTGCGCACGCGCATCGGCGCCTTGCTTCTTTCGCGGTAGACCACATGAACCGGTATCGAGGGCGGCTCATAAGGTTGCAAGACCCGGCGCAAGCGTCCGCTGTTCAGATAGTCGTGTAGTGGATAGTTCAAGCAGCGCATCAACCCAGCCCCATGAGCCGCCGCATCGATGGCCGTCTGTAGCGTGGCGCAGCTGAGCCGCGTGCGTGCCTTGAGGCCGCTGGCCGGCTGATGAAAAGGCCACTGGACCCAATCCTGGTTGGCCTGCGTGGCGATCAGTCGATGATTGTGCAGATCCTGCGGCACAACCGGTTCACCATGAAGCGCCAGGTAGCCAGGACTGGCGCAGACGAGTGAACGAACGCTGCCGACCGGTCGTGCGATCAATGAGCAGTTGGGCAGATGCCCCACCAGCACCGCCACATCCAGCCCTTCCTCATGCATGTTCGGAAAACGATCGTGGTAGTGGGCGAATATCCTGATCTCGGGGTACTGATCCATGTAGCCGGCCAGCACCGGGGCCATGACATAGCGGCTGAACAGCAAGGGCAACAGGATCGTCAGGTTGCCTTGGGCCTGGACATGCCAGCCCTTGGCCGATGCCTCGGCCTCGTCAATCGCCCTGAGGATCCGTGAACAGTCGGCCATGAAGCCGATCCCGGCCTCAGTCAGCACGACCCCGCGCGTGCTGCGCAACAGTAACTGCACACCCAGTCGCGCCTCCAACCGAGCGATGGCACGCATCACGGTCGGTCCGGAAACGTTGAGGCGCTGGGCTGCCGAAGCGAGACTGGGGCACTGCGACAGCGCATGGAACATCAGCATTTCATGGTGGCGAGCCATCAGGCGAGGCCTTTTACGACAGGCTTGAGCGTGACGTCGTCCCCCAACCGATCAGCGAGAAAGTCGACGAACGTGCGCACCTTGGCCGGCACTCGATTGCTCTTCTGATACACCACCTGAATCGGCAACGCTGGCGGCTCGAACGCCTTGAGCACCACCTCAAGTTCCCCATCGGCGACCTGCCGGGCTACTTGATAGGACAAGACCCGGGTGACGCCCCAACCCTGGCAGGCAATATTGATCGCCGCCTGATTCGCGGTCACCACCAGGCGTGGATCAAAGCGCAAGCTCAGTGAACTGGCCTCGTCCATGAACTGCCAGTGGCTCAGCAAATGACTGGCCGAAGACATCACGATGTTGGCCTTGCTCAACTCACCAGGATGCGTTGGCCGTCCGTGTCGCTGGAAATAGGCCGGGGCGCCACAAATCACCTGGCGCACTTCACCAACCTTGATGGCGTGCTGATTGTTTTCCTGCAAATGACCGATGCGGATCGCCACGTCGATGCCTTCGTCGGCGATGTTCACCACGCGGTCGACCAACAAGGCGTTGAGGTGTACCGAGGGAAATTGATCCAGGTAATCCGTCAGCAAAGGCGCGATGTACAGCTCGCCAAACAGCACCGGAGCGGTGACCGTCAGATACCCGCAGGGGATCGAATAACTGCCGGCAGCAGCCTCCTCGGCTTCATCGAGCTCACTCAGGATCCGTCGGCAATCTTCCAGGTAGCGTTGCCCCGCTTCGGTCAAGTACACCTTGCGGGTGGTGCGCGACAACAGCTGGGTGCCGATCCGCTCCTCCATCGCCGCAATGGCGCGCGTCACGCTTGGCGGGGAGATACGCAGTCGGCGGGCAGCAGCGGCGAACCCTTCCTCCTCGGCCACCGCCATGAAAACCTGCATTTCCTGAAAGCGATCCATGGGTGGTCCAGTCTTGAGGGCACGTGGCTTGAATGGACTTGCCGGAAGATGCCCCCCGACAAGCACCCGCGGTTTGAATCAGGCTTGCTGCAAGCCCTTGGCGGTACGTTGCATGCCGACGAAATTCGGCAAGGCTTCGATGCTGCCCAGCCAGGCCCGGACATTCGGGTAGTCGGTCAGCGCGACGTTGCCTTCCGGCGCATGGGACACGTAAGTGTACGCGGCCACATCAGCGATGGTTGGTTGCTCACCGGCCAGGAACCGGCTTTGGCCCAACTCCGTCTCCATCACCTTCAACAGGGCATGGGAGCGCTTGATGGCGTCTTCGGCGTCATAGCCGGCGCCGAACACGGTGATCAACCGGGCGTTGGCCGGCCCCTGGTTGATCTGGCCCGCCGCCACCGACAGCCAGCGCTGCACCCGCGCCTGGGCAAGCGAATCACTGGGCAGCCATTGCCCCTTGCCATACTTGGTCGCAAGGTAGACCAGGATCGCGTTCGAGTCGGCCAGGACGGTGCCGTTATCGTCAATCACCGGCACCTGGCCAAAGCTGTTGATGGCGAGAAACTCCGGAGTCTTGTGCTCACCTTTCATCAAGTCCACGAATATCAACTCGGTTGGCAAGCCAAGCAGCGAGAGCATCAGCTCGACACGATGGGCGTGCCCCGACAGCGGGTGGCGATAAAGTTTGATCGCTTTCTCAGACATGACGTACTCCATGTTGTTTTGGGCTCGAAGCGGTGATCGCGTCGATGGCGCTATCCTCTGCTCCTGTCCCGGGCAGCGGAATAACCAGCTTCTACAATCCAGCATTTCATCCAGTGAAACAGTCGGGCGGTGAGCCTAGTGGCCTGTACGTTAATTCGAGTACACGAATCAGCCACGCAGGCCACTAGACCTCCAGCACCAAAGGCTCGCTCCCCTGGGCCGGTACGGCACAACAGATCAGCACTTCACCTTCGCCAACCGGTTCGGCCGGCTGGCTCAGGTAATGCACCTGGCCGCGGCTCAAGCGAGTTTTGCAGGTGCCGCAGGAGCCGCCGCGGCAACTGAATTCCGGGTTAAGGCCGCGCGCTTCGGCCAGCTCCAGCAGCGTCCCACTGCCCGGCTCCCAACGTGCCTCCTTGCCGGAACTGGCGAACAAGACCTTCACCGCTTCATTGGCGGCCGGCACTTGCTCTGGCGCCGGCATGCTCACTTCGAGATCTCGCACGAGCGTCGAGGGCCCGAAGGTTTCCGCGTGGATGCGATCGTCAGGGATGCGCAGTTTGCGCAGCCCGTCGTACAACGCCTGGGTAAAGCTGCCCGGCCCGCACAAATAGAAGTCGTAGTCGTTGAGCGGCAGCAGCTTCTTGAGCAGTTCCACATCGATCCTGCCGGCCAGGTCATAGCCCTCAGCGCTCCCTCCATCAGTGGGTGGCTGGCTGACCAGGCGCAGAACCTGTAGCTTGTCGCCGGCACGGGCGGCCAGTTCGTCGATCTCGTCACGGAAAGCCAGGTCGGCCACCGAACGAGCGCTTTGCACCAGCCAGACCGGGCGCATGCGGCTGATGCGTAGGCCCTGGTACACCACCTCGCGCAACATCGACAACAACGGCGTGATACCTACCCCCGCTGCCAGCAAGACCAACGGACGCCGCTCGGTGGCCTGGACGGTGAAATGGCCCTGAGGCGCCCGCGCCTCAATCTCGTGCAGCGCCTGCACCTGATCATGCAGGTGGGACGACACCGAGCCATCGCGCTTGACGCTGATACGCAGGAAATCATCCGACGGCGCACTGGATACGCTGTAGGTCCGGATCGATGGAGCGCTCTGTCCCTCCAACAAGATCCTCACCGGCAAATGTTGCCCGGCTTCAAACCGGGGCAAACCCAAGCCATCGCTCGCCTGCAAGTAGAACGAGCGAATGTTGTGGCTTTCATCCACCACCCGCGCAACACGCAACGCCCGCCAGCGGCTACGCAGCGCCTCGGCCTGCAAGCGCTCGGCGGCCTGCTCCCAACTGCCTGTCATCATTGAATTGGGCGAGTCGCCTTCGTCCTGATCCTTCCAGCGCAGCGCAATGGCTGCTGGGCGATACACGATGCGTTGCGGGATAAAGCGCAGCAGCCGCTCGGCGCCCTGGAACGCGCTGATCTCGGGGTCGTCCAGCAGGACTTGCGCCGAGCCACTCATTTGCAGCAGATCGCCCGTCCGAAAATCGACGAACACCAGCCCTGCCCGTGGATTGAGCAGGATGTTGCCCAGCGTGTTGAAAAACAGGTTGCCGGAAAAGTCCGGGATGGTCAGCGATCCATCTTCATCCATGCGCACAAACCCTGGCTTGCCACCACGGTGGGAAGCATCGACCTGCCGCTCGCCATCGCGTACCACGTAGGTGGCGATATAGAACGAATCGGCCGCCGTCACCAGGCGCCGCACCAGCGGGTCGGACAGGGTCAGTTGACGCGGCGCAACGGCCTGCGCATCGACGAAGTGGTACTGGCGCAAGTTGATGTAGCGAGGGCAGTTGCCATACGCCTGGCTCACTGAAATCTCGAGCCCCGGGGCGAGCTGGCGACGTACGACACCGTTCATGCGGTTGCGTCTGCGGGTGTGCAACTCGATCCCCAGCATCCCGATGGCATCGCCCTCGCCCAAGCCCTCCTGGGCCGGGTCGTTCGGCTCAGGTTCGAGTTGGATGTGCAGGGTCTGCGGATCGGGTGAGCTCATGAAGCCCGGTTGTCCCGAGCGCAGGGTCGCCCAGACGTCGCCTTGCCGATCCACCGCCCCCAGCACCACGAAAGGCAGTTGGGCGTAGAACTCCCGATGCTGGTCCGGCATCCAGGTACGCGCCAGTTGCCGTTGACCGACACTGGCCATCATGTCGACTGCCCCGACGGAGCGCTGCAAGGCCAGCTCTCCTTCGTGCCAGGGCGAGGTTTTTGCTTGCAAGGCTACGTCCATCAGCTACTCCTCGCGCTCGCAGCATGAACGCCTGCGCCAGTGCGCTACGGTTGGGTATTCTCCGCCTTCGTTTGCACGGCTGTGCAAGTGGCTGGAGTCATCTTCTGCCCAAAGCGACGGCGCAGGAATACGCACAAACTGCAATCCACCGTTTCATAAAATGGAATGGTGGAAGAACGAGCAATGGCCCGGACGGCGATCACGTCCTGATGCTGGAAAAGTTCTTGGTCAGCTCGAGCAAGGTCGCCCGCAACTCCGGCGGTCGCACGGGCTTGGCCAGGATCGAAATGTTCATGTGGTGCAGCGCATGGCGGATTCTCTCGATTTCATGGCCGGTCATGATCATGGCGGGGACTTCCCAGCCCCGTTGTTCGCGAATCGCGGCGATGCATTCGGAACCGGAGACCTTCGTGCCCAGGTCGAAGTCGGCAATGATGATGTCGCAGTCACTGGTCACGCCCACTCCGTCACTGTGGGTTTCCACTTCGCACCCCCACCTCTCCAATAGCGCGGATGTCGCCATCAGCACGTTGGCGTCATCCTCTACCAGGCACACCCGCAAGCCTTGCAAACGGCTGTGCGTGGACACCGGCCTGTCCACCATCGCCCTTGGCGCGACCGTTTCCAGCCCCTGGATCATGGCGCGAGTGCCCCTGCCGAGCCGGGAGTCCAGTTGGATGTCCAGATTGATCAGGTGGCTGATTCGCTTGACGATGGACAACCCCAGGCCCAGCCCCTCGACGTCCTTGTCACGAACGTGACGCACCCGATAGAACTCCTTGAACACCTCGGGCAGGTGTTCGGCGGCAATGCCCCGGCCCTTGTCATAGATGACGATGGCCAGGCCACTGCCTTTCGGACGCACGCCGATCAACACCGGTTGGCCGGAGGCATATTTGAGCGTGTTGGAGACCAGGTTCTGCACCATGGTTGCCAACAGGCCGGCGTTGACATTGACCCAATGCCGGCAAGGCCGCAGGCGCAACTCGACGCCGGCCCAGCGGGCCGCTTCGGTGTTCTGCTTGACCACATCTTGAAGCAGTGTGCCCAGGTGTACGGGTTCGGCCTGCGGTTCAAGCTGCCCGTTATCGAGGGTGTAGATATCGAGGATCGAGCGAAACAGTTGCGAGACGATGTGCAACGAACGGTCGATGTTGTCCACCAGTCGCAACTCTTCCTGGCCCAACCGGGCATCGCGCAGGCAGGCGGTGAACAAGCCGATCGAGTGAATCGGTTGGCGCAAGTCATGGCTGGCCTGGGCCAGGAAGCGGGACTTCTCCTGGTTCGCGGCAATCGCCTCTTCCGAAGCGATGCGGGTTCGGGTCAGCAGGATATGCGCGTAGGCGGGCACCACGATGGTGGTGACGATCAGCGTCAGGAACAGATAGGGTTGACCACGCCAGAACGGCGTGAGCAGGAAAATCACCACCAGGGTCGACAACGCGATAACGGTTGCCAGCGCCAGGTAGCGCGAGCCGAAGCGCATGCCATTGCCCAACGTGACCCAGAGCAATGCAGCGTACACCGGTAGCGTACCCTCCCCACCCACGATCAAGGCAAAGGCAAGACTGGCATAATCCAGTGTCATGGCAAAAAGACGACGCAGGAAGAAGTGCCCGGGCCAGCGCTTGACCGCCATGCGCAGAGGGATAGCGGTGCCGAAGAAAAAGGTCATGTACCACAGGATCGGTACATAGGTTTCGAAGTCGCTGGCCAGAAAGGCCACCACAATGATGTAGAGCGCTGCACAGGCCCCGACCGTCAATCTCAAGGTAGCCTGATCAAGCTCGCTATTCTTTTCCGTCATGGTCACTGGATTATTCCAACATGAAAGGTTGTTTCAAACTTGAAACCCAAGGGGGCAGTTTAGGTTACGATTCGTGAACTGGAAGATCAGAAGGATCTGAAGCATGACGTGCAGAGTAATTGTGGCAGATGACCACCCTTTGTTTCGCGAGGGTATGCTGAGAACCATTGAACGACTCATACCGACAGCATCCATAGAACAGGCTGGAAATCTGGACGAAGTATTGGCGCTGGCACGCTCCGGAGTGGAAGTGGACTCCCTGATACTCGACTTGCGCTTTCCCGGGATCAAATCGTTGCAAGTCATCGGCCAGTTGCGCGGTGAGTTCAAACGCACCTCGATCATTGTGGTTTCAATGGTGGATGATGTCGATGTTATTTCCCAGGTGATAGCGCTGGGTGCCGACGGATTCATCGGCAAGAATATCGACCCCGCCGCAATTGCCGACGCCATCATGGCAATACGCGAAGGCGAAGTGGTGGTGAAGTATCAAGCCGAAAACGCGATCCTGGACGATGCACTTTCCCAACTGACCGCGCGCCAACGGCAAGTGCTTGGCTTGATCGCCGCCGGCAAGACCAACAAGGAGATAGCCCGGGACCTGGGTATCTCCCCGTTCACGGTGCGCATCCATGTCTCAAGCCTGCTCAAATCCCTGGGTGTGCCCACGCGCGCGGCGGCTGCGGCGCAGTTTTCCAACTTCCCAAGCAATGGTGGATGGCCGGGAAAACAAGACAATTGAATGTATAACGGCGGCGAATATCAATTGAGCATCACCCTCCGTGCCGGCCCATCTCCGGGGCCATAGCACACTTGTACTATAGCTTCGCCCAGTACGCTCCCCCTAAGCTGTGGACGCTCCATAAAAAGGCTGTTCGAACAGCCAAATATAAAGAAAGCCAACATGCCATGCGCCGTGCAGTATCACTGTACCTATTGAAACGTCATGACATGCGAAGCCTATGGATTTAATAAATCGATAGGCGGCGCAATGCTGGGTCAACTTCACCGTTGCACGGTTGAAATGGAATGGTCCTGACATCAACTCAAGGTAAGTCATCATGTCCTTCAAATATGGAAAAACACTTAGAAATGGAATGACGCTGTGCATGCTGGCGGGCGTACTGAACGGTTGTGCAAACACCGGCGACTTGGGTAACTTGATGGGCGCCTTGAATCAGGGTGCCCAAAAATACGACGTCTCTTACCTCAAGCAAACGATCATTCCGGGCAAGACGACAAAAGGCCAGATCACTCAAATGTTCGGCGCGCCGACGAATGAAGAGCTCAATTCGACCAGTACCAGCAACGAGTCGAACTGGACCTATGAAAAGAGTGATGAGGGCCTGGATAAGTACATGAAGCTGGCCCACAAGTACGTGTCGCCCGAGACGCGCCTGAAGATGTACGACACCTCGGCACAACTGTCCAAGGCACAAACCGTGGCCAACGACCTCAGCAGTGTGACCGGCACGAAAGCGGGCCAAAGCCAGACCCAGGGTTCGGTATTGACCATCTATTTCGTCGATGACGTCGTGAAGTACTACAGGGTCTACTGACGCAATGGCATTGCCTTTGGGGACAGCATCAAGCCTGTCCCCAACCCTCACCTCATTTCTTCCAAGTACCTGCGCTCAAGACGCAAGCCTTGCAGATAACGAACGACTTCGTTCACGTGCTCTCCCGACGCCCTGCGTGGTAGTCCCCTCCTGAAGTATCCCGGCCCGGGCAACTATTCTGAGTCGCATTGATGGGCCAGCCGCTACGCTATCTCAAGGCACCAGAAGCCCATGAGGTTCGAAAACCGGTGGAAAAGAACAGTGAACTCGACCAGGCCACATTACGCCTGACCGTCAGCGCCTGCGCGCTGCTGTATATCGTCATCCTGGCCGGCCTCTATCCAGAAGACGCCGCGAGCTACGTACCCATCATTATCTACATCTGTACCTTCATCGTCGTCTCGGTGTTCCTGCGCATGATCATCAAGCGCTGGCCCGGAGACTTCTTCTGGCGGCGCCTTTTCACAATGCTGCATGACTATGCCGGCATCGCATTTGCCATGATCGTCGGTGGAGAGGGCACGCTCCCGGTGTACGCTGCATTACTCTGGGTCACGCTGGGCAATGGCATGCGCTTCGGCTCGCGCTACCTGGCGTTGGCGACCGTTATCGCATTGTCGAGCCTGGTATTGGTTTTCTGGCTGACCCCGTTCTGGCATACGCAGCCCTACATGTTCCTGATGTTGATCGTCACCACCATTGTGGTGCCCGCCTACGCGCACATTTTGCTCAAGCGCACACGCATTGCCTCCGAAGAAGCCATTTTGGCCAATCAGGAGAAATCGCGATTCCTGGCCCAGGCCAGTCATGACCTGCGCCAGCCAATCCACTCCATCGGCCTGTTCACGGCCTGCCTGCGCGATGCCCGGTTGGGCCAGGAAGAGTTGCGACTGGTGGACAACATCGACCGTTCGCTGCACACCGTGTCGCAGCTATTCCGCTCGATCCTCGATATCTACACCCTCGATCACGGCCAACTGATGCCGAAGGCCGACACCGTACACCTGGGCCAATTGCTGCAGGACGTCGTCAAGCAGAACACCGAAGCGGCCCGCTGGGCCGGCGTCGAGCTGCGTCTGCGCGATTGTCCTTACTGGGTCAGCGTCAATCCCAGCTTGCTGACTACGATGGTCCAGAACCTGCTGTCCAACGCGCTCAAATACGCACCCGGCCAACCCGTGCTGATCGGCGTGCGGCGCCAGGGCAAGCGCCTGACCGTGGTGATCTACGACAAGGGGCGCGGCATCGCCGCCGAACATTTGCCCGAAGTGTTCAAGGAGTTCTACCGCGTGCGCCATATGCGCGACAAGGATGTCGAGGGCCTTGGCCTCGGCCTGTCCATCGTCAAGCGCATCAGCCAGATGCTCGACGTCGATATACACATCCGCTCCAAGGTCGGACAAGGCACCCGGGTGGCGATCAGCGGCCTGGAGCCGGCAGCACCACGTGTCATGGCGCCCAAGGTAATGCCCGTCCAGAATCGCCTGGACGGGTTACGGGTGTGCTTGGTTGAAGACGACGCCAACGTACTGATGGCGACCTCGGCGCTGCTGGAAAAATGGGGCTGCGAGGTTGAGGCCCACAGCGACGGCGAAGGGCTGACCAGCGATTGCGACATCGTCATCGCCGACTTCGACCTGGGCACAAAAGTCTCGGGCGCCGAATGCATTGCCGCGCTACGCGAACAGCGCGGCTGGCAAGTCCCGGCGCTGGTCATCACCGGGCATGAGATCGAGCGGATACGCCAATCGCTGCAAAGCCTGAGTATCTCGGTGCTGGCCAAGCCCGTGCGACCGCCGGAACTGCGAGCGGTATTGCTTGAATTGGTCAAGCGCATAAATCGCAAGGGCGAGGCCTCAGCTCACCTCAACCCACCCAGCCGATAGCCGTCTTGGGGATCACCTCGGACTCGTCGAGCTTGGACGCAAACATGCTCACGGCCTCAAGTGCGTCCGTGGTCCCGTTCCTGATTTGCACGATGACCGAACCGGCCTGATCTGCCAGGGTTACGCCGCGCAATGCGCCTTCATGGGTCACGTTCATGCTGGCGACGGCATCGCGGGTTTCGGAGAGGATCATGCCGATCATTTCGGCAATTTCAGAGGTGGAGCGACTGGTGCGCCCGGCCAGTTGCCGGACCTCGTCGGCCACGACCGCGAACCCCCTCCCCTGGTCCCCGGCCCGTGCCGCCTCGATGGCCGCGTTGAGGGCCAGCAGGTTGGTCTGGTCGGCAATGCCGCGAATGGTGTTGACGATGGCAGTGATCTCTTCCGAACGCGCGCCCAACTGCCCAACCAGACGCGCGGAAGAGCCAATGTTATCGGCAATCTCGCGCATTTCCTTGGCAGTCTGGTGGATCACCTGGGCACCCTGTTCGGCCACTCGCTCGGTCTCGGCGGAGATATGGTACGCACGGGAAGCGCCACGCGAATCCTCTTCGAATTTCTCCACCCGCTCGCTGATGTCACTGGCGAACTTCACGATCTTGCACAACTTGCCTTCGGCGTCATAGACCGGGTTGTAGCTGGCTTCCAGCCAGACGACTTTGCCGTTTTTGCCGAGGCGCTTGAATTGGCCGCTGAAAAACTCGCCGGCGTTGAGACGGCGCCAGAAATCACTGTACTCCGAACTGCCAACCAGGCTCGGTTCGCAGAACATCCGGTGATGCTTGCCCTTGAGCTCTGCCAACGTGTAATTCATGACATTCATGAAGTTGTCGTTGGCGGTCAGGATGTGGCCGCCCAGGTCGAACTCGATCACGGCCATGGCCCGGTCGAGTGCCGCCAGCCGGCCACGTGTTTCTGCCTCGCTGGCAACCTTGGCGGTGACATCGAGTGCGTACTTGACCACCTTCACGACGCGGCCCTGCTCGTCCACTATCGGGTTATAGCTGGCTTCCAGCCACACGTTCTGCCCTTGCGCGCTACGGCGCTGAAACGTGCCGGAAACAAACTGGCCGGCGCGCAACTGGTTCCAGAATTCACGGTACTCGGCGCTGCCCACCAGCGCCGGGGTGCAAAAATCCCGATGGGACAGGCCGGCCAATTGATCCGCACGGTAGCCCATCGTGCCAAGAAAATTTTCGTTCGCCCGAAGGACCTTGCCGTCGGGGCTGAACTCGATAACAGCCATCGACCGCTCCAGGGAGCCTACCAATCCTTTGTATGTTGCCAATTCGGCCGTCCTAGCCGTCAGTTCGTTTTTTAGTGTTGTATTAAACATGACGTACCCTCGGTGAACCCTGAAAGTAACCGGACCTTCTATTCATATCGGCTCGCTGACTGAAGGCTGAACGGTACGCGGTAATCATGTTTCGGCGCCAAAACCCAACGAATCCATCAGCCAGGTTCTAAAGGCCTGCACTTTTGGCGTGTCGGCTGTTTCATGCGGGCTCACGAAATAAAAGCCAAGGTCAGATTTCAATCGCAGATCAAAGGGGGCAACCAATCGCCCGGCCTTCAGGTCATCCTCGACATAGGTCGAACGCCCAATGCACACCCCCAGACCGTCAACCGCAGCCTGAACGGCCATCATGGCAAGGTCGAATGTCAGCCGGCTGCCTTCGGCCAGTTTTTTCGGCTGGCCAGCGGCGCTCAACCAGGCACTCCAGTCGTCGCGGGTCACCCCACTGACCTGCAACAAGGTGTGCCGGGCCAGATCGCGTGGATTCTCCAGGACTTTCGGACCTTGCAGCAGCCTGGGGCTGCACACCGGAAAGATCTCATCGGCCATCAGCCAGTCCGCCCGCAACCCCTTCCAGTCCCCGGAACCGTAACGAATGGCCGCATCGACGCCGCCCTCACGGAAATTCACTCGTTCGGTAGATGCCGTAACGCGCACGTCAATGTTGGGAAACGCCTGCTGGAATGACGCCAGTCGCGGCAACAACCATTTGGAAGCAAATGAAACCAGGGTACTGATCGTCAAGACGCTGTTGCTGCGGCTCTGCAGCAACGTCTGCGTGCAATAGCGCAACTCATGGAACGCCGCGCGAACGCCTGGGAAATAGGCATGTCCTTCGTCTGTCAGGGCCAGGCCATCCTTGAGCCGCAAGAACAGGCGCACGCCCAGTTCCTCTTCGAGCCGGCGAATTTGATGGCTGATGGCTGTCTGCGTGACGTTCAGCTCTTGCGCAGCCTTGGTAAAGCTCATATGCCGAGCGGCTGACTCGAATGCTTTAAGGCCATTGAGGGAAGGGATTCTGATGGCCATTGGGTTTGGCTTGCTCATGAGATTTTGTCATACGCTAGCACTGAAGATGTCCTTTGAAAATGTTCCGGCCCTCGCGGATTCTGACAGCCCCCCCCGTCCTTGAGGAAACCATGAAACTGTACTTCGCCCCCATGACCTGCTCATTGTCCCCGCACATCGTGCTGCGGGAATTGGGCCTGCCATTTGAATTGATTCGGGTCGACAACAAAACCAAGCGAACTGCCGATGGGCTCGATTTCCTGAGCATCAACCCCAAGGGCTACGTGGCAGCCTTGGTGCTGGATAACGGTAATGTCCTGACCGAGGGGCCCGCCATCGTCCAGTACCTGGCCGACCTGGTCCCCGCAAACACGCTGGCGCCGGCCAATGGCACTTGGGAGCGGGTTCGCTTGCAGGAATGGTTGAACTTCATTACCTCCGAGCTTCACAGCGGATGTGCGCCGCTGTTCAACGCCGATATTGCAGAGTCGACCAAGGCCATCTTCAGGGCAAAACTGTTCAGGCGCCTGGATTACCTCAGCCAGACCCTTGAACGACAGGATTACCTGATGGGCACCTTTGGCCTGGCCGACAGCTATTTGTTTACCATCCTGAACTGGCTGCCGTTGTTCAATATCCAGATCAGGGATTGGCCGGCACTGGCGGCGTTCATGGCGCGAATCGCAACACGCCCCAGCGTCCGGGCAGCCATGGCTGCGGAAGCGGCGTAGTCATTGGCGGCACATTCAACCTCAGGTGCAACCTGACCTGCGGCTATCGCGAGCAAGCTCGCTCACAGTTGTCCGGGGTGATTGTAAGATTCGAGATACACCTCGGCCCTCCTGTGGGAGCTTGCTCGCGATGACGGCGGCAAGCCCGACCTCAGCCAATCAGATTCGCATACACCGGCCGGTCGATATTGCCACCGGAGAGAATCACCGCCACCCTTTTCCCCCGCATCGTTTCACGCTCCTGCATCAGCGCTGCCAAGGCGGCCGCGCCGGCACCTTCGGCGAGGTTGTGGGTGTCGGTGTAATACGCCCGCATGGCCCCGGCAATTTCAGCATCGCTGACCGCTACGATTCTCGCCGCCCCGGCCCCATAGATGGCAAAGGCCTCGGGAACGGGTCTGCGCACGGCCAGGCCGTCGGCAAAGGTATTTGCCGACGCGGTCTCGCATAGCCTGCCCGCTTCAAACGACAACTTCGCCGCGAGGGCCTCGGTGGACACCACGCCCACCACCTGGGTCTTCAGGCCCAAGGCATCGCGGGCGGCGATGACCGCGCAGATCCCCGAGCCGCAGCCTATCGGCACATAGACGGTGTCCAGGTCCGGCACCGCGTTGAACAGCTCAAGCCCATAGGTCGCCACGCCCTTGACCAACTCGGGATGGAACGGCGGCACCAGGTAGAGGCCATGCGATTGGGCCAGGCGCACGGCCTCCTCACGGGCCTCATCGAAATCGCGGCCATACTCGATCACCTCGCCGCCAAAACCGCGCATGGCGTTGTTCTTCTCCACCGAGTTACCTTGCGGCACGACGATCAACGCTTTCAAACCCAATGCGCTGGCCGCCAGCGCCAGGCTCTGGCCGTGGTTGCCGCGAGTCGCCGTGACGATGCCTTTTGCCTCTGGGTGCTCGCGCTTGAGCCAGCGCACGAAGGTCAGGCCGCCGCGTACCTTGAAGGCCCCCGTCGGGGTGTGATTCTCGTGCTTGACCCACACCGTGCAACCCAGCCGTTCAGCCAACAAGGGCCAGGCGTACTGGGCGGTGGCGGGCATGACTTCGTATAAGTGGCGGGCAGCTTGTTCGATATCGTCGCGAGTCAGTGTGTGCATGATGGGCCTCCGGGTTTTTGCCCAGTCTAATCAGGGCTCCACCGGCGGGCTTTCAGAAAACTGACCTGACTTTCTGCTCCTCTCTTCACTACTATGCTGTTCATGAACCCTCGAAACCGCCAACAGCCGCCCCAGTCCGAACCGGTCCGTCGTATCGAAGCAGGGCCGTGGGCGATCGAATTGCTGCCCGGCTGCGCCTACGCCACCCGCTATGTCGCCACCCAGTCGGCGATCGGCTTTGCCTTCGACAGCCAGCGTGGCCTGCACGCCATCGGCAGCGACCGCGTGCAGCCCTTCGAGGCGATCCCCAACGGCCTGGCATTTGTCCCCGCCGAATGCGACGTGTTCTCCGAATCTCCCAGGGGCGGAGAATACCTGCGGGTCGTGCGCACCGACGGTATGGCGTTGCCGGGGGAACATGCGTTCAACAACCGTATGGACCCGCAGGCCATCACCCTCGCCCTGAGAATGCGCAGCGCACTGCTGCGTGCCTGCGCAGAGGATGACTGGGAGGCCTGGACGCTCGGATTGGCTGAACGGCTGAAGGACCCCAAGACGTTTTCGGCCCCCGTACAAGGGTCCATCACCGGCGGGCGAATGCGCCTGCTCGATGAGTTCATCGATGCCGGTCTCGACGGTCCGCTGGGGGTCAAGGAAATGGCCGGGCTGCTTGGCTTGTCCGAAGGGTATTTCATGCGGGCATTCAAGAATGCCACCGGCAAAAGCCCGCACAGCTACCTGATCGACCGACGCCTGGCCAAGGCACGGGCGCTGATGCGCGACTCAACCGCCCGACTGACCGATATCGCCCACACTTGCGGTTTCAACTCCCAGGCGCACATGACCACGCTGTTCAAGCAACGCCTTGGCGTCAGCCCGGCGCAGTTGCGCGGCTATTCGCGGCCCTGAACGGGCCGGGCAAGCAGCTAATTCGGGTCACCTGAAACGCGAGTGGCGCCCCAAATCAAATCGCCATCAGATAGCCTTGCAAAAACACCCGGGCCGTCTAGATTCAAATCTGTCTCCAACCACATCGTCAACCACACCTGACAGCCCTTCGGGCGAGAGCGTCTATTGGCCTAAAACACACACTTGGCGTTGCTTTCAATTACTGACACGGAATCAGTCAATAACAACAAGAGGGATGCTTGATGAAGCATGGCCGTGGGTATCGTTTGCTCTCGCAAAAAGGCGCAGCCGGACATTTCTGGCTGTCGCTGGTTTGCTTTTCCGCCCTGGTGATCGCCAGCTTCTTGCTGTTCGAACAACAGATCCAGGACTTCCTGACCCATCTCGACCTGTACCAACCCTCGACGCCCGCGCAGAAACTCTACCTCGCGTTGCTGCTGATCGCCCTGCTGGCGCTGGACGTGGTGCTGCCGGTGCCGTCGAGCATGGTTGCGCTGCTGGCCGTGGCCATGCTCGGCAGCGTGGGGGGTTACCTGGCGATTTTCGTGGGGCTGTGCCTGGGCGCCGGGTTAGGTTATGCCCTGGGCGCCGGCTATTTGCGTTTGTTGTCCGGCCGCCTGGGCCTGCATCAGCGCCAGCCGGGGCAACTGGCGTACCGGTTGGGCACACTGTCGTTGATCTGCCTGCGCGGGGTCCCGGTATTGGCGGAAACCTCAGTCGTCGCCGCCGGTATGCAAGGCTACCCTCTGCGCGCTTTCATCTTGGTCACCACCCTGGCCAACGCCGGCCTCGCGCTGGCCTACAGCGCCATTGGCACCTTTCTCGTCGAGCAGAACGCGCTGTTGGTGACCTTGCTCGCCAGCATGGTATTGCCCGGGCTGTTCATCGCCGGGTACAGCCTGTTCAAGAGCCTTCGCCGCAGCGACGCGGAGCAACCGTTGCACGGGCGCTTCAAGGTCAGCTACGACTACCCGGTGGTGTTCACCGACCATGTATTCGATCCGCTCAATCCCTGCCTGCACCGCCAGCTCATGGCCGGCCACAGGGGCCCGGTCACGGTGTTGATATTCGCCGATGAACAACTGCTGCACAGCGCCCCGCACCTGCAGGAACAGATCAACGCCTACTTCGCCAGCCACTTTCCAGACCTGCACCTGCAGGCGCCGCCGATTGCGGTCCCGGCCGGCGAGTCGAGCAAGGATTCACAGGTGTTGCAGCGGCTGTACACCGACATGCTGAAACATGGCTTGGACCGGCATTGCCATGTGCTGGCCCTCGGTGGCGGCGCGGTGCTGGATGCGGTGGGCTACGCCTGCGCCACCTTCCACCGTGGCATTCGCCTGATTCGCATCCCCAGCACCGTGCTCGCCCAGAACGACGCCGGCATCGGTGTAAAAAACGGCATCAACGCCTTCGGCCAGAAGAACTTGCTGGGTGCCTTCTATCCCGCCACCGCAGTCATCAACGACTTTCAATTGCTGACCAGCCTGACCCGGCGCGACCAGATCGCAGGCCTGGCCGAGGCGGTCAAAGTGGCGCTGATCAAGGACCAGGCGTTTTTCCAATGGATGGAGCAACAGGCCGACGCCCTCGCCCACTTCGAACATGGGGCCAGCCGCTATGCGATCCACCGCTGCGCCGAATTGCACCTGGCGCACATCACCGGTGCCGGCGACCCCTTCGAACGTGGTAACGGACGGCCCTTGGACTACGGACACTGGGCCGCTCACAAACTGGAAAATCTCAGTCAGCACCGACTGCGCCATGGTGAAGCCGTCGCGGTGGGCATGGCCCTGGATGGGCTTTATGCCAATGCCCTGGGATTGTTGAGCGACGGCGACACCGAACGGGTGCTGAACCTGCTGCTCAAGCTCGGCTTCTGCCTGAACCCGCCAGAACTGACCTTGAAAGATGCACTGGGGCGCTCGCAGGTCTTGCTGGGATTGGAGGAGTTCCGCCAGCATCTGGGCGGGCAACTCTCCATCCCCATGTTGAGCCGGATCGGCGAGTCGGTGGACTTGCATGAAATCGATACCGCGCGAATGGAGCAGGCATTGCAGCGGCTGTCCACCCAGGTCGAGCTTGCGCCGATCCTGAACGAGCGCTGTGCGCAATGAACCAGACGGCGCCGAACCTCAAGACCTGGCTGACCCTCGGCCGTGTCTCCAACCTGCCCACGGTGTGGACCAACACCTTGGCCGCCGCCCTGCTCGCCAGCAGCGCCGGGGCCCTGGCACCGCCGTCTTCCCTGGTGTGGATCCTGCTGCTGGTGGCACTGTCGCTGCTGTATCTCGCCGGCATGCTGTTGAACGATCTGTTGGACGCCGACTGGGACCAACAACACCACAACCCCCGCCCCATAACCCTGGGCCTGGTGAGCCGCCAGCACGTGCGGCTGGCCACTGCGTTGTTGCTGGTGCTGGCTGCCGCCTCGCTGCTGGGCCTGAGCCAGTTGATCGAGCAGCCGCACTGGCTGCTGGGCAGCGTGACGCTGTTGGTTGGCTGCATTCTCGGTTACAACCTGCTGCACAAGAGATACGCCCACAGCGTCTGGCTGATGGGGGCCTGCCGCTCGGCGCTCTACCTCACCGCGGCGGCCAGCCTGGCGATGCCGGCGGGGCCGATCTGGCTCTGCGCCATTTTGCTCGGTGTCTACATCAGCGGCCTGACCTACTTGGCTCGCCAGGAACACCGCAACCAATTGATCAGCCGCCTCCCCCTGCTGCTGATGCTGAGCCCACTGGCCTTGGCAGTCTATGCAGGCAGCGCCTGGTTTTGGCCGGTGCTGCTGTTATGGCTTGGCTGGTTGGGCTGGCATTACTGGCACAACCTGGCCAACCCTCGGCAACGACAGGTCCGCGCCTTTATCGGCGCTGGCCTGGCAGCCCTGCCGCTGTTCGATGCCCTGGTGCTGGCCGTGGCTAACCAGCCCTTGGGTAGCCTGTTATGTGTCGCGGTGTTTTTCCTGCTTCCCCATTTCCAGCGCTGGATCAAACCAACATGAATACGGACGTTACTGCAGCGGCATCGGCGGCCCTCGACATGCGCCACGATTGCCTGAACGAACAACGCCAGCCTTTCATCCGCCATCTCGATGAAAGCGAACGGCGATGGTGGCATCAGGCAGAGGAACAGCTTGCCCTAAGCCCGGACGCCAACACCGCGGCGCTCATGAGCAGCCAATGCAAGCGCAACCTCAAGGAGCGTGCGCAACCCGGTGGCGATGGCTGGAGCAACGTCCAACTGGCGCGAGCGTTGCTGCTGGCCCAGGTGCTGGAACAGCAGCCCGCCGCCGGGCAAGTCCCCCTGCTGCACCAATTGTTCCTGTGGGGCGACGACCAGGAAAAGGTCGCCACCTTGAAAGCCCTCGATTGGCTCGATAGTCGCGGAGCGTGCGTGGAGCTTGCACGCCAGGCCGGGCGCACCAGCAACAGCCAGGTGTTCGCCGCCCTCGCCCTGGACACCGCCTACCCATCGCGTCACTACAACGAACAAGCCTTCAACCAATTGGTGCTGAAAGCGCTGGGCATGGGCCTCGACGTACGACGCCTGATCGGCCTGGCGCAACGACAAAGCGTCACCCTCAACCAGTTGGCCCTCGACCTGCTGGACGAACAACTCGCCGCCGAACGAACGGTGTCCGCCGGGCTGCCCCACGTCATTGCCTTCGACCTGCTGAGCCCGGCGCAACGTCAGCGCCTGGCCGGCCTGGGCCAGCAACAACGCTTGCCGACGCAATGGCACGAGCACCTGGGCGGCGTTTCGCCGAACTGATGCCCCACCGCCCCCCGCTTTTTTTGACGAGGATTCACCATGCCCAAGTACTTTGACCCGCATATCCACATGGTCAGCCGCACCACCGACGATTACCAGAACATGGCGGCCGCCGGCATCACCGGGGTAATCGAGCCGGCCTTCTGGCAGGGCCAGGCCAGGACCAGCGTCGGCAGCTTCATCGACTACTTCGACACACTGTTGGGCTGGGAGCGTTTTCGCGCCAGCATGTTTGGTATCCATCACTTCTGCACCATTGGCCTGAATCCCAAGGAGGCCAATGACCTGTCGGTGGCCAATGAGGTGCTGGAGATTCTCCCGCGCTACCTGGTGAAAGACGGCGTGGTGGCGGTGGGTGAAATCGGCTACGACGACATTACCCCGGAAGAAGATCGCTTCCTCGCCGCGCAATTGGAGCTGGCCAAGCAATTCAATTTGCCGGTGCTGGTGCACACGCCGCACCGCGACAAGATTGGTGGCACCAAACGCACGCTCGCCGTCATTCGCGAGGTCGGCATTGCCGAACATCTGGTGATCATTGACCACCTCAACGAACTGACCCTGCCCCTGGTGCTGGACAGCGACTGCTGGCGCGGCCACTCCATCTACCCCAACACCAAGATGTCGGAACAACGCATGGTCGCGCTGCTGCAGCAGTACGGCACGGAGAAAATGGTGGTCAACAGCGCCGCCGACTGGGGCATCAGCGACCCGCTCAAGGTGCCCAAGACCGGCCAGGCAATGTTAGCCGCAGGCTTCAGTGAAGCCCAGGTCGAACAAGTGCTGTTCCACAACCCGGTGGACTTTTTCGCCCAGAGCGGCCAGTTGGACAAAGCCCTGGTCAGCACGCCCCTGCCCATCGATCAGCGGCGGCAATGGCAGGACAACTCCGCCCTGCGGGGCCAGGAACCGGTGATCAAATGAGCGCCCGCACGGGTTGGACGGCCACGCAGATCGGCTATTGCAGCAACGTTCACCCGACCCATGACCTGGGCGGGCTATGCGCTTGCGTCGAACGGCATTTCCAGACCGTACGCACACTGCGCGGGCTCGATACGCAGGACAGTGGATTGTGGATCAGCGCCCTCGCCGCCGCCGAACTCCAACAAGCGTCGACCCGTGCGGATTTCCTCGACCTGCTGCAACGCAGCGGACTACGCCTGACCTCACTCAATGGGTTTCCCTACGGCCAATTTCACCAGGGCGCGGTGAAAGCCGACGTCTACCTGCCCAGCTGGGCCGATCCGCAGCGGCTGGCGTACAGCCTGGACCTGGCTCGATTTCTCGCCCAGGCCCTGCCAGCGGACTGTGCCCAGGGAGTGATCTCCAGCCTGCCCCTGGGCTATGCCGCCCACTGGAGCCCGACGCTACAACAACGTGCCGAGCAGCAACTGCGCGAGCTCACTGCCGGGCTGGCCCGGCTGCAACGGGAGACGGGCAAGAAGATCGTGGTCTGCCTGGAGATGGAGCCCGATTGCGTGCTGGAAAACACCGACCAGGCCATCGCCTTCTTCCGCCACTGGCAAGCCACGGACCCGCACCATGAACACCTGGCGCTGTGCTTTGACGTTTGCCACCAGGCCGTGATGTTCGAAGACTGCTATCAATCACTGGACCGATTGCGTCGGGCCCGGGTCCCCATCGGCAAGATCCAGTTATCCAATGCACTGATTTGTCGCCTGCCTGAGGACGAACACCGGCGCGAACAGGTGCTCAAGACATTGAGCGGTTTTGCCGAGCCCACCTACCTGCATCAAGTGAAGGCTCGCGATGGGCACGATCGGCTATCGGCCTGGGCCGACCTCCCCGCGGCCCTGGACGATTGTGAGCAGAACCGCGCCTCTCATCCCGAACTGAGGATTCACTTTCACATTCCGCTGTTCAGCGAGCAGTTGCTGCTGCCCGAACTCAGCGGCAGCCAGCTTGCCCTGTCGCAGACTTTCGACTTTTTGGCCGACCATGGGGATTTTCGCCCCGTACTGGAAGTGGAAACCTACAGCTGGGGCGTCCTGCCCAGCCAATTGCGGCCCACGACCGAGCATGCCCAACTCCAGGGCATCGCGGCGGAGTTGCATTGGGTCGAGGATCAATTGCAACAGCGCCGCTTGCTGCAACCTCAGGCACTGGAGGCCCACGCCCATGCGCTCTGATCCTGCGCGCCAGCCGCTGCTGCTGATCAACGTGGTCGGCCTGACGCCCGCGCTGTTGGGTGCCGCGACGCCCTGCATCAATGCCCTGTTGAAAACGGCCAAGATGGCCACGCTGCAGCCAGTGTTCCCGGCGGTCACCTCGACCGTGCAGGCCTCGATCCTCACCGGACAACCACCGTCGGAACACGGCATCGTCGGCAACGGCTGGTATTTTCGCGATCAGGCCGAAGTGCGTTTCTGGCTGCAACCCAATGCTCTGATCCAGGGGGAAAAGGTCTGGCAGACACTCAAGCGCCAGTACCCCGGGTTTCGCTGCAGCCAGTTGTTCTGGTGGTACAACATGTATGCCGACGTGGACGCCGCCATTACCCCTCGGCCCCACTACCCGGCCGATGGTCGCAAGCTGTTCGGCCTGTATTCGGCGCCGGCCTCGTTGCATGAGCGTATCGAACAGCAGATCGGCGAGTTTCCCTTTCCGAGTTTCTGGGGACCGGCGGCCGGCATCGCGTCGAGCCGCTGGATCGTCGACTGCGCCATCGCCGAATTCCAGCTCAACCGCCCCGACCTGCAATTGATCTACCTGCCCCACCTCGACTACAGCCTGCAACGCCTGGGGCCCGATCACCCGTCGATTGCCGACGAGGTAAGGGCCATCGACGGTGAAGTCGGGCGTCTACTGGATTTTGCCCAAGCACAAGGCGCGGCAGTGATGCTGCTGTCCGAATACGGGATCGAAGCCGTCACCCAATCCGTTTCCATCAACCGGTTGTTACGAGCCGAGGGCTTGTTGCAGGTCCGCCAATCGCTGACCTGGGAGTTGCTCGATCCCGGTGCCAGTGCAGCGTTTGCGGTGGCCGATCATCAGGTCGCGCACATCTACGTGAAGCAGGCGCGCGACATCCCCCGCGTCAAGGCGCTGTTGCAACGCCAGGCCGGCATCGAACAGGTGCTGGATAAAACCGAACAACAGGCCTGGCAACTGGATCATCCCCGCAGCGGCGAACTGGTGGCCGTGGCCGCGCCCGGTTACTGGTTCGATTATTACTACTGGTTCGACGAGCGCAAGGCTCCCGACTTTGCCCGCACCGTGGACATCCATCGCAAGCCAGGCTATGACCCGCTCGAGCTGTTCATCGACCCGGCCATTCGCTTCCCGACATTGAAAGTGGCGCGCCGCCTCCTCCAGAAAAAGCTCGGCTTTCGCTACTACATGGACCTGATTCCGCTGGACACCCGCCTGGTCCGCGGCAGCCACGGACGGCTGCCCACGAGCGAGAAGACCGGCCCGCTGCTCATCACCAATTGTGATCTGTCGCTGCCGCAGCACCTTGCGGCGACGGCGGTGAAGCAACTGCTCCTGGAACACTTCCGGGGGCACCCTCATGCCGATACGGCGAATGCCAAGGAGCTTCCATGCGGCGAGCCATTTCCATCACTGTTCTAAGTGCCCTGGCCGGTTTGGCCCAGGCCGAGAACGCCACCAACTTCAATTGCGGTAACTTCCTGCAATTTGGATACAACGCCGACCAGACCCGGACCGCGTTCAACAATAGTCCCGAGACCATGGCCTGGAACTGGTTCGTCTGTTTGAACCAGTCCGACGCCAAGGGTTACAACCGTCAGTGGGAGCTGTTCAAGCCTTCCGATCAGGTCTATCTGGCCAATGGCGCCAACCCCGGTTCGTATGACAGCCGCATGAAGCCACCGGGCGAGGTGCTCAGGCAAGCCAAAGCCCTGGGGCTAGACCCGAACCGTCTCCTGCATAACATCAACGCCGTACAGCAGGTCGACGGCCTGAGCCTGGCCATGGGCGGTGCCGCCGTGCCTGCCACACAACAAGGTCACGTCGTGCGCTTTCAACTGCTGATGGGCCAGGACACCTACGACTACATCGTAAAAACCAATGTCTACAACGTGGATGGTCAAGAGGCCCTGACGAGCAACCTGAACTTTCCGGCCACGGCCTGGGAGTTGAAAGCCGCCTGGCTATGGATCGGCACGGACGCGAACTACAAGAAGCAGTTGGAAAAAGATGGCTACTACGTGGCCCAGGCCTACTACGCCGTGGGCACCGGGTACAAGGTCGGCTATGCGGCGTTGAGCGGTTTGCATGTGGTCAACAAACTGAACCCCGACTGGGTCTGGACCACCTTCGAAAACCTCAACAACCCCAAATACACCGTGAACAAGGACTACCCGCCTGCGCCGATGACAAACAGCACCGGGCCGACAGCGGGTGCCATACCGGTCAACGCCCAGTTCCAGGCCAATAACCCGGCGCTGTCGAAGTACCAGTTGATCGGCGTGGAATACCAGCCCATTACCCAGGTCCTGGCGAACTCACAGTTGGAGTCGGCATTCCAGGACACATCGTCCTGCCTGGCTTGCCACGGCACCGCCGCCTACTCGAAGAGCAACGGTTGGTTCAGTTTCGCCATCCCGTCCTCAGGCGGTCTCACCTACCCCACTACGCCGCTGCCGGAAAAGGCCTTCGTCGGCTACAAAAAACTGGATTTTGTCTGGTCGCTGAAACACGCCCAGTGGCAACGCTAAGGAGAGCACGACATGAGCATATTGAATTTCCCCCGCATCTACCTCAACGGCGAGATGTTCTGGAACCCGCCAACGGCCAACAACAATGACATGTTCCCGCTGTACGACGCGGTCAACATGGACATCAACTGGCCGTTCGTGAAGCACTTCGGCATCGACCCCCACAATGCCCCCGACAGGCTGATGCCATGGGCTCTCTCGACGCAGTACATGGCCGACATGCCGACCTATGTGCAACAAGTGCCAGGCAATATCAATCCGAAGCATGACCCGTACATGCCCGCCGAATGGGATCTGTTCGGTGACAACGGTTGCGGTCTGGTGAACTACGGGAAAACCACCTCGACCGTCATCGGTGGCGAGCTGCAGGCCAATACCTACATCGATCAGGATTCGCTGATCGGCGCGCAATACCACCTACTCGGCAGCCCTCTGGGCAGCTCCGCCCCGACCCCGGCGCGCTTCGTGGATATCAGCCCATGGCAGAACACGTTCACGGCATTGTATTTCGACAAACTGGTGCTGGGGGATACGTCCTGCGGCCTGACCCTCAACCGCAAGTATCGGATGATGGACCGTTTCCTGAACTTCAATTGGGGAGCCCTGGGTAGCCTGGTGAACATCAGCACCACCTGGCAGACCTGTTTTCCCAAGGAGAACCTGGAATGGGCGATTGGCAACTCGCGTCTTCTGGCCAACCTCCAGCAGCAGATGACGCAGCAAGGGGCTCAGGGCCTCATGTTCCGATTTTCAACCTACCTGACCTGCTACGACAAGAACGGTGTATTCAACGATTACACGCAGCGCCCCAACACCCGTTCCAACCACCCGGACATCATGGCGAAAGTGCGTGATCTGTACAGGGAAGGCTTGAACAACGTCAACCAGATTTTCTTCAACCCCGCCTACAGCCGCACCTCGGCGGTGCTGGGTCTGTGGCTCGCCAACGAATACCCCACCGCTCCCGCCGGGGTGCGCCTGGTACCCACCCAGCCAGTCTCGGTCGTTCAACCGGGCCACGATAAGAAAAGTGTCCCATTAGGGGTGATCTCGGCGCAGATCAACGGTAATACCCTGTCGCTGGACCTGAGTAACACGTTCCCGTGTTATCCCGTGGACCCCGCAGCCGACATCCTGGTCCCTGAGAAATTCAACGCCGGCGACTACCTGTTGGGCGTGCGCCAGAAGGGACGGTTCATGGCGGGGATCGGCTTCGGCTTCGATAAATACCAGCAATCGGCTTTCGAGCTACGCTCAGGCATCCTCGATCTCACGCTCAACCCCGAAGCCAAGGCACTGCTGCAGTCCGGTCCTCTGCTGCTGCAACAGCGCCTCCCGGCCACCCCTCCGAGGATCGCCGCCGGCCAGCAACCGTGGACCGCCGAAGTCATCGAGAGCGGCAGTTTCATCGATGTCGGTGACCGCAAGACGCTGAGCATCATGGTGCAGAAAAATGGTCAGCCGGCCGCCAACACCACGTTGTATGTCGCGGAGTACGGCAACCCCTACATGGTGACCAGCAGCAATTACTACCTGGCTTTCAGTAATGCGGCCGATTTCACGCTGTTCTACGACAACCCGTCGGCCCGTATCAACAATACAGCCAATCTGCCGCAGTTCATCGACGCCCCCAAGGTCGCCCTCTATCGCAGCACCGGCAGCGGTCGCCGGCTGACCGAACTGCAGGACGTGCCCGAACCCGTAGGCAACCCGATCGGGTACCAAGACTTCCTCAGAGCGACCGGTACGCCGGTCGCCGTCGACCTGCGCCCCTGCCTGGTCTTCGACAAAGGCCTCAATGGCACCGGTACACTGCAGGACAAGAAGGCCAGCAGCGTCAATTACTCCTACGCCGTCATCACCACCAACGCCCAAGGCATCGCCCAGATAAGCTGCCGGGCAGTGGCGCCAGGCTTCCCTACCTTGCGCTTCTTCGTGCAGGAGAACGGCAAAAAACCGGCCATTCCGTTCAGCTTCCCGATCACCCAGGCCTACGTCGACTTCCTCGCACCGATACGGGTGCTGCCACTGGACATGCAGTTGCAACAGGACTTCATCGACACCTGGAACGCCATCTACGAGAAAACAAACGCTCCAGAGCTGCTGTGGGACAAGTTCATTTATCCAAGGATCCTGCAGACCTTCTATTACCTGTACCCCATCATGAACAAGTTCATGCCGCTCAATTCCCGGACGCGCGTGGAGGGCGCAATCGACCAATTGATCTTGCTGATCAGCAAGGATTACCAGGACCAGAGCACCCTTGCGATGCCCATCACCCGGGACATGTCCCAAAGCCGCCGCGCCGTCCTGGAGCTGTGGGCCAAGCGCCTGGTGAAGTTCAACTATCCGCCCAAGAAACTCAGCATGAGTGACTACAACGGCCTTTGACGATTTCACCCAGGATCACCGGGTGGCGAGCCCGCCGCCCGGCACTGCACAGGAGTGTCGATATGAAAGCCTGCATTTTGAGCCGACTGTTGTTACTGATCCTGTTGTTCAGTCCGGGGCTTTTTGCCCAGCAGGACAGCGGTGCCGTCTACTTCACCATGGGCGTGCACAACACCGAGGGCTGCAACGAACAGAACGGCAACTGCATCGCCAAACGTGCCCCGGGCGACCCTTCCGATCCGTTTTTCCCGGCGTTCTGGATCAGCGATTGGACCATGTACCGGGTGATGCACAACTACGAAAAAAACCCGCCGCCCTACAGCAATCCCCCTTCCACCCTGACCCCGGCGGACTACACCGTCTCTCGCGGGACCAGCTATTACGACACGGCCTATATCCCGGCCGATGGCGACGGCTTCGGGGCGATGATGGAGCACTATGAGAAGTACTGCCTGCCGATCTTTCCGATCAAGAACAACAACTACACCTGCTCCTTCGTGTCCCTGGGCAACAAGGCATACTTCCTGACCTACCCGCAGGATCGCCCCAAGGACATGCCGGCCTGCTGCATGTTCTCGCCGATGAATCATCCACCGCGGCAAGACTTCATCCAGCACCTGCCCTACAGCGCCGCGCGCAGCAAAAACCTGGATGGCAGCGTGCAGGCCTACGCCCTGGACCTGGATTCGCCGCAAGGTCCGATCCTGTTCGGTTATGCCTTCTACAAAAAAATGTCGGGGCAACCGCCCTACCGGCAGCCCCAATCGTTCTTTTTCTCCGGTGACAGCAGTGTCGCCAATGCCCCCATCGTCAGCCAGAACTACACCAACTTCCGCATCGCCAGACCGGACCCTGCCCAGACCTGGGCGCAGGTGGCTGCGATGTGCCCGGCGAACCCACCGCCCTGCCAGTTGTTCGAGCCACCGGTTTCACAGAGCAACGGGCAAAAGGCGCAGTGGAACAAGCTCATGCAGCGCAAACCCTGACCAATGACGAAGGATCGCCATGAACACTTCATTCCGTTTCACCCTGGTGCTACTGGGTCTGGCCAGTCTTCCGGCCCTGGCCCTGGAACAATCCCAGGAACAAGCCATGCCACGGACGCAGGCCTCGAACCTGAATTGCCAGCCCCCCAGCACGGCGCCGGCGGCCAACGCCAGCCAGGACCTGTTCGATCAATACAGCTGGCAGTTGTTCATCGCCGTGAACTGGCCCGCCCAGGCGGGGCAGCGCGGTGATCCCGACTGCAGCAAACAACCGGGAGATCCTGGCTACACCGTCTGGCAGACCTACAAGACCGTGGAAGAAACCTTCCTGCCACGGGGGGCCGATCCAGGCCCCTGGAACACCCCGCAGCTTGCCAAGAGCCTGGGCATTATCAACATCGCCGCGCTGAAGAACAGCTCCCAGGTGAATGCCGTCGACCAGGCCGTCGGCGGCTGGCTGATCGACCAGGCCGGCAACCCGACCTACTACGACATCTCGGCCAACGAGACCTCCTACAACTACATCGTCGCCAACCAGTTCTATAACGCCGATGTGGTTTCCAAAGCCAACAACATCAACTTTCCCTATGGGGTCATCGAGGTCAAATCGAGCTGGCGCATCCTCACCCCCAATGACAATGCCAGCCGCTACCTGACCATGCTTGCGCGCGTGGCCACGTTCGACGACCAAGGCCAGCGCACCGGCGTCACCGAGGCCTATCTGGGCCTGGTGGGGCTGCACGTCATCACCAAGGTGAACGGCTATCCGCAGTGGATCTGGTCGACCTTCGAGCAGATCGACAACGTTCCGCCCAAAACGCTGGTGAACGGTGTATGGGTCGACCAGCCGGCCTCCGGCACGGCCTATTCCTACTTCAACGCCAACGCCCCGGCAGCCACGCTCAACCAGTCACCCTGCGACTGGCAGACCCAGGGCGCGCACCTGGTCTGCGTGCCCAAGCCTGGCACCACCTTCCAGACCCCGAACCCGTTGAACCGGTACACCCCGATCGCCGAGATCACCAACGAGGTCAACGCCCGTTACCGCAGCGACCCGGACCTGCAACGCAGCGTGCTGAAGTACTACCAACTCATCACCACCCAGCGCCCGCTGATGCCGGACAACCCCAGTAATCCACTGGGCCAGCCGACCCCCGCCCTTTCGGCCAACGTGACCATGGAAAGCTACATCCAGCCCAACAGCAGCTGCATGAATTGCCACTCCATGGCGACTCCGGTCAAGAGCCCCTACAAATCCGACTACTCCTACCTGTTCAAATTCGCCAATTCGCCTGTCGGCAAAACCATCAAGGACGAGGAATAAATCATGAGCATCCTGAACGGACCACGGCTGAATTTCTGGGGCGGCATCCGCACGGACGTCAGCCTGCCGAACAACTCCCCGACCATTCCCTACGGTGGCAACGACGACTGGCCGCTCTTCGACCTGACCACTTCGACCCTGGCACCGAGCGCCGAGTCCTACACCGACGACCAGTTGAACAACATGATCAATGCCCCCACCGGCAACTACTACACCGCCGGGGGCTGGAATCACTATGGGCAGCATATCGTCGACATGCAGAACGCCCTGATCAGCTCCCAGGGCATCCCCGGCAGCATCAACACCACCGGCGACCTGGTGGGCCAGCCCGTCTACCTGCTCGGTTCGGTGGACCCGGTGACCGGCCAGGGGCCCGTTTCCGGACCGATGATGGTGGACCTGAACCCCACCTCCTCGACGACCACCCAAATCTTCGTCGGTGGCCTGCAAATCGGTGGCAACGACAACATCCAATTGCTGATCCGCAGCGACACCGTGTGCAGCAGTTTCGACGTGGCGGGACGTGTGCTGCTGCCGGCGAAAATGGATGCGCCGGGCTCTTTCCACGCCAGCGGTACATTTCAACTGACCTTCCCCTTGAGCAGCATTGTCAGTTGGAACCAGAACAGCAGCGGCCTGCGCTCGATCATTCAGGCACCGGGAGCGACGGGCATCGTCCTGCGTTTCGTCATGTTCGAAATGTGCCCCACGATGACCACCGAACAACTGGACGCCGACTATGCCGCCGGCCGGTACACGCCCAACCCGAGCATCGGCCGGGTCATCGGCACACTGGCCCCGGCCTTCGCCGATGAGCCGCTGAACTGCCAGCCGGGCCGGCAACTGGTCAACCAGAGTACCGGCAATGCCGGCTATGCCGACCTGGACAACACCGGTTACCTGAGCATCGACATGGTGAACGTCATTCCGAAGGAAACCTTCCGGGCCGTCAGGGACGATATCACCAGCCCGATCGGCCCCAACGCCAATTACGGGACCGTGACCATCAGCGCCGGCTCCACCACCCTGACGACCCTGGAGCCGACCAGCCGCTTTTTATTCGATTACTACGTGTATGGCGGCATCGTCGACCTGCCCCTGACCGCCGACCAGCTACAGGCAGTACGGACCTCTGCCTTGGCGATCAACGCACCGGGCAAGGTCGCCGGCACCACATTGCAGGCCACCGAGTCGACCTATCGGATCTATGCCGACCAACGCAACGTCTACCTGGAGGACTACCCCAACGGCCTGTCGATCACCCTTCAGGTCAGGTACCTGGGCGGAGCGGTCCCCAGCACCACCGAAATTGGCCTGCAGGCGGCGGCCCCCGCGGTCTATGATCAACCGCAATACTGGGACTTCCTCGACTTCCCTGATTCGTTGACCGTCGACAGTGGCCAGCTTTCCGTCAGTTTCCCGGTCACCCTCAAGCCGGGCAGCGCCGCTCAAGCGGGTTTCGTCGCCCTGACCTGCACGGCCAATGGCCTCGACAGCAGTGCCTACTTCACCAACTTTCGCAAATACGCCCAGACCGACTTCGGCATTCCCCAGGGCACCACCATCACCTGGCCGCTGATGTACCCCAACGTGCTGCGTTTTCACTACCTGGCGTTCCCCGCCATGTCGCGCTATATCCCGCTGAATCAGCCCGACGCCGTCATGGGCGCCAAGAACCCTATCCTCGCCCGCACCTCGGACGCCTACAAAGGCACCACGCTGTTCATGCCCGTGGTGCGCTCGATGTCGCCCTGCCAACGGGCGTTGCTGCGGGCCTATCTCACCGGTGAACCGTGGCAGCCGCCGCAATGACCGTATCCCCTGCTCAATCACGGAGAGAGCCTATGCCCGTTCCCCTTCAGATCCCCGCGCACCCCGGGGAAAACCTGCGCCCCGGCACCCTGGTCGCCGAGGACCTGCTGAACCCTCGCGGCCTCTGCCTGCAAGCCGATGGCAGCCTGCTGCTGACCGAAGCAGGCTCGGGGTTGCCCGACCAACCCTTCAGCGGCCGTATCAGTCGACTGCGACCGGATCCGCAGCGGCCCGGCACCTACCTGCCCCGCGAAACATTGGCGCAAGGCTTTCGCGCCATGAACATGCAGGCGCGCATGCTGCGTGATGAAATCATGGGGGTGTCGGACATCGCCTGCGGTGACGGACGCTGCCTGGTCAGCCAGACCGATTACGTCGCCGGTTCCAAACTGCTGGACCTGCAATTCACACCGCCCGAGCCAGTGTTCCATAGCCGTGGCAACCTGAATGCGCTGTGCTACCACCCGACCCGCCACAGCTGGCTGGCCGTCAAGCCCGATACCAATCAGTTGGTGGAGTTCATCACAGGCCAAGAGGAGCGCGTGCTGGCCCAGCTGCCCGAACTGGATCAAGGCCAGGAAGCCGTTCCCGTGACCCTGGTGTACGAACCGGCGACAGACGCCGTGCTGATCAGCCTGTTCTCGGGCGAACTGCACGGCGACCCGAGCCGCAAGGGCATCGACTTTGCCGAGAAGGCCGGCCAGGTGATCCGGGTCTGGCCGGGCAGCGCCAGGATCGACATCCTGATTCGCGGCCTGCAACTGCCCACCGGGCTGGCGCTGCGCCCCAACGGCCAACTGCTGGTGCTGGAACTCTGCGAGCGCCTGCAACAACCGCTGCTTCCCGACTGGAACGGCGAACCCCTGCATGGCGGCTTTACCCGGTTCAGTGGGCGGCTGCTGAGCTGCGACTTGCAAACCGCCCAGGTCACGGTGCTCGCCCGCGACCTGGACACCCCTTCCAACCTGTGCCTGTTACCGGACGCGGTACTGGTCAGCGAAGGCATGGGGCTGCTCGGGCGACCACTGCCTACACCAGATGGAAGCGTGGTGCCGTTAAACGGCAGGCTTCGTCGGGTGCAACTCTGAACAAGCACTCAAGACAAAGGCAAAAAAACGGTGCTTACCCTAATGCCAGTCAGTTAAGGATCACACGGGTTTGAGGCTTAACTGATCGGCATTAGGCGCCAGGGCCGCTTCGCGCCCCAGCGGGAGCAAGCTCCCTCGCCACAGGGAGCTGTGGCGCTGCAACTGATTTTTTCCCAGCCGCTACCAAGTGTTTGTATCCGGGTTGATTCATTCAGATAAATGAGGCACCCGGGCTAATGCCAGTCAGTCAAGGATCACACGACACAAAACCTGTGGGAGCAAGGGCCGCTTTTGTGGCGAGGGAGCTTGCTCCCGCTGGACTGCGCAGCAGGCCCAAGGCTGGCGACACCATTGAGTCTGGCATAACCGGGATTCAGGTTTTAGGGCCGCTTCGCGCCCCAGCGGGAGCAAGCTCCCTCGCCACAGGGGGCTGTGGCGCTGCAACTGATTTTTCCCCAGCCTGCTACCAAGTGTTTGTATCCGGGTTGATTCATTCAGATAGATGAGGCACCCGGGCTAATGCCAGTCAGTTAAGGATCACATGACACAAAACCTGTAGGAGCAAGGGCCGCTTTTGTGGCGAGGGAGCTTGCTCCCGCTGGACTGCGCAGCAGGCCCAAGGCTGGCGACACCATTGAGTCTGGCATAACCGGGATTCAGGTTTTAGGGCCGCTTCGCGCCCCAGCGGGAGCAAGCTCCCTCGCCACAGGGAGCTGTGGCGCTGCAACTGATTTTTTCCCAGCCGCTACCAAGTGTTTGTATCCGGGTTGGTTCATTCAGATAAATGAGGCACCCGGGCTAATGCCAGTCAGCTAAGGATCACATGACACAAAACCTGTGGGAGCAAAGCTTGCTCCCACGGGGTTGAGGCTTAACTGATCGGCATTAGCGCTTACCCTTTCATGGGATAAGCGCCTTTTTCTTGACTCAGCCAGCAGTGACCGTCATGCCACCATCCGCCATGACCACCGAACCGACGATAAAGCTGGCACGGTCCGACGCAAGGAACGCAACCACCTCGGCAATTTCTTCCGGCTGTGCGGCTCGGCCAATAGGCGCGGCTTCACCATGCTGGGCAAGGAACGCCGGGCCGTCCTCGACCACGTCATTAAGGATGTTGGTGACCACATCGCCAACGCCGACCGCATTGACGCGAATACCATCCTCGATGACTTCCAGCGCCAGGGTCCGCGTCAGTTGTGCCAGGGCACCCTTGGAGGCGGTATAAGCGGCAATGGTCGGGAAGGCAAAATAGGACGCGTAGGACGCTATGTTGACGATGGCCCCCGACTTGTTCGGCATCATCGCCTTGACCGCTTCGCGTGAATGCAGGAAGGCCGCGGTGGCGTTGACCGCCTGGATGCGCTCCCAGTCCTGGCGCGTCATGTCGATCACCCGCTTGTTGATGATGATCCCGGCATTGTTGACCAGGATGTCCAGCCGACCGAACTGCTCGACGGCCAGGCCGACGGCGCGCTCGGCAGCGCCATCCTCGGTGATGTCGGCCTCCAGCGGCACCAGCCCGGGACGGGCCAGCTCATGGACGGCGGGGTTGATGTCTTCCGCGACCACGTTGGCGCCGCGGGCGTGCAGCAACAACGCGATGGCCTTGCCGATGCCACTGGCGGCTCCGGTGACCAGTGCCACCTTGCCTTCGACTTCCTGGGGAATGCTGTGTTGGATATCGGTCATGATCGCTCTCCTGCGTGAGCGGGCCGCCGAGACATTCGCCGGCCCGGCGCCCGTGGGCGCTGTCGTTATCGACGGCTTCACTTTCTCGCAACGGCGACTGCCGGGCTTTCGCAGGCTTGCTGGGACTGTCGGGGTTTTGCGCGAATCTGCCCACGCAGGCTTAATCCCATTGCCGGTGACATAGGCCGAAACTCCCACCCCGCCTGGGAGTATCAGCCGATTCAAATTGGCGAGACAGCTGGGCCCGGTCGTACAAAACACTGTTCCGTGACGGGTCGCCCCCATTGCTGTCCTTCTTGCTCCCGTTCCAACTTGAAACCGAAATCCTCGTACAGCTTGCGGGCAGCATCGAGCCCCTGGAACGTCCAGAGGCTCGTTGAACTGAAGCCCCACTCGTCACAGAACTTCATCGCTTCAGCCAACAGGCGTCTGCCGGCGCCCTTGCCTCGTGCCGAATCATCCAGGATGAAGCAACGCAGTACCGCACTGCCGTCCTCTCCTTCTCCGTCGATGGCAATCGAACCGACCACGCGTTCGCCATCCAGGGCCGACCAGACCTCATTGCGCGGGTTGTGCAAACGCCCCATCAGTTGCGCCATGTCCGATGCCACCAGGCTTTCGAACAACTGGCCGAAGTTCGAATGCCTGGAGTAATAGTCCGCATGCATTTGCACAATGCGGCCAATCACGCCTGGACGGTAGCCCCGGGCAATCTCCAACTGCGCCGGCGCAGGCGGCTCCGTACCGAGTCGATGAGCGTGCAGCGCAACGGCATAGCTGGCAATCCCCTCGCTCACGGTCTGACATTGCTCGCTGGATAAGTGAGACATGGCCGCGACAACCTGTTGGGTGGCGAAAGCATCGATGGCTCGAAGGGTCTTTTGCCCCTGCGCGGTGAGCCGCAGTCGCTTGGCTCGGGCATCCTGTTCATGGGCAATTTCTTCAATCTCACCGGCCTCGACGAGCTTGCGAACCATCCGGCTTACGCTGGATTTTTCCAAGCCAAGCAGCTCGACAAGCTCACCCGCCGTCAGGGATTGGCGATTGCCGAGTTCGACTATTGTGTGCACCGACGACGGCGGATAACCCGTCGCAGCCAGCGTGGCGTGCATGAACCCCAGCTCCCGCACCATGAGACGCGACGCCGAACGGATTTTTTCAATCAGGTCTGGTGGGCACTGGTTCACGGGGGGACCTCGGACGCAACGAGCCATTAGTTGTATTGCACAACTAAAGACCCATCCATGCGTTCAGTCAAACCTTGCGGTGCATCCCGGATAACTTCAAGACCTTCCAGGCCCATGGCATTGCCGATTGCTGGGCCAATAACGATAACGCCAGGGACTTATAGAGGCTCTGCGGTCTGGATGAGCGAGTTCAGCACCAGCTTGATTTCAACAGCTGGGTCTTTATGCCCTTGCAATATCAGGCCTTCCGCCAGGGCGGTGAAGGTCTTGGCAAGCGCGGCGTAGGCCAGCGGCGGCTTCTTGCCGGCATGATTGAATATGATGGTAATCAACTTGCCCAAGGCCTCGCTGTTTTCCTCATGCAAGTCGTAGTAATGCGGCGAGAATTCTTCATCGCGCAAGGCGATCAATTGCAACTCGGCATCGAGGATCGCACAGCGGGTATTGTTCTTCAGCGTATCGATATAGGCATTCAAGCCGTGGCTCAACTGTTCCGCCGAATATCCCGATGCCAGGGTCGTACTCAGTCGCTCGATCTCAACTCGCTTGAAGCGTTGAGTCAATTGCAGCAGCAAGTCCGATTTACTTGAGAAATTTGAGAAAAAAGCGCCTTTGGAAAAGCCCGCCTCTTCGGCGATAACGTTGACGCTGGCGGCATGAAAGCCCTTGCGGATCATCAGCTCAGTGGCTGTGTCGAACAATTTGTCTCTTGTTACTTGCTGGCTCTCTTCTCGACCTAGTCTCTTTTTAATCACGCCCTCGGCTCCTTTGGCCAAACAAGATAGCTATGTGTGACTGAATGCAACGAATCGATTACTCACTGTACGGAACCCGTTTTCGCCATCATATCTTATACGCGCCTTGTTCAATCATTTACATTTTAACTTTCAAAAAATGCCATGTATGTGCCATGTAGTTGGAACAGCCGCAAAGGCCCCCTAGATGGGGCTACCGGCCCCAGTTTTTGCCGGATAGGCGTGACTCACAGTCTTCGTTTCGCGCCCCTCGATGAGCCCTTGCCGTCCCTTTGAGCGGCTCAAAGCGGATATTTTCCTGCCCTCGAGCATGCACCAGAACCTGAAAAAACCTGCACGAAGCCCGATGCAGAGCCATCAGCTCGTCAATCCGACGAAATACCACTTGATTTTCAGATACCGAATGGTTTTTACTTGCGCCGTTGGTGGAGCCCAACGCCTGATCAGCGCATCGAGTCAGTGACACCGCTCTCGATGCAATGCCAGGTCACCTCACAGGAGCGGGATTTTAATGGAATATGCCTTCGTTACAGGCGCTACTGGCCTGCTCGGGAATAATGTCGTTCGTGCGCTGTTAAAGCGGAACATCAAAGTAAAAGCGTTGGTTCGTTCCGTAGAGAAAGCCAGGAAACAGTTCGGCAGCCTGCCTGTGGAGTTCGTCGAAGGCGACATGCTTAATGTCGAGGCCTTCGCCCATGCCCTGCAAGGCTGTGACGCCCTGTTTCATACGGCGGCCTATTTCCGCGACAGTTACAAAGGCGGGAAACATTGGCAAAAACTGTATGACACCAATGTGACCGGCACCGAGCGCTTGTTGCAAGCCGCTTATGACGCCGGTATCCGTCGTGCGGTCCACACCTCCTCCATTGCCGTATTGAAGGGCAATCGGGATCAAGTGATCGATGAAACCATGTCTCGCAGTGAATTGGAGGCTGACGATTATTACTTGAGCAAAATATTGTCCGAACAGAAGGTCCAGCAATTCCTGGCGCAGCACCCGGACATGTTTATCGCCATGGTCCTGCCAGGGTGGATGTTCGGCCCCGGCGATATCGGCCCTACTTCCTCAGGACAGTTCCTGCTCGACTTTGTCGGTCAGAAATTGCCCGGTGTACTCCCCGGAAGCTTTTCCGTTGTCGATGCCCGGGATGTGGCCGAGCATCAAATCGCGGCCATCACCCGTGGCAGGTCCGGAGAGCGCTACCTGGCCGCCGGCAATCACATGGACATGAAGAGCATTTTCCAGGCGCTGTCCAGCGTCAGTGGCATAAAAGCCCCAGAGCGAAAAGTGCCTCTGTTCATGCTGCGAATCATCGCGCTTATCTATGAAGGTTACTACCGGATCACAAAAAAGCCGGTGCTCATCAGTACCTCCACGGTCAAGCTCATGGAGCAAGAACAAGGCCGCACTCATTTCAGCCATAACAAAAGCTCAAGAGAATTGGAGTGCAAGTTCCGCCCTGTTGCTGAAACCCTGACCGATACCCTGGATTGGTATCGGAATAACAACTACACAGATGCTTAATTGAAACAATTCATATATAGCCTGCCTCTGTAGTACTTTTTTTGACTAGCCATATATCCAAGGATTGAGAGAGGTTGGTAAATGAAAAGCCTTTCATATAAAGAAGGTTTTCTGCATCGCTTTGTCGGTTTTTCGGAATCGTTTCCCGAGCAAGTTGCTATTCGGCATCTGGACACGGAAGAAGATACCGTTACTTACCGCGAGTTGCACATCAAGGCTGAACAATGCAATGGCGCTCTTACAGCGCTTGGTGTATTGCCTGGCGACAAAGTAGCGCTGGTGCTGCCCAATGGGGTGGCATTCATCGCTTACTACTTGGCGATCATCGGGCGAGGCGCCATTCCGGTCATCCTCAACTACAAGTTGACCCCTTTCGAAATGGCCAGTGTCGTCAGCCTCGCCAGGCCGACGCTCGTGGTCACGACCGAAACGCTATGGGTGCAACACAGTGAGGTGTTCCAGGCTGACAACGGTGTCAGGCACTCCCTGGTGCTGGGGAGCGAACCGTCATCGTCCCTGCCCGCCAACGCAACGGCCATCTCTCAACTGCCTTGCCAGGTCGAACCCTTGTTGCTGCCCGAGGGTAATCCGGTCGTCTCGGTCCAATTCACCTATCGAGGCATCGGCAGGCCCCTGGCTGTTTCTCACCGATATCTCGACCTGACGCAATCGAGCGACGGGCTGCATGAGCACTTTCATCTGCAAGGCGTCGGCTCCGTTCATCTGGTGACGTTGCCACTGTATGCCATCTTCGGCCTGTCCGTGATGATGGTGTTTCCCTTGAGCGTGGGCGCCACCCTGCTGATGACCAACACCCTGCTCAACCGAGACCTCGCTGAAGTCCTGTCCGAGCATCAGGTCACCTTTGCCTGCCTGGTGCCCGATGTCATTCGCTACTTCAATACGCGCCTGGCCAAACGCAAAGGTGCGCTCCTGCCGTTGCACCCGCAGTTGATGATTTACTCGGGGGGCAGCCACCTGCCGGCCGATGAAGCCGAGAAGCTGGGGAAGTTGCTGGGGTGCAATCCGGTGCTGCAGGGCTATGGCTTGACCGAAAGCATGCCCGTAATCGTCCAGAGCTCGATTGGTACGGTCCACCGTGGCGCCATGGGCCAGCCGATCAGCGGCGTGGAACTGCGCATCGTCGATGCCCAGGGCCGGGACGTAGCGCCTGGGCGTATCGGCGAATTGCTGATACGTGGCGCGATGGTGATCGACGGCTATAACGATGCCGAGGACACCAATGCGCGGTTCTTCCGCGATGGCTGGTTCCACAGCGGTGACCTGGTCTGGCAGGACGACGATGGCCATGTGTTTTTCTATTGCCAGCGCCTGCGAATCTCGAAGATCAAGGCGCAGATGGTCGACCTGGTGGAAATCGAATCCGTCGCCCTCAAGCACCCCGACGTGGTGCGCGCCAAGGCCTATATCGTCCCGGACCACAAGGAAGTCAACGTGCTGCACCTGAGCGTCGAAGGGACCGGCGAGCTGACCCAGAACGCACTGTCCACCCTGCTTTCGCGCTACCTATCGGGCTTCAAGCTGCCCAAGACCATCGAGATTACTTCTCTCAAGGAAGAGGCCCATGCACGCTAACAGCACACAACCGGTCCTGGCCGTTTTCGACTTCGACGGCACATTGACCGACCGGCACACGTTCTGGCGCTACATGCGCTTTATCGTGGGCACCCGCTCGTTCTGGCTGCGGATCATTCCCCTGCTGCCCAAGATGCTCAGCGTGATCGTCGGCATCACCCCACTGATGCAAGCACGGCTGGCGTTCATCGCCTGCTACCTGGGCGGCCTGTCGGTGGAGCAAGAGCGCGAACATGCCAAGTACTTCATCAGCGAGCTGCTGCCGCTCTGGCTCAGGCCCGAGGCGTTGCGGCGGCTGCAATGGCATCAGTCCATGGGGCACGTCACCGCGCTGGTGAGCAATTCGCCGGAAAACTACCTGATCCCCTGGGGCCAGGCCGCAGGTTTTGACTATGTGTGCGGCACCCGCCTGGCAACGGCAAAGAACAAGCTGACCGGCGGGATATCCGGTACCAACTGTGTAGAGCGAGAGAAAGTCACGCGGCTCAAGGGCTGCTTGAGCAACCTTGATGATTTTTACATTTATGCCTACGGCGACTCATCGGGCGACGACGCCCTGCTCGGCATTGCCAACTCTCCCTTCTACAGAAACTGGTACTGATCGATGAACACTCTGAGCACGTTGGCCCCCAATCATTTCAAGCGCCCTGGCAGCGCCCCGACCGTCATGATCGTCGGAGCCGGTCCTGTTGGCCTGTCCCTGGCAATCCTGTTGAAGAAATGGGGCGTGTCGTTCCGCATCATTGAAAGGAACGCCGGCCCCTCGACGGCGACCAAGGCGATGGCTATCCACTCCCGGACCCTGGAAATCTTTCGGGACCTGGGCGTTGCCGAACAAGCCATCAGCGACGGCTTCACGATCAACCAGTTTTCGGTGCAGTCGAACGCCAAGCGGGTGCTGAACTACAACTTCTCCTACCTGGACGCGCCCTATCCCCTGCTCCTGAGCCTGCCACAGCCGCAAACGGAGAAAATTCTCCTGGAGCGGCTCAGGGAGCTGGGCGCCGAGGTGGAATGGAATACCGAACTGGTGGACATCGAAAACCAGCCGGGTTCGGTGCGCGTGACGCTCAAGCATGCCGACGGCACCGACGAACACTTCACCAGTCGTTGGGTGGCCGCGTGCGACGGTGCTCGCAGCAACATCAGAAAACGCCTGGACATGACGTTCGAAGGCTCGTCCTACGACCGCTTCTTCATGCTCGCCGATGCCGATATCGAGTGGTCCGGAAGCAAGGATGAGGGCGCATTCTTCCTGGGTGCGCAGGACGGTTATGTGGCCGTTGCACCGATCAGCGCTCAATCGCGTTATCGGCTGTTCATCGAAATGCCCTACAACCTGCCACCAGAAGGCGAGCGCCCGTCCTTGAGCCTGGAGAACTTCCAGCGCTTGTGCGAAGGGCGCGGGCAAAAGATGACGCTGTCCAACATTTCATCGACCACCATCGCCTCTTTCCAGCATCGCCGCGTGCAATCGATGCAACAAGGTTCCGTGTTCCTGCTGGGGGATTCGGCGCATATCGGCAGCCCCATCGGTGGGCAGTGGATGAACCTGGGGGTTTCCGAGGCCTATAACCTGGCCTGGAAAATGGCCTATGTCGATCAGGGCCTGGCGAATCCGTCCTTGCTCGACAGCTACAACGAAGAGCGCTACCCGGTTGCCCTGGAAGTCGAGAACACCGCACACCGGCTGACGGGGCTGATTACGGTCCGGCGTCGCGCCCTGGTGTGGCTGCGCGACAACGTCCTGCCGCTGTTGAGCAACCGCAAAAAGGTCCAGCGCAAACTGCCGTCGATGATTTCCGGTCATCAATATCACTATGAGAAAAGTGACTACATCCAAGAATCGCTGACGAAGAAGCAGCGCAAGAACTGGAGCAAGAAAGGGAAAAAACCCGAGTTCCAGACCGCAGCGCCTCGCGCCGGGCAACTGGCGCCCGATGTCGAACTGTGGCAACTGCAAGGGATGCCGACAAAACGCTTGATCGACTTGTTCCACGGGACATTCACGCTGTTGATTTTCAGCGCGGCCGATCAGTTTTCGCCATTGTTGCCAGGCTACTACACGCTGGCCAAGTCGGTGGAACAGGACTACCCAGGCATCAAGGCCTACTGCGTGATCGACGCCCTGAGCAGCGCCGGCCTGCCGGCTTGGCATTCGACGTTGCTGGACCCCGACTGGCGACTGCATAAGCGCTATCACGCCAAGGAAGGCACGATGATGCTGATTCGTCCTGACGGCTATATCGCTTTCCTCGGCGCCGATGCAATAACGCTGATGACGTATCTGAACGTAAGGTCCGGGTTGCTCAAGGGCGCCAGGAAAACAATAACTTGCGAGACCGACGCAGTGGAACTCCAACTTTAAGTCGCTCCATGGCTACTGCCAGTTTGATGATTTGATATAAACAAGGCCCTGCCCTGGGCCATGATTTTTGATCTTTCTTACTTATAGAAATATCGACCGACTTGGTTAGGAGAACTTTATGCGCTTGCAACTTAACGATGTTGTGCAGGAATTCATCGTATCCAATGGGAGAATAGCCCATAGCTATTTCTCTCTTTCTGAAAAGATTATTGATTCACTGTGCGAATCCAATGTCGCCAAAGAAGCAATATTGCTGCGACTCCTGGAACAGGCTGAAACAGTCACTGCGCATTATTTCAATGCTCATCAACAAGTCCTTGAAGGCGTTTATGCCAATGGGACCGAAGCAGCTGTCAACCAGAGTGTTCCCGTGCTGGAGCCGGTGCACTTGAACCCGACCATACTGGCGCCGGCGCCTGTCGTCGAAGCCGTCGAAGAGACAGATGCACTTAACTACGGGCAATGGTTGCGTGCCGAAATCAGCACGGTCACCGGCTTCCAGCCGCAACAGATCGACTTCGATCAGAGCTTCGAGAGCCTGGGGATCGACTCGCTGGGGCTGGTCGATATTTTCGAATCCCTGGCCCAGCACTTCCCGGAAAAGAAAGACCTCACCTCGCAGCTCTTCGATGCCCCTACCCCGACCGCCTTGCTGGCACGGCTTGAAGCCGATCCGCAGGCACCCACGGTGGATGTCCAAGCATGGGTGCTCGACCAACTCGCGGCCATCACCGGCTTTACGGTTGAGCAGATCGACCCGTCACAAAGCTATGAAAGCCTGGGCCTTGATTCGCTGGTGCAGTTGGACTTCCTGGAGTCGGTAGTCGCCATGTGGCCACAACTCAAGGCGCACAGTTCCGAGCTGGCCAACGCCAAGCTCCCGCAGGCAACCATTGCCCTGATTCAAGCCGCCCTGGCCGATCCAACACCGCAGGCAGCGCCTGGCGTCGAGCCTTCACCTGCCACGACGGACACTCAGGGGCAGGAAGAAAACCTGCTGCTCAATGCCCTGTCTCCGTTGATCCCGGACGCAGCGCAGTCGATCGACATCCAGACGCCGTTCGCACAACTGGGCCTCAACGGCTTTGCCCGCGAGGCGCTCTGCCAATCCATGGCGCAACAGTGCTCTGCCAGCGAGTTTGCCGGTGAAGCGCTGATGTCCCGTCGCACTCCTCAAGATGCCTTGTCGCTGCTGGCCAGGTTGAGCTGAGCCCAGCAGCAACAGGAATGGAATCCGGGTGATCGAACAGGTCACCCAGCATTTTGGCGATCAGGGAGACAGGTATGAGTGGCGCAGTAACAACAATGGGCGATTTCTGCTTCAGCGCGATGGCGGGCGAGTTTCCGGGGGCGCCGTCCACGGACGCGCTTTGGCAGTTGCTCTGGCAAGGGCAGATCGCACCGATCGAATCCATGCCGACACGTTGGGAATTGGACAAGGCGTCGATCTATTCAACCAAGGCCGGCGAGAAGGATCGCACGTACCTGGACAGCGCTTTTTGCCTGACCGATGACGCCTCGACCCCGTCACGGCACGAAGGACGACAGGTCGCCATCGGCAAGAAAGTGCTCCAGACACTGCTCACCCAACTCGCCGGACAGGGCTCGGCGCTGAGCAGGGAGCGCACCGCGCTGGTGGTTGCGACCTCCTGGAGCGACGAGAGCTATTTCGTCACCGGCGTATCCGGAAAAACCGACACGCCGTCGGGCTTTACACCGGGTGAGCAAGTGGCAGAACTGGCGGCAGCCTTTGCCTTGGGTGGGCCGGCGTTGTCGGTAGACACCGCGTGCAGTTCGTTCCCCTATGCCTTGGATATGGCCCAGGCGCTGGTCAACAGTGGCCAGGCTGACGACGCGATTGTCATGGCCCTCAACACCGTGCTGCCACCCGCGCTGTTCCTGGGTTTCTCGCAGTTGACGGCTTTTTCCGCCCGCGCGCGGATGGAAGCGTTCGGCCAGGACGCCGACGGCATCGTGCCGGGCGAATGTGCCGTGGCCTTTCTGGTCGAACCGCTCGCCCAGGCCCTGACAGCGCAGCGTCGTCCCCTGGGCGTGCTGCGCGCCTTGGGCATGTCCGCCGACGGCGCCGAAGGCTCGGTGTTTGCGCCAGGCAAACAGGCCCAGTACTCGGCCTACCAACGTGCCTATCGCGGCCTCGATCCACGCGATGTGGACTACATCGAGACCCACGGCACCGGTACACCGCTTGGGGACGCAACGGAGCTGGCCTCGCTCAACAGCTTCTTTGCCCCCCATCGTCCGGACGGCAAGAAAATCATCATCGGTTCGATCAAGTCGGTCATCGGCCATCCCCTGGCCGCTGCCGGAGGGGCCTCGCTCGCCAAAGCCTTGATGATACTGCGCCATAAAGGCATTCCCCCGCAGCCCGGTTACCGCCCCAGCACCAAGGTCGACGAGACCTGCCTGCGACTCGCCACCCAGCAGGTACAGCCCCTGGAGGATCATCGATCCGCACTCCGGATCGGCATCTCCAGTTTTGGTTTCGGCGGCGCCAACGCGCACCTGGTGGTGGATGAATACATTCCCGACAACCACTCTGCCGCCCCCCTGACCGCCCCGGCGAGCGCCAGTGGCGTGGTAATGCTCGACCTTGCCATTGTCGAGGCTGAAGCAGCGCTGGGCAGCCACCGTTCCTTGCAGTCATTCCAACAGCAACTCGATCAACCCGCCGCCCCCTCGGTCATGTTCCCTTATGGGCGCTTCGTTGATTACACCCCGGCGCCCGGTCAACCGTTGCTGGGGAAATTCCTCGCCCAAGACCACGTTATCGATATCGATGGCTTTGGCATGGGTCCCAAGCCATTGGCTCATGTCGACCCGTTCAAGCTGTTGATCACCGATCGCGTCAATCATCTGCTGCGACGTTTGCCAGGCGTGGCCGGTTCGCCCGGCACTGCGATGGTCATGTGCTGCAACATGGGCGGCGAGCGCTTCAGCAATGCCTACAGCAGCGCCCACAACTTCTACTCCCGGGCGCAAGGTACGGCACCGGGCGTCGAGGTGACGGACGTGGCAACCATGCTGCCGAACATGTTGTCCGGCTACCCGGCGCAGATTTTTGACTTCAAGGGTTTCCATCAGACCCTGGTCGGCACGGCGGGACTGTTCTGGCAAACCCTGCTGGCCTCACCGCAATGGTTCAACGACGGCATCACCACGCTGCTGCTCGGCGCAGGGCGTTTTTTCAGCGCTGAAATCGAGGTCGAGCGCGCCCGGAGCAGCACAATCACGCAAGGTGAAGGACTGGGGCTGATCGCGCTGCGTCGTTACCAACCGGATGCCGCTGACAAACCCTTGCTGGTGATCCGCGCGGCGGTCCTCGCCCACGCTGCCGACTCGTTGGAAGAGGCTTGCCAACGGCTGGGCAAAGCGCCGAGCGACTATCCGAACGTTGACGTCTGTGAGTTGCAGCCTGCTGCGACGCCTGCCAGCGGATCGCTGCAGGAGATGACCGGCTTCCTGGCTGAAGCCAGTGGCATCGAGACCCTGTTGGCGGTGATGTTGAAGGGCACGACCCATTCGGTGATCGAGGTGCGCGATGCCGGCAAGACGGTGATGTGGCTGTTTACCGAAAAACTTCGCCAATGGAGCCCGGCGGCGGCCGAAGCCAGCTCGCCCATCAAGCATCCCTTCATGTTGCGCTTTGCCCATTCGTCATCCCACGAACTGCAGCAGGTCATCACGCCTGCCCGGCCTGTGAGCGTGGTTCGCGAACCGCAGAACGATGGCGTCGACGTGCAGCAACTCAGCGACATGCTCACCAGCACCTTGCTCTCCGGGCTGCGGGTGCGGGTTCGCGCCATGGAAAGCCTGTTCGCCCTGCACCGTGGCGACACATCCCAGCGCCCGACACGCTGGCAGCGCAGCGCGGAACATATCGTGATCGCCAACGCCCAGCGCAGCCCACAGTCGCTGCACGCCCAGCTCGTGGTGGATAAAGCGCACCCGTACTTCTTCGATCATCCCCTGGATCATGTCCCGGGCATTTTGCTGCTCGAGGGCGTGCTGCAACTGATCGAACTGGCAATGCCCCCTCTGAGCGGGCGGGTCGCCTACATCAAGACCCTGACAATCAAGTTCCAGCAATACGTACAGAAGCAAGGCGTGATCGATCTGCACGTCGAGCAAGGCCAGGATCCCCAGGTGTTCAACGCGAAGGTCATGCAGGCCGGGAAAGTGATGTGCACCTGTGTCCTCGGGATGGCCTACAGCTCGGCGTTCGAGACATCGCCAGCCGGCGAATTCACCGCCACGCCGTGCCGTAACAAGGCCCTGTTGCACAAGGCCAGGGAGGAGAACGTCATCGTCAGTGACATGAGCGGTGTCGCCCAGGGCCTGAGCGTGGACACCGTGAAACTGCCGCAGGAGCACTTCTTCCAGGCAGGTGATCCCGAGCACTATTCGATGGTGTATTTCCTCGAAGTCGCTCGCCAGTGCTACATGCAGATCGCCCACAGCCATCTGCGGATTCCACTCAACACCCCGATGAATCTGCTGGCCTTGAGCTTCACCCTGGATCGCCCCATCCCCAGGAACAGCCCGCTGTCATTGGCGCCGCAAGCCGGCTTTGATGCGGCGCTCCAGGCATTCAAGACCAACCGCATCTATATCGACCTGTTCAACCGGGGTGAAAAAATCGGTCAAGCAAGTATTACCGCCCAGGTGCTGAGTCAATCCGCACCGGCGGCCTGAGCATTGAATGAATCTGCCCTGCGCATGACCGTGCCCCCCACAACCAAGGTGTCGCCGTGAACGATGTCAAAGTGCAAGTCATAGTCAAATCGCCCCCTTCTGAAATCTGGAAGATCTGGAGCAATTTTGCAGAAGCGCCGTTATGGGATACCGACGTTCGCCAGTGTCAGCTCGACGGCCCTTTCCAGGCGGGGACACGCGGCAAATGTGTGCTCAAGAACGGCTTGAACATGCCACTGAAACTGGAAGCCGTAAGCCTGCACGAAAGCTATCGCAACAGTGCACGGCTGCTGTGGATCGACCTCGAATTCGATCATCAGATGCGCAGGCTTTCTCCCGACGAAACCCATGTCATCCATAGCGCGAAAATTTCTGGGCCGTTGAGTTTCCTGTACCGCGCACTGCTGCGCAAAGCGTTGACAGCAGCGATGACCACGGCACTGGACAACCTGTGCACGCTGGCTGAACAACGGGCCATCGCCACCCCAGGACACGAGAAAACCGCGACGCCTTTGCACCTCGTGTGAATGCCTCCCGGAGGCATGCGTGCAGAACGCGCCTTCCCGGACTCGCTTTGCTTACTTATCGATAACAGTACATTTCGGATCTAGCATGAACCTACAAAAAAACACCCAGTATCTGCTCATGGCAATCGTTGGCCTGGGGGCTATTGCCCCAGCACCGAGTTTCGCCGACAACCTCGGCCCCTACATCAGTGGCATGGGCGGCGTGAACTGGGTCTCCAAACAGGACCTGACCCAGAACAACAATGATTTCGTCGAGATGGAATACAACCAACCGCTGCACTCGGGCTACGCCACCGGGCTGGCACTGGGCTGGCGGTTCCCGGTCGGGCTACGGCCCGAGGTGGAACTGAGCTACCGCCGCAACACCCTGGACCAATTCAATAACCGGATCTACGAGGGCGGGAGCAGCATCGAGGGCAAAGGCGAAGAGGAAGCCAGCAGCCTCATGGCCAACCTCTGGTATGACATCCCGAACCTACCTGCCCCCTTGAGCCGGTTCACACCCTATGTGGGCGGTGGCCTGGGCTACGCGGTGCTGACCATCAAGGGCCTGGAAGCCGGTGGTGTCGAGTTCGGCGGCACCCATCGCGAAACCGTCTCGGCCTGGCAACTCGGCGCAGGCGTCGCTTACGAGCTGAGCGACCACTGGTCCATGTCCCTGGATTACCGCTACTTCAAGACCGGCGAAGCGAACTTCGGCCAAATCCAGGGCCTGCCCCCGGCTGACGTGGAAACCGAATACAACGCCCAGTCCTTGATGCTCGGCCTGCGGTACTGGCTGTAAGCGCTAGACGGATCGGCGCCTGGTTTTGGCCAGGCGTCAATCATAATCCCGACTAACGCAAAATGCCTGGCGCCTGGCGCCTTTCCGGCAAATCTTCTGGCCCGAAACACAACGTTCACCGAGCCCCATACTGCATCTTGATGACTTCACTGATTCTCTGCGCAACGCCGTTGGCCGGCGGCGTGACTGATCGGATCGACTGGCCACGGTAAGGCCCCTCCGCGGGAAACCAATTCTGCACAACGACCACGTTTTTCGGCTGCGCAGCGGAAGCCGAACCGGTAGAGATTTCATTGGTGAACTTGCAGGTATCAAACGTACCGAGGGCCGTCTTGATCGTTTCACGACCGTTATAAGTCAGCTTCTCGACGACATCGAACTCGATGGTCGCCCCGGCGCTCACGGCTTTGTTTTTGTAGCTGACGGTGACGGTCTGCCCGGGTTGCAGATCAATCGGTGTGGAAGCGGGAGGTTCGTAGGTGGTGGTCACCAACGATGCCCCGGCGCCATGGCGATCACCGTAACGAATCAGTCGACCGTCCTTGATCTCGGCGAAAGTGGTCGTCAGAAAGAACGGCGCGTTGTTCAAGTACGACGTGTGCACCGAAGCCACCGGATTGGCGTCGGCAAATGCCTCGCGCCCCAACGTCTCGGTTTTGCCGCGACTGACGGCCGATGACAGGTTGTCACGGCTTTCATACTCCACCACTGTCCCGGCCTGAAAGTCCACTTCGTTGGTACAAGCCGCAGAAGACGTTGCACTGGCGGTCGAGGCCGACGCATCGGCGCTAAAAGCCCCCCAACCACTGACGGCAAAGGTCGAGGCGGTGAGCGCCGTTGCCAGGCATCTGCGCCAAGCCGGATTGACGTTGGACTTTCTGGCAGGTGTGCTTTTCAAAAAACAGATCCTTGTCCCGATGTGCTCGTTGCGATCGATCGAAAAACCGATAACGCTCATAGGTTATGGGACGAGTGCCGAACGGCGCTATAGCGCAAGTGTGCTATAGGCTCTGACCTTGTCTGGTCCATTATTCAGCCTTGAAACCCTATCGGAGGCTCGCATGACCGAATCACTGGAGCGTTTTATCCAGGCGCAAGCGTCTACCTATGACCATGCCTTGCTGGAACTGCGGCGTGGCCGCAAGGAAGGCCATTGGATGTGGTTCATCTTTCCGCAATTACGCGGCCTGGGTGTCAGCGAGAACGCCACTTACTATGGCCTGCGCGGCATCGACGAGGCGCGTGACTATTTGCAGCACCCGCTTCTGGGACCGCGACTCGAACGCGCGACTCGTGCCGTACTGGACTCGGGAGCCGCTTTGGAGAAACTCCTCGGGACCATCGATGCCATGAAGTTCGCCTCCTGCATGACGCTTTTTGCAGCGGTTGCGGGCGGGCAATCCGTGTATGCCCAGGCGTTGGAGGGTGGGCTGGTGGTCGACTCAAGGACACTGGATCTGCTCAAGGAGCAGGAGAGCAGGAATGTCTGATTACGGAACATGGACGCTGGCAGTACATGTGGCCCAATGGCGCTCCTGCGCGGATTAACGTTCTAGATCGACAACACAAAGCGGCCCCCGCCCTCGATTTCCTCGCTACCCGACAGCGCGTCAGGCACAAACCCGCACCGTTCAAGGACCTTCCTTGAGCCGACGTTGCGCTCATAGACATAAGCCACCAGTTGCGTAAGTTCCCAACGCACCCGTGCCGCCTCGATCAGGTGTTGCAGGGCCTGCGTTGCCAACCCTTGCCCGCAAACGCGTTGATCAATGCGATAGCCCACCTCGGCGCAACCGTGTGGTGAGTGGATGCTTTTCAGATTCGCTCGCCCGACGATTCTCCCGTTGGAATCTTCGATGACAAAAGGGTGCCAGGCACCCGCAGCAAAATCGGCCAAATAGCTTTCAATGTGATCGGTGACGCCCGTCCCTGAGTAAAAGGCTGGGTCGCGTGCATCGATATGCGACTCGAACCATTCACGGTTGTGGATCTCGAAGGCCAGCAGCGCTTCGACGTCGGTATTCTCCAGGTCGCGAATCCTGAATGGGGTCACTGATTGCTTCTCCTGAGGCTCAAGCGCAATCGTAAGGTCGAGTGATGGCTCATGGCGAGGTTTTCTGCGTGAGCGGGCTTGTGTTGGGGGCTGCTGCGCAGCCCAGCGGGGATAAATCCCCTCGCCACAAGGTTATTCATTTGAAGATGCCGATCATTCCCACGCTCCTGCGTGGGAATGCCGCCAGGGACGCTCCGCGTTCCGCTTCTGCAAGGTGGCGCAGAGCGTCACGGGATGCCACCAGAGCGTGGGAACGATCAATGTCATAAACGAAAAATGCTCCGTACCTTTCGATACGGAGCATTTTTTCAAGAGTTCCTATCGGGAGAGTCGGAACGGAACCTGCCTGGCGTCCTTCAGGCGTTTTGGTTCCAGGGACGGTCTCCATGCTCGTCCTTGATGCGCGTCGGCAAGCCCATCACATCCAACGCCTCGAGGAACGCCTCGGCAGGCAGCTCCTCGACGTTGACCATGCGCTGCACGTCCCACTCGCCACGGGCCACCAGCAAGGCTGCGGCCACGGGAGGCACACCTGCGGTATAGGAAATACCCTGGCTGTCGGTTTCGGCGTAGGCGTCCTCGTGGTCGGCCACGTTGTAGATGAACATCTCGCGCGGCTGGCCATCCTTGACGCCCTTGACCAGGTCGCCGATGCAGGTCTTGCCGGTGTAGCCCGGCGCCAGCGAACTCGGGTCAGGCAGCACGGCCTTGACCACTTTCAGCGGCACGACTTCCAGGCCTTCGGCGGTCTTGACCGGTTGCTCGGAGAGCAGGCCGAGGTTCCTCAGTACGGTGAACACGTTGATGTAGTGCTCGCCGAAGCTCATCCAGAAACGCACGTTGGGCACGTCGAGGTTCTTCGACAGCGAGTGCACTTCGTCGTGGCCGGTCAGGTACAGGTTCTGCGAGCCTACGACCGGCAGGTCGTCGGTGCGCTTGACCTCGAACATGGTGTTGCTGGTCCACTGGCTGTCCTGCCAGCTCCACACCTGTCCGGTAAATTCGCGGAAATTGATTTCCGGGTCGAAATTGGTGGCGAAATATTTGCCATGGGAGCCGGCATTGACGTCGAGAATATCGATCGAATCAATGCGGTCGAAATGCTGTTGCTGCGCCAGTGCCGCATAGGCATTGACCACACCCGGGTCGAAGCCCACGCCGAGAATGGCGGTGATGTTCTTTTCCTGGCACTCCTGGAGGTGGTTCCACTCGTAGTTGCCGTACCAGGGCGGCGTCTCGCAGACCTTGCCCGGTTCTTCGTGGATGGCGGTGTCCAGGTAAGCCACGCCGGTATCGATGCAGGCACGCAGCACCGACATGTTGAGAAAGGCAGAGCCGACGTTGATGACGATCTGCGACTCGGTTTCGCGAATCAGCGACTTGGTCGCTTCGACATCCAGAGCGTTCAGTGCAAAGGCCTTGATGTCGGCGGGTTGCTTGAGGCTACCCTTGGCCTTGACGCTGTCGATGATGGCCTGGCATTTGGAGATGTTGCGCGACGCGATAGCAATACGACCGAGTTCGTCGTTGTGCTGCGCGCACTTGTGGGCCACCACCTTGGCGACACCTCCTGCACCAATGATAAGTACGTTCTTCTTCAATTTCTTCATTTCTCCTTCCGCCAGCTCAAGACAGGCTGGACAGATAGTCGTCGTAAACAAACTCGCGAACCACCTCGACGCTGCCGTCGAGCTGCTTCACTACGATGGACGGCATTTTCAGGCCGTTGAACCAGTTTTTCTTGACCATGGTGTAGCCCGCTGCGTCGATGAACGACAGCCGATCGCCGATGGACAGCGGACGATCGAATTGGTACTCGCCGAAAATGTCTCCGGCCAGGCAGGACTTGCCGCACACCATGTAGGTGTGTTCGCCCTCGCTCGGCGCCAGCTTGGCGTCCAAGCGATAGATCAGCAGATCGAGCATGTGCGCCTCGATGGAGCTGTCCACCACGGCCAGGTGCTTGCCGTTGTAGAGCGTGTCGAGCACGGTAACTTCCAGCGACGCGCTCTGAGTGATCGCGGCCTCGCCCGGCTCCAGGTAGACCTGCACGCCATATTTCTGCGAGAAAGCCTTGAGCCGTGCGCAGAAGGCGTCCAAAGCGTAGCCCTCGCCAGTGAAGTGAATGCCGCCACCGAGGCTGACCCACTCGACCTTATGCAGCAAGTGACCAAAGCGCTCTTCGATAGTGCCCAGCATCTGGTCGAACAAACCGAAATCGCCGTTCTCGCAGTTGTTGTGGAACATGAAGCCGGAGATATGCTCGATGACTTGCTCGATTTTCACCGGATCCCATTCGCCCAAACGGCTGAAGGGGCGCGCCGGGTCGGCCAGCAGGTAATCGGAGCTGCTCACTTGCGGATTGACCCGCAGGCCGCGGACCTTGCCGGCCGACGCCTCGGTGTAGCGCTGCAACTGGCCGATGGAGTTGAAGATGATCTTGTCGCAGTTGGCGAGCATCTCCTCGATCTCATCGTCGGCCCAGGCGACGCTGTAGGCGTGGGTCTCGCCAGCGAACTTCTGCCGGCCGAGCTTGAGCTCATAGAGCGACGACGACGTGGTGCCGTCCATGTACTGCTGCATCAGGTCGAACACCGACCAGGTGGCGAAACACTTGAGCGCCAGCAAGGCCTTGGCCCCGGACTGCTCACGCACATAGGCGATCTTCTGCATGTTCGCCAGCAGCTTTTGTTTGTCGATGAGGTAGTACGGCGTTTTGATCATTTTCGAGGCCTCCGGGCAAGGCGAGCCAAAAAAGGATGCGCATTGTGCCTTCACTGACTGCATATCGAAAGAGCGAAAAGCCCCGTTCACGCAATCATCCTGATCCAGGCCCACGCTTTGCGATCACCGGACGTACCGACTGCCCAGGCGATGAAATGCTGGATGATCTGGTAAAGAAGGGGTCGCCGAAGAGGCGTCGATGCTCGAAATTGAGCCATCGCTGATAGACGGCAATGGGTAACAACCGTCGGTGTTCAGTGCTGATGCATCAGGCCATGCAGCACGCCGAACCTCAGGCCCGGCTCGGAAGCAATCATTTGCGAGATACCAAAGACCTTGAATGCCGCCAGCATGATCGCCAGGCCACCGGGCAGGATGCCCAGGCGATGGCTTTGCAAGCCGGCCAGGCTGAGCTGGTCGACATGGCCGACTTCCAGCAACCGCAGCGACAGACGCAACAATCCACCGTAGGTAATGCCGCCTTGTCCAACATCGTTGAAACCATTGGCCTTGAGCACTTTGGCCAACATCCGCGCCGTACCGGAAGAACCGATTGCCTGCTGCCAGCCCTGGGCGCGATAACCCGCCGCGACTTGTTCAAACTGCAGGACCGCCACCCGCTCAGCCTCCAACAGCGCCTGGGCGGTGATGCTTCCGCCCCGAAAGTAACGCGCACCAAAGGTGCCACTGCCGATGGCGATGCTTTCCGTCAGCAGCGGTTGAGCGCCCTGCCCCAGAATCAGTTCGGTCGAGCCACCGCCGATGTCCACCACCAGCCGCGTGCGCTCGACACCGGGCACGGTATGGGCAACACCGGCATACACCAGCCGGGCCTCTTCATGCCCGGACAGCACGTCGATCCGAAACCCCAGGTGCCGCTCGGCACTGGCCAGGAACAACTGGGCATTCGCCGCTTCGCGCACGGCACTGGTCGCCACCGCCCGCACCCTTGCGGCTTCAAAGCCACGCAGTTTCTTGCCAAATCGGGCGAGCGCCTGCCAGCCCCGATCCAGCGCCAGCTCATCCAACGCCCCGGCCTGCAGACCCTCGGCCAATCGGACCGGCTCACGCAGGGTTTTCACTTCCTGGATCACCAGGCGTCGATTGCGCTTGACCGACTGGCCGATCATCAAGCGGAAGGCGTTAGAGCCCAAGTCAATGGCCGCGAACAGGGGGGCGTCGCCTTTCATAGCGGTGTTCCTTGCTTCATCAGCCAGCAGGCACAGGCGCTGCCGGACTTCCCACGATGGTTTGCGAAGATCCTGCCATAGCTTCGATGACACCTGGATGACACACCTTGCACGTTGCCATGCAAGCAGACGCTTGTTGGGGGAAACTCCGGGCGCCCCTTGCGCGGTCGTGCGTAATCGATAAACCCAATCTTGCCGACATCCCCTTGGGAAAAACGTTTTAGCCAGGGGAAAGCGCGTGAAGCACAGATGTCAGTCACCGCCATGTAACAAATTGCAACTAGCGTGGATGAAGCGGTGCGATTGCCGGCCATCGAACTGCCACAGCGGGACGACAAGAAGATGCTTGCGCAGTCCGAAGCCACCGACGCGTATCGTGCCCCGGGACTTTCACAGCCCGCCAGGGATGCCCGGCACCGAGCCTTACAACCCCACTGCTCACCGAATCGGATTTCATCATGACAAACCAGACCCTGGTCATGGACTCATCGAGTTCCATCGCCCCCAGTTTAAGACCGCAGCTCAACCACAAGCCGAGTGTACTCACCCTGGTGGTGTTTTTCGCCGTGCTGGGCTGCGGTTTGCTGTTTACCGCCTACAGCCTGATGCACGACATGAACGAACTGGGCACCGTGGTGACCACCTGGACACCGTTCCTGCTGTTGGGCGTGGCGCTGCTGATTGCCCTTGGCTTCGAATTCGTCAACGGTTTCCACGACACCGCCAACGCCGTGGCCACCGTCATTTATACCAACTCCATGGCGCCGAACTTCGCCGTGGCCTGGTCGGGCTTCTTCAACTTCCTCGGGGTGCTGCTCTCCAGCGGCGCCGTGGCCTTCGGCATCATCGCCCTGCTGCCGGTGGAACTGATCCTGCAAGTCGGTTCCTCTGCCGGCTTCGCCATGATCTTCGCCCTGCTGATCGCCGCCATCCTGTGGAACCTGGGCACCTGGTGGCTGGGCTTGCCGGCGTCGTCGTCCCACACGCTGATCGGCTCGATCATCGGCGTGGGCGTCGCCAATGCCCTGATGCACGGGCGTGACGGCACCAGCGGTGTGGACTGGGCCCAGGCGACCAAGATTGGCTATGCGTTGCTGCTGTCGCCGCTAGTGGGTTTCGGTTGCGCTGCCTTGCTGCTGCTGGCCCTGCGGGCCTTCGTCAAGAACCGCTCGCTGTACAAGGCCCCGGAAGGCAATACTCCGCCGCCCTGGTGGATACGCGGCATGCTGATCCTGACGTGCACCGGCGTGTCATTCGCCCACGGCTCCAACGACGGTCAGAAAGGCATGGGCCTGATCATGCTGATTCTGGTCGGCACCCTGCCGATGGCGTATGCGCTGAACCGCACCATGCCGGCCGACCAGGCACTGCAATTCGCCGCCGTGGCGCAAGTCACCCAGCAAGCCCTGGTCAAGCACTCGCCGCTGCCGGCCCCGGAAAATCCGCGAGCGATCCTTTCCACCTACGTGGGCAGCAAGGAGGCGACGCCGCAATTGGTTCCGGCCCTGGCTGCGATGACCGGCAGCATTGGCGCCGAGGTCAAGGGTTACGGCTCGCTGGCCAGGGTCCCCGCCGAAGCCGTGGGCAACGTGCGCAACGACATGTACCTGACCAGCGAAACCATTCGCCTGATGGACAAGAACAAGGTCGGCAACTTCGACGCCGACACCAGCGCCCAGCTGCAATTGTTCAAACAGCAGATCGACAATTCCACGCGGTTCATTCCACTGTGGGTGAAAATCGCCGTGGCCATCGCCCTCGGCCTGGGCACCATGGTCGGCTGGAAGCGCATTGTGGTGACGGTGGGTGAGAAAATCGGCAAGTCCCACCTGACCTACGCCCAAGGTGCCTCGGCCGAAACCGTCGCCATGCTGACCATCGGCGCCGCCGACATGTTCGGTTTGCCGGTGTCCACGACCCATGTGTTGTCCTCCGGCGTGGCCGGCACCATGGTCGCCAACGGCTCGGGCTTGCAGATGCGCACCATTCGCAACCTGGTGATGGCCTGGGTACTGACGCTGCCTGCTGCCATCCTCCTTTCCGGCAGCCTCTACTGGTTGTTCACCAAGCTGTTCTGACCTCTCATTAGCCGAGGCCTCACCCGACGAGGCCCCGGTTCTCCCGCCCGCCTCCCCCCTGTGGGAGCGAGCTTGCTCGCGATAGCGTCAACCCAGACAACCCAGAACCTGTGGCGAGGGAGCTTGCTCCCGCTCGGCTGCGCAGCAGTCGCAAAACCAGACAATGCGGTCTGCCTGTCAGCATGCTGGGGCCTGCTGCGCAGGCCAGTGGGAGCAAGCTCCCTCGCCACGGGGGAATGAGTGAGTTCAAGGCCAGAAACGGTTAATATCGCTCTCCTTCGTCTACCCTCACAGAGCGGCGTACCGCCATCCCCGTGGGCGTGATGCTTCACCATTCCTTGCCTTCATGTACCGGAGATCCTCCATGCTCAAGCGTTCCCTGGCATTGGCCGTCGGCGTTGCCCTGTCTTTTAGCAGCCTGCTGACCCAGGCCGCTGACACCTTGAAAGTCAGTGCGATTCCCGATGAGGCCCCGACCGAGCTGCTGCGCAAGTTCAAGCCGCTGGGTGCCTATCTGGAACAGCAAACCGGCATGAAAGTCGAGTTCGTACCCGTCAGCGACTACCCCGCCGTGGTCGAAGCGCTGGCCACCGACCGCATCGACATGGCCTGGCTGGGCGGCTTCACCTTCGTGCAGGCACGCCTGAAAACCGGCAATGCCATTCCCCTGGTACAGCGCGAACAGGACGCCCAGTTCACCAGTAAATTCATCACCGCCGATCCGGCCGTCAAATCCCTCGCCGACCTCAAGGGCAAGACCTTTGCCTTCGGTTCGGTGTCGTCGACGTCCGGTAGCCTCATGCCGCGCTATTTCATGCTCAAGGACGGCATCAAGCCTGAAAGCTACTTCAGTCGCGTGGGCTACTCGGGCGCCCATGACGCCACCGTCGCCTGGGTCCAGGCCGGCAAGGTGGACGCTGGCGTGCTGAACGCCAGTGTCTGGGAAAAACTGGTCGCTGCCGGCAAGGTCGACACGACCAAGGTCAAGGTCTTCGCCACCACCCCTGCCTACTTCGACTACAACTGGACGGTGCGCGGTACCCTCGACCCCGCGTTGGCGGCCAAGATAAAGGCAGCCTTCCTGGCACTCGATCCGGCCAACCCGAAGGACAAGGAAATCCTCGATCTGCAAGCCGCCAGTCGCTTCATCGAAACCAAGCCTGAGAACTACAAGGGCATCGAGGAAGCCGCACGCGCCGCCGAACTGCTCAAATGACCCTGCAACTGACCCAGGTCAGCGTTACCCATGCCAACGGCGTCCAGGCGCTGCGGGGCATTGACCTGCACATCGGCGCCGGTGAGCAGGTCGCCATCATCGGCCCGTCCGGCGCGGGCAAGTCGAGCCTGCTCAACCTGCTGGCCACCGCCCTGCGCCCGGGTAACGGCGAGCTGCAGTTGCTCGGCGAACGCGCCTGGCAGTTGTCTGCCCGCCAGCGTCAACGCCTGCGCGCACGCATCGGCCTGATCCACCAATCGCCGCCCCTGCCGCCACGTCAACGTGTGGTCACGGCAGTCCTGGCCGGAAAGCTCGGTCAGTGGAGCATCGGCAAAAGCCTGTTGAACCTGTTGCACCCGCAGGATATTCCAGGTGCCAGGGCGGCATTGGCCCAGTTGGACCTGGGCGACAAACTGTTCGCCCAATGCCAGCAGCTGTCCGGCGGCCAACTGCAACGCGTGGGCATTGCCCGGGTGTTGTACCAGGCACCAGAGGTGTTGCTGGCCGACGAACCGGTTTCGGCCATGGACCCGGTATTGGCCGAGCACACGCTTTCGGTGCTTTGCCGCCACGCCCGGGAACACAACGTCACCCTGGTCGCCAGCCTGCATGCGGTGGATCTGGCCTTGGCGCACTTTTCCCGGGTCATTGGCCTGCGGGACGGGCAGATCCTGTTCGACCTGCCAACCGAGGCGGTCGACCGTCCGTTGCTCGACACGCTTTACGCCAACGAACAACTGCAGTCTTCACCAACAACACCCCCCTCTTCCTTGAGCGTGCAGATCCCCCGATGCTGATACGCGATACCCGAGACCCCGCTACCCGCCCGCGCCTGCTGCTCACTCTGCTGGCCCTCGTCTTGCTGTGGCCGGGCATCCAGTTCAGCGAACTGGACCTTCGCGTGCTAATGGCGGGGGACAGCCAGAGCGAAATGGGCCGGTTTTTAGCGGCCTTCTGGCCTCCAGCCCATGGCGACGAATTTGTCGAACTGCTGTGGCAAGCCACCTTGCAGACGCTGGCGATCGCCACGGCCGGCATGGCCTTGGCGCTGCTGTTGGCGGTGCCCGCGAGCCTGCTGGCCAGCCGCGCCTTGTCGCTGTCGGCGGCCTCCCGTGCCGGGCACCCGGGGTATTGGGGCCAACTGCTGCGCTGGCCTGTGCGCGGCCTGCTGATCTTCCTGCGCAGCGTCCCGGAAATCGTCTGGGCCTTGCTCTTCGTCCGTGCTGTCGGCCTCGGTCCCACGGCCGGCGTACTGGCGATCGCCATTACCTACAGCGGCATGCTGGGCAAGGTCTACGCGGAAATCTACGAGTCGGTCGACCAGCGTCCGGCCCACGCGCTCTTGCAATCTGGCAGCAGCCGGCTCGCCGCTTTCTGCTACGGGATCCTGCCCAATGTCGCGGCCGAACTGTTGTCGTACACAGTGTATCGCTGGGAATGCGCCATCCGCGCCTCGGTAGTGATGGGCTTCGTCGGTGCCGGAGGCCTGGGTCAGCAGATGGACCTGTCGCTGCGAATGTTCGCCGGCGGTGAAGTCGCCAGCCTGCTGCTGACGTTCCTGGTGCTGGTGCTGCTCGCCGATCAACTCAGCCGCCTGCTGCGCTGGAGGCTGGCATGAATCGCCTGATCAACGCGGTCATTGTCCTGGGCATCGGTGCGGCAGTCATTGCCTCGTTCGTCTACCTGGGCATCGACTTGGGCGAACTCGGCGACAGCGGCAACCTACACCAGATGGGCGCTTATGCGCAGCGCTTTCTCAGCCCGGACCTGAGCCCGGGCCACCTGAAAGCCATCGGTCACGGCGCCTTGGAAACCCTGGCCATGTCCGCCCTCGGCACCCTGCTCGCGGCGGTGTTCGGCCTGCTATTGGCCTTGCCTGCGGCCGGGCGCTTCGGCTGGCCCCTGCAGAGTGCTTCGCGGCTGGTGCTCAATGCCTTGCGCGCGGTTCCAGAACTGGTGTGGGCGGCGCTGATGGTCCTGGCCGCCGGGCTCGGCCCCAATGCCGGCACCCTTGCCTTGGCCCTGCACACCACCGGCGTGCTCGGCCGGCTGTTCGCCGAAGCCCTGGAAAATACCCCTTCGGAACCTGCCGACGCCATCCGCCTGCAAGGTGGCAATGCGGTATTGGCGTTCTGCTACGGCACACTGCCCAACCTCTTGCCCCAGCTACTGGCGTATGTCCTGTACCGCTGGGAAAACAATATCCGCATGGCCAGCGTGCTCGGCTTCGTCGGTGCCGGAGGGCTTGGGCAAATGCTCTATGTCAGCCTCAGCCTGTTCCAGGAGGCCCAAGGCAGTACGGTGATTCTGGCGATGCTGTTGCTGGTTCTGGCGGTCGATACGTTGAGCAGCTGGAGCCGTCAACGCTGGGTCAAGGCTTGAGGCCCTGGGCAAAACCAACACTTTCCGTGAAACCACACAACCTGTCGATCGTTCCCACTCCGCGTGGGAATGCAGCCATGGACGCTCTGCGTCCACTCAAAAGCCGAACGCGGAGCGTCCGAAGCGGCATTCCCACGCGGGGGACGGTCGAATCTCTGATAGCGGCTCGCTCCCACAGCGATTCGGCACTGCTCTACACCCTCTCCATCAGTGCCATCTGGGCAGCCGCGTCTCCCTGCAACAGCTCGATCACCCAGTCGATAAAGACCCGCACCCTGGGCGACAACTGTCGATGGGGCGGGTACACCGCTGAGATCGGCCACGACGGCACGCTGTAGTGGTCGAGCACTTGCACCAGCCGGCCTTCGGCCAATTGCCGTTGCACGTGATAACGCGGCACCTGGATCAAGCCGAATCCCGCTTCACAGGCGGTCACATAGGCGTCGGCATTGTTGACGTTCAAGTCACTGGGCAATTGCATTTCGCGCAGCCGCCCCGCCACCTCGAATTCAAACGGGAAAAACCGCCCATTGCCGGACGCAAAACCAATGGCCCGGTGCGCCGTCAAATCGTCCAACCGCCCGGGCGTGCCGGCGCGGGCCAGATAGCCAGGGCTGGCACACGTCAGTTGATGCAGGCGCACGATGGGGCGCGCCACCAGCGCCTGGTCGACGATATTGCCGGCGCGGATTGCACAATCCACGCCCTCGCGCTGCAGATGGACCTGGCGGTCATGGAAACCGATGTCCAACTGCAACGCCGGGTAGCGCCGGTAGAAATCCGCCAGGCGCGGCAGGATCCAGGTGCAACCAAAGGCAATGGGCATGTCCACCTTCAAGGTGCCGCGCGGTTGGCTCCGTTGCACCGACAGCGAACTTTCCAGGTCATCAAGGTCGTCCAGCAACTGGCCGCTGCGCTGGTAATACGCTTGCCCATCGAGCGTTGCGCGCACCTGCCGGGTGGTGCGTTGCAACAGTTGCACGCCCAGATGGGCTTCCAACTGCTGGATCAGCAGGCTGACGGTGGCCCGGGGCAGTCCAAGGTCATCGGCCGCCTTGCCGAAACCGCCCAGTTCAACGATGCGCCGGAACACCTGCATGGCCTGTAATCGGTCCAATCTCACGCCTCACTATTTAGATATCACGAATAGTTAAACCAATAATCGTGGATTTATCCAGGAAACCCCTTGATAGAGACTACACAGGTCGTTCATTTCCAGGAGCTATCAACATGAAGACTCGCCAACTCGGCCATCACGGCCCTCACGTTTCCTCCATCGGCCTGGGCTGCATGGGCATGTCGGATTTCTACACCACGGGCGTGGACGAGCGCGAAGCGATTGCCACGCTGCACCGCGCCGTGGAGTTGGGCGTGACGCTGTTCGACACCGCCGACATGTACGGGCCGCATACCAACGAAGAACTGCTCGGACGGGCCCTGCGTGGCAAGCGTGAAAACCTGTACCTGGCGAGCAAGTTCGGCCTGGTGCGCAGCAGCGATCCCCATGCCCGCGGCGTCAATGGTCGCCCCGACTACGTCCGGCAATCTGTCGATGGCAGCCTCAAGCGTCTCGATACCGATTACCTCGACCTCTACTACCAGCACCGCATCGATCCTGAAGTGCCCGTCGAAGAAACCATCGGCGCCACGGCCGAGCTGGTCAAGGCCGGCAAGGTCCGCCACATCGGGATCTCCGAAGCCAGTGCCGAGACCATCCAGCGCGCCCACGCCGTGCATCCCCTGGCAGCGGTACAAAGCGAATACTCGCTGTGGTCCCGTGACCCCGAACACAATGGCGTGCTCGATACGTGCCGACGCCTGGGCATTGCATTCGTCGCCTATAGTCCCTTGGGCCGGGGCTTTTTGACCGGCGAGCTGAAATCACCGGAGGATTTCGCCGCCGATGACTATCGCCGCTTCAACCCACGTTTCCAGGCCGACAACTTCAATCGCAACCTGGTGCTGGTAGAGCAGGTCAAGGCATTGGCCTTGGACAAGGGCATCAGCGCTGCGCAATTGGCCTTGGCCTGGGTATTGGCCCAGGGTGACCATGTCATCCCGATCCCGGGCACCAAGCAACGCAAGTACCTGGAAAGCAACGTGGCAGCGGCTTCGGTGGTGTTGAGCGCTGGTGAATTGGCCCGGCTGGATGGGATTTTCGCAGGCGAAGGTGCCGTGGCGGGCGACCGATACCAGGCGCACACAATGACGTTGTTGAACGGTTGATCCTTCGGCTGGGCTGGCGGTTTCGACAGACCGGATTCAAGCAGGCGCCAGCCCAGCCGATAACCCTATCAATAATAGCTCCCAGACCTCCGGGCTCTGCCAGTTGCATAGGGTAATGATCAATGGGTTTGCCGCTGAATCGCCTGCTAGTGTGGGGCGTCCTGATGTTCCTCACTGCAAGTGTTTGTGCGGCAGAGGCGCCGCTGCGCATCGTGACCGAGGAACTACCGCCCTACAACATGACGCAGAACGGCCGAATGACCGGCATGAGCACCGAGGTGGTCCAAGCCGTGCTCAAGGAGGTCGGCATGGACGCGCCTATCCATTCCATGCCGTGGGCCCGGGCCTACGAACTGGCGCTCAATGAAAGCAACGTGTTGATCTACTCGATCGTCCGCACGCCTGCACGCGAATCGCTTTTCCAGTGGGTCGGCAGCATCGGCCCGACGCAGTGGTACATCTACTCGCTGGCGGACCGGCCGGTGAAACTCGACTCGCTGGCCGATGCCCATGGGCACCAGATCGCCACTGTCAATCAGGACGTGGGTGAGCAATACCTGGTATCGAAGGGTTTTCGCATCGGCGAAGAACTGCAGTCGAGCACCAAGTACGAACACAACTACCGCAAGCTCAAGGTCGATCACGTGGAGCTGTGGATTTCCAATGAGCTCAACGCGCTGTACCTGACGCGCCAGAATGGCGAAGACCCGGACAAGTTGCTGATCCGTTCGCTGGCGCTGCCCGAGCTAAGCAGCGCCGACGGCTTGAGCATGGCGTTCAGCCGCAATACGCCTGCCGATACGGTGGCGAAATTCCGTGCGGGCCTGGAGACCATCCGACGCAATGGCGTCTACGATGCCATCCTGCGCAAATGGTTATGACATGGATGCCAATTTTCGTACGGCCTCCTCACAACCACAGACCAAGGCGTTCAGCTCCCTGGGACGCCGCCTGGTACTGGCAACGCTGTTGTTCTGCCTGCTTTTTACCCTGGTGATGGTCACCTGGCGTACCTGGATGGCCTGGGAAAACAACCTGGCGGAAATGAATTCGGAGCTGGCCCTGATCGACCAAGTGTTCCAGAACACCCTGGCCCATGCCATTTGGGAACTGGACCGTGAATCCCTCGACCAGCAAATCGCCAGCGTCGCCATGGCAGCACCCGTGGGACGCCTGGTGCTGAACATCCTGCGCCCCGGGCAAGCGCCTGAAGTCATCGAACTCAATCGATACCCCGTCGCTCAATCGGGCGTGGTGCCGGTGCTGCATCGCCAACTCATCGCGCAGCCCTACGCCGGGGCCCATGAAAAGGTCGGCGAGCTGACCATCGAAGGCGACAATAACCTGCTGTGGGAGCGCCTCTGGGGCGAAGCACGCAGCATCGTCATCACTCAACTCATCCAGTCCCTGCTGCTGGCCGGGTTGATCATGACCGTGTTCAACCGCCTGGTGACCGTGCATGTGGTGCACATCGCCCGGCACCTGGGCGAACTGGCGCCGCAAACCCTCAAGCGTCACCTCAAGCTGCAACGGGCGGTGCGGCGCCAAGACGAGCTGAGCCTGCTCGAATGCCAGGTGAATACCCTCCAGGACAACCTGCGCGCCCATTTGGAGCGCCAACATTCGGACGAACTGGCGCTTGCCGCCAGCCGCGACCAAATGGCCGAACTGGTCGAGGCGCGCACCGCAGAATTGAAGGCGGCCAACCAGGCCCTCGAAGCACTGTCACGTCACGATGATTTGACGGGGCTGGCCAACCGTCGCTATTTCGACGAGTTGAAGGAGATCGAGTTTCGCCGGGCGATCCGCCACAAGACCCCGCTGGCGGTGCTCATGTGCGATGTCGATTTCTTCAAGATCTACAACGACACCTACGGCCACATGCAGGGCGACTTGTGCTTGAAAGAGATCGCCGAGACCCTGCGCAGCGTGTTCGGCCGCTCTGGCGAACTGACTGCGCGCGTGGGTGGCGAAGAGTTCGTCGTGGTCCTGCCCAACATCGACGCCGCCCAGGCCTGCGAGGCCGCCCAACGTTTGCGTGCAAGCCTGGCGGAACGTGAACTGCCCCACAGCGGCTCCAAGGTATCGCCGTTTGTCACCGTAAGCATCGGCGTCGCCGAGCTGGACCCGGAGACCATGGACCATTTCGATCAACTGCTGCAACGCGCCGACCAGGCGCTGTACCGGGCCAAACATAAAGGGCGCGATTGCATCGCCCTGTGAACCATCACGTGCCATGAGGTCTGTATATGCACTATCGCCTAATGCTCTGCTCGTGCCTGCTACTCACCTCGATCAGCCTGCAAAGCCACGCCGAGGCGATCGAAGTCGTGACCGAAGATTCCCTCTATGCCTACCAGCGTGACGACAAGGTCGTCGGACCGGGCATTCGCATCGCCGAACAAACGCTGAAAAACGCGCTGCTCACCGACTACAGCCTGTCGCTGTACCCGTGGGCCCGGGCCTACGAAAAGGCGCTGCACGAGCCTAACGTGTTGATTTTCCCGCTGGACCGCACCCCGGCCCGCGAGCAGCTATTCAAATGGGTCGGTGAAATACATCGGGTGGCGAGCCGGCTCTACAAGATGCGCGACAGTAAAGGCATCGCCGTCAACAACCTCGAGGATGCCAAGCAGTACAGCATCGGTGTGGTGCGAAATGACGCCAAGCAGATTTACCTGCAACAGCGTGGGTTTACCCGGCTGGTCATCTCGGCCAACAACCACGACAACTTTCAAAAGCTGCTGAATCACCAGATCCAACTGCTGCCGATGCCGGAGAACACCGCGCGCCTGATGAGCAAGGATGCCCAAGTGGATTTCACTTCCCTGCAAGAGGTCTATACCCTCGACGAGCAACCCCACAGGGTCCACCTGGCGTTCAGCCTGAGCACACCTGACGAAGTCGTCGCCAAGGCCCAGCGCGCTTTCGAGCAGCTCAAGGCTTCCGGTGAAGTAGCGCGGATCATGAACGAACAGCGGTAGACTCTGGGGGATCACATCACAAGCAAACGATGAGGTATGTCCCGATGAGCCAAGCGTCCTACGTTCCGCCCAAGGTCTGGAAAAACGACGCCCCGTCTGGCGGCCAGTTCGCCAGCATCAACCGCCCTATCGCCGGGCCGACTCACGAAAAAACCTTGCCGATTGGCAAACACCCTTTGCAGCTGTATTCCCTGGCCACGCCCAATGGCGTGAAGGTGACCATCCTGCTGGAGGAACTGCTGGCGTTGGGTCATACGGGTGCGGAATACGACGCCTGGCTGATCCGCATCAACGAAGGTGACCAGTTCTCCAGCGGTTTTGTCGAGGTCAACCCCAACTCCAAGATCCCGGCCCTGCTGGACCGCAGCGTGGAACCCGCCATTCGGGTCTTCGAATCCGGCTCGATCCTGCTGTACCTGGCGGAAAAATTCGGCGCCTTCCTGCCCACCGATCCGGCGGGCCGCACCGAAACACTGAACTGGCTGTTCTGGCAGATGGGCTCTGCCCCGTATCTGGGTGGCGGCTTCGGGCATTTCTATGCGTATGCGCCGGAGAAACTCGAATACCCGATCAATCGCTTCACCATGGAGGTCAAGCGTCAACTCGACGTACTGGATCGCCGCCTCGGCGAAAGCCAATACCTGGGAGGCGATGACTACACCATTGCCGACATCGCGGTCTGGCCCTGGTATGGCCAACTGGTGCGCAACAACGTGTACGGCGCCGCCGAGTTCCTGAGTGCTCACGAATACACCCATGTGCAGCGCTGGGCAGAGGCGATTGCCAAACGACCGGCCGTCCTGCGCGGGCAGCGGGTCAACCGCACGTGGGGTGACGAAGCGAGCCAGGTGCCGGAGCGGCATGAGGCTGCGGATCTGGGCTAAGGGCCAATCGCCACACCTGACGCGCTCAAGCCGGCAGCGTCAGGCCCCGGTCGCTGAAGTACCGGCTCAACGTTGCCGCAGACGCTTGGGGATCCGCCAGGGCGACGTAGGTGTCGGGACGCAGCAGATAGGCGGCGTCCCGACACAGCCCGGCTTTATGATGCTCATCCTGCCAGGTGAACGTGTGCAGAGGGATCCGCTGCTGGCGGCTCCAGGCTTTCAGGTCCGCCCGGGCCTCGCCGTAGACGTGCACCTGCCAGCCGATGGAGGCGAGCGGTTCGTAGTTATCGGCGCCCGGCACCGGTACCCAGGGCAAACGGTCACCGCCCAGTACGTCACCGGCCTTGCCGGCACTCAACGGGCTCTCGTGATAATTCAAGGTGGTTTGGGACACCATCCGGAACAGGTACTCACGCACGTTCTCGCTTTTGTAGGCAACACTCGCAAAAAGCGGTGCGATGCGCGTGCGCACGAAGTCGGCAAAATTGCCTTGGGCGGTTGCAAAGGTGAACAGCCGGTCTGTCGTTTCCACAAGCTTTTGCGCAAACGCCTGGCGTTCGGCCTGATAGCTGTCGAGTAACGCGTCTGGTGCCTGTCCCTTCACGACCGCCGCCAGTTTCCAAGCCAGATTGATCGCGTCGAGGATGCCTGTGTTCATGCCTTGTCCACCGGCCGGGCTGTGGACGTGCGCAGCGTCTCCCAGCAAAAACGCCCTGCCCCAGCGGAACTGATCCGTGACGCGATGATGGACCCGGTAGGTGGAAAACCAATTCACGCCATTGATCCTGATGTTCAGACCGTTGATCGCGTCATGGCCGACGTCCTCGAACGTCAGTGTCTCTGGATGTTCCGCGCGCTCGTCGCGAACCGTACCGATCAGGCGATATTGACCCGTTTCGCCATAGAAAAACGCCAACACGAATTCGGATTTATCAAAAGCGATATGGGCCTCATCCGCAGGCTCGAAACCGCTGGCAGACACGTCCGCCACGTAGAACAGCTGCTTATAGGTGCCGCCCTCGAAACCGCTTCCCACCTGATGACGCACGAGCGAACGCGCGCCATCGCAGCCGGCGAGGTAAGCAGTCGTCAGCACTTCTTCGCGGCCATCGGCGTGTTTTAAACGTGCGATAACGTAGTCGCCAGGGTCCTCGAAGGACAGCAGTTCGGTCTGCCGCTCGACTTCGACGCCCAGGGACTGAAGCTGTTCGACTAACAACCGCTCATGACGATCCTGGGGATATATGAGGACAAAAGGATAAGGCGATACATCCCCGCCAGCCTCCACCAGAGGAATCCGCGCCTTGCGTTTGCCCCGGGCCCACATGTTCATGGCCGGGGTCTTGTACCCCGCTCCGATAACCGCACCGGCCATGCCGAGCTGGCGATACAGCTCAAGTGTGCGGGCCTGGACGGCCATGGCACGCGAGGTTTCCCCCGGCCCGCTGCTCTTGTCGACGATCCTGACAACAAGCCCCTGCCGGGTGAGCCACAAAGCCAGGACCAATCCCGTAGGACCGGCTCCCACAATGAGAATGTCCGTTTTCGCCATGTTCATGCCTCTGGAGAAGTGATGACTCTGGAGGCACTTAATGATGGTCGAGGAAGGCCGAATGTCAACGAACGAGCGGCGTGCGAGCTGGCTGCTGGGGTTCTGTGGTTACTGTGGGAGCGGGCTTGCTCGCGAAAGCGGTGGATCAGCCTGCACCGATGCTGAATATGCCGACGTCATCGCGAGCAAGCTCCCACCAGCTTGTCATCAGGTGTTCAGCGGTTGGCCTCCAGCTTATATCCATCACCCGCCGACGCCGGAGTCGTTTCATTGGCCAGCGCAAAAACACACTCATCCAGATAAGGCCTGACATCCGCCCATTTCCTGCGATCGGCGATAAACCCTCTCAACTTCTTGCCCGCATCCACGACGTCCGGTTCATGGGCCATCAGCATGATCCTGGCGACTGAACTGGCGTCATCGGCCTTGTGCTTGGCATGATCCTGCCGGGCGTAAGAGTGAAACTCCTCGATTCGCCCCTGCACAGCCTCGGCACCGCCCATGCACTTGTCACCCAACACCTCTTCACGCCGCTGCGCATGCCCACCAGCAAAGCTGTCCTGGACAAGGTGAAGCAAGCTGCCAAGCGCCACCTGGTTCACATTCGCCCGCAGCCATGGACGCCCGACGGCAAAAAGATCCTGCACGGTCTGTCCGTTATTGAAATGCTGGTCCCAGCCTTCGATCTTGATATCTTTCAAATAGGTATTGATGGGATAGGTTCCATCGGCAACGCCCCAAGCGAACTCGGCCCACATCATGATTTCTCGCTTGGTCTGCTCTGGCGCGACGCCCTCCTGGGAAGCCATGGAATGCAAGAACTGCAGGTCGCCAAAATGCGAACGAGAGATGTAATTCCCTGCGCCCATGAACGCCATTGGATCAGAAGCGCTTTTGCTTTCGGCTTTCTCGAAAAGATTTACCCAGCACCGCGTCTGCGAGATAAAACCCACCGAGTAACGTCCATCGCAACCCTTGGTCTTGGCATCTTCCGCGCCCGGCATGAACACCGGATCATCGTTCCAGCGAACCCCGGCAATGATGTAGGCACCGGCATTCTCCAGATTGGGGTTGCTGCACTCCTGCCAATCCCCGTCGCACCCATAGATCTTCTGCGTCAGCGCCTCATGGGCAGGATCGGAAAAATTATGCAGCGCAAAACTGGCGAAAGGCACCGTCGCCTTATAGGAGACCCCGTATTTCTTGGCCATCTCCCGCTCAGCCAAGGTGCCATCCGGCGAAAGCTGAAAAGCGTTGACCTGGCCGATGCAACCCAACAAAACACCCCAGGCCACTCCGGACACGGCTTTGTATGTATTCATGGATTGTCTCTGCAAGGGCGATGACGAGCAGGTTCTCGTCTCACACCTGGGGTTGTGGTGGGCGTGGTAAATGGCAAGACGCCATCGTCGATAGCATAGCGGGTGTCGCTTTGCCGTCCAGGCGTCATAGGGCTGATTTGTTCAGCGACCGCCCCCGGGACCGATACGAAAGTCGCTATCCAACAGACGGAGCAAACCCCAACCAAAAGCCCCTATGGACCGCCCCCGCAAATAGCACAAGCTCACGCCCATACAAGTCCCCAGCCGTGACCGCTACAGGGAAAGGACTCCGCACGCATACCTCGTACGCGTCACGTCGCGCTCAACCGAGTCCAGCCATGAACCTACTGAACCTCTTCAACACTGCCCGAGCCCGCACTCAAGGGGCTGTAAGTGTGGCCTGCACCTCTGCTGAATTGGACCAGGCGCTGGCCAACGTACGTATCACCCCTGTGTTGGTCACCGGGTTCGTCTCCCCTCACCTGGACATCGACCGGGTCGCCGCCAAGGTCAAGCAGCGCTTTCCCCAAAGCGCCATCAGCTTGTGCACGACGTCGGGTGAGCTGTGCAACGGTGCGAACACGCTGTACTGCCAGACCGGCGAGAGCTGGGATCGGGTGGTGTTGCAGCTCTTTGACGCCAGTGTGATTGTGTCGGCTGAGGTGGTGATGGTGCCGCTGGAGTGCGAGGACATTCGCGGAGGCGGCAAGCGCTTGGCCATGCGTGAGCGCATCGCCAGGCTGGTGAATAACATCAAGCAGGCGCAAGTGAGCACACCCATTGATCATCGCGATACGCTGGCCTACGTGGTGTTCGATGGTCTTTCAGCTTCCGAGTCGTTCTTTATGGAGGCGCTCTATGAGTCGGGGCGTTTTCCTTGCCTGTTCGTCGGCGGCTCGGCCGGTGGCAAGACGGATTTCAAAAAGACCCTGATCAGTGATGGGCAACGCAGTTATCAGAACCACGCGCAGATTGTCTTCCTGAAAACCGCGGCGGATGTGCGCTTCGGGGTGTTCAAGAGCCAGAACTTCCAACCTGCCGGGCTGACGTTCAGCGTGCTGACCGCGTCGGTCGAAGACCGCACCATCGACCAGGTCATCGATAGCCGGGGGAACATCAAGAGCATGGTCCAGGCGCTGTGCGATGCATTCGAGTGCAGTGCCCAGGCGCTGGAAAAGAAGCTCGCCGATTATTCATTCGCCATCCGTGTGGGCGATGAGCTGTTCGTGCGCTCCATTGCCCGTATCGACTATCAGCAGCAGATCATCCAGTTGTTCTGCGACGTGGCGCCCGGCGAAGAGCTGGTGATGGTCAAGCGCACGCCCCTTCGCGAGGCGACCCGACTGGACTACGAGAAATTCCTCAAGGGCAAGGGCGGCCGTCCGGTGGCAGCTATTCTCAATGACTGCATCCTGCGCCGGCTCAACAACAGCAGCGACCTGGGCAGCATGGCCGGTATTTTCGGGGATGTGCCTTTGGCCGGTTTCTCGACGTTTGGTGAAATTCTCGGTTTGAACCTTAACCAGACACTCACGGCGATTTTCTTCTTCAGAGTCACCAAGGGCGCCAGCTTTGTCGATGAGTACGTCGACAACTTCATCGCCCACTATGGCGAGTTCAAGGCGTTTTTCCTGCGCCGCCAGGTCAAGAAACTGGCCGGCCTGAACCACGTCGTGGTCAAGCAGATCATGGCGTTCAAGATGAACGACTTCAGCAGCGCCTTGGACACTCGCGGCCTGGACAACACCATCCTGCCGGTGTTCGACGGCCTGACCGATCTGGGCCAGGTATTGGCCCAGGCCAGCCAGCAGCAAGCGCAGATGGCGACGCAAATCAAGCACTACTCAGGTGAGCTACACCTGTCGATGGATGACCTGACGGGCACGATTGACCGGCAAAACAGCGTCGCCGAGCAGGCCGGCACGACCGTCGAACAGCTTGCCACGCAAGCGGGTGAAGCGGTGGTCGGCGCCCGTGCGCTCGCCAGTTCGAGCTTGCGTATTCAGTCGATCGTACAGGTCATCCAGCAAATCGCCGGGCAGACCAACCTGTTGGCCCTTAACGCCGCCATCGAAGCAGCGCGGGCAGGTGAAATGGGCAGAGGGTTTGCGGTGGTGGCGGATGAGGTCCGCAAGCTAGCGGAAATCACCCGCAAGAATGCTGCGGAAATTGGCGTGGACATTGACCTGCTCTCGACGGAGATCCAAGGCGTCGCCCAACAGATCGAAGACCAGTCCGTCGCCGTCAGCGCCCTGCGCGAGATGCTCGATGCCCTGGAAGACTCGAGCCGCACCACCGAAGGCACGGCACAACGCACGAAGGCCATCGCGGACACCTTGACCGGGCTGACCCACGCCAGTGCCTGAGCAACTGTTGCAGGGTTTGGTGTTGAATCTGGATGCCGTGGGCTCCCGCAATCCTTTGTGGGAGCAAGCTTGCTCGCGATAGCGGTGGATCAGCTTGCATCGATGTTGAATGTGCCGCCGTCTTCGCGAGCAAACCTGGCTCCCACATTGCAGCATTTCATGCGATATGCAACGTCCGGCCCTTGACCTCCACGAGAGCATTGGCCAGGGCAACCTGGAACAGTTCGACCAACACGTCGACCTCCTCGGCCCGGATGATCAATGGCGGCAGGAACCGCACAACGGCACCATGGCGCCCCCCGAGCTCCAGAATGACGCCCAAGCGCAGGCATTGACGCTGGATTGCCTGGGCCAATGCCGTATCGGCTGCTGGGACACGACTGTCGCTCGCCGTGTCACTGACGATTTCCACACCCACCATCAGTCCTCGGCCGCGTACTTGGCCCAGGCAAGCATAGCGGTCCTGCAACTGGCGCAGAGCCGCCATGAGTCGTTGCCCCATGACATCGGCATGTCCCGGCAAGTCTTCGCTGATGATATGGCGCAGCGTCGCAGCCCCCGCAGCCATCGCCATTTGATTGCCGCGGAATGTGCCGGCATGGGCACCTGGTTTCCAGGTATCCAATTCTTCGCGGTACACCATCACGGCTAACGGCAGGCCACCACCGATGGCTTTTGAGAGTACGAGGATATCGGGCTCGATATCCGCGTGTTCGAACGCAAACAGTTTGCCGGTCCGACCCAGGCCGGTCTGGACTTCATCGATGATCAGCGCCACGCCGAACTTACGGGTCAATTGGCGCAAGCCTTGGAGCCAGCGTATTGGCGCAGGGATCACGCCGCCCTCGCCCTGCACGACTTCGACCACCACCGCCGCGGGTGGCAGCACACCCGACTCCGGGTCGCTGAGCAGTTGTTCGATAAAATGCAACCCGGCATCGACACCGGCTTCGCCGCCGATGCCGAACGGACAACGGTAGTCATAGGGATATGGCAGAAATTGCACATCGGCCATCAGCGAGCCCAGTGCCTGTTTCGGCCCCAGGTTGCCCATCAGGCTCAACGTGCCCAGTGTCATCCCGTGGTAGCCGCCAGAGAACGACAGAATCGGTTTGCGCCCGGTGGCCGTCCTGGCCAGCTTCAAGGCCGCCTCAATGCCATCGGCACCGGTCGGCCCGCAAAACTGGATGCGAGCATGACGGGCAAAGTTTTCCGGCAGCGCGTTGAACAGGTCTTCGACGAAGCGATCCTTGACCGGTGTCGTCAGATCCAGGGTGTGCAAGGGCAAGCCGGAGTCGAGCGTTTGGCGCATGGCCGCGATGGCTACCGGGTGGTTGTGCCCCAGCGCCAGAGTTCCCGCCCCCGCCAGGCAATCCATGAACAGCTGACCTTGGGTATCACGAACATAGAGGCCATGGGCCTCTTGCAGCGCCAACGGAATACGCCGTGGATAAGACCGGGCATTCGATTCACGGGCCGCCTGGCGCTGAAGATACGGGTTGGTGTTCAGTTCACGCGGTGCTTGCTGGCGAAACTGTTCCAGCGTGAAGGTTGCGCTGGATGATAGACGGGGCTGGACGCTTTCCATATTGAATCCCTGAGGTAAAAACTCTGTCGCGGGCGATCAGCCCTGTCCTTGTACTTGCATGGCCTGGCGCAGGCTCAGCGGGCGCATATCGGTCCAGACCTTTTCGATATAGTCCAGACACTCTTGCTTGCTGCCTTTCATGTCGAGCGTGCGCCAGCCATTGGGCACGCTTCGATAATCCGGCCAGATCGAGTACTGCTCCTCATCATTGACTACAACCAGAAAGCGCGTATCCGGACTGTCCAAACTCATTGCTTGCTCCTTGACTGACATGGCGGAAAGACGCCTACGATACAATACTAATGGTAGCGATTCTCATTAATTTTTAAAAATTCATACACTGTTCTCAAATTTCCCTATCGACGATGAACAGTCGCAAGACGGCAACGCCCTGTTTATACTTCGGGCCCCTCTGAACGATAACCGCTCTCTATTCGCGGTCCACGGATGAGTCGATGATTCCCAGCCTTGCCCCGCTGTTCACCGGTCCGCTTGCCGACCATGGTGAAAAGCTGCAACTGCGCAGCCATCCCCGCACAGACGTACCGGGGGACAGGTTCTTCCAGCATGAATATTTCGGCGCATTCGTCGACGACCTGCAGGCACGGTACAAAACCGATGAGCGCCTGGCCTTGGTGTCACTGTGGTCCAAATGGTACTTCAGCACCTTCCTGGCACCCGTGATGGCCGCCAATCTGCTCCAGCAATGCGATCTGCCACTTGCCCTTGCCGACACCGGGATACAACTGGGCAATGACGCCAGGCCACAGGCGTTGCACTTGCCCCATGCCGGCCAGCCTTTGCCAGCCTGCACCGCCTTCGAGCGATTTCATACCCTGGTCGAGGATCATCTGGAGCCCGTCATCGAAACCTTGGTCAGTGTCTCCCAGGCATCGCCCCGGTTGTTCTGGAGCAATGCCGGCAATACGTTCGAATTCGTCACCAGCCGTATCGACCTGCACCCATTGGCCAACGCGTACAGCACCGCACCGGCCAAAGAAATCCTGAATACCCGCCTGCGCCCGAACGGCCGGCGTAATCCTTTGTTCGCCCCCGTGCAGTACCGCGATATCGGCGAGGACGAGCCGCAGCGCCTGAGGCGCATCTGCTGCATTCGCTACCGCCTGCCCGGCGTCGGCTATTGCAGCAGTTGCCCACTCGATGAATGCAAACGGCAGGAACAGCCCGTTTAACTGCAACCTATTTCGCCAGTTGAAAAGGGTTCTCTGTCGCTCGGTCGTAGTCCACGAGATGGCCGTAGTCGAGACGATAGACCCGGTCGGCAACATCGAAATAGCGGTCGTCATGGGTGATTGCAATCACCGTCTTGCCGGCCGCCTTCAGCTCGGGCAGCAGTTCGTTGTAGAACACGTGGCGGAACACCGGGTCCTGATCCGCCGCCCATTCGTCCAGCAGGAACACCTCCCTGCCCTCCATCATCAGCAGTAACAGTGCCAGGCGCTTGCGCTGGCCCTGGGACAGGGCCGTGGTCGACAGGCGCCCGGCAGCGAACTCGACTTTATGGGCCAACCCAAGGCGGTCCAAGTAATGATCCACCCGGGCCTCAAGCCCCTCATGATTGCCCGCTTCGCCCAGCACATCGGCGAACAGATAGAAGTCGGCAAAAATGGCGGCGAAATGCTCCCGGTGCCACTCGCTGGTGCGGGTATCGAGCACCACGCCGTTCAGCGAAACCTGCCCAGAGGTGGGGACGTAGAGCCCCGTCAGGAGCTTGGCCAGGGTCGACTTGCCACTGCCATTGCCACCGACAATGAAAATCAACTCGCCGCGACGAATCGACAGGTCGATCGGCCCCAACTCAAACGCAAATTCGTCACTTTGCCCGGGATAGCGGTAATGCACGTTTGACAGGCGCAACTCACCGAAGGGTTGCGCCGCTTGTGCAGGGGTCTTGAACTGCACCGTCTCACCCAACGCCAGGGCATCGATGGCCTGCAAGGCAACATGGCCGCGAATGACCGCAGGAATGGCATCCAGGATCATCGAGATCGGCGTGCGCAGAAACATGATTGCCAGCACGTAACCCACCACAACCTGCTGACTGAGCAACCCCAGCCCCTGGCCGAGAAAGAACAGCGTACCGATCAGTACGAACACCAGCAGTGTCGTCCAGTTCAGGTTCACCGCCCACAAGGTGTCGGCACGTACCGACGCCTCCAGCGAGGCCCGCGCGATGGGTTCGAGCTTGTGTTCGTAGAGCAGGTGCCGGCGTTCCCGGCTCAGGCCCAACTCGCAACGCCCCTGGATGGCGGCCTCGAACTGCTCGGTCAACTGGTCATCCTGCTGCCGCACGGCCTGCATCAGGGTCTTGACCTTGCGCCCCAGCAGCACGTCAAGACCGACCCCAAGGGCAATCACCCCCAGGGTCAGGAAAAAGAACGGCATGCTCAACCAGGCCATGTAGGCGAGCCCCGCCAACAACAGCAAGCCGTTGTACAAGGAAATCGGCAGTTGCTTGAACGCCGTGGCGACGGTGGTCACGTCCTTGGTCAGCGCGTTGTAGATACGCGGGCTGCCCAGCCGCTCGATGCGCTCGAGTGCTGTGCCCAACACCTTGCCCACCAGCCGCAGGCGCAACTGGTAAACCAGGCGATGCCCGATCTGCACCAGCAGCCATTGCGACGTGACACCGCTGATGAACAATAGGATCAGCAGGCCACCGAACAGCAACAAGCCCCGGCCGATATTATCGAGCCCATGCTCCAGGCTGCGGTTGATATACCCGATCAGGCCGATACTGGTTGCCGCGCTCAAGGCGCTGCTCAGAATCGCCAGCAGAATGCGCCATCGAGCGTCGTGCAGCAGTTCTTTCAATAACATCATGAGACAGACACCACCTTGGCAGAGGTTTGCAACAGTAAAGGCAACAGGCTTTCGACCAATCGAGGCTCTGCGAGCATCTCGTGATGCCCCACGTCCAGCGTCCACTGGCGAACAGCTTGGTGGGTATGCGCTTGCCACTGAGCACGCAAGTCGGCATGGGCATTGCCGCGCCAGAGCCACAGCGGCACATCAACGGTGGGCAAGGCTTGCTCATACAAGCGCATCTTGATCGAGCGATATTGCGCCAATAGCGTGAGCAAATCAGCATCGGCGGCTCCCCATTGCAGATGCGCACGCACCTGGGCATCGTTGAGCAAGCGGGCAACGCCCTCGGCATAGTCCAGACCTGCCAACAGGCCCGTCACACGTTCGCGCAGCGACTCACCGATTGGCTGGGCGTGAGTGCGGCAGTAGAAAGCAAAATCGGCAATCAACTGGCCGGCTTCGTCGCCCTCGCCGGCCAGGCTGCGCTGCGCATCGTGATCGAGCACCACAAGCCCTTCGACGCTAAAGCCGTGGGCTTGCAGATGGGGCACCAGCATCAATGCCAGCCGCGACGCCAGGCTCCAGCCCAGCAGCACCAGCGGGCGCTGTTTCAGCTGGACAGGGATGCTCGCCACATATTGCTGCAACAGCACGTCCATGTCGTCCTCATCCCAGCCCTTTTCCAGGGCGGCCAGACCAAAGACAGCGGCTTTACCGTTTAGATTCTCTACCAACGGCTGATACGCCTGCAGATGCCCTTGCGCGCCATGCACCAGCAACAGGGCCGGCGCATGTTCATGCGCGTCATTCAAGACGTGCCATGGGCCGCCGCTGTGATCGTTACCCAGGCCATGAACCAGGTCACGGACGGTATGCCGCTCGAACAGCAGATTGGTCGGCAATTCGAGAGACAGGCGCTCGCGAATCAGCGACACCACTTTGATCGCCGCCAGCGAGTGCCCACCGACGTTGAAGAAATTGTCGGTCACCCCCAGCTCGTCGACACCCAACACCTCGCACCAAATCGCCAGAATGGCCGTTTCGAGCTCGCCCACGGGCGCCACGCGAGTGTTCTGCAAACGCTGCCTGGCGCGTTCGAGCAGGTTTTTGCGATCAAGCTTGCCATTGCTGTTCAGTGGCAGCGTCTTGAGTGCAAGGATACCGCTGGGCAGCATGTAGTCCGGTAGCTGGCGAGCCAGGGCGGCGTACAGTTGCTCGGTCGTTTGCGACAGGGCGTCGTCCTTGACCACGAAAGCCAGCAAGCGCCCATGGTCGCCTTCGCCGTCCAGCAAGACCGCAGCCTGCAACACGCCCGGCTGGGCCAACAAAGCCTGTTCGACTTCCGCCAACTCCAGGCGAAACCCACGGATTTTCACCTGTTGATCATTGCGCCCCAGAATGCGTACGGCACCATCGGCTTGGCGCAAAGCAAGATCACCGGTGCGATACAGGCGCTGGCCACTGAGTGGATCGACACCAAAGGCACCGCCACCGACACCACCCACATAACCGCGCCCGACACTGGCGCCACTGATGCACAATTCCCCGGCCTGGCCTGACGGCACTGCGCGTTGCTGGTCGTCGAGCAGGTGGATGCGGTTATCACCCAATACCTGATTCAAGGCGCTATCACCCACGCCCTGGCTGACATCGATCGCACGCCATAGCACGCCAACCGTAGTCTCTGTCGGTCCGTAATGGTTGTAGAGGCGACAGGCCGGTTTCGCTTGGGCCAAACGGCTCAGCAAATGCTCACTGAGCGGCTCTCCGCCCAGTACCAGGACCTGGCGTGGAAGAATGCCGTTGGGAGCGTGCTCGCCCATCAGCGCTTCAAGGTGTGAAGGAACGATTTTGAGCACGTCCAACGGGTAGCGCTGAAGCTCTTCGGCGAACGCCCGGGCATCGGTCACGGTGGACTGCTCCAGCACATGCACACAACCGCCCTGCAACCAGGCCGGAAACAACACAGTATTTCCCAGATCCGCGAGCAGTGAAGACACCAGGCCATAATGCCCGGCCTCGGGTAACTGGAGCGCGCGGGTCACTTGCGTGACGTAATGGCGCAATTGGCCTTGCTCGATTTGCACACCTTTGGGCTTGCCGCTGGTGCCCGAGGTATAGAGCACGTAGGCCAGGTCTTGCGCCGAGCCCTGCACCGGCGAATCGAACACCGGCCCGATGCAGGCCTGCGACCAGCACAGGGTGTCGACCGAAGTATCAGGCAGCAGCCCCTCTACGTGCAGCAACAGGGCCGGTCGGGCATCCTCGATAATGTCGGCCAGCCGCAGCGGTGGTTGTTGAGGATCCAGTGGTAGGTACGCAGCACCGACCTTGAAGCAGGCCAGCATCGCGATCAACATCTGCGCCCCACGGGGCAAATACAGGCCGACCACGTGTTCATGGCCAACACCGGCCTGACGCAGGCTGCCGGCAACACGATCGCTCAAGGCATCGAGTTCGGCGTAAGAGAACAGTTGCTCTGCATAGCGCAGCGCCGGTCGATCCGGTTGTGTCCGAGCGTGCTCGCGCACGGTGGCGACGATATCGAGATCCGGCGCCAGGGCGGGACGCGTCGGCAACGCCAGCAACTCCTCGGGCAAGTGCGGATCGACACCGTTGATGAGGCCATTGGGCGACTGCAGCAATTGCTCGAGCCAATGGGCGAAGCGCTTGAGCAAGACCTGCATCTGCTCTTCACGGTACAGACCACGGTCATAGGCCAGTGTCAGTTCCCCACTGTCCTGGGCGTCGAGCGTCAGTTGCAATTGCAGTTCGACCGGGGTGTCGAAGGACAGGACTTGCAGCCCCTCCAGCAGCGGTGCATGCACGACACGCAGCCCGGTCTGAAAGCTGGCCCGCCACTCGGGCAATAGCTGAGCCTGACCGACATATTCCTGCCAAGCCACCGCGTTTTCCAGTTGCCGTGCCAATGGCCGGGCCAGGTTGATCCAGGTGCTGTGTTCGGACACCCGCACCACCATCGGCAGCGTCTGCTCGAACAGCCCATAGGCTCCCGAGAGTTCTTCATAGTCATCGCGAGGATCGTGCTGCAGACCCAACTGGCCGTGCTGCTGGCCATTGAGCCGGCCCAGCAATGAGCCCCAGGCGGCCAGGGCCAGCGCTTCGGCAGCCACGCCTTCGCGCGCGGCCAGCGCCGTCAACGCCGCTGGCAATGTCTGCGCAAGCCTTAGCCGAACAACGGCATGGTTGCCGCTGGCGATGCCATAGCGCTCGATCAGGCGCATGCCCGGTACGGCCTGCAAGGCCAGGTTGCGCCAGAACTGCGTGCCTTGCTCGGCATCCTCGTCCAACTGCAGGCCATTGATCCACTCGACGTATTCGCCGTACTGCATGGGTTCAGTGTCAAACGACGCGGCACGTCCCAACAATTGCTCCTGCAACTGGATCAGGCTGCGTTGATCCAGCGAATAAACCGGGACCGCCAACAACAGATAATCGTCGAGTAGCCAGGCCAACACATCGGGTTGTTCGGCAAGGCAATGCGCCTTGGCCTCAAGCAGCCACTGTTGCTCATCATGCCCGTCACCTGAACGTCCCTCACGCCAGCTCAGGCGCAAGTCGAGGGGGTCGACCACACGCTGGCGCAGTCCCGTGGCGCCAACCGGGCGCTGGTAGCGCAAGCGCAACGCTTGATGCTGCTGCAAGCCGTCACGCAGTCGCTGTTGGACAGTGGCCTCGGGCACGCCCGACAGTTGCATCCGAACCCAGCGCCAGGCCTGCGGATTGGCCTGGGCCAGTTGTTTTTGTTGAGGTGAAAGCGTTAGTCCAAGGTCCATCATGGTTTCAACTCTGCGGGTGTCTCTTCGGTCTGCGCCGGCGCAGCCATGACCTGATCACGACCATAGATTTCACCCATGGCCACCACAATTTTACGCTCGCCTTCGAACGGATCCCGGGCGTGCGCAGCCAGCATGTTATCGAGCATGACCACATCGCCCTGCTGCCAGTCGAAGCGCACGGCACAACGGTCGTAGGCAGCGTTGATGGCCTCGATGGCACTTGGCTCAAGCTCGGAACCGTCACCGTAGAACACTTGTCTGGGCATCGCAGTTGTCCCGTCGCGCAGGAACTGCTCACGCACATCGGCATCGAGAAAGGCCGGGTGATAGAGCTGGATCTGATTGAAGAAGCTCTCCTCTCCCGTCAGCGGGTGCAGGATCACCGCAGGACAAACCTGACGGGTGTGCAGATCGTTGGCGCCGCGCCACTCAAAATCGATGTTGCTCTCACGGCAGATCCGCTCGACTTGCTCGCGCTCCTCGGTCTGGAAAAAGTGCTGCCAGCTGACGTCCAGGCTGGTGCTGAAATTGCGCACGTACATCAGTTGCTTGCGACGCAGGTTCGCTTGCAGCCAGGCCGGCAGTTCACGGTAAACCTGGCGGCTGTCGACAATCGGGGTCGCGCCACCGGAAGTGGCGGGCGTCTGGCAGTAGAACCATTGGCGACGCGGCCAGCGATGCTGATGAGCACTCTCGTTGTGGAACAGGATCATCCGATCCTTGGGATAGGGCGTGGACTTGTAGATGTTCTTGCCGCCCTCTTCCTTCGGCAGGTCACCGTACTGACCATATAACTGAGGGCACAAGGCTTGGCAAAAAGCCTCGAAAGCCGCCGGCGTCGGCAAATCAAAGCCACGCAAGAGAATGCCACCGTGCTCGCGCAGCCAGCTTTCGACCTTCTCACGGTTGGCCTCAGCCCAAATGGCCGGTGCCAGTTCGCGGTCACGCAGTTGAATCAACAGGGGGAACTTCGAACCTTCGCGCAACGGTCGGGCTTCAAAGGGCTCGCGGGTAACGGGCGATCCGCTCTGGCGCATCTTGCCCAATTTGCTCATTTTGCGTTGCAGCGGATTGTCCGTGGACATTGCAGCAGCTCCTTTTGGAGTCGGAATCAGGGTGTCGATTGGGTTGTCCGGTGCGCCGAGGGCCATGTCCAGCAGGGACTCGAAGGCATCACGCAAGCGTTCGACCGTGGCCGGGCGGAACAGGCTGGTGCGATACACCCAGCGCAGGTTGAACACATCGCCGTCTTCGCTGGCGAACAGGGCCATGTCGAACTTGGAATGGTGCTGCTCGCCCGTCAGTGGTTCAACCTGCAGATTGCCGAGTTGGCGTTGCTGGCGCGGCGTGTTGTCGAGGACAAACAACGTCTGCAACAACGGGTGGACATTCGCCACCCGTGGCAGCTCCAGGCACTCGACGACACGCTCGAACGGCGTGTCCTGCCAGGCGAATGCTTGCAGACAAATCTCCCGGACCTGCTGCGCTTGCTCACGCAAACTCAGTTCCGGTTGCACGCGGATACGCAAGGCCAGCAGATTGACGAAAAAGCCGATCAGCGATTCAGTGGCCGGATGCTCGCGGTTGGCGACGTCCGTTCCGATCACCAGATCACGGCCTTGCGTTTCGCGCTGCAGCACGGCGGCATAGCACGTCAGCAGCACCATGAACGGCGACGTTGCGCTGTCCTGCGCGAAAGCCTTCAGCCGGCCAACCGTGGCCGCTGACAACTGGAAATCCAGGGCCGCCCCGGTGCCGCTGTCGCGCTCCGGACGGGGAAAATCGAACGGCAGTGGCACCTGCGCGGGAATGCCGGCCAGGGTCTGTCGCCAGAACGCCAGGCCTTCACGCTGACGCAGCTGTACCGCCGCCGAACCTTGCCATACGGCATAGTCGACGTACTGGATCGCCAGTTCGCTCTGGGGCGGCAGCGCGCCCGTGCTGTACGCTTCATAACCCTGGATCAGTTCATCCACCAGCACAGCGCCGGACCAGCCATCGGAGGCGATGTGGTGCATGACCAACTGCAGCACATGTTCCTGCTCACCGAGGCGGTACAGGACGGCCCGCAGCGGTGCCTCGCTGGCGAGGTCGAACGGTCGCAGCGCAATGTCGCGGGCATCGACCGGCCACTGCGCGGCGTTCGAGGCGATCACTTGCAACGCTACCGACATCTGTCCGTGAATCCGCTGGTACAACTCGCCGTTACGCTGGTGATAGGTGGTACGCAAGATGGCATGACGGTCTACCAGCCGGTGCACTGAACGCTCCAGGGCATGACGGTCCAGTTGTCCGCGCAAGCGCACATTGCTGCTCATGTTGAAGCTGCTGTCGGCCAGGTCCAGCTGCTGCATCAACCAGACGCGTTGCTGCGCCGAGGACAAGGGTTGCTCAAGCTGCCGATCGACCTGAGGGATCTGCAACGAAGCCAGATCCAGGTGCTGCGCAAGACCCTCGATGCGCTGCGCAAGGTCCGTCAGTACCGGCGTTTCGAACAGCCAGCGCAAAGGCACTTCAAAGCCCTGTTCCCGCAAGCGCGCACGCACCTGGGCCGCCATCAGAGAATGCCCGCCCAGTTGGAAGAAATGACCGTCGGCAGGAATCTGTTGCAGGTTCAACACCGCTGCCCAGACTTCGGCCAGCAACGCCTCGCTGGCCGTCAGCGGGCGCTGGACGTCCCCCTCGCCGCGGTTTTCCAACTGCAAGCGTGGCAGCTGTTTACGATCCACCTTGCCATTGGTATTGAGGGGCAGTTGTTCCAGCGCCTGCAAATGCGTCGGCAGCATGTAGGCCGGCAAGCGCCCCTGTAAGTAGGTACGGATGGAGGCTGCGTCGGGTGGATTGTCGGGATTGGCGACCCAGAAGGCGGCCAGATGCTCGCCTTGCACGGCCACGACCGCCTGCAGCAGTTCGGGGTGGCTGAGCAGCACGGCCTCGATCTCCCCCAGTTCGATACGATAACCACGCAATTTGATCTGGTCATCGGTGCGACCGAGGTAATACAGCTGCCCATCCGGCTGCCAGCGCGCCAGGTCGCCGGTGCGGTACAAACGCCCACCGTCACGGCTGAACGGATCGGCAATGAAACGTTCGGCGGTCAACCCTGGCTGCCCGGCATAACCGCGGGCCAGACCATCACCGGCAATGTAAAGCTCGCCCACACAACCGGGAGGTACTTCGCACAAGTGCTCATCAAGGACGTGGCAGCGGGTATTGAGCAATGGCCGGCCAATGGGTGCGACGGGCAACTGCAAGGCACCGATCGGCGCCTGGGTGGACCACACCGTGGTTTCTGTCGGGCCGTAGACGTTGACGAGGTGAGCCACGCATTGCCTGATCTCAGTCGCCATTTCCGCCGCCAGCGCCTCACCACCGGCCAGGGCCACACGCCCGGCCAGCACCTGGCGATCGCCTTGCAGCAACATCGCCCAAGTGGCCGGTGTAGCCTGGATGAGATCCACGGCCTGGTCCTGAATCAATCGCGCAAGCAACAGGGGGTCCTGTCGCTCTTCATCATCGGCCAATACCACGGTGCCGCCGCGCACCAGCGGCAGGCACAGCTCCAGGCCGCAAATATCGAAGGTCACCGTGGTCAAGGCCAGATAACGCTGCACGTTTTCCAGTGGCAGCGCGTCTTCCATGGCCAGCAGGAAGTTGGCGAAATTCCCTCGACTGATCTGCACGCCCTTGGGTTGCCCGGTCGATCCGGAGGTGTAGAGCGTGTAGGCCAACTGTTCAAGCGTCGTCGCCAATGCCGGGGCTTGTGCAGGGAACCGAGCCAATGGCAGGTCCGCCCACAGGCAACTGCGCAGGTGTTCGGGCAGGTCCGCGAACAGCTTGTCGCAGAGCAGCAATTGCGGTCGAGCGCGGGTGAGAATCTGCGCCTGGCGTGCCGGTGGATGAGCTGGGTCGAGCGGCAGGTAGCAAGCACCTGCCTTCTGGATCCCCAACAGGCACACCAGCAGTCTTTCGTCCCGAGGCAGGCAGAAGGCAATCGTCGACTCCTGCCCTATACCCTGCGCCAGCAGCCAATGGGCCAGGCGATTGGCCTGGGCATCCAGCGCCGCGTAGCTCAAGCGGCGATCAGCGCAGCACACCGCGATACGCTCAGGATGAACGGCGGCCTGTACTTCAAAGCGCGTGACAAAATCGGCCTCGCTGTGCAGATGCATGGACTTGCCCGCCACGGCCAAAGTTGCGACTGAACCCAGGGGAATTTCCAGCAAGCGCTGCTGAAGATCGAGGCTGACCAGGCTGGCGAGCAATCCCTGGTAATCCTCCATCAGCCGTTGGGTGGTTCCGGGGCGCAACAGAGCAGTCGCGTATTCGACAATCAACCCGGTACGCGCATCAGTCCCGCGGCCTTGGGTGAACAGATTGAACGTCAGGTCGAACTTGGCACTCACCACGCCGTCCGGCAACGCCAGCGTTTCCACGCTGATGCCCGGCAAGTTGAGGCGGCGCGAATCCCGATGGTCGGACTGGTAGTTGAACATCGCCTGGAACACCGGCGTGCGATCCAGGCTGCGCTCGACATCCAGCATGTCCAGCAGTTGCTCGAACGGCAGCGCCTGATGGGACAAATCATCGGCCAACTGCCCGTTCAGGGTCTGGATAAAGGCTTGCAGGCTTTGCCGGGGATCAATCTGCACCCGGTGCGCCAGTGTGTTGACGAACAAACCGACCAATGCCTGGCTCTCGGCCGATTCGCGCCCTGCCACTGGCAAGCCAATGGCGAAATCATTGCGTCCACCATGACGCCAGAGCAGGAGCTGGTAGGCGGCGAAATACAGCACGAAGGGCGTGACACCCAGTGCCCTGGCCCGGGCCTCGACCGCCGCGCTCAACGAAACGGGCAAGGCCAGCTCACTGCGGGCGCCGGCGTAGGCCTGCAGCGCCGGTCGCGTGCAGTGGTCGGGAAGCTCCAGCGGTTCGTTGCTCAGACCTTGCAAGCGTTGTTGCCAGTAGGCCAGCAACTGGCTGCCCTGCTCCTCTTCCAGACCTCGCCGTTGTGCTTCGATCAATGGCAACAATCCGGTAGTCGCAGGCGTGGCCCGGTCCTGGTAGATCTGCGCAAAGTCCTCGACCAACAAGCCCATGGACCAACCGTCCACGGCAATGTGGTGGACATTGAACAGCAAGCGATAATCACCCGGTGCCACACAAAATACATCGATTGCCAGCAACGGCCCCTGCGCAAGGTCAAAAACCCGCTTGGCGGCCCCGGCAATGGCCACTGCCTGTTGTGATTCATCCAGGTCCTGGAGGTCATGCACATTGAAGATTGCAGCAGCCGTCTCATCCAGGCGCTGCCAGACTTGCCCTTGCTCTTCGAAAAACCTGCAGCGCAATGCATCATGGCGCGAGACAAGGACCTGGCAAGCGCGCTGCAATCGCGGCACGTCCAGATCGCCGCGCAAGGCCAACAATTGCGTAACGTTGTAAGCCGTTGCAGCCGGATCGAGTTGTTGCATGAACCACACCCGTTGCTGGGCATGGGACAGTGCACGTGACGGCGCCAAGGCTTCGGTTGCCGGCTGCGGTGCAACCGCCGGCGACGCTGAGGAGGTCAGAACCCCAGCCAGTTGCCGGGCGCTGGGGTTCTCCAGCAATTGCCGGGGCATCAGGCGCAGTTCAGCCTGACGCAGACGCGCGATCAATTGCAGGCTGAGGATCGAATCCCCCCCTTCGGCAAAGAAGTCGGCGTCCGGTCCCAGGCCAGGCTGCTCAAGCAACTCGCGAAAAGCCGTGAGGACGGTCAGCAACACGGGGTTCAACCGGCCATCGATGCACAGGGCCATGGTCGCCAAGGTGGAATGCTGCAGGACATCGCGTGGTTGCAACTTGAGTCCTTCGCGCGAGGCCAGGCCGATCAATTGCAGACTGAGAATAGAATCGCCACCGAGGGCGAAAAAATCATCGTCGCGTCCGACGTGCGCACAATCGAGAATCTGACACCACAGCTGCGCCAGGCGCTGTTCCGTGACGCCGATCGGTGGCCGGGCGGATGCATCGACCGACTCGGTCTCGGCCGGCTCAGGCAATGCCCGCCGATCCAGCTTGCCATTGGCCGTCAGAGGCAACGTATCCAGCCCCCACCAATGACTGGGCACCATGTGTTCCGGCAATTGACGCTTGGCCTCGGCTTGCAGAGCCGCCAACGCTTCGGTTGCCAGGGCGGGGCTGAGATACGCCACCAGTTGCGTGCGCCCTTTCACCTCGCAGGCCAGCACCGCCCCTTCGCGAACCTGGGGCTGAGCAGTGAGCCAGGCGCTGACTTCGCCCGGTTCCACGCGAAAACCGCGGATCTTGACCTGATCGTCCTGACGCCCCAGGAACACCAGTTGCCCATTGCGATCCAGGCGAACCCGGTCGCCGCTGCGATAAAAGCGTTGCCCCTGGGCAGTGGAACCAAATACTTGGGCGGTCAACTCAGGTTGACCGAGGTAGCCCTGGGCGACCTGAGGGCCTGCGATCAGCAGCTCGCCGGCGACACCCAGCGGCACCGATACGTCATTGCCGTCTACGATGCGCAAATGGCAATCCGATAACGGCTGCCCCAAGGGCAGATACAGACCCGAGTCAGGGGCGTCGAGAGCCTGGATTTCCCCGCAGATCACGCCGACCGTGGTCTCCGAAGGACCGTAATGGTTGAAGATGCGCAGTTGCGGTGCCAATTCACGCACCCGTGCAAACAAGGCCTGATCGAAACCCTCACCGCCCAGGATCAACACATCCCTGGGCAAGACGCGTCGGGCATCGTCCAGCGCCAACAGCCCGCGTAAATGCGACGGCGCGATTTTCAGGCAATCCACGGGCTGCTCGTCGAGAAAGTCAGCCCAGCCTGGCGGATCGAAGGTCAACGACGCTGGCGGCAGAATCAGCGGATCGCCGGCATTCAGCCCGGCGAACACGCAGGTCAGCCCCAGGTCCGCGGCCACGGTCGCCAACGTCGCCCAGCGGCTACCCGGCTTGGCTTGCACGCGTTGACCGATCGCGCTCGCGTAATGTCCCACGTTGCCATGAGTGACCAGGACACCTTTGGGCTGACCGGTCGAACCCGAGGTATAAATGAGGTAGGCAGGCAGGTGCGGCTGACTGAGGCTCTCGCCCAGCCCCTCGGTGGCCACCGCGGACAAATCGGCGGTACTGAGTACCAGGCGCGCCATGTCGACGTCCGTTTCAGGGGCCTCGGCCAGTGTCACCCACAGCCTCGCGCCACTGTCCTGCAGCAACTGCGCAAGTCGCTGTGGCGGCTGTGCCGGGTCAAGAAACAGACACACCGCACCGCGTTGCCAGCAGGCCAGCATCGCCAACAGTTGTTCCGCGCAACGGGGCATGCACAGTGCAACCACCTGGCCCGGGCCTATGCCCTGCCCGGCCAGTCGCGCGGCCAGCGCGCCGGTTGCGGCACCGAGCGTGGCATAGTCGACGGTTTGCCCAGCGCTGCACAACGCTGCCGCGTTCGGCGTGTGCGTTGCCCAGTGAAGTACTTGCTGATCCAGCGGCAAGGGTATGGCGCCCAACGCGGGGCCACTCAGCTCACTCGGTGGCGAAACCAGCTGCAGTTCGGCCAGACGTCGCTGGGGATGGCTTGATGCCTCTTGGAAAATCGCCAGCAAGTCATTCAGCATCTGCTCAACCGTGGCCGCGTCGAACAATTCGTCGCTGTATTCCAACTCGCAGCGCAGGCGCGCGTCAGCGGTACGTACCAGGCGCAGCGTGAGGTCGAAACGTGCATGACGCTGCGGCGGGTCGAGCACTTCAACCGCGACACCGGGCAATGTCAGGGTGCGGCTTTCGGGTAAATCGACCTGGACGAACATTACCTGGAACAGCGGGTTCGAACGTGGACGGTCAAGGCTTTCGAGGACATTTTCGAAAGGCAGCAACTGATGATCGAAGGCGGCCGCGACGGTGTCACGGGTGCGCAGCAGCGCGGTGGCGAAGTCCGGGTTGTCGTGCAGGCGCTGACGGATCACCAGGGTATTGAGCAACGGGCCTATCAAGGGCATCAACTCTGGGCGATCACGTTGTGCCGCCGAGGTGCCCAGGCACAGGTCGTTCTCGCCACTGTAGCGCGACAGCAAGCAACTGAAGGCCGTCAGGCCGTAGATGTACAGCGTCACCCCATGACTACGAATGGCGGCTTCTACCGCCGTCGTCAGCTGCGGCGAAAGCTCCCGGGCAAGCACCGCGCCGCTATGGCGGCGTTGCGCGGGCGCAGGGCGTGGCCGATCCAGGGGCAATGCCAAGGGCGCCGGCGCATCTGCCAGTTGGCCGCGCCAGAAGTCGATATGCTGCCGGCAGCTTTCGCTGTCCAGCCACTCGCGTTCCCAAGCCGCGTAATCGGCGTACTGGATACTCAATTCGGGTTGGCGGGCCGGCTCATTCATTGCCAGCGCCCGGTAAGCCTCGGCCAGTTCAAGGGTCAGTTGCTGAGCCGACCAGGCATCGTAGGCCACATGGTGAATGGTGAAAAACAACCAGGTCGATTGCTCTTGCGCGTCGCTGAAGGCTTGCCAGCGCCAAGGCGCCGATTGAGCGAGATCGAAGGGCTCGGCGAGCTGGCGGGCGTATTCATCGGCGCACCACTGCTCGTATTCAGAAGCCGCCAGGGTCAACGGTTCGACGGATGGCAGCGGCACTTGTTGCGACTCACAATGGGGCTGCATCTGGCCTTGGGAATCGGTGGTGTAACGGGTGCGCAGGATCTGATGACGGTCAGTCAACTGCTGCATGGCCTGCTGCAAACGCTCGCCATCGAGGCGGCCGTCGAAACGCAGTACCGAACACAGATTGTAAAGGGCACGACCGCTCAGGGCTTCCGCCGACAGAAAGCGCCGCTGCGCCTGCGCCAACGGCATATGCTCACCTTCGCCAAGCACGGCGGGAACGATTGGCAGGCGCCAGCTATCGATGCCCTTCTCGGCCAGGCGCTGGCGAAAGACTTTTTTCTTGTCCGCGGGCAAGGAAGCCAGCCGCTGCGCAATCTCCAGGAAAGCTTGTTGCGTCATCGCACTCATCCTTACTCTTCCATCTCTGATAACAGGCGCTGCATTTCGTCCAGGGCTTCGTCGGTCGAAGGCCCTTGGGGTTTCTCGATCTGCTCGGCAAGACCGGCGATCGTCGGGTTATGGAACAGGCTGCGCAGCTCGATCCTGATGCCGAAACGGCTCTCGACCTGGGTCATCAGGCGCATCGCCAACAACGAATGCCCGCCCAGCTCGAAGAAACTGTTGAACACCCCGACTTGCGGCACCTCAAGCAGGCTCTGCCAGATGTCGGCCAGTTGCTGCTCCAGTTGGTTACGCGGCGCCACGCCCTGTACAGCGATGGGCTGCGGTGCCGGCAAGGCCTTGCGGTCGATCTTGCCGTTGGCATTGAGGGCAAAACGCTGCTGCTCGATAAAACCGGCCGGGACCATGTAGCCCGGCAACAGGCCTTCGAGATACCGCCGCAGGGCCACTTGATCAATGGGGCTCGGAGCTTGTAGCCAAGCGAACAGGCTTTGACTGCGCGGATCGATCATCACCACGGCCTCTTCCACGCCCGGGTAACGACGCACCAGCGATTCGATCTCACCGGGCTCGATGCGGAATCCGCGCACCTTGACCTGGAAGTCGCTGCGACCGACATACGCCAACCGACCGTCACCGCGCCGGCGTACCAGGTCGCCAGTGCGGTACATGCGGCTGCCAGGTTCGCCGGCATAGGGGTCAGGCAGATAGACCGCGGCCGTTGCGGCGGCGGCATGCTGATAGCCACGGGTAACCCCGGCGCCCGCGATATACAGCTCTCCGGTAGTGCCCAGCGGCACCGGACGCAGCATTTCATCGAGCACATAGCAGCGGGTATTGAGCAGCGGCGAGCCAATATCAGCCACGCCGGACGGCACCTCCTGCAACGCCTGCGTGGTCGACCAGACGGTGGTTTCGGTCGGACCGTAGGCGTTGATCAGTACCACGCCCCGGCTACGCAGCTCGGTCACCAGTTCGCCCGGAACCGCCTCACCACCAATCAGCCCGCGCACTGGCGGCCAGTCGGCCTGCCCGGTTTCCAGCAGGATCTGCCAGCCGGCGGGTGTCGCCTGGAACACCGTGGCCCGGCGCAGCAAGGCAAACAGTTGATGACCATCGACGACCTGCTCGCGACGGGCCAGCAAGATGGCTGCGCCGTTGACCAGCGGCAAGAACAGTTCCGGCTTGCACATATCGAACGCGTAAGTGGTACTGGCCAGCCAGACATCCGCAGCGCTGAGTGGCAACTGCCGATCGAGACCGGCCAACAGGTTGCTCAGGTTCTCGCGTGTGACCTGCACACCTTTTGGTGTACCGGTCGAGCCCGAGGTGTAGATCACATAAGCGCGTTGCTGTGGGTTGACCGCCAGCATCAGGTTGTCGGCGCTGCATGCCTCCAGCGACAACTGATCGAGCCAGACGTTGTCGACACCGCTCAAGGCATCGCCACACTGACTTTCGCTGAGCACCAGGGCCGGCCGCGCGTGCTCGATGATGAAGCGCAGGCGATCTGCCGGGTGTTGCGGATCCAGCGGCAAGTACGCCGCGCCAGCTTTGTGAATAGCCAGCAGGGTTGGCAGCAACCAGGGGCCACGACTCAAGCAAACGGCAATCAGCTCATCGGTGCCGACACCCTGTGCACGCAGCCAATGGGCCAGGCGATTGCTGAGGGCATTGAGCTGGGCATAACTCAATTGCTGATCCTGGCAATCGACCGCCAATGCCTGGGGCGTCAACGCCACCTGGCGCTCGAAGCGGGCAATCAAGTCCACTTCGCGGTGCAGCACCTCGGCTGCCTGGTTCCATGGCCGCTGGGCCAGGGCATGATCGGCGTTGGCCAGGTCGATGTCCCATAGGCGCGCCTGTGAGTTTTTCAGCATGCCCTCGAGCAGATACAGATATTCGTCGGCATAACGTTGCGCCGTCCGGGCCAGGAACAGGTCGGTGTTGTACTCCAGCACACATTGCCAATCGTCACCGTGCTGCTCGATGTGCAAGCCGATATCCACCAGGGCGCTGTCACTTTCCACATCCAGTCGCTGCGCCGGCAAGCCGGCGAAACGGTGCTCATCCTTTGCGGCGACATCGCGCTGGATCAGGTTGAACAACGCCTGGAACAGCGGTGTGTGGCTAAGGTCGCGGCGCACTTGCAACGCCTCCACCAGTCGCTCGAAAGGGACGTCCCCATGCTGCTGTGCAGCCAGGTGAGTGGCTTGCAGTTGCTGCCAGAACTGTTCGACCGGTTGCTGGGCATCAATGTGACTGCGCAGCACCTGGGTGGTCGCGAAGTAGCCAATCAGGTTGTCGGTGTGGGCCTGATGGCGATGGGCGACCGGCAGGCCAATCCAGATTTCACGCTGGCCCGAGTGTCGGGCCAGGAGAACTTTCCAGGCTGCAAGCAACGGCGCGAACGCGGTCAACCCATGGCGTTGCGCGGTCTCGCGCAGCGCCTTGACCAGGGTTGCCGGCAGGCTGAAGCGCAGGCGCTGGCCTTTGTAACCTTGCTCCGCGGGGCGTGGCATGTCGGTCGGCAGGTTCAGCACCGGCGGCTCCCCTGCCAGGCTCCGACGCCAGTACTCAAGCTGCGATTCGATACACGCTTGCCCCGCAGGACTCTGCCAACTGGCGGCGATGTCAGAAAACTGCAGCGGTAGTGGCGGCAAGCAAGCGCCGCGCCCTTCCAGCAACGCCTGGTAGATCAGTTGCAGTTCATTGAAGAAGATTTCCAGCGAACGGGCATCGGCGATGATGTGGTGCAAGGTAACCTGCAGCACACTCAGGCTTTGGCCCTGGTACACACGCACTCGCCACAGCGGGGGCGCCGAAAGGTCGAAGGGACGCTGTGCCTCTTGACTCAGTTTCTGCGCAAAAACTGGCGAATGCGCGTCAATCTCCAGAGGCTCGAAGCTCAACGGCACCGCCGTGAGCGCCTCGACCTGCTGACGTGCGCCCTCGGACGTTTCGCTGAATACCGTGCGCAAACTGTGCTGGCGACTGATCAGTTGCGTCAGTGCCTGCTCCAGCAACGACGGTTGCAGCGCCCCCTCCAGACGCAAGGCGAGGGACAAATGGTAGGCCTGGGTATCGCCCTGCAAACGATCGAGGAACCACAGCCGCTGCTGGGTGAAATGCAGCGGTGCCAAGGGTTCTGCAAAATGACGCAAGACGCCCTCGGCCTCAATGCCCGTCGCCGCCAACTGCGCCGCCAGATCCCGCAGGACCGGCTGCTCGAACACCGTGCGCAAAGGCAGGCGCCGGCCATGCTGTTCGGCCATTCGCGCCACCAGACGCGCTGCCAGCAGAGAATGGCCGCCCAAGGCGAAGAAGTTATCGTCGGCACCCACATCGGTGCAGCCCAACAGCTCCTCCCAGAGCTTGGCCAACGCCTGCTCCCATTCGCCCGAAAGCGCGCCACTGTGGCGGTTACGCTGTACCGGCGCCGGCAATGCCTTGCGGTCAACCTTGCCGCTGGGGCTCAAAGGCAGGGTGTCCAGGCGAACGAACTGGCTCGGCAACATGTAGTCCGGTAATTGCGCGCCGAGCGTCTCACGCAAGAGCGCTTCATCCAGCGGGTCGCCTGCGTAGTAAGCCACCAGACTCGCTGTTTCGCCGCCACCCAGCAGCACGACAGCCGCTTCGCGAACCCCGGGAATACGCGCCAGCAGCGCTTCGATTTCACCCAACTCGATTCGGAAGCCGCGCAGTTTGACCTGGAAATCCAGACGCCCCAGGTAATCCAGGCCGCCCTGGCTGTTACGACGAACCCGGTCACCGGTGCGGTACATACGGGCGCCAGGCACGAAAGGATCGGGCAGGAAAGCCGCCGCGGTCAGTCGCGCCGCCGCGAAGTAACCACGACCGAGGTTGGCCCCGGCCAGATACAGTTCACCCGGTACACCTGCGGCCACTGGCTGCAGATCAGCATCAAGGACATACGCGGCGGTATTGACCACTGGTTGCCCGATCGGCACTTCCACACCCGCCTCACCACCGCTGCGTACTTCAAAAGTGCTGTAGACCGTCGCTTCTGTCGGCCCGTAACCGTTAATGACCCTGGCGCCCCTGCCCTCGATGGCTTCGGCCAATGCACACGGCAAGGCCTCCCCACCGGAAACGGCACGCACGCCTTGCCAACTGCGCGAGGTGTGCGCCACCAGCATCCGCCAGGTCGCCGGAGTGGCCTGCATGACCGTTGGTTGTCCTGTCATCAATAGCTGATCGATCGCTTGGGGATCACGCGCCTGCTCGCGATCAGCCAACAGGATGCTGGCGCCATGCGCCAGAGGCAGCAGCAATTCGACAATGGCAATATCAAAGGTCGCGGTGGTCAATGCCAGCACCCGATCCCGGGCCGTCATTGGCAAGACCTGGTCCACGGCCAGCATCAGGTTCATCAGGTTGCCGCGGCTGATAGCCACGCCTTTGGGCTGGCCGGTGGAACCGGAGGTGTACAACACGTAAGCGAGCTGCTCCGCCACCAATACCGGAGCCTTGTAGCGGTCGGCAGCGCTCATCGCATCGATATCAAGCAACGGCACGCCACTGTTCCACTGCGCCAACACCGCCAGGCTCGCGGCAGTGCCCAGGCACAGTTTGGGTTGCGCCGCCTCAAGAATGTAACGGCCACGCTCCGGTGGCGTGTCCTCGGCCAACGGCACATAGGCAGCGCCGGCCTTGAGGATCGCCAGCATCGCCATGGGCAGGCGGGCATCACGAGGCAGGCTCAAGGCCACTCGATCTTCGATGCCAACGCCATGGGCCTGCAAAGCCGTCGCCAGTCGTTCGGCGGCCTGATCCAGTTCGCCATAGCTCAGGCGCTCATTGCCGGCCAGTACGGCGACCGCGTCGGGTTGGCGGGCAACCTGATGAGCAAAGGCCTGGAGGATGTCCTGATGACCGGCCACGCGGTGCCCCTCGATTCGGGCAAGACCCCGTTCGGCGGGTTGCCATGCCAGCTCACCCAAGGCCTGCCCTGGCTGCTCTAGCAACGCATCAAGCAATGCCAGATATTGTTCGGCCATCGCTTGCACGGTCTGTTCGCGGAACAGATCGCTGCTGTATTGAAGGCTCAGGCTGATGCCATGCTCGCTGTCCCGCACGTCCAGGTGCAGGTCACACATTACGCTGTCCGGACGATTGTCCAACGGCTCGGCGATCACATCGGTCAGCTCAAAACGCTCCAGGGCGTTGCCCGGAAAGTAGTTGAACATGGCCTGGAACAGGGGGTTGTAACTTACCTGCCGGACCACACCAAGCTGTTCGATCAGGTAATCGAAGGGCAAGTCCTGATGGGACTGAGCCGACACCGACAACGCCTGCAACTCGGTCATCAGTTGCAGCAGACTGCGCTCGCCCGACAGTTTTTTGCGATACACCAGCGTGTTGACGAAGCAACCGACCAGGGGCTGCAGGACCCCATGGTGCCGATTGGCAACGGGAACCCCGACCAGAATGTCGTCCGCGCCGCTGCGGCTGCGCAACAGCAGCTGAAACGCGGTCAGCATCGGGATGAAATTGCTCCAGCCATGACGAGCACTGAACGCGCGCAAGCGTGCCGCCAGGGCCTCGGGCACGCGCCGTTCAACACGACCGCCAGCCTGGGTGGCCTGGGCAGGACGAGGAAAATCGGCCGCCAGCTCCAGCACCGGCAACTCGCCGGCCAACTGCTCGCGCCAATAGGCCAGTTCCTGCTCACAGGCCTTGCTGGTCATCCATTGGCGTTGCCAGAGTGCATAGTCGGCGTATTGCATCGACGAGGCTGACTGCTCCGTCACCAGGCCTTGCCGCAAGTTGCGGTACTGCTTGCACACACCGTCGATGATCAATTGCAGGGACCAGCCATCGGCAACGATGTGATGGCAGTTCAACGACAGGACAAATGCATCCGGCGCCAGGCGATAGAGTCTTGCACGCAGTAACGGAGCCGTTTCCAGAGAGAAAGGCGTCATTGCATCCTGACGCAGCAAGTCGTGCAGCGCCTCTTCGCTCTGCACCTCGATCAAAGGCATCTCAAGCTCGGTGCGGGCCAGGATCACCTGGCTCGGCCCTTGAGCTTCGCCGATAAACCCGGTGCGCAGCACTTCGTGCTGATCGACCACGGCCTGCAGGGCAGCCTGCAGGTCGGCGACATGCAACTCGCCGGTCAAGCGCACGGCACCGGCCAGGTTGTAGGCGGGACTTTGCGGATCCAGTTGCTGCAGAAACCACAGGCGCTGCTGGGCAAACGAAAGTGGCAGCTTTTCAGGGCGCGGCAACAGCGTTGGCGACAACTTGACCGTGCTGGCCCGACTTTCCAGCCAATCGGCCATGGCGGCGATGGTCGGGCGCTCGAACACCACGCGCAGAGGCAAATCCCTGCCACTGAGTTTGCCGATCAGGCCAATCAGTTGAGTGGCCAGCAGCGAGTGACCGCCTAGCTCGAAGAAATTGTCCTCGACCCCGACCTGACCGAGCCCCAGCACGCTTTGCCAAGCCTCGACCATCTGCCCCTGCAACTCGCTGCTGGGCGCAACGTAGCGGGCCTGACTTTGCGCGGCGAAATCCGGCGCGGGCAAGGACTTGCGGTCGATCTTGCCATTGCCATTGAGTGGAAAGCGCTCCAGAAACACAAAAGCGCCCGGGGTCATGTACGGCGGCAGGTTACCCAGAACATGCTCGCGCAGGGCCTCGATGCTTGCCTGTGCATCCGCCACCACATAAGCCACCAGGACCTTGGAACGTTGCTGGTCATCACGAGCCACCACCACGGCTTCCCGTACGCCGGGGTAACGGGTCAGGCAGGCTTCGATCTCGTCCAGTTCAATACGGTGCCCGCGGATCTTGACTTGGTGGTCGGTACGGCCGACGTATTCAAGATCACCATTGGGCAGGAAGCGCGCCAGGTCGCCAGTGCGATAGAGACGGGAACCGTCGTTGGCAATCGGGTCCGGCAGGAACACCGCCGCCGTGCGCGCCGGGTCGGCCATGTAGCCGCGCCCGACGCCCACCCCGGCCACGAAGATTTCCCCGACCGCGCCGGCCGGTATCGGCTGCAGGTCGGCATTGAGCAGGTACAAGCGATTGTTCAATGTGGCGCGACCGATCGGCACATTGGTGCGCTGCTCAGGCAAACGCTCGAGCAACGGATGAAAAGCCACGTCATCGGAGCATTCGGCCGGCCCATAGGCGTTCATCAACGGGATGGCGGGATAACGCTCGAACCAGCGACGCGCCAACGCCGGCGGCAACGCCTCGCCGGTGGCCAGCACCCAGCGCAGGGACGAACGCTCGAGCCCCGCGTCGAGCAGGCTCTGCATCAACGACGGCACGGCCTCAAGGATACTGATGCCGTGCCGTTCAATGGCTGAAGCCAGCGCCTCAGGATCCTGCACGACGCAATCGCCGAGGATCACCGTGCGCGCCCCCAGCACCAGGCCGGCGAGGGTTTGCCAGACGGAAATGTCGAAGCACTGCGGCGCGGTCTGGGCAATCACGTCGGTCGCATCGAGCCCCAGCCCCGGCAGTTTGCCGAGAATGTTATTGAGCATGCCCGCATGCGCCACCATGGCTCCTTTGGGCGTACCGGTGGAACCGGAAGTGAAGATGCAATAGGCCAACGAGCGGTCGTGAACCGGGATGTTCAACGCGTCATCGCTGTAGCTGCTCAACACCGCCGGATCGTAGAGCACCGGTTGGGGACGCTGCTCAAGGTAGTCCAAAGCCTCCATCGCCAGCTCGCCCTGCCCTGCACTGTGAATCAGCAGTGGCGTTCGACTCTGGCGCAGGACCTGCGCCAGCCGCTGAGGCGGGTTGCGTGGGTCGAGCGGCAGCCAACCGGCACCGGCCTTGAGGGTGGCGACAATCATCACCACCAGGTCCAGGCCTCGCTCGTCGAACACCGCGACCAAATCGTCGGACTTGACCCCCTGCGCCCGCAAGTGCCGGGCCAGACGGTTGGCGGCGCGGTTCAACTGGTCGAAGGTCAGGCTTTGCTCGCCGTGAACCATGGCAATGCGCTCGGGCGTCTGGCGAACCTGTTGCTCAAACCGCTCGATGTACAGCGGTTGCAGCAGTTGTTCATTGGCCGCCAGACCACCCCCGGCCCAAACTTGATGCTGGTGGGCAATCTCACGCTCATCGAGCATCGCCAAGTGGTGCAAAGGGGTCTCGGCGTTCGTGTGCAGGGCATCACCGATGTTCAGCAACAAGGTGCGGAAGTGGCGCAGCATCTGCTCGACTTCTTCGCGCAGGAACCAGTCGGTCTGGTAGGTCAGTTGCAAATGCAGCCGCTCACCCGGGACGATCACCACCGTGATGGGATAGTTCGTATGGGTGCGGTTGGCCATGTCGCTGATCAGGTAGTCCAGTTGCCCCTGGCGCAAGTCGGCGGCAATGGGGGCGTTCTCAAAGACGAACAGGCTCTGGAACAAATCCTGACGCTGTACTTCGCTCCAGCGCTGGATCTCGGCCAGGGACACACTCTCGTGTTCGCGCAGGCTCAGGTTCTCGGTCTGCAAGGCCTTCAGCCATGGACCCAGCGCGTCATCCGGGCGCCAACGCCAGCGCAGCGGCAAGCTGTTGATGAACAGACCGACGATGCTTTCCATGCCTTGCAGGTGCACCGGGCGACCGGCGACCGTGATACCGAACACCAGGTCGCGATCACCGCTGTAACGCGCCAACAGCAAAGCCCAGGCCCCCTGCACCAGGGTGTTCAGGGTAATGCCGTGCTGGGCCGCCGCGCTTTGCAGTGCCTGGGTTTGCTCAAGCTCCAGATGTTCGACACAGTCCTCAACGGGCTCGGCGGCGCCCTGAATGCGCCCGACATGACCGAAGCCAAATTCATTGGGCGTGTCGAAACCCGCCAGGCGCTGTTGCCAGAACGCCTGATGATCTTCCGGCTTCTGGGTTTCCAGCCAGCGAATGAAATCACGGTATGGACGCGGCGCCGGCAAATTCAGGCGGCGACCTTCCTGGGCGGCGCGGTAGCCGTTGAGGAAGTCCATCATGATGATCGAGAAGCACCAGGCATCCATCAGAATGTGGTGATAGCTGCGCACGAACTGGTAGGTGTCGGGCGCCAGCTTGTACAGCCTGACTCGCATCAGGGGGGCCTTGGTAAAATCCAGTCCCTGGGCGCGTTCTTCGCTGAGCAACTGCTCCAGGCGATCCTGCTGCTCGCCTTCGCTTAGATGCGACCAGTCCTCATAGGTGATCGGCAATTCGACCTGCTTGTGCACGACCTGCATCGGTCGCTTCTGCTGCTTCCAGACAAAAGAGGTGCGCAGCAACTCATGGCGCTCCACCACCTGCGCCCAGGCCTGACGAAAAGCGGCCAGATCGAGATTGGGCATGACCATGACATGACGGTATTGCAGCAGGTACATACCCTTGCCAGGGTGCAGCAGGCTATGAAACAGCAGCCCCTGCTGCATGGGAGCCAGCGGGTAAATCGCTTCGATATTGCGCGAAAGTGCTTTGACCTTATCGTTCATGCTGACGGTATCCGAACCTGTAATGTAGGGGGGCGCAATAGATGTCACTGCTCGAGTTGTTCGAGCAGCCCCAGGAACTCATCGTCGGACAAGCCGGAGTCGGCGAAGTCCGAAGCCGTGGCGCGACCGGCCGTGGGGGCCAGGCAGTGCTCCAGCAAGGCCGCAATACGCTGCTGGAATTGCTGCGCCAACTCGCGGACCAACGCTGGCTCGTGGACCTGCGGGGCATAACGCCATTCGATATGCAGCCGACCTTCGTTCACCAGCGCGGTGACATCCAGCAAGTGCGTACGGCGGGTGCTGTCGGCGCGCATGCCCGGGCAGATCGGCCGAGCCAATCGCCAAAGGCTGGACGCATCGAGCCATTGGTCGACCCGCCCCAGGTAGTTGAAGGTCAGCAGCGAGGCCGCCCCCAGGCCATGGGCCGGGTCGAGGCGCAGCAATCCGTAACCCATGCCTTGTTCAGGTACGCGGCGCAGGGCTTCCTTGGCGGCGATGATCGAGTGTTCGCAATCCCATGAGGTGTCGACGGCCAGCGGATAGCGGCTGGTATGCCAACCAATCGAGCGGGACAGATCGGGGCTCTGCTCCCAACCGCTGCGACCGTGGCTTTCCAATTCGAGGGTGACGCGCTCCCGCCCCTGCCACTGGCCGATGGTTCCGGCCAGCGCGGCCACCAGCAGATCCTGGACCTGGGTGCCGTACGCCCCATGACAATCGCCCAGTAACACCTGCGTCTGCTCAACCGACAATTGCGTGTCCAGCGTCCGGCTCTCACCGTACAAGCTGACCTGTGCAGGTACGACGCCCTCGGCGGCCAGCTGCTCGTGCCAGAAATCCACCTGCGCCACTACATCAGGCTCACCGCGGTGGCGCTGCAACGCTTGGCTCCATACATGGAAACCTGCCGTGACGGCGGGCAGAACCATGTCCGGTTGCAGGTACAGTCCTTCCAACTCTTGCAGCAGAACCTGCCACGACACCGCATCGACCAACAGGTGATGGGCCGTGCAAAGCAATTCCCGGCTGTGGGGGAAATACACCCAGCGGATCAGCGGTGCCTGGGCCAGGTTCCAGCCCTGCTGCGAGCGTTGCAGCAGCGCTTCGGTCAAGGGTTCTTCCACAACCTGGAACAGCGCTTTGACCTGTTCCTGGGAAAAGCGCTGATAGCGTTGTTGCCAGCCCTGCGCCGATGTTTCAAAGGTCAGGCGCAAGCTGGCGTGGCGCTCAAGCAACGAGCCCAGGGCCTGGGTAAACCGCTCCTGATCCAGTGGCTCGTCCAAAGCCAGCAACAGCGACTGGTTCCAGTGTTCGGCCAGGTTTTGCTGCTGGGCAAAGAACCAATCCTGGATCGGCGTCAAGGCGAAAGCCGTGGTGGGCTCAGGCCCGTCGCTGGCAGGCTGCGCATTCATCGCGCCAAGGTCCACCACCTGCTCGGCCCAGCCGCGCACGGTGGGGTATTCGAAAATCTGCTTGGGTTTGAGCTGCAGACCCTGTTGCTTGGCCCGGGCGATGATCTGCAAACTCAGAATCGAGTCGCCGCCGACCGAGAAAAAATTGTCGTCTACCCGCAGATCCGGGTTATTGAGAATCTCCCGGGCGATTTCGAGAAGGCGCTGCTCGAGGGTCCGCCGTGGTGTCTGCACCACCCGGGCCAAGGCTCGCACGCTTTGCTCGGCAAACAACTGCTTGGGTGTCATCAGAATCTGTTGCTGGCGTGCCAGGGCAATGATTTGCAGGCCAAGAATGGAGTCGCCACCCAAGGCAAAGAAGTTGTCATCAGGCCCCACCTCGGGGTTGCCGAGCATCGCCCGCCAGATGTCCAGCAACGCGGCTTCCACGGCGCTCAAGGGCTGATCGCCCAACGGCCCTGCCCCATGCAGCGGCGCCGTCGCTTGCTCAGCCAGGCGCAACAATGCCTGACGATCGACCTTGCCGTTGGGCAGCAAGGCGAAGCCGTCGAGACAATGCCACTGAGTCGGTTGCATGTAGTCCGGCAATTGCCGTTGCAGCGCCGTCTGGATTTCGGCCAGTGCGGCCGACGGCGCGACCAGGAAGGCTACCAGTCGATTGCCCGACAACGGCGTGGGGCTGTTGAGCACCCTGACATCGCTGACATGAGGCATGGCGCGTAACTGTGCCGCGACTTCCGCCGGCTCCACCCGGTAGCCCCTGATCTTGACCTGCTCATCGAGGCGACCGAGAAACTCCACCTGCCCCTGGTGATTGAGTCGCACGCGGTCCCCAGTGCGATAACCGTGCTCACCAAAGCGTGCGTGATCGGCATCGGTGGCACTGAGATACCCCTGAGCGACGGTCGCCCCTTGAACGTACAGTTCACCGCTGACGCCGATCGGCAACAGAGCGCCATCAAACGAGCGCACGCTGACCTGGACATTGGCCAGTGGCCGCCCCAACGGTGCGGCACCGCTGGCATCGACCTCATGGGTCAGCACCCCGACGGTGGTTTCGCTGGGTCCATAGTGGTTGACGATGCGCAAATCCGCGCTCAAGGCACGCAAGCGTGTCACCAACTCGTGGCTCAGGGCCTCGCCGCCCACCACCAGGCATCGACGCGGCAACAGCCGCTGCGGGTCTTTGGCGATCAACAAGGCGTTGAGGTGCGACGGCACGATTTTCAACAGGTCGACGGGCTGGTGTTCAAGCACGGCAGCCAGTTCCTCGGCGTCGAAGGCCAGTTCCTCGGCCAGCAGGCGCAGACAGCGGCCGCTCAGCAGTGCGCCGAACAAGGCCGTGTGGCCCAGGTCGGTCGCACAGCTGGCCAGACTCGCCAGACTCGCATCGGCCGGCAGCTTCAGGCGTTCAAGGCAGCCGGTGACGTAATGAATCAGATTGCCCTGGCTGACCTTTACGCCCTTTGGCCGGCCGCTGGAACCCGAGGTGTACACCACGTAAGCCGCAAGATCGGCCGCCAGGGCCGCTCGCAAAGGTGACTCACTGGACAATTGCACAGACGGCAACGCCAACCACCGAACCTGCTCAGGCAACCACTCGGGTCGCGCGCCCTCACTGATCCACACCTTGGGCATTGCATCCTGACAGATAGCCTGCAAACGCGACGACGGCCACTGCGGATCGAGGGCCAGGTAGGTCGCGCCACACTGCCAGGTTGCGAGCATATGCATCACCAACTCACGACTGCGCGGCAGGCACAAGGCAATGCGCTCACCGGCCAGGCTCGAAGCCTCCTGCAAGCGTTCGCCGCGGGCGACCACAGCACGTCCCAGCTCGGCATAGCTGAGCGTACCCTGCTCATCCTGAAGAGCAATCGACTGGGGCTTGCGCTCACACTGCTCAGTGAACGCCTGCCAGGCGTTGCTGACGGCGACCGACGCATCCTCCCCGCTCAGGAATGACTGCTGCTCGGGCACCAACCACTCGAGCTCGGCAAACGGCCTTTTGGGCTGTTCGATCGCCGCGAGTGCCAAGGCGACGAACTGATCCCGGTAGCGCTCAATCGTTTCATGGCGGTACAACGCCTTGCTGTAACGCCAGCGGCAGAGGAACCCCTCCTCCTCGTCGATGATCACCATGTTCAGTTCGTGGGCCGCGCCGCGCTGCTCCGACAGCAAGCGGTCGACGTACTGCTCGAAAGGCGCAATGCGTTCCTTGTTCAGCGTGAACATATGTTGGAACAGCGGCGCCCGGCCCACCTGGCGCGGTAAATCCAGTTGCTTGACCAGGCGCGAGAATGGGTAATGGCGGTGCTGCAGGGCTTGCTTGACGGTGGCATCTACCTGCCTGGCCCAGTCGCCGCTGGACAGATCCCGACGCAGACGGCAGCGAATCGGCAGCGGATTGACCAGGTAGCCCGGCAGATTGACGTGCTCGCGTCGCAAGCGCCAACCGCTGGGCGTCCCCAGGACGAAATCGTCTTGGCCTGACAGCACGCCGAGAAATTGCTGGAACAGTGAGAACCACAGCACATACGGCGTCACTCCCACCTCTCGGGCTACGGCGCGAAACCGTGCCGTGGTGGCCGGATCGAAGCGGACCGACAACTCCCCACCTTTGAATGCCTGATTGCTGCCGTAGGGAAAATCCGTCGGCAACTCCAGCGTCGGCGCTTCGGCCAGTTGTGCCTGCCACCAGGCCAGTTCCACGGGCTCGGCCGCTTCGCTGCGGATGTGCAGATCACTGCAGTAGTTGCGATAGGCGTCGGGATTCACGGCGGGCAGCGGCTGATCGTTGATCAATGCGAACAGCTCATTGAGCACAATGTAGAACGTGGCCAGATCCGCCGCGATGTGATGAATCACCAATAGCACGGTGTGCTCGACATGGCCGTCGCGTGCATTGCTCAAAAGGACGACCCGACTGACGTCCCCCTCTTCCAGCTTGAAGGGAAGATCGGCCGACTCAGTGATACGTTGCTGCAACGTCTCTGCGCCCGCGTCTTGCAGGGCCACACACTGCAACGGCTGGACCCGCTCGCGGTGGCTCCACTGCAACAACTCGCCGTTGCGCTCGGCATAGGCCGTGCACAACATCGGATAGCGCTGCTGGACCGTCACCCAGGCGTCCTGCAGGCGTTGAGGCAAGTCTTGGGTAACGAACTGCGGCTTGATCCGTCCGGCATAGGCAATGTTATAGGCGCAGCTGTCAGGCTCCAGGCGCTGAAGGAACCAGAGCGCCTGCTCGTTATCCGTCAGGGGCCGGGCAGCAAAATAATCGGGGTGCTGTTGCAGCCACTGCAGAATTTCGGCGTCGCGTGCATGGAGCTCGGCATTGAGCTCATCATCCAGCGCACCTGGCGATCCGTGCGTAACGATCAATTGACCTTGGGCTATCGATAGGCGAATTCCACGCAGCCAGCAGCGATGCATCAGGCGATCGAGCATTTGATGTCCTTGATTGTACTTGTTCGAAATAGGCCGCCCATTACGACGGCTTTCTGAAAGTGGGAGGCGATCAGCTTGCCGAGACTGGTTCTGCCATGGCGACCACGACCTTGCGCGATCCCTGGAAGGTCGAACGACCGTGAGCGACCAGCATGTTGTCGAGCATCAAGACGTCACCCGCCTGCCAGGGAAAACTCACCTGACAGCGCTGCAGCACTTCGCGGATGTGCTCCAACGCTTCCAATTCAATTGGCGAGCCGTCGCCATAAAACACGTTACGCGGCACGCCCTGCTCCCCGACGATGGAGATCAATGTCTCGCGCACCGACGCTGCCAGGTTGGAGATATGGAACAGATGAGCCTGGTTGAACCACACCCACTCCCGGGTCACCGGATGCTGGGCAACGGCCTGGCAGACCTGGCGAGTGGAAAGCTCGCCATCGTCCGTCCACTGGAACTCGATGTTGCTGTCGCGACAGAAACGCTCGACCTGGGCACGGTCTTCGGTGCTGAAAGCCTGTTGCCAGGGCAAGTCCAGGCCATTGCCGTAATTGCGCACGTACATCAGGCGTTTCTCGGCAAAACGCTGACGGATAGCAGGATCGAGTTGCTGGTAAACGAGGCGGCTGTCGGCTATGGGGGTTTCACCGCCGACCGGCGAGGCCTGCATACAATGAAACCAGATTTTCATCGGCCAATTCAGCGAATAGGACTGTTCATTGTGCAGCGGGATAACCTGATGGGCCGGGTACTCGGTGGAGGTGTATACCCGGTTGTTGAGCTTGGTGCGCGGGGTGGAAGCGTAGTCATAGGTCAGCAGTTCATGGCCGAAGCTACGAGCAAATTCCTCGAAGTCCGCCTCTCCCTTGAACGCAAAACCGCGAAACAAAATGCCACCCGCACGCGGCAACTCAGTTTCTACGACCTGCTGGATCTGCGCTCGACTGGCTTGCCAGGCATCGCCGGCAAGCGGAGCCTGGAATATGAACGGCAGGGTCTGCTCGTTACCCGGTACAACATCCATGAATTGAACCTGTGCACGCATCAAACCGCTTTCCATTTAAGCCCCCCGCCATCGCGATCAGCGTATTTTTCGAGAGCATAAACTAATACAAACGAGTAACACCTGCAATAGAGAATCATTGTCATTAATGACAATTGTATTGCAGATGATACGTTTTACTTGGTCTGCAGCACGCTCTCGCGCTCGGCGATATGCGACATCAGCAGATAGGCAGAACCCACCAGGCCCTGCATCGTATCGGCATAGCGGCTGCGATTGAGGTACAGGAATTGGCGATTCTTCACTGCAAACAGATTCTGCCACTGTGGGGACTGACGAAACGCCGCTGTGCTGGCTTCTGAGTCGAGCAACTCTTCATACGTGTCAATAATGAAATCGCTGTCGAAGTCGCCGATGCGTTCCAGGCTGTAAGGCACGTTCTGCCGCGCCTCGCGGTACGCGGCGACACGCCCCAGGCCAAAGTCGGCAATGACGTCGTCCATGCCGCCGCGACCGATCAGTTGAAAGCCGTCGCTGTAGACTTCCAGCGTCGTGACGGTAATGCGCGAAGGATCTTTCACGCGCTTCTTGAACTCGCTGACGACCCATTGATATTCGTTGAGCATTTCCGCATAGCGCTGCTGCTTGCCGACCAGGTCGGCGAGTTGTTTAGCGTAAGTCTTGATATCGCTTTCCCGAGCAGGGAGCAGCACGACCGGGGCGATTTTGCTGAGCTTGTCCTTGAGGTCGGCGTGATAGGACAAACCCACGATCAAGTCAGGCTTCAAGGCTGCAATGGCTTCCAGATCGGGCGCCTGGTGCGAGCCGATATACTGAATGCCCGTCACATCGAACCGCTCCTGCGTCCCGCGGAACAACACGTCCGAGAACAGCTTTTTGCGCCCCGTCGAACCACAGGGTTTGACCCCCAACTCCAGCAACTGGGCCGTCAGGCTGAAGTCATGCAAAGACACAATGCAATGCGGCGCCACGGGAACCTCGACTCGGCCAAAACTGTTCTCGAACACTTTGGTTTCAGCGGCGCCAGCCTGTACAGCTACCAATGCCAACGGCACACATAGCATGCCAAGCACACCTCGGAAAAAACCTTTAACCCGGTCCCGCACGCGTTTACCTCCACACATTTCCAATGAGCGTCGCTGTGTTTTCAGCGACTGCGTTGACGCGCCAGCAAAACAATCAGATACGGCGCGCCGATGATTGCGACAACCAGCCCTGCGGGCAACTGCAGGGGCGGCAAAAGCCCCCTGCCCAGCGTGTCACCGGCCAGCACCAACAACGCACCGACCAAGGCCGACAAGGGGATCAAGGCGCCATGACGGTCACCCGCCATTTGTCGCGCCAGATGAGGCGCCACCAGCCCGACAAACGTCATGGTGCCCACGTTCGCCACTGCAGCCGCCGTTAACATGACGCTGCACAGCAACAACGAAACCATGATCCACGTGACATTCAGCCCTCGACTGAGTGCGACTTTTTCACCCAACTGCAACAGATTCAACTGGCGATGACAGAACAGCAACGGCACCCCAGCCACCAATAGCCAAAGGCCGAGGCTATGAACCTGCGGCCAACTGGCTCGGTGCAAACTGCCGCCAAGCCACATCAGGGCCGACTCCACCTGATCGATATTGCCGTAAGTGATGAGCAGGTCGGCCACCGCGCTAAGCATCGCGGTGAGACCGACGCCGACGAGGATCAAGCGCAACGGCGAGATGCCCTGGCGCCAGGACAGCAGCGCAACGAAGAAAGCCACCGCCAACCCGCCGGCCAGTGCCGCCAATGGATAGAACTCCAGAGGTAAAAGCGCCGGCCAGAGCACGATAATCAACAACATGGTGACGCTGGCGCCTGATTCCACGCCCACCAGGCCCGGCGCCGCCAGCGGGTTACGCGTCAACGACTGCATCAACAGACCCGCAAGGGACATGGCCGCACCGGCCAGGACCGCCAGCAAGACACGCGGCAGCCGCAGCTCCCAGAGCAGGTTGCGCATTGTCGAATTGACTTGCTCAGGTGCCAGCAAGGCTTGCCAGACCTGGGCGACACTCAGTGAGTAGCTGCCGACGGTCAATGCGTACAGCGCCAATGCAACAACGGCAACCATCAGCAACAACACTGAAATCAAGTCGATCGGTCGCGCAATCCAAGGCAACAACGGATACGCCCGGGGCAAGGTCAATCCCGCTCGCATCATCTGACCTTCCTCAATACCAGCACGACAAAAATAGGGCCGCCGATAAGCGCCGTCACGATACCGGTATTGAGTTCGAACGGACGCACCACGGTTCTTGCCGCGATATCCGCCAGAATCAGCAGCAACGCTCCCAGCAACGGGGCGGCCAGCAACAGTCGACGATAATCATCGCCGAACAACAGTCGCGCCGCATGAGGCACCACCAGACCGACAAAGCCAATGGGCCCCGCCAAGGCCACTGCCCCCCCAGACAACAGCACCACCGACGCCAAGCCCAGCACGCGCATTTTCAACAGATTGACACCCATGCCGGCCGCAGCCTGCGGGCCAAGACGATGGGCATTCAATGCACGGACGTTCACCAGGCACAGGCACATGCCGAGCAAGACATAAGGCCAGACCCAAGCCTGCATCGAGCCCCCGGTCACTCCGATGGAGCCGGTAAGCCAGCGCCGCAGACTGTCGAGCCCCTGTTGATCGAGCAGCAGCAAAATCGAGGTAATGGCGCTGAACAGTGCCGCGATCATCGCTCCGGACAGTGTCAGCCGAATCGGATTGTGCCCCCGACCCGCCAACAGCAGGACGCCGACAGAGGCCACCAATGCCCCCGCAAATGCAAACAATGGAATCATCGACATATCGTTGCCCGGCAGCACCAGCAAACCGAACACGACGAATAACGCAGCACCGCTGTTGATGCCGAGAATGCCCGGATCGGCCAACGGGTTATCACCCACCGCCTGCATGATTGCACCGGCAAGCCCGAGGCTGGCCCCCACCAGCATCGCGACCAGCAGACGCGGTAAGCGGCTGCCACGAATGACGCTCTGGTCGGGGTTGCCCGGCGCATAGGCGACCAAGGCCTGCCAAGCTTCCTGCCAAGGTATGTCCTTTGCGCCGACGGCCAGATGAAGCAGCGAGGTCAAGGCAATTGCCATCAACAAGCCCAACCAGACCGGCAACCGTAAACCCTGACTCACATCGCCTCCCGCACAGCCAATGGCTGGCTTCGGCTCGTCTGCGGCACGCATAACGGATCACCGGAATAAGGGTCGGTGATGATGTGCGCATCCAGATCAAACACCGCTTTGAGATTGTCCCGAGTGAACACCTTGGCAGGGACGCCTTGGGCGAGCACACGCCCTTCGCGCATCATCACCAAATGGTCGGCATAACGCGCCGCCTGGTTCAGGTCGTGAAGGACCGCCACGATGGTTTTGCCTTGCTCACGAAGATCCACCAGCAACTCAAGCAGCGTGATCTGATGCGCAATATCCAGAAATGTCGTTGGCTCATCCAGAAGGATCACCGGCGTATCCTGGGCCAGGGTCATTGCAATCCAGCAGCGTTGCAGTTGTCCACCCGACAGGGTGGCCAAGGAACGATCAAGCAAAGGACTGATGCCCGCCAAGTCAATGGCGCGGTCAATTGCCTGTTGATCCTGTTCGGACCATTGGCGCCACCAGGTCTGCCAGGGAAAACGCCCCTGCATCACCAGCTCGCGCACACTCATACCCGCTGGCGATGTCGTGCGCTGCGGCAATAACGCCAGGTGTTGTGCCAGCGTTCGACGCGAATACTGCCCCAGCCGCTTCCCCGACAGCTGCACGTCGCCCGCGCTCGGCCGCAGCATATGCGCAAGCACATTTAACAACGTGGTCTTGCCGCACCCGTTCGCCCCGATCAACGCCGTGAAACGCCCTTCAGGAATATCCAGGCTAACACCGTTGAGAATCTGCTGTTCGCCATAGCTCAGCCGCACATCGGTGGCTTTCAGCATGACCGTCCCTCCACGCCCAAAAGGCCTGATCGAATTATTCGTCGAGCAACGCCCCCGCGATATTTCTTTCGTCCGGTAACACCGTAGGGAGTCAGCCGGGGGGCATAAGTGGGCGACAGGATATGTCGAAAATAAAATAATTGCCTACAAGACTGACAACACTAATGCAAACCCTTATCATTTACAGCTAACATATGGCCAGTAGACACCAACCCTGATGGTCTATTGATCGAACTGAATCAGGGCATAAGGCCCCCAAAGCCAAAATGTAAACTCAAGGACTCCCTCGATGCTCGGAAAAAAAACAACAGTTGGCACCGAAAAACGTTACGTCATGCGTCATCCCGCATTTCACCTGAGCACCCTTGCACTGGCTTTGGGGAGCATTTTTTCAGCGCAGGCGATCGCCGCGCAGGATGAAACATCCGATAAGGGTACAACCGTTCAACTCGGTGAAATCAACATCAACGCCGCCGCCCCGGAGAACCCGACAGGCCCGGTCAACGGCAAAGTCGCCTTGCGCAACACCAGCGCCACCAAAACCAACGCAGCCATCACTGAGACGCCGCAGTCGTTGTCCGTGGTGACCGCCGATGAAATGCGCGATCGCAAATCAGACACCCTGGCCGACGCCCTGAGCTACACCCCGGGCTTCACCAGCCAGCCCAGCAGCTTCAACCGGACCTCCGATCGGTTCCGCATTCGTGGTTTCGACGTAGAGTCCGCCACCGGCGGCTCGCTGCGCGACGGCCTGCGCCTGCAAAACAACTCCTACGACGGCGTCCAAGAACCCTTCGGCCTGGAGCGCGTGGAAGTGATCCGCGGCGCGGCCTCGGTCTTGTACGGGCAGCTGTCACCGGGTGGATTCGTCAACGGCGTCAGCAAGCGCCCGACGGAGGCGCCGCTGCACGAGTTGGGCCTGCAATATGGCAATCACGATCGCAAGCAACTGACAGCGGACTTCAGCGGCCCCCTGGGCGACAGCGAGACGCTTAGCTATCGCTTGACCATGCTCAAGCGCGACAGTGACACCCAGCAGGACTACATCAACGACGACAAGACCTACATCGCCCCGGCCCTGACCTGGCGTCCCAACGAAGACACGTCGCTGACATTGCTGTCCTTCTATCAAAAAAGTGACACACGCTTCTCCGCCCCCCTGCCCTATCAACTCGTCAAAGGTGTCGGCAACGGCCCCTTCACCATCGGCCGCCACGATTTCATCGGTGAGCCTGACTACGACGATATGAATGGCGAAATGTCCGCCATCGGCTACGAGTTTGAACACCGTTTCGACGAGCACACCCGCATCAGCAACAAATTGCGTTACTACGAAGCGGATGTGAAATGGAAATACCTGCAGGTTCGGACAGGGGCCCCAGTCAATACCGCAGCCACCACGGGCCTCCTGGCTCGTCAGTACAGTGATCGCCATGAGCGCTCCAGAGCCCTGGCCAGCGACACTAACGTCGAGACACGCTGGAACATCGGCGGCGTGGAAAACACCTTCCTGGTGGGCGCTGATACCTACGATGCGTCGTACGATTCGCATAACTTCCGGGCCAACGCACCTTCTATCAATATCGGTGACTACAACTACGGGCAACCGGTAGTGGTGGACAAGGATCCGAGCCGTGATCGTGGCTCACAGATCGATACCCTGCAGACAGGCATCTACCTGCAAGACCAGATCAAGTTCGACGACCACTGGTTGCTGTTGCTCGGTGGCCGCCACGACTGGGCCAGCCAGGATCAAAAAGCCTTTGCCCCTGGTCGGTCTCCGGCTCATCAAAGCAACGAAGCCACCACCTGGCGTGCGGGCCTTGTGTATCAGGCGGATAACGGCCTGGCCCCGTACATCAGCTACAGCGAATCGTTCTTCCCGGTCGCGGTGGCCGAAGCGACTGATGGGCAGACCTTCGATCCTACCGAAGGCAAGCAGTACGAAATTGGTATTCGCTACCAGCCTCCTGGCAGCAACACCCTGTTGAGCGCAGCGGTTTATGAACTGACGCAAGAGAACGTAGTGAAGCGCGACCTGGCGGGCGAAAATCCCCAGCAGATTGGCGAACAGCGCTCCCGCGGCCTGGAGCTGGAAGCCAAGACAGACGTGACGCCTCAACTGAGTGTCATCGCGACCTACGCCTACACCGATGCGCGCATTACCAAAAGCCAGATCCAGAGCGAAGTAGGCCAGCGCAGCGAAGACACGCCCTACCATCAGGCCGCCATATGGGCAGACTACAACTTCGCCTTGTTCGGCTTGCCGCAGTTGAAGGTCGGTGGTGGTGCTCGCTACAAGGGAACCACCCAGGCCTCGGGTATCGACTCGCAGATGCCGGCCTATACCCTGTTCGATGCCATGGCCAGCTACCAGATCGACAAGAACTGGGACATCGCCCTCAACGCAAACAACGTGACGAACAAGAAATACACTTACTGTGAAGTTGCCATCTGCCGCTACGGCGACGAGCGCGAGTTGGTAACCTCCGTTAATTTCAGGTGGTAAGATCGGCTCGGTCGGCGCTGGCAGGGGTCGACCGAGCCATGTAACGCAGCAGAAATCCAAGCACCAGATAGAAGCTGGGTGACACTGGCTTCTACCCCCCTCAAGGGCGATCAAGCGCCTGTTCATACAAAAAACCGATCACGTCCCAAGGACAATAGACCAATCAGGTATTGCTAACCAGGATTGCGGCATAGGCCTGGGGAATCAAGGCTATCGGACCGTATCACCGCGCACTGGCAGGTACGGTTTGTGGTCTATAGTTCCTAGCAAATCCGAAATATTTTCGCTCGTGCAACCTGGAGCAACATCCTCTCGAGCCATAAACCGCGTCGGATAACCACCCGCCTTCAATAGTGAAATGCAGGGAGCACACTATGCCGAACCAGCGGCCCGAGACACTGAGGTTGGCCCCTGGCCCTGCCCATCATGCAGAGATTGATGGCGATACCGAGGCCGGCGTATTTCGGTTTGGCATCGACCAGGCCAAGGAAGCCTACATTCTGTTTCCGATGCTGGCCGCGTTGCTGTTGCTGGCCATCTGGACCGCGACCCTGTACCTGATCAAGGTTGAACATGCCCGCGCGCAGCAGAGCGCCGCGACGGCAAGCCTGGAGATGGGCGCCACCTACGAAGCGCAAATGTTGCGCGCCATTCACGAAATCGATCAAACCCTCAAACTGGTCAAATACACCTACGAAGCTGAAGGTGAGCCTAATCCCTTGCGCCGTCTCCAGGAGCGGGCCTTGTTGCCGCCGGCCTTGGTGTTCGACGTCAGTGTGGTCAGCCCGGACGGCAGGCTCGTGGCAAGCACGCGGGTCAACGAGCGGGAAAATATCGCCGACCCTGATGAGCAGCAAACGCTGCGCCATAGCGACTCACTGTCCATCAGCCACCCGTGGAAAAGCCCTGTCACCGGAGAATGGCGCCTGCGTTTCAGCCGGCGACTCGACGCGAAGGATGGCGGGCTTTCCGGGATCGCCAGGGTCGAGGTCGATGCGGCCTATTTTGTCAGCAGCTACGACGCCTCGAAACTCGGCGACCAGGGTGCGCTCGGGCTGCTTGGCACCGACGGCATCTTCCGCGTACGGCGCACCGGGGAAACGGTACTGGCCGGCGATACGGTCAATTACAGCGCCGTGGTGCCGGACGCCGAAAACACCGAGACCGTGCTCTCGGTCAACGGATGGGACGGGGTGCGGCGCTACACCAGTGCCCGCCAGCTCTACGACTTTCCGTTGGCGGTGATTGTGGGCTTGTCCGAGCAAGAGCAACTGGCCGCAGTGAACCAGCAAGCGCGCACCTATCTCTGGCGCGCCGCAGGCGGCAGCCTGGTGCTGGTGTTGTTGGTGAGCCTGCTCGCCCGGATGAGCTGGCAACTGGCGCAGAGCCGTTTGCGCGCCGCCGAAGCCCAGACGCAACTGGCCGCGGCCGCCCGTCAAGCCGGCATGGCCGAAATCGCCACCAACGTCTTGCACAACGTGGGCAATGTGCTCAACAGCGTGAATATCTCCGCCGACCTGGTCACCCGCAAGCTGCGTACCAGCAAGGCCTTGGGGCTCGGCAAAGCGGTGCAAATGATGAACGAGCATGCCGAGGACCTCGGCGACTTCATCTCCCGCGACGAAAAAGGCAAGCTGCTGCCCGGCTACCTGAACCAACTGGTAGACGCGCTTGCGATCGAGCAACAGAGCATGGCCGAGGAACTCGGCCAGCTGACTAAAAGCGTTGACCACATCAAGGAAATCGTTTCCGCCCAGCAATCGTATGCGGGCACCTCTACCATTGCCGAAACCGTGCAGATAAAGGAACTGATCGAGGATGCCTTGCGCATGAACGCCGGCATCATCGCGGCGCGCCAGATAGCCGTGGTACGAAAATTTGCCGAAACGCCCTTGTTGCTGTTGGACAAGCACCGGGTGCTGCTGATCCTGGTCAACTTGATAAAAAACGCCAGCAGGGCGATGGATGACAAGCCTGAGCTTGCTCACCAGATCATCCTTCAGAGTGAGATGCACCAAGGAGACACCCTGGTGATCAAGGTCATCGACAATGGCGAAGGCATCGCGCCCGAGAACCTGACGCGAATATTTGCCCATGGCTTTACCACGCGTAAGGACGGTCATGGTTTTGGTCTGCACAGCTGCGTCCTGGCGGCCATGGAGATGGGCGGTTCACTGGAAGCCCACAGCGATGGCCCGGGAACAGGGGCGACCTTTACGCTCAAATTGGCGATCTAGGCTACGCTTCGGTGGTTTCACGCAGTTTCAGCCAACGTTACAAGGAACAGACGAATGGCGCTCCATGCAACGAGGTCACGTTGACCCTATGGCGACAAGACCCAACACACTGGCCCTGGCCGTCATGACGCTGTATGCCGGCGGCTCCAGCGCCGATACAGCCGATACGTCGATGTTCTCGTTGAGCAGCTTCGGCACGGTGGGGATCGTTCACTCCAGCGAGAAAAAAGCCGACTTCACGTCCAGTATCTTCAAGCCCAACGGCGCGGGGCATTCGCGCAACTGGAGCGCCGACGTCGACAGCCTGATCGGTGCCCAGCTGACCGCCACGTTCACCCCGCAGCTGTCAGCTGTGGTGCAGGTCATTTCCGAGCAGCGCTACGACAACAGTTACCGACCCTTTGTCGAGTGGGCCAACATCAAGTACCAGTTCACGCCGGACTTCAACGCACGCATTGGCCGTACCGTGTTGCCGTCGCTCCTGGTCTCCGACACTCGAAAAGTGGGCTATACCCTGCATTGGGTGCGAGCGCCCATGGAGGTCTACAGCCTGATGCCGATTTCCAGCAGCGACGGCATCGATGGCAGCTACCGGTTTCGAGTCGATGAAATCACCAACACGGTGCACGCCCACTACGGCCAGACCGACAGCCGCGACTCCGACGGGACCGGCAAGGCGCTGACGAGAAATCTCTGGGGGGTCACCAACACCACCGAGCTTGGCGTCCTCACCACACGCATCACCTACATGAAGGCCGACCTGACCCTGGAGCCGTTCAATTCACTCTTCGATACCTTCAGGGCGTTTGGTCCGGAAGGCGTCGCCATCGCCGATCGCTACGATTCCGATGACACCCCCGTCGACTTTATCGGCTTGGGTGCCAGCTATGATCCGGGCGACTGGTTCGTCATGAGTGAATGGGGGCGTCTGGACAGCCGTTCCGGCCTGGGCAGGACCAGCGCCTGGTACATCAGCGGCGGGTACCGCATCGCAGCGTTCACCCCCTATGTCACCTACGCGCGCTCCAGAACCGAAACAGAAGTCTCCAGCCCGGGCCTGACGCTATCGGCCTTACCGCCGGCCCTGGCGGGCACGGCCGCCGAACTCAACGGTGCGCTCAACAGCATCCTGGGCTCGAACGAAGGCCAGCAGACCCTTTCCCTGGGTATGCGCTGGGACTTCACCAAGAACATGGACGCCAAAGTGCAATTCGATCACACACGTTTCAAGGGCAACTCGGTCGGTCCGTTGATCAACCCCCAACCGGACTTCACGTCGGGGGGTTCGCTCAACGTCATCAGCCTGGCTGTTGATTTTGTCTTCTGATGGAGCAGGCCATGTGGGTTGTGAGACTCATCGGATTCGCCATGGCGGGGCTCGCCCTGTGCGCCGCCAGTGCTGCCGTCAAGGCCGAGGTAGTGGTGGTCGTCGCCGCGTCCAGCCCGGTGAAGACGCTCGCGCGCAATCAGGTGGCGGATATATTCCTCGGCAAGACCAGTCGTTTCCCCGACGGAGGACAGGCAACGCCCATTGACCTGACGGAAGATTCGCCGACCCGCGACGAGTTCTACACAACGTTCACAAGCAAGTCCGCCTCCCAGCTCAAGGCGCACTGGTCGAAAATCATCTTTACCGGCAGAGGCCAACCGCCCCAGGCTGTTTCAAGCAGTGCGGAGGTCAAGAAGCGTGTTGCAGAGAACCCCGGCACCATTGGCTATATCGATGCTCAGGAGGTAGACGGCAGCGTCAGGGCACTGCCGCTTGACCCGCAATAAGCGCGGGCCTCAGGTATCGAGATCCGTGCCAGCCGCCTGGGCTTGCAGCAACACCTTGAACTGATCGGCGGGCACCGGTTTGTTGAAGTAGAACCCCTGGAATTCGTCGCAGGCATTGTCGCGCAGGAAATCGGCCTGCTCCTTGGTTTCCACGCCCTGGGCCACCACGGTCAGGCTGAGGGTCCGGCCCATGGCAATAATGGCCTCGGTCAGGGCTTTGTCTTCCGACACGCTGCTGGTATCGCAGATACACGAGCGGTCAATCTTGATGACATCCAGCGGAAACTGTTCGAGGGCAGAGAGCGAAGAATAGCCAATGCCGAAATCATCGATGGCGATGCGGACCTTCAGGTGTTTGAGCCCGGTCAACACGTTCAACGCTTTCTTGACGTCCTGCATGAGCAGGCTCTCGGCGATCTCCAGCTCCAGCAGACGTGCATCCATACCGGTTTCGGCCAATATCCCAGCCAGGTCCCTGAGCAGGTTCTCATCGGCAAACTGCCGTGCCGTGAGATTCACGGCGACCCCCAGGCATGGTAATCCCTGTTGCTGCCAGGCCACGTTTTGCTGGCAGGCGGTCTTGAGCACCCACTTGCCGATCGGCACGATCAAACCGGTCTCTTCCGCTACCGGGATGAATTGCATCGGTGCCACGATACCCAGGTCCGGGTGATTCCAGCGCAGCAGCGCTTCCATGCCGGTAATGCGGCCACTGCCAATATCTCGCTTGGCCTGGTAGTGAAGCTGGAACTCGTGGCGCTCCAGGGCGTGGCGCAAGCTCAGCTCCAGCGTCATCCGCTCCAGTGAGTCCGCGTTCAGCTTCGCGGAGTAGAACTGGAAATTGTTCTTGCCGCACTGCTTGGCCTGGTACATCGCGATATCGGCGTTTTTCTTGAGGGTCTGCTCGTCCAGGCCATCCTGTGGGAAAACGCTGATGCCGACGCTGGCGGTCACCCGGAACTCCTGGCCCTGGAGGTTGAAAGGCCGGGCAATGGCCCCAAGGATTTTCTGGGCAGTGGTTGCCACGTCCTTGTCATCGGACAGCTCTGGCAGCAGGATCACGAATTCGTCGCCACCCAATCGAGCCACCGTATCGCTGGTGCGCAGACACGCCTTGAGTCGCAGCGCCACCTCCTTGAGCAATTGATCGCCGGCATCGTGCCCAAGCGTATCGTTGACTTGTTTGAAGCGGTCGAGGTCAAGGAACAGCACTGCCAGTTGCCGATGATAACGACTTGCCTCACCGATGCTCTGGCTCAACAGCTTGCTGAACAGACTGCGATTGGGCAACGCCGTAAGGCCGTCGTGATAAGCCAGATACTCGACATTTTCGGCGTAGGCAATTTTCGCTTCGCCTGCGCGCAGACGGCTTTGCACCAGTTGCCAGCTCATCCGGGCGAGCAGCCCCGCCAACAACACCAGCAACAGGCTGCCGCCGGCCGTACGCCAGAGGTAGGTGTGCGCTTGCCGCGTCACTGTGGCCAGTTGTTCTTCTTCGGACAACCCGACGATCACCGCCAGCGGAAAATCGTAGAGCTGACGGGCGCTGGTGTAGCGCCGCACGCCGTCCGTCCCGTTGATCAAGCGTACGGCGTCAGTGTTTTCGGTGTCCGGCACCACGGCGGCGTAATCGACCTCATTGCCGGCCGATATCGCTTCCCCGCTACGCCGTGCCCGAAAGACGCCGTCGATGCCCAGCAGGCCGAGCAAGCCCTGATTGCCAAGCTTCGAGGTGTCATAACTGCTGACGAAATAGGCCGCATCGACTTCAACCATGGCAATCCCGGCGAATGCGCCATCCCCCGTGTCGAGCCGCCGGCTGAAACGTAGCTTCCACTCCCCCGTCGCCGGGCTTTTCCACGGGCGGCTGATCGACAGTGCAGTGTCACGCCCCACCGTTTGCAGCTCATCCTTGGCAATCTGGTTTCCGACCTCACTCGATTGGGTACTGGCCACGACCAGCCCCCTGGCATCCACCACGCTGACATCAAACAAATAAGGTGAAGGCAGCAAGGCGCGCGCCTTGAGCTTGGGCAGCGGATTTGTCTCGCGCTCGGACTCGTAGGTGTACTTGACGAGTTTGAGGGTCTGGTCGATTTCACGCACCGCCCGTAGGATCTGCGCTTCGTAGGTGGCGCCGATTTCCAGGCTCGCCTCGGCGATGCCCCGCTGCGCGCGGGTCTGTTCGACCTTGATCAGGTACAGGGTTCCCGCCCAGATGACCGACAGCAGGAGAGCCGCCAACAGCGGGAACAGAATGTAGGCTTCCTTGACCTGATCGAAGCGGCGCCGAAACAGATCGCCCGTCGCATCGGACAAGGGGTTTTCACGAGGGGCAACATCCTGGGCCGACGTCAGTACACTCGCCCGTTGGATCGCCATGGTGTGCTCCCTGCATTGTTCACTGCTGACGGCCTGCGGATATCCGACGCGGCAATGCTGCGAGGCGTCCATGGTTCCTGGCCGCCGACACTGAAGGATTCCGGACCTGCACAAAACTATAGACCACAAACTGTGCCTGCCAATGCCAATCGGCACGCCGACCGTGGCTTTGCACTGGTTGTAATGACGAAGTGCAGTTGACTCCCCTGACTTATTGGTCCAGTTTTTAATGCAACAGTGCCCTGCAAGTCTTTCATGCAGGACGCAATGCCCGATAAATCCTGTTCGTTAATCAAGGGCCCCTGCCAGCCTATGAATGATGTACGTAGGACCTACCCTGTCATTGAACGCCAATGGATGCCCCTGTGCCGTTGATTCCCCTGGTTGTGTGTGACGACTCCAACATGGCGCGCAAACAGGTGTTGCGCGCGCTGCCTGCAGACTGGCCGGTTTCGGTCACCGAGGCGGTCAACGGGTGCCAGGCGATGGACGCCATACGCCAAGGCCTGGGGCAAGTGGTGCTGCTCGACCTGACCATGCCGGAGATGGATGGCTACCAGGTGTTGAGCGCATTGCGCGCAGAGGGCTTGAAGGCGCAAGTCATCGTGATTTCCGGTGACGTCCAGGACGAGGCGGTGCGCCGCGTGCTTGAGCTGGGCGCGCTGGCGTTCCTGAAAAAACCTTTCGACGAAAACGAACTGCGCCAGACCCTCACCCGGGTGGGGCTACTGACCCGATCCGACCAGGTGCCGTTGCAGAATCGTTCGGCCACGAACACGGCCATCGGTTTTCACGATGTGTTCCGCGAGACGGTCAACGTGGCCATAGGCCGGGCGGCGGCCCTGATCGCCAAGGTATTGGGGGTCTTTGTGCAGTTGCCGGTGCCGAACGTGAACATCCTCGAGGTCGGGGAACTGCATATGGCGCTCAACGACGTCGGCAGCTCCCAGCAACTCACGGCCATCTGCCAAGGTTTCATCGGCAGCGGCATCGCCGGCGAGGCCCTGCTGATATTCCATGACTCGGAAATCGCCGACATCGCGCAATTGATGCAGCGCGAGAGCGCCGATTATTCGGACCTGGAAATGTTGCTGGACCTTTCCAGCGTCTTGATCGGCGCGTGTCTCAGCAGCATTGCCGAGCAGATCGATGTGGTGTTTTCCCAGGGCCATCCGCAGATTCTCGGCCAGCACGCGGCCATCGAGGAACTGATCCAGGGCAACCGCATGCACTGGAAAAAGACCCTGGCAGTGGAAATCAGCTACAGCCTGGAAGGGCACGATATTCGCTTCGATCTGTTGCTGCTGTTCACGGAAGACTCCATCGAACGGTTGACCCACAAACTCGCCTATCTGATGAGCTGAGCCATGAACGATTCCATCGATCTGAACGAGTTTCACTGGTTGCTGGCCATCGTTCAGAGCATCGACGTCGGTGTCGTGGTGCTCGACCGAGAGTACCGTGTGCAGGTCTGGAACACCTTCATGGAGAACCGCTCGGGGGTGCAGCCCAAGGATGCCCACAATCAGCATTTTTTCAGCCTGTTCCCTGAAATCGATCGCCAATGGTTCAGCCGCAAGGTGGAAAGTGTCGCGACCCTGGGCACGCCAGCGTTCACGGTCTGGGAGCAGCGCCCGTACCTGATTCGGTTCAAGAGCTACCAGCCGATCACCGGCCAGGAAGCGTTCATGTACCAGAACACCACGCTGCTGCCGCTGCGCTCGCCTGACAACACCATCAAGCACATCTGCCTGGTGATCTATGACGTCACCGACGTCGCCACCAACCGGCATCAGCTCCAGGCCGCCAACGCGCAGCTGCAGCTACTCTCCAGCACCGATCGGCTGACGGGGCTCTACAACCGCGGTCATTGGGAAAGCAACCTGAAAGCCGCCTACGCCCGGCACCAGCGCTACGGCCATGCGTTGAGCCTGGTGATGCTCGATATCGATCACTTCAAGCGGGTCAACGACACCTACGGTCACCAGGCCGGCGACAAGGTCATCGAGCAAGTCGCCAGGCTGTTGCGCGAACATGCGCGCGACTCCGATGTGGTCGGGCGATATGGCGGTGAAGAGTTTGGCGTGGTGCTTTCGGATACCGACAGCAGCGGCGCACACGCGTTCGCCGAACGCATGCGGCACTCAGTGGAGGCGCTGGAGGTGGTGTACAACGACCAGACCATCCGTTTCACCATCAGCCTGGGCGTGGCCGACCTGAGCCAGCCCTCGAACGACCACGCCGACCTGATCGCCAGGGCGGACCAGGCGCTGTATACGTCGAAAAAGACCGGACGCAATCGGGTGACGGTGCATGAATAGACATTCCACATTTTTTCCGAGTGATCGTGACACTTGATGCCAACCACACATCCCCTGTGGGAGCTCGCTCCCACAGGGGATGTGTACGGCGTTCACTTACCCACTAGGGTTGGGGAAGTCGCGCCATATTTACCCAGCAGTTTGAGCGTCACCCCATTTGTCCAGCCGAAGCCGTCCTGCAGTTCATATTCACCGCCTCCCCCGCCGTCACCGCGCCCGGACAGATCGTATTTCTCCACCAGCTTGTTTTCCTTGCGGTAAAGGCTCTCGACCTGCTGCAAGAAGCGGCTGCCAATTTGCTGCGCCAGGGCGGTTTGCTGGTATCGGTCCAGCCCCTCCACCGCGACCCATTGCAACGGTGCCCAGCCATTGGGTTCGTCCCACTGCTGGCCATTACTGACCTGGGTGGTGGCGATGCCGCCGGGGCGCAACAGGCCGTCACGTACCGCATCGGCGGTGCGATTGGCATGCTCGACAGACGCCAGCCCCGTATACAGCGGGAAAAGCGTCGCGGCCGTGAGCTGCTGGCGTGGCTGGTTGCGTTGCCAGTCGTAGTCCACGTAGAAACCTTTGTCGGCATTCCACAAATGCTTCTCGATGGCACGCTGGCGCAGCTCGGCGCGCCGGCCGTAAGCCTGGACACAGGGGATGTTCTGCACCGTCTCGCAAGCTTTGGCGATGGTGTTTTCGAGATGATAAATCAGGCTGTTGAGGTCCACGGGCACGATGGCCGTGGTGCGTATGCTCGCCAGGTTCTGGCCGTCGTCCAACCAGCGCGAGCTGAAGTCCCAACCGCTTTCAGCGCCGGCACGCAGGTCACGCCAGACCTCTTCCTTGGGCCGATCCGGAGCTCGCTCGGCGGTGCTGACATCTTGCAACCAGGACTCCTGTCGAGGCGTCGGGCTGGCATCCCAATAGCGGTTGAGCACACTGCCATCGGCGAGTTTGACCACGTGTCGCGCGGCCGAACCGGGTTTGAGTGACTGGGCGCCCTCCATCCAATAGGCATACTCCTTCTGCAATTGCGGCAGGTATCGTCCATAGGCCTGGTCGCCTTCGATACGCGCCTGCAACTCCACCATGTAAGCGAAGAATGGAGGCTGCGACCGGCTCAAGTAGTAGGTGCGATTGCCGTTGGGAATGTGGCCGTAGGTGTCGATCATGTAGGCAAAGTTGTCGGTCATCTGCCGAACCTGGGCCTTATCACCGCTCTGCTCAAGTCCCAACATAGTGAAATACGAATCCCAGTAATACATCTCGCGAAAGCGTCCGCCGGGCACCACATAGGGCTGCGGCAGGGGCAACAAACTGCTGTAGGCCGGCACCTGGCGGTAGGATCGACTCAGTACCGGCCAAAGGCTGTCGATATGTTCCTTGATCGGAGCGCCGGGCTTGGGAGCCGGGCTTTCGACTTCGCCGGATTCGATGAAGTTGTCTTTCACGAAAGCCTTGATATCGAAGCCATCACGGTTGCGTCGGTCCAGGTAATCGGCGCGGATCTGCGCCGGCTCACGGTTGGGCAGTGCGTCCACGAAATGCTTCTGGTCGGTGAACACCTGCTCGCGTTGCACCGCTTCAAAGAGTTCGGGGTAGGTTTGGTCGGGAGGGAGATTGGCCCGTCCTTGAGCGTCTGCATAGCTCCATGTGGCGGGCGGCTGGCTTGAACACGCTACGCACAGCAGCGCGGCAAAGGAAAGGCTGGTGAAGTACATAGGTCGCATCGGCTGCTCCATCATGTTGTCGTTCCTGACAAACGAGTGACATGACCGGATAGACCCGGGTTCAGTAAAAAATCTTCGATAGCCTCACTCGTATTGACTCAACTCATTCCATTGTCCGTTGAAGACACTGCCATCCTGCACCGAGGCCAAGGGAACACCGACCACATAGTTGATGTGGATGGCCTGGATGATTTCTTTCGTTGTCGCGCCGTTGCCCTGCGCCGCATCGAACATCGGATTGGAAACATTCGCCGAATCCACTCGCAATATCGCCAGGTTCTCGTACTGACCACTGACGATATGCTTGGCGTAAGTGCTGTACTGACTCTTGAGATGCTTCTCAGGGAACAGGTATACGCGGTGACGGGTGACTTCCTGTTCGTCGTCGGCCACCAGCTCTTCATAGGCATAGGCCAGTTCGCTGAGAAAATGCTGGTGGTGCAACGACAGATCCAGCCTATCGATCTCTTGGACTGCTTTGCCGTAAAAGGAATTCTTCGCCCTATGGGCCTTGGCCTGTCGCTCGTCGAACAAGTCCTCGTCCAACGGTGCCGAGACGCTGCGCAGCTTCTCGACGTACCTTGCCAGAATCTCTTTGAGGTCCGCGTCGGCCGCAACAACGCCTTTTTTTGCGGGAATCGGCGGATAGACACCGACCTGCTCGACATAGGGAATATCGTCTACGACGGCAAAATCCTTGTTGGAAAAAGCGATCTGCACCCTCGCCGTTGCCGCTCGCTCATTGAAAAGGATCGTGCGCGGTGAATAACCTGCCACCGCCAGGTCCTTGAGGAGCATCTTGAAGCGTGCAAGGCGATTGTGTTCGCGCATCTCAATCCGGTTCTTTTGAGTTGCGCCGAATGCCTGGGCCGTGGAAGCCTTTCGTTTGGCGGCGGGGGCCAGCCCGGCGGTGCTGATATTCGCCAGGTTAGCCTTGTTCGTCACATGGTAAAGAAATGACATGGTGCCTCCTTGGCGGTGTCGTGGACACGAAAATCACGTTGCCTCTACGAACCAGGCCCAGCACCCGAGCGCTGGCTGGGCGAATCAACCGGCCCCGGGTCCGGCAGGTTGATCCTAAGTACAGTAGCCCCAGTCCTTCCAAAAGCAACCCGTCGGTTGGAGATCCCGGCAAAGGCGACTCGCATTCGATCATGACAGGCCCAAACAGCCGTCCACCCTGTCGGTCACTGAAATGCACTCAGTGCATCTGTGGGAAATCGGTCATTCCCACGCAGTGGTGGGAATGATCAAAACCAGCGGTTTGGCTTGTGTGGCGAGGGAGCTTGCTCCCGCTGGGTCGTGAAGCGGCCCCAGAACCTGCCAAATGCGGAGCATCAGACACACCGCACCCACCGGTTCACGACTGCTTCGCAGCCGAGCGGGAGCAAGCTCCCTCGCCACAGGTCCATCATTTTTCCTGAGTGAACCGCATTACCCGTGGGAGCGGGCTTGCTTCACAAGTTTCAACTGACCAGCATCAGAACCAGGTTTCCATCTGGATGCCGTACTGCCAGACACCGCCGGCGTTGAAGTCAGTCTTGCCGAAGGAGTCCGTGGTGCTGTACCTGTCCAGGTCCGACGACCAGTTCATGACGCTGGCGAACAGGCGCAGCTCAGGACGCGTGAGCAGATCGCCCAGGTCGGGCTTGAAGGTCGGGGCGACCGTGAATTTCCAGAAGTTGCCGTCAACCGCATTGCGTTGCAGGTAGCCCTTGGGGTCCAGCTTCATGGTTTGCCAGCTCATCTCGTAGGCCATCTCGAAATTGCTGTTGATTTCATTGGCCAACCGCACGTTCAGGGTCATCCAACGGTAATCGTCGCCCTTGACGTAGCGGTCCTTGCTTTGCTCAGCCAGCAGGCTCGGGCCAATGCGCCAGTCGGACGCCAAGGGCGTTTCGCCGTACAGCGCCAGGCGCACAGCGCGGGCGTCATCGATCAGTTCGCCATCCGAGCCAACGTTCTTGACCTCGGCCCCCAACCCCTGCCCATAGAGCAGCGCCGTCTTGAAGAAGCCTTCGCGGCCGAAAAAGTTTTTCTGGTGATTGGCGATCATGCTGTGCAAGCCGGAATCGGCCGGCGTCAGCCCCGCTTCGTTGGTGCGGGTAGCAAAGTCGTTTTTCTTCGAGCCGATGGCGTTGAACATCCACTGCCACTGCCCGCCGTCGAAAAACTGGTTGGACGTCAGGATGTAGCTTTCCACATCGGCATTGACGCCGCCCTCACTGAAATCGCCGTAGTTGCGACCGATCAATGAGTAGTTCGAGCGCCAGTTCTTGTTCATCTGTATATCGTAGATACCGCCACCAGTGCCGGCCAGATAGACAACGTCGGAGTCCAGCCAGTGGATGTCGAAATTGTCCCTGTCGAAGCGCTTGCCGGCCCACAGGGTGGAGTTTTCGAACATCGAGTTGCCCTTGAATGCCGCGAGGTGATCGAGTTCGGTAAACACCTGGCGCACGTTCAGGTTGCTTTCGTCGGCGGTCCAGTCGTTGGAGCTCTCCACACCATCGGCGATGGAAACCGTGAACTTGGAGTGGGTGCCGTTCTGCGCGTACTGCTCTTTCGACAGGTCGATGCGCATGTAGGTGTCGTCTTCGTTGCCGAGTCGCCCGACCGCGCCACCCACAGAACCGGCCGGAGTGGTGTAAGGACCGCCACGACCACCGCCCAATCCATCATTGATCAGCAGCCCGGAGCGGGCGTAGCCCTTGAAGCTGAAGCCGTCGGTAAGGTGTGCGCCACTGCCCTGTTTCTGCGTGCTTTGCTGGCTGGCTTCGAGCTTTGCCAGGCGAGCGTCGAGCGTGGGGACCGTAGCGGCGGACGCCACCGGTTGCACAGCGGGCGTGGCGAGTTTGAGTTGCTGCAACTCCCTGGCGAGTGCCTGGGTTTGCTGTTCGGCGGCGGCTGCGCGTTTTTCCGCTGCGCTGGCACGGGCCTCGAAAGCGGCCATGCGCTCTTCCAGAGTCGCGGCCTGAGACGTGGTCGCCGCGGCGCCGAGCACGCCTGCGAGTAGCCAGCTTGATGCTTTCTGCATGTGGATTTTCCCTGTTTTGTTTTTATTGTTCTGTTGCCGCGACCGGCCTTTTTCACCCAGGTTCTGAATTGTCAAACCAAAGGAAAAAAAGGATGCCTCATCGCAAATACACTGCTACATTTGGCGATGTTAACGTTAACTTTTCTAAAAACAAAAATAAAGAGGGCTTTATGAAACAGCTCAAATCGATCCTTCCAGCGGCGCTGCTCGGCCTGTGCGTCGGATTTCCATCCCTCTCCACAGCCGCCAGCCTGACGATATCCTGCGGTGCCGTGGGTGCTGAATTGCAACTGTGCAAGGAGGCCGTCGAGGCGTGGTCGAAGCAGACCGGCAACAGCGTCGAAGTGGTTTCCACGCCTAACTCGGCGACCGAGCGGTTGTCGTTCTACCAACAGATCCTCAGTGCGCAATCCAGCGACATCGACATCATCCAGATCGACATGGTGTGGCCGGGAATGTTGGCCAAGCACTTGATGGACCTGCGCGAAGTGCTTCCTGCCAACGCGACCCAGGGTTACTTCCAGGCCCAGGTGGACAACGCTACGGTGAACGGGCGCCTGGTGACCATGCCGTGGTTCACGGACTCGGGGCTGCTGTATTACCGCAAGGACCTGCTCGAGAAGTACAACAAGCCCGTGCCCCAGACCTGGGAAGAAATGACCACGACTGCCAGGGCTGTCCAGCAGGCCGAACGCGATGCCGGGAACGCCAATGCCTGGGGTTATGTATTCCAAGGGCGCGCCTACGAAGGCCTGACGTGTAACGCACTGGAATGGATCAGCAGCCAGCCGCAAGGCGGGCTGGTCAATCAGCAAGGCGACATCGTGGTCAACAGCCAGGCCTCAAGGGCCGCATTGACCCTGGCCAAAAGCTGGGTGGGAGACATCTCCCCGCGTGGCGTACTCAATTACACCGAGGAAGAAGGACGCGGCGTCTTCCAGTCGGGCAATGCGTTGTTCATGCGTAACTGGCCTTATGTCTGGGCCCTGGTGCAAAGCCAGGACAGCGTCGTGAAGGACAAGGTCGGCGTCGCTCCCCTGCCCCGCGGCGGCGAGACGGGCACCCATGCGTCCACCCTCGGCGGCTGGGGCCTGGCGGTGTCGCGCTACAGCGCCAACCCCAAGCTCGCCGCAGAACTGGTGAGCTACCTGAGCAGCGCCCAACAACAGAAACACCGCGCCCTGGTGGGTGCCTACAACCCGGTGATCGAGTCGCTATACCAGGATCCCGATTTGCTCGCGGCCATGCCGTACTACAGCCAACTGCGCAGCATCCTCAATGATGGGGTCATGCGCCCTGCTTCAATCACCGCCGACCGCTATCCACGGGTCTCCAATGCTTTCTTCGATCAAGTGCACGGCGTGCTGGCAGACGAACGGCCGGTCGATCAGGCGTTGGCCGAACTGGAAAGCGAACTCACGCGCATCAAACGCCGGAACTGGTAAGCCACAAGGAAGGAAATCACCATGTCTGTCTCCACTACACTCGCCCCCGGCGACGACGAGTACCTGCTCAATCGGGAAACGCCGGTACAACGCCGTCGCGTTCGCGCCGCCTGGCTGTTCCTGAGCCCGATGTTGCTATGCCTGGCCCTGGTGGCGGCCTGGCCGCTGCTGCGCACATTCTGGTTCAGCTTGACCGACGCCAGCCTGGCCGACACGGGCGATGCAACCTTTGTCGGCTTGAGCAATTATCTGTTTCACAGCAGCGCGGGCTGGTCCGGCATCCTGGTCGATCCGCAGTGGTGGAACGCGGTGCGCAACACCCTGCATTTCACCGTGGTGTCAGTGGGATTGGAAATCGTACTGGGGCTGATGGTGGCGTTGCTGCTGAACGTCAAGTTCACTGGACGCGCGCTGGTGCGGGCGTTGATCCTGATTCCCTGGGCGATCCCGACCATCGTCTCGGCGAAAATCTGGTCATGGATGCTCAACGACCAGTTCGGCATCATCAATCACCTGATGCTCGGCCTCGGCCTGATCGATGCGCCACTGGCCTGGACAGCCGACGCGGACCTGTCGATGTGGGCAGTGATCATCGTCGACGTCTGGAAGACCGTGCCTTTCGTCACGCTGCTGATGTTGGCGGCCTTGCAGATGTTGCCCAGCGACTGCTACGAAGCCGCCAGGGTCGATGGCATTCACCCGGTGAAAGTGTTCTGGTGGGTCACCCTGCCACTGCTGATGCCGGCATTGCTGGTGGCGGCGATCTTTCGCATCCTCGATTCCTTGCGGGTGTTCGATGTCATCTATGTGCTGACCTCGAACTCATCGAGCACCATGAGCATGTCGGTCTATGCCCGTCAGCACCTGGTGGAATTCCAGGACGTCGGTTACGGCAGCGCCGCTTCGACCTTGCTGTTTCTGGTCGTGGCGGTAATCGCCATGGCGTACCTGTACCTCGGACGCCGTCAGCTGGAGGTTCGTTCATGAGCCCGCGCCTGCTGAAAAAAGCCCTGCTGCGCGCCGGGTTCTGGTGCCTGATCGGGATCTTGCTGCTGTACGCGGTCTTTCCGTTCTACTACGCCATCGTGACGTCGCTGAAGCCGTCCAGCGCCTTGTTCCAGGTGAGCTACTGGATCGATAACCCCGACTTCTCCAACTATGCCGCCGTGCTGGGCCAGGCCTCGTTCCTGCGGGCCATCGGCAACTCGCTGGTGGTTGCGCTGTGCGTGGTCGCGCTGGCGTTGCTCCTCAGCCTGACCGCCGCCTATGCCCTGGGCCGGGTGAAGTTTCGCGGACGCGGCGTGGTGTTGATGATGGTCCTGGGCGTCTCGATGTTTCCACAAGTCGCGGTGCTGTCGGGATTGTTCGAAGTGATACGTGCCCTGGGCCTGTACAACACGTCCTGGGCGTTGATCCTGAGCTACACGATCTTCACTTTGCCCTTCACCGTCTGGGTGCTGACCACCTTTATGGGACAACTGCCTCATGAGCTGGAAGAGGCCGCGATCATGGACGGTGCGTCACCCTGGGTCACGCTGACCCGCGTGCTGTTGCCGTTGCTCTGGCCGGCACTGGTCACCACGGGGCTTCTGGCCTTCATCGCCGCCTGGAACGAATTCCTGTTTGCCCTGACCTTCACCCTGACCGACTCGCAACGCACGGTCCCGGTCGCCATCGCGCTGATTTCCGGCGGCAGCCCTCATGAATTGCCTTGGGGCTTGTTGATGGCGGCGTCGGTGCTGGTCACGGTCCCATTGGTGATTCTGGTGCTGATCTTCCAGCGCCGCATCGTTTCCGGCCTCACTGCCGGTGCGTTAAAGGGTTGAGGCCCAACACAGACAAGAAAGGAACAGCATCGTGATCAAGTTGAAGCTGGACAACGTGAACAAACAATTGGGCGGCGCACGCATTCTTCGCGACGTCAGCCTGGAAATCTCGGCGGGTGAATTCGTGGTTTTCGTCGGCCCTTCGGGCTGCGGAAAGTCGACCTTGCTGCGGCTGATCGCCGGACTGGATTCGATCTGTGACGGCGACCTGCTGATCGACGGACGCCGGGTCAATGACCTGGAACCGCGCGAGCGTGGCGTCGGCATGGTGTTCCAGTCCTATGCGCTGTACCCGCACATGAGCGTCTACGACAACATCAGCTTTGGCCTCAAACTGGCCAAGACCGAAAAGGCCAGCCTGCGCGAGCGAGTGCTGAAAACCGCGCAAATCCTGCAGTTGGATAAACTGCTGCAGCGCAAGCCACGGGAACTGTCGGGTGGACAGCGCCAGCGAGTGGCCATGGGCCGGGCCATGGCGCGGGAACCGGACATCCTGTTGTTCGACGAGCCACTGTCCAACCTCGACGCCTCTCTGCGCGTGCAGATGCGCAACGAAATCGCTCGGCTGCATGGGCGACTGGGCTCGACCATGATCTACGTGACCCACGACCAGGTTGAAGCGATGACCCTGGCCGACAAGATTGTCGTGCTCAATGGCGGCCGCATCGAGCAGGTCGGCTCGCCACGCGAACTCTATGAGCACCCGGCCAGCCGCTTTGTCGCCGGTTTCCTCGGCTCGCCCAAGATGAACTTTCTGCCGGCGCGCCTGCACTCCCCAGGTGAAACCAGCCAGATCGACAGCCCTTTATTGGGCATGACGCCCCTTCCCTTCGACAGCGCCCACCTGGCGGCGGGCAGTCCGCTGACCCTGGGGATTCGCCCGGAACACATGTCGCTCAAAGCGGCGCAAGGCAGCGCCGGGGTCATCGTGGTCGGGGTCGAATACCTGGGCAGCGAAACCTACGTGCACCTGGAGTCAGGCGAGGATGAACCGTTGATCTGTCGCTGCGAAGTCAACGCCGGATGGCGAGTGGGCGATCGGGTTGAACTGCAACTGGCGTTCGGCAGCGTGCACCTGTTCGACGCGGAAGGCACGGCCTTGAGGCGCCATCCTGCTGTTATTGAAGTCCTCCCGGAGGACGTCCCGCAGCGCTCGCCAAAAGCAGGCGCCCTATGACTGTGTCTGTGAATGCCATGAACGCCCCCATGCCCTCCCCCCTTGAACATGCGCAGCAGGCGCTGAGTGAAGGTCAGTCTCGTCTCATCGGCGATTATCGACCGGCCTATCATCTGGCGCCTGTCGCAGGCTGGATGAACGACCCTAACGGGGTGGTGTTTTTCCGTGGCGAGTATCACGTGTTCTACCAACACCACCCTTTCGATGCCAAATGGGGTCCGATGTATTGGGGGCACGCCAAGAGCACCGACCTGGTCCATTGGCAGCATCTGCCCCTCGCCCTGGCACCAGGCGATGATTTCGACCGCCACGGCTGTTTTTCCGGTAGCGCGGTGGTGTGTGGCGACACCTTGGCGCTGATCTACACCGGGCACACCTGGCTGGGAGAAGTGGGCGACGAACGCTTTATCCGCCAGGTCCAGTGCCTGGCCACCAGTGACGACGGCATCCGGTTCGTCAAGCATGGCGCCGTCATCGAGAACGCGCCGCAAGAAACGATCATGCACTTTCGCGACCCCAAGGTCTGGCGGGAGGATGGCTATTGGTACCTGATTGCCGGCGCGCGCCTGGGCGACAAGCCGCTGCTGCCGCTGTACCGCTCCACCGACCTGCACACCTGGGACTTCCTCGACTACGTGTCCAGTGGCAATGAGGGCGATGGCTACATGTGGGAATGCCCGGACCTGTTTCGCCTCAACGGCTGTGACGTGCTGCTTTACTCCCCCCAGGGGATGAAACCCGAAGGTTACGAACGCCTCAACAAGTACCAGACCGGTTATCGCATTGGCCAGCTCGACAGCGAATGGCACTTCACCGGCGGGCCGTTCATCGAACTGGATAACGGTCACGATTTCTATGCTGCGCAAACCTTGGAGACCGCCGATGGTCGGCGCCTGGTGTGGGCTTGGCTGGACATGTGGGAAAGCCCGATGCCGAGCCAGGCCCATCACTGGTGCGGCATGCTCGGTTTGCCTCGCGAGCTTGAACTGCACGGCGATCGCCTTGGCGTGTTTCCGGCACGGGAACTGACCGCGCTGCGCCAGGCGCCGCTGCCGAGCGTCGCGCCGTGGGGCGAGTCGGGCAGCCGCTGGGTGCCGCAAGTGAAGGGCGACAGGCTCGAAATCCATGTGCATCTGGATCTGCTCGACTGCACCGAAGGCCACCTGGGCATCGCCTTGCGCTGCAGCGCCGATGAGCAGGAACAAACCCTGCTTTATTACGACGCGTCACTGCAACGCCTGGTGCTAGATCGCAGCCGCTCGGGTGCGCAAGTGAGCGGTCAGCGCAGCGTGTCGATCGAGCCTTCGCAAACACAACTGCACCTGCGGGTATTTCTCGATCGCTCGTCCATCGAGGTGTTCGAGGAAAACGGCCGCTTCAGCTTCAGCAGCCGCCTCTATCCGCGACCCGACAGCCTCGGAGTGAAACTATTGGCGAACGGGACTGGCGGGCGCGTCGCCATTCCCAAGGCGTGGCCGCTGGACTCGGGTTGGCTGTGAGTACTGTCATTCGAGTCGCGAGAAGCCCAGGGCCTGTGTCATGATTCTGCGTCAACCTGACTGGCCGCACTTCGCATGACTTCCGTGAAAGACGTTGCACAGCTGGCCGGCGTATCCCTGATGACGGTTTCGCGCGCGCTCAACACGCCGGAAAAACTGAGCCCCGAAACCCTTCAGCGGGTACGTCGCGCCATTGATGAACTGCAATTCGTACCGAGCCTGTCGGCGCGCAGGATGCGCGGCGACAACCTGCAGGCGCGCACCATCGGTGTGTTCGCACTGGACACCGCGACCACGCCGTTTGCCGTTGAGTTGCTGCTGTCCATCGAACAGACCGCGCAGCAGGCAGGCTGGAACGTCTTCATCCTTAACCTGTTGAGCAACCCGCCCACCGATCAGAACATCGACCTGATGCTGTCGCACCGCCCTGACGGGTTGATCTTCAGTGCCATGGGATTGCGCCAGGTGAGCATTCCCGAACGGCTCAAGAGCAAACCGCTGGTGCTCGCCAATTGCCTGGCCGATGACAGCCACTTGGTCAGTTATGTGCCGGATGATGAAGCCGGGCAGCATCGAGCCATGCAGCATGCGTTGAGCCAAGGCTATCGGCGCCCGCTGTGTATCAATTTGCCGAGGAAGAGTCTTGCCTGGGGCCTGCGTCAACAAGGCCTGAAACGCGCCTGTCAGGCTGTCGGGCTGGCACCTGAAGCACTCCTGCAGTACGACCTTTCCGATCACGACGCCTATGATGAAACCGCCGCCATTCTCGACCGGCATATCGTTGACGGCCGTCCGCAATTCGACATCCTGGTCTGCGGCAACGACCGCATTGCCTTTTGCGCCTATCAGTTGTTGCTGGGGCGCGGCCTGAAAATTCCCGACGATGTCGCAGTGCTCGGCTATGACAACATGATCGGCATCGCCGAACTGTTCATGCCGCCACTGACCACGGTACAACTGCCGTACTACGAGATCGGGCGCCAGGCGGCCCGGCACCTGATCGAGAACCTCGAGGTATCAGGCGCCCAGCCGGTGGATTGCCCCCTGGTGGTCAGGGCGTCGCTATAAGACCGCCGACAAACCCGTGGCGAGGGAGCTCGCTCCCGCTTGAGTGCAAAGCACTCACAAAAAAGGGCCGCTTCGCAGCCCAGCGGGAGCAAGCTCCCTCACCACGGGCGCACCGTTTTTCTTAAGTGAACAGCATTTTGATCACTAAGGCTGCTTCGCGGGCGACGACGGCAGCGCCGCGATGATCCGGGCGCGGCACACCTCGAGGATTTCATCGGCCAGCGCGGAATCGTCCGGGCAGGCCCGTGACAACACGATCGCACCGACGGCATGCGCCAACATGTCGAGCATTTTTGCCCTGATCGCTTCCTGCGGCGCGTCTTGCCCGGCCTCGTACCGGCTTTCGAGCGCGGCCAGCATGTCTTCGATGCCGTTGGCAAAGGTAGCCTTCAGCTCGGGCGATTGACGGGCAGCGTCGCCACACAGTGCCGCCATGGTGCAACCGCTACCCCGGCCGTCACGGTGGTCCCTGGACACGTAAAGATCGACGAAACCAGCTACGTCGATGCCTGCATTGTCGGTCAGCGACTGCGCAAGGCTATTCGCCGCCGCTTCGGCCATCAGGTCGGCCTTGGAGCCGAAATGCTTGTAGAACCCGCCATGGGTGAAGCCGGCGGCCGCCATCAGGTCCGCCACACCCACGCCGTCAAAGCCTCGCTCGCGAAACAAGACAGAGGCCGTCTCGACGATGTGCTCCCGATTTGCCTGGGCCTGGGCCTTGGTCACCCTCATTTTTCACTCCCTCGTGCAGCTCGAAATTCATGCCCACATCATACATAGATGTCGAGCATAATCAAATTCGTTGACAGCTTAGATTTCGATCATCATCCTAATGAAAAGCGCGCTCACCTCGCCAGGTTGCACGCGCTCCCCTTTATCCAAACCTACGGAAACAAGACGTCATGACCGACCAGATCCTGTTCACACCCTACACGTTGGGTGATCTCACGCTTTCTAACCGAGTGGTCCTGGCGCCGCTGACACGTAACCGTGCGGGGCAAGGTTTTGTGCCCAGCGAGTTCGCTGCCACTTACTACAGCCAGAGAGCGTCGGCAGGCCTGTTGATCTCCGAGGCGTCGCAGATCTCCCAGCAAGGCCAGGGCTATCAGGACACCCCCGGGATCTACACCCAGGCCCAGATCGACGGCTGGCGCACGGTCACCGATGCCGTACATGCCAAAGGCGGGCGGATTTTCCTGCAACTGTGGCATGTCGGCCGCGTTTCCCACGTCGACCTGCAAGCAGATGGTGCAGCGCCAGTGGCCCCCTCTGCTCTGCGTCCGGCGACGAAGGTATTCGTCAACAATCGTTTCGAAGACGTTTCCGAACCGCGAGCGCTGGACATCAGCGAGTTGCCCGGGATCGTCAACGATTTTCGCCAGGCGGCGGCGAACGCCATCGCCGCGGGATTTGACGGCGTAGAGATCCACGGTGCGAACGGCTACCTGTTGGACCAGTTCATCAAGGACGGCGCCAACATGCGCACCGATGCCTACGGCGGCTCGATTGAAAATCGTGCTCGCCTGCTGCTGGAAGTGACGGCGGCAGTGGTGGGCGAAGTCGGCGCCAGCCGCACCGGCCTGCGCATCTCGCCGGTCTCGCCGGCCAATGGTGTGTCCAGCAGCGCGCCACAGGCCCAGTTCGACTACCTGATCGACCAGCTCAACACCCTCGACATCGTGTACCTGCATGTGGTCGAAGGCGCGACCGGTGGGCCGCGCGACGTTGCGCCCTTCGACTTCGGTGCCTTGCGCCAGCGCTTCAAAAACACCTACATCGCCAACAACGGCTACGACCTGGACCTGGCGACCTCACGACTCATCGAAGACAAGGCTGACCTGATCGCCTTCGGCCGGCCGTTCATCGGCAATCCGGACCTGGTGGAGCGGCTCAGAACCGGTTCGCCTTTGTCGGCGTTCAATCCCGCTACCCTCTACGGTGGTGGTGCGACGGGCTACATCGACTATCCAACGCTCGCTGAATCCAGCGCGCAGTAACACTGGCCAGACCCGACTGCGCGCCTGAACAACAGCGCGCGACTCGCTCATCGATACCTTGAAGAAGAGAATCTCCATGGACACTCGCACAACTGTTCTCATCACTGGCGCCTCCACCGGTATTGGCGCTGTCTATGCCCAACGCTTTGCGCAACGTGGACACGATCTCGTCCTGGTGGCCCGCGACAGCGCGCGCCTGGAAGCGCTGGCCGCCAAGCTGCGCAGCGAACACAACGTTGCCGTCGATATTCTCCAGGCCGACCTGACCCAGCTCGGCGACCTGACAACCGTCGAAGCCCGGCTGCGCGACGACGCCAACATCGGCATCCTGGTCAATAACGCCGGCGCCGCCCAATCCGGGACCTTCATCGAACAGTCGACCGACAGTGTCGCGCACCTCGTGTCGCTCAATACCACCGCGCTGGTCCGGCTGGCCAGCGCCATCGCCCCACGCCTGGTGGAAGCGGGTGACGGCGCGATCATCAACATCGGCTCCGTCGTTGGCCTGGCACCGGAGTTCGGTATGTCGGTCTACGGCGCGACCAAGGCGTTCGTGCTGTTTCTCTCCCAGGGACTCAGCCTGGAACTCTCTCCGAAAGGCGTCTACGTACAAGCCGTCCTGCCAGCGGCCACCCGCACTGAGATCTGGGAACGCGCGGGTATCGATATCAACACCCTGAATGAAATCATGGAAGTCGGTGACCTGGTCGATGCCGCGCTGGTCGGTTTTGATCGTCGCGAGCCGGTGACCATCCCGCCCTTGCATGAAGAAGCACGCTGGGATGCCTTGCAGGCCGCACGTCAAGGCCTGCTCGGGCAAATCCGGCAGTCCCATGTCGCCGAACGCTATCAAGACCCGGCGTGATCATCGTTTAGCAGGTGCCGGCGCAAAGGACAGCGCCGGTATTTCCGGATGCCGGGCCAAGTGATCACTGCACTGCATCCCTTATGAGAGCAAAGCACCATGAAAGCATTTTTAATCGACCGCTACGGCAAGCACAGTGGTCGTATCGGCGAGCTACCGGCCCCTGACGTGGGTGACCACGACGTTCTGGTCCGCGTGCAGGCTGCCAGCGTCAACTTGCTGGATTCAAAGATCAGCAAAGGCGAATTCAAGCTGATCCTGCCCTACTCCTTTCCCTTGGCATTGGGTCATGACTTGGCCGGGGTCGTGGTCCGCGTGGGATCCCGTGTCGAGCAATTCAAGCCGGGCGATGAAGTCTATGCCCGCGCCCCGGACGGGCACATCGGCACCTTCGCCGAGCAGATTTCAGTGAACGAAAATGCCCTGGCCGTGAAACCGGCAAACATCAGCATGGAAGAAGCCGCCGCCCTGCCCTTGGTCGCCCTGACGGCCTGGCAGGTACTGGTTGAAACCGCCCGACTGAAGAAAGGCCAAAAGGTCTTCATCCAGGCCGGTTCAGGTGGCGTCGGCACCGTCGCCATCCAGCTTGCCAAGCACCTCGGCGCCTTCGTTGCGACCAGCACCAGCACCCCCAATGTGCCGTGGGTCAAGGCCCTGGGCGCAGACGTTGTCATCGATTACAAGCAGCAGGATTTCGCCAGCGTCCTGCAGGACTATGACATCGTGTTGAACAGCCTGGGCGCCGATGAGCTGGAGAAATCGCTGAAGATCCTGAAACCAGGCGGCCAACTCATTTCCATCTCCGGCCCCCCCACCCCACAGTTCGCCCAGGCCCAGGGACTTTCCTGGGTGCTGAGACTGATCATGGGCCTGTTGAGCAGCGGTATACGCCGCAAGGCCCACCGAAAGGGAGTGAGCTACGCCTTCGTGTACATGCGTGCCAATGGTCCTCAGCTGCGGGAGATCACCACCCTCGTCGAGTCCGGCAGCATCAAGCCGGTGCTTGACCGATCCTTCCCCTTCGACGCGACAGCCGATGCCCTGAGCTATGTCGAACAAGGACGATCGAAGGGTAAGGTCGTCATCAAGATCCACTCGGGAATGGCCGATGAGTGAAGGCGTATCGGCGCCGCAGAGTCTGGCGCACATTGATGCTTGAGCAATGAGGAGTGTCAGGCCAGTACCACCTGAAGCAAAAGCGCTGATTTGACCTGTGGCAATCGGGTGACTACCTTGAAACTCACCCATCTCGTTCGACAAGGAGTGTCGACATGCGCGCAACTGCTCGTGCGTTTTTTAACCTGCCCCTGGCATTCCATACGGTAGCTGCCCAGTCGCCGCATGATCCGCTGAAGCCCCGCATCAACCCCAACTACAACATCCTCAAGGACGCGCACCAGGAACTCGATGCGGCGGCTGGTTGCCATTCGCTCTCGCGTTGAGTCGCCCTCGTCCATAACACTGCCGATGCCCGCGACAGGCTCAATGAAAGCCGCCGGCCGGCATCACGAACCCTGCTGTTTTCTCTTTCCCGGCATGGAATGCCCCGCCGGCTACCGGCTCCAACACAAGGAAGTCACGTCATGAAGACACGTTTGAAAAGAATCACGCCTTTGCTCGTCCTCCCGTTGTTCTGGCAAACGACAGCGGCCAATGCCGAGTCGTGCGAAGAGACGCTGAAACGGGTGGAAGGTTTGTACAACAACACCGTCGACAGTTGCCGGCAGGACCCGGCCTCGGATTGTTCGGGGTTGCTGATCAGGGGCACCCACCGCGCCAACCCGGCGAAGGGCGAGAAATGGGATGTCTGGAACCCGAGCCCGAAAGCGAAGGAACTGGGTACCTTTGCCGCCTCCTGGATGCGGGTCGATGGCATCAGCTATGAAGATCCTGGCATGAGCACCCAGAACGGCTACATCATCACACCGATCGACCAGGTACGCGAACCGGAAACCCCGGTGCACATCTACTGCGCATTTCCGAACGATGCCTGGACCGACTTTCGCGATGACCGAGGCTGCGGCAACAACAAAAACACCGCCCAGACAGAGGCTGTCTGCCAGGCCATGGCGCCGCCTATCCTCAACGCCAATGCCTGGGTCGCGCATTTCACCCGGTTCAACAACGACAGGAAGCAAGACCAGTTGCAATGTGGATTCAATATGCGCAACCCCATGAGCAGCCGGGAACGGGTCGACGCGTTTCGAAACTTCATGGGCGCCCGGCAAGTCATCAATACCCGCGAATTTCAAACCCAGACCGAACTGCGCCTGGGGAACCCGAAAGACGATGCATTGCCGATCCTGGCGTTTTTCTACAGCGATCAGCGGGGCTTGAACGATGCCCTGGCCAACCAACGGGACTACAAGGACAAGACCGGCAAGGATCGCAACATCATCAAGATCGACTTCCCCAGGACGCCGGGCAGCAAGGCCACGTTCTCCTGCACCCGAACCACGCCGCCCACGCAACAATTCTGTGAACGCTACATCGAATCCAGTACTTGGGTACGCCGCCCTGATCCGAAGCTTGGGCCCGATACCTGGTCGCTCCAGGTCGTGCCCACGGCCTGCGGCCGTGCGATCAAGGATGACCAGACCGACAGGATGTTTGCCGAGCTGTACAACAAGCACAAAGACGACGGGCAATGGCGGCAATACAGCGTCTACGGCGGATCCATCCGCCGGCAACTAGTGTGTCATCTGGCGGCCACCTTCGATGGCAAACCCGTCAGGAACAAGCCCGAGTGGAACCTTGAGCCGGCACGTCCTTACGTCGACCAGGCCAGGGCTGTCGCACAGTACTGCAATCCTTACTGAGGTTTGAGCGGCAAAGCCGACCTGCCGATCCCGAGTATCGGCAGGTTGCCTTTCCAACGAAGTGCCAGAGCCGTGTTGCGGGCATCATGACCGAATGAACGACGCCCCCTGCGCTGCCATCGTCCGAAGCAGCGGAGCCACCCGCAGCCCTCGCTCAGGAAGTAAGGCCGTCCAGCCGGAAAGCGCCTCGACGATCCCTGGCAAGCCAATTCGGTCGGCATGGTAAAGAAGCCCGCCCCGGTAACGGGGGAAGCCGTAGCCGTGAATCCAGACGAGGTCGATGTCATTGGGGCTGTCCACGATGCCTTGCTCCAGCAGGTGCGCGGCCTCATTGACCATGGCGAACAGGCACCTATTGAGGATTTCCTCATCGTCAATTGCACGCGGCTCGATGCCCCGGTTCTGTCGATGAGCCACGAGCATCCTGGCCACATACGGGTCCGGCAGGCCCCGGCGCTGGCCTTCCTCGTATCGATAGTAACCGGCCGCTGTTTTCTGTCCGAGACGCCCCGCCTCATGAAGCTGTTCGATCCAGTTGCAACGGCGTTCCGATGCGCTCAATAGATCGGCCCGGCCCTGTCGGTTTCGCCAAGCGATATCCACGCCCGCCAGATCACGCAGTTCGAAGGGCCCCATCGGGAAACCGAACTGCCGGATGACCCGGTCCACATCTTCTGGAGCCGCCCCCTCCTCCAGCAGGAAACCCGCCTCGCGCTCGCGAACGGCCAATAGACGGTTGCCGACAAAACCATAGCAATTGCCCACCGCGACAGCGGTCTTGCCCAGCCGTGCGCCCAATTGCAGCACCGTTGCCAGGACCTCCGGTTGGACCTGGGGTGTCCTGACCACCTCTAGCAGCTTCATGACGTGCGCCGGGCTGAAGAAGTGCATGCCGATGACATCGCCCGGGCGGGTGGTCACGGCAGCAATGGCCTCGATATCGAGGTACGAGGTATTCGTCGCGAGGATGGCGCCCGACTTGGCGAAGTGGTCCAGCTGCCTGAACACGGCCTGCTTGACGGCGAGGTCCTCGAACACGGCTTCGATAATCAGATCGGCGCTGGCAACGCCTTCGATGCTTGAGTCGAACTCGATCAGGGGGGCACGTCGGGCGGCTTCGTCGGTATCTAGCCGACCTTTTTCCACGGCGCTGGTGAAGTAGTGGTCGATGGTCGCGCGGCCACGCGCCAAAGCCCCGGGTTGCGTGTCGATCAGGCGTGTGGCGATTCCGGCATTGGCCAGGCACAGCGCAATACCGCTGCCCATGGTGCCGGCACCGATCACCGCAACGAGGTCGATGGGGCGAGTGGGCGCTTGCCTGGCCAATGCGCGACATCGGGAGGCCAGGTCCCGTTCGGCGAAGAACACGTGCCGCAATGCCCTGGCCTGCTCGCCATGGCGACGAGCGATGAAGCGCTCACGCTCGTTCGCCATCCCTTCGGCGAAGGGAAGCTGCCAGGCACCTTGCAGTGCTTGTAGGGCGATGCTGGGCGCTTCCTGACCCGCTGCCTTGCGAATGATCGCCTGGGCGCGTTCGTGGATAAGCTGCGGGTCGAACGGCGCGACCGACAGGTCGCAGACCCGAGGGACGGGCTTGTCCATGACCTCCCTGGCGAAGTCGCTGGCACACGCCAGCACCGAGGTGTCGCTCAACCGATCCAACAAACCGATCGACAACGCCTGTTCCGCACCGATACGTTCGCCCTCCAGCACCATCGCCAGCGCTACCTCCATGCCGCACAACCGAGGCAAGCGCTGCGTCCCTCCCGCTCCGGGTATCAGGCCCAGGCTGACTTCCGGCAAGGCGAACTGCACATCAACTGCGGCCACTCGGTAATGGCAGGCCAGGGCCAGTTCGAACCCACCACCGAACGCCGAGCCATGCAGCGCCGCAACGACAGGTTTCGACGCCTGTTCAATCGTGGCCAACACATCAGGGAGATGAGGGGCCCGCAGGGGCAGGTCAAACTCCTTGAGATCGGCACCGGCGACAAACGTCCGGCCCTGGCACGCAATGACAATCGCCTTGATGGCGCTGTCGCTCAACGCTTCTTGCAGTCTTTTGAGCAACTGCTCCCGAACCTCCTGCGACAGGGCATTGATCGGTGGATTGTCGATGATGACCTGGCCGATATCACCTTCACGCTGGAGCACTACAGTGGCGTGCATCGGTTACCTCCCGTTGAATGGCTTGGATTACAGAAGCGACAGTGGGTAGCTGACGATCACACGCACATCGTCAGCGTCCCGGGCGAAGTCCGCTCTATAGGTGGCGCTGCGAACCCGCATGCTCATGCCTTTCATCGAACCGCTCTGCACCACGTATTGCAGTTCGACGTCGAGCTCGCGTTCACCATCGGAATCCGCGCCCGCGACGTCGGCCCGGCTGCCGCGCACATAACGCGTCATGAAGCTCAGCCCCGGCACGCCGACCGTGCCGAGGTCGAAGTCATAACGAGCCTGCCAAGAGCGCTCGTCCTTCTCGGCAAAGTCGCCCACCTGGACGAAGTTCACGAGGTAAGGGTCGGCGCCAGCCACATAGGGAAACGCGGAGTCCCCGGACATCTTCTGGTAGCCCAGCCCAAACGAATGACCTTTCAGCCTGTAAGTGCCCAAGGCGCTGAAGGCGCGGTTGTCGATGTGCCCGCCTCGTGCCTGACCGTCGCTGTCACTGTCGAAAAAGCGCACATCGCTGGTGAAGGCGCCCCAGTCGCCTTTCCTGCGGTCGGTCAGGCCCAGGAAGCGCTGTTTGTAGACGTCTTCGAGGACGGCGTACTGGGCAATCAGGTCGGTCGTCTCACTGGCGTGAAAGGCCCCGCCGAGGAGGTTGAAATCGCCCCCGTCGAGGGGGCCGCTGAAGCGGCGGTTCTTATTGTTCAGCTCAAGACCGGTCGTGCCCGACTGGTCCCTGTACACCGTACCCTTGATCTGTGCCGCGGTGAGTTCAAGAGGCTTCCACTCATTGACCTGTACCTGGGCCCCCTCGAAGGTCTGCGGCAGCAGACGCCCGTTGTTGGCGACCAGGGTTGGCCATTTCGGCAACAGGGTCCCGACCCGCAACTGGCTGTCCGAGACCTTGACCTTGAGGGTGCCGCCCGCCTTGGAATAACGGTCCGGGACATCTCCATCGTCCTGGACCGGCAGCAGCCCCGTGCCGGAACGCCCTGGCCCGGAATCGAGCTTGATGCCCAGCATGCCGATCGCATCGACACCGACCCCGAAGACACCAGGGGTGAAGCCGGACTCATAGCGCAGGATAAAACCCTGGGCCCACTCCTGGCGTCTTGACTGGCCCGCGCCTTCGCGAAAATCCCGGCTCATGTAGAAATTGCGCATTTCCACAGAGGCCTTGCTGTCTTCAAAGAACCCTTCGGCACCTGCCACCGGCAGATACACGGCAAAACCCACCCCTGCCGCACAGAGCGGCATTGTTTTCATCGATTTCATGACTGCTTACCGAGAGGAAGCCGAGCTCTGCCAATGTGCTTCTTGACGCGCCGGCCGGTTGGAGTTCAAACGCGCTTCAGCGCACCTGGGTCAGGTAGTCCTGGGCCTTGCCCGGGATCTTTTCGTTCTGGACGGTGCCCAGGAACTTGATTGCACGCTCGACATCGGTGTCCGTCAGGTACGGAGTCTGCGGGAATGACTTGCGATTGCTTTGCCAGGCGGCGGCATAGACCTTGTCATTCACCCCGTCGAAACGGCTGCGCACGGCTTTCATGGCTTGCTGCGGCTGTTCATTGATGAGCTTCGTTGCGTCGCCCAGGGCCGCGAGGAAGGCCTTCACGATTGCTGGGTTGTCCTCGGCCCATTGCCGGCGAGCGCTGAGGGCGATCGAAGGATACCCATCCAGCTCGGCGACCATGCCTTCGGACATGTCCAGCAGGGTGAAGCCATTCTGCTCGATGACCGCACTGTCCGAAGCCGGCGATGACAGGGCAAAGCCATCGATCTTGCCTTGGGCGAACGCCGCCAGCATGGCCGCGCCGTTATTGAGGTAAAGCAGCGTGAAGTCTTTTTCCGACTGCAGGTGAGCCTGCTGACCGAGAAAACGCACCAGGAAATCGGCACTGCCACCGGCCCCGCTCACCGCCAGGCGCAGGCCCTTGAAAGCGGCCAGGCGTTGCTCGACGGTGGAGTTGGCGTCCAGGCCGAGCCGATCAGCCACCTCTTGGCGAATGACGACGTTGCTGGCGTATTGACCGACCATGCGCCCCAACAGCGTGATGTCGGCGCCCTTGATCTTGGCATTGATCGCATTCTGGATGGCGCATGAGCAGAACTCGACTGATCGGCTGGCAAGGCCCGAAGCCGCGGCACCGCCACCCTTGAATTTCACCAGCTCGACATCCAGGCCATGTTTTTCAAACAGGCCGCCGTCGAGTGCGACGAACAACGGCATATGCACGAAGCCTTCCGTTCCCAAAGCGACTTTTACGGGCTCGGCAGCTTGCGCCTGGAACGAGACAGCACTGAGTACGACGCTGAGCCCTAAAGCAGATATCCAACCTTTGATAGACATGATGCGACCCTCTGTTTTTGTTGTTGTGATGGTGTTGCTCAGACCGAGATTTCTCGCTCGTCCTGTTCTTTCTTCCACGGCATCAGGTACGTCTCCAATGCGCGAACCGCCGCCTGGAGCAGCAGCGCCAAGGCGATGATGGCGATCAGCGCGGCGAATACACCGGCCGTGTCCAATTGCCCCGCTGCGTCCTGCAACAGGTAGCCCAGTCCGCGGTTGGCGGCCATGATTTCACCGACGATGGCGCCGATCAGGGCATAGGGCACCGACAGCTTGAGGCCGGTGAACACCCACTGGATGGCCGATGGCAGTACGACCTTGGTGATCAGGTGGTGCTCCTTGGCGCCCATCAGGCGCAGGATTTCCAATTGCTCGCGCTCCACCGCGCGGACGCCGCTGTAGGTGTTGAGGAACACCAGGAAGAACACGATGGTGGCGGTCAGGATGATCTTCATTTCGATGCCGATTCCGAACCACATGATGAATAGCGGCGCGAGGGCGACTTTCGGCAAGCTGTAGATGGAGGTCAGGATGGGGTCCAGCAGCTTGGCGAGCAGCGCGTTGCGCCCCAGGATCAAGCCCACCGTGATACCTGCCAGGGCACCTAAGAAAAAGCCCACCAAGGTTTCCACGACAGTGATCCAACCGTGGGCGAACAGTCGGCCACTGACGACCAGCTCAATGAAGCGCCGGCCGATTTCCAATGGCGAGCTGACGAAAAACGGGTCCACCAAGGGACCGGAAGCGAACTGCCAGGACAAAAAAATCGCAGCGAAGATGGCGAGACGACCGAGAAAGATATTCATGTGCAGGGGTTCTCCAAGACTGGGCCTTTAGGCGTCGTGATCCGGCGTGATGATTTCCCAGAGGTCGCCACAGAGCTGGTGGTAGCGCGGGTTCTTGCGCAGTTGGATGATGTTGCGATCGTCACCCAAAGGAATCGGCACATCGCGGACAATCGTGCCCGGCCGACCGGAGAAGACCAGGCAGCGATCGCCCAGGGCCACGGCTTCGTCCAGGTCATGGGTGACGAACAACACGGTTTTCTTGAGCTGGCGGCTGAGCTTGAACAGCTCGGTCTGCATGCGGATCCGCAGTTGCGCATCCAATGCGGCAAACGGCTCGTCCATCAACAGCGTCTCAGGGTCGTACGCCAACAAGCGAGCGAGGGCCGCGCGCTTGCGCATGCCACCGGAGAGCTGGCTCGGGTAGGCCTTTTCATGCCCATCGAGGCCAACGAGGGTCAGCAACTCACGGATACGCGCTTCACGCCTAGCCTTGGGCACGCCCTGGATTTCCAAGGGAACGGCGATATTGCCGGCCACATCCCGCCATGGCAGCAGATGATCGCTCTGGGTCATGTAGCCGGTGCGGCCGTTAACGCCTTGCACGGCCTCGCCTCGGTACAGCACCTCGCCGGTGGTGGGGCAAAACAGCCCGGCGACCATGTTGAGCAAGGTCGACTTGCCGCAGCCGGAGGGGCCGATGATGGTCACCAACTGACCTTGCTGGATATCGACGTTGATGCTGTGGGACGCCTGCTTGGCAACGCCTTTCACTGTGAAAGACTTGGACACGTCACGGAAAGAAACCACCGTCGGAGCGGTGACCGTGGCGCTGATCGGGGAACTGCGCGACTGGATGGCAATATGGGGACTGTTCATAGAGACCTGCTTGTTTTTATGAGTCTTAAATGAGCGTTCTTTGATTATGCGAGCGTGATTTCCAGGGTAAAGACAGCTGTTCCACAGAGTGGAACGGCTGTCCCTCATGCCATGATCGTCAAGCCGTCCAAGGCCATCACCCCGCTTCCGGCAGGACGCACCAGCAACGGATTGATCTCGGCTTCAATCAGGCGCTCGCCCAACTGCATGGCCATGTCCGAGAACGCGACGATGCAGTGCGCCGCAGCTTCGGTGTCGGCCTTGGGCATCCCGCGATAGCCGTCCAGCAACGGGTAGGTGCGCAACTCGCGCAGCATCTGCCGGGCTTGTTCGAGGTTTACCGGAAGCAAGTGCAAGGTGGTGTCCTGGAACAACTCCGCCGTCACCCCGCCCATTCCAAGCAGGAGCGCCGGGCCCAGTTGCGGGTCCCGGTGAAAACCGAGAATGAGTTCCTGCCCGCCGGTGACCATTTCCTGGACGAGAAAGGTTGGCGGCTCGAACCCCACATGACGGCTGACCTCGGCACGCATGCGATCCAGCCGTGAGCCAATATTTCCGGCATCCAGATGCAAGGCCACGCCGCCCACTTCGCTCTTGTGCGGAATCTGCTCGGAAAGGACCTTGAGGGCGACGTGGCCGCCCAGTTCCTGCGCGGCCTGAGCGGCTTGCTCCCTATCACGAACCACCCGCTCCCGCGTCACCGGGATGCCGAAGCTGGCGTACAAGCGCTTGCTGCGCTCTTCATCGAGCGGACCACTTGGCAGGTCCTGGGCAGCCTCAGGCCGGGCCTGCACAGTGCCTGGCTCATCGGATGGCTCGTTCCATGTGGCCTGTGCCGCCAATGCCTTCAGTGCGCTGGCGCAACTTTCCGGCGCGCTGAACGCCACGCCACCTGAGCCATTGATGCGTCGGGCCGCAGCCGGAGCATGGGGGCTGATGTACGCCAGCACCGGTTTATCGGAGCTGGCCAGGCTGTCGCGAATGGCATCGGCCATCAGGTGGGGCTGAGCAACACCGGAAGAGCCCACGACGCTGATCACCGCATCGAAATCCGGACTGTCGAGCAGGATGCCAATGGCCGCGCGCATCAGCTCCGGCTGCAGCCCCGCCAAGGTCAAGTCGATCGGGTTGCGGTCCAGGACCGCCTGGTCGCCAATATCCAGGTCACGCAGTTTTGCCGCGGTCTGCGCACCGGGCGTGGGGGTTTCGAAACCGCTGACGCCGAGGCTGTCGGCGATCAAGGTGCCCGCGCCGCCGGTCGAGGTCAGAATGGCAACCCGCCGGCCACGCATGCCCCTGCCACGGGCCAAGGCAAAGGGAATGTCCAGCAGGTCGGCAAACGTCTCGGCCCGAATCACCCCAAGCTGACGGAAATAGGCGCAGTACAGAGCATCGGAGCCGGCCATAGCCCCCGTATGGGAAGCTGCCGCATGGGCACCGGCTTGGGAGCGTCCCACTTTGAAGACCACGACAGGCTTGCCGGCAGCGCGAGCCTTGCGCACCGCACGGGAAAATTTTTCACTGTCGCGCAAGCCCTCCAGATAAAGGGCAATGACCGAGGTCGCGGGATCGTCGGCCAGGTAATCGACGAAGTCGGCGACATCCAGGTCGACCTCGTTGCTGGTGGAGATCAGCTTGGAAAAACCGATTCCGGCAGCAACGCCACGGGACAGCAGTGCGCCCAGGATCCCGCCACTTTGCGATACGACGGCTACACGGCCGACCAGCAGCTCGTCCATGTCCAACGCACCGCTGGCCGACAGCGTGACCCGCTCGGTCAGGTTGACCAGGCCGATGGTGTTCGGGCCCAGGATCCTCATCGCCCCACGGGCCGCTTTCAGTTCGTCCTGGCGCAACGCACCCGTCGCGCCAGTTTCACCATAGCCACCGGCCAACACAATCGCTGCGGGGCATCCCAATGCCGCCAGCTCGGCGACGGCCTGGTTGGCGCGCGCCGGCCCTAGGAGAATGATCGCCACGTCCGGCACTTCCGGCAGCTCGGCAATACTGGGGTAGCAGCGCAGTCCGTCGATATCTTCATAACGTGGATTGACGGGATACAAGCGTCCCTGGAAACCGTGCTTGCGCAAGAACGCGATGGGCCGGCCCGAGGTTTTGCGAGCGTCGCCCGAGGCGCCGATGACCGCGACGCTGGCGGGACTGAGAAGACGTGCAATCTGGTTCATGGTTCAGCTCCGCTCGGCCTTGCCGGCAAGGAAGGCGGCAACCGATTCGTGATGCTCGCTGGAGGTGTAGCAAATGCCCTGGGCCTGGCTGCCCATGGCGAAGATCTGGCTCTGGGTGAGCTCGAAGGTGTTGTTCAGGATCGACTTGCTCAACGCCAGGGCCGTGGCGGATCCCCCCGCGAGTTGCAACGCCCAATCGTGGGCCGTCGGGAGAAGATGTTCGTGGTCGACAACGCGATCGATCATGCCGATCCGCTGGGCCTCCACCGGCGCCACCGTGCGTCCGCTGAAGATCAGTTCCTTGGCCTTGGGCAGGCCGACACGACGGGGCAGGAAATACAAGCCGCCGCCATCCGGAATCAGGCCGCGAGCGATATAGCTCATCGCAAAGCTGGCCTGCTCGGAGGCCACGATGAAATCGCAGCTCAACGCCATGTCGCAGCCCAAGCCCGTCGCGGCGCCATTCACTGCGGCGATGGTCGGCTTGGGCAGGTTGTGCAGCAGCGACACCGCGTGATGAACCCGCTGCTGACGCTTCCAGCCATTGAACGCCACGGAACCGGCGGGAGCGCTCATGCGTGCTTGCATGCCCTTGATGTCGCCACCGGCGCAGAAGCCCTTGCCGGTGCCGGTCACGATCAACGCCTTGATCGAATTGTCGGACGCAATGTGCTCCAGATGCTCGATCAACAATGAGCGCATGTCGTCGCTGATTGCGTTGCGCGCTTGAGGACGATTGAGGGTCAGGGTGGCGATGCCTTCGACAACAGACAGTTCGACCGGGCAAGACAATTGCTCAGGATTGGTCATACGGTGCCTCTTTTATTATTCGGTTGATTGACTGCCCGGCGCTGGGCCAAGCTTGGATTCAATCTGCGGGAGAGCGAACCTGATGACAACGCGACCGTTCCACCTGTTGGAACAGGGTGATACTGGCCTTGCTTCGGCAAACATTCCCGGGCAAGGCAAGGCGCCGCTCAACCGATCCCTTGAGCGCGGCCTCGATTTGCTGAGGGCGTTTCGGCCGGGCACCGAATCCCTGACCAATGGTGATCTGAGCGAGATCGCGGGTTTGTCGAAATCCACCGTGAGTCGGTTGACCCAGACCCTTGTTCACGCCGGTTTCCTGGATTACGACCCGACGACGGGCACCTACCGACTGGCGCCCTCCCTGCTTGGGCTGGCGCATTCGATGTACCACGCCAGTACGCTGTTGCAGGTCGCCACGCCGTTGATGTTGCAAGTGGCTCGCGAACATCAGGTCAACGTCAGCCTCGCCGCCGCCGATGGCGACGAGATGATCTACCTGGAGTCGATTCGCTTGGGCAAGCGCAAGTCGCCGCGCAATGTACTCGCCGGGCAGCGCTTGCCCATGGACGTGACGTCCCTGGGCCGGGCTTATCTATCGGGGCTTGAAGAAGGACAACGCCGGCCATTGCTGGAACTGTTCAGCTCGCGCCGATGCGAGTCCCGCGCCAGCCAACTGATCCAGGAGATTGACGATGCGGTGAGGCACGTATGGGCGACCGGCTACTGCGTGGCCTCGTGGCAGCCGGAGGTCATGGCGATTGCCACCCCGCTCGGACATCCGGCCTATCGAACCCATGCGCTGAACATCAGCCTGGCGACCGTTGAAACCGCACAGGAAGTGGAAGCGCGTTATGCAACGGTACTGCTGGATCTGGCGCAGGCGATCAGGCAGGCACTGGCAGACGCCCGTGCCGACTGATCGTCAGTAGAGGCCCTTACCAAACAGCAATGTGCGAATCCGCCCGGGGCTCGGTACCGCCGCACAGCACGCCGCTGAGCGGGTCACGCAGGATGATCTGGCCGCGGCCATAGTCGGTCAGATCGCTGGCGATCCGGACCTCATGCCCCCGTCGCGCCAGGGCATTGGCCAGGTCCCGTGAGGCCCCGTGCTCGATCCCGACCTTCATCGCCCCCAGCCATTGCCAACGCGGCGCATCCAGCGCCGCTTGCGGGTTCAGGCCGAAATCCACCAGGTTCATGACCATCTGCACATGCCCCTGGGGCTGCATGTAGCCGCCCATCACGCCGAAGGGACCGAGGGCCTGGCCATTGCGGGTGAGGAAACCGGGAATGATGGTATGGAAGGTCTTCTTGCCTGGAGCCAGGCAGTTGACGTGGGTCGGATCGAGGCTGAATTCCTGCCCGCGGTTCTGCAGGGCAATACCGCTATCGGGCAGCACCACACCGGAGCCGAACCCGTGGTAGTTGCTCTGGATGAACGAGACCATATTGCCCTCTCCATCCGCGGTCGCCAGGTACACCGTGCCGCTGGCGTGGGGGTCGCCGGGCGCGGGCGGCTGGGCCTGTTCGCCGATCTGCCGACGACGGCGGGCACTGTAGTCATCGCTGAGCAGGTCGGCCACCGCCACGCGCATGTGCAAAGGATCGGTGATGTAGTGCAGGCCGTCGCTGTAGGCCAACTTCATCGCTTCCAGTTGGCGATGCCAGGTCTGTTGGCTGTCACGGTGATCGAAGTCGAAGCCTTCCAGTATCTTCAACGCCATCAAGGCCACCAGGCCCTGCCCGCTCGGTGGGATTTCCCAGACATCCACGCCTCGGTAATTGACATGGATGGGCTCTACCCACTGGGCGCGATAATCCTTGAGGTCCGAGGCCCGCAGATAGCCGCCGCTGGCCCGGGAATGGGCGTCCAGGCGCTCGGCCAATGCACCGCGATACAGGCTCTCGCAGCGGGTGTCGGCCAACTCCTGGAGAGTGCGCGCCTGGGCCGGGTTGCGAAAAACCTCCCCGGCCCGTGGCGCCCGGCCTTCGATCAGGAAAGTCTCGAACCAGGCCTCGAGGACGACATCGCGATGGGGCGTGAACTCGTTCACCGCGACCTGCCATTGATGGGCAACCACCGGCGACAGCGCAAAGCCGTCCCGCGCCAGGCTGATCGCCGGTTGCAGCAGCTCGGCAAAGGGCAGCTTGCCAAAGCGGCGGGACAACTCGGCCCAGGCCGACGGGCAGCCAGGGACGGTCACCGGTGTCCAGCCATAGAGCGGCATCTGCTCATGGCCGGCGGCCTTGACCGCCTCGATGCTCAAGGCCGCCGGCGCATGGCCGTTGCCGTTGAGGCCGTGCAACTGGCCCTTGCACCAGACCAGCGCGAAGGCATCGCCGCCAATGCCACAACCGGTGGATTCCACCACCGTCAGTGCGGCTGCCGTGGCGATGGCGGCGTCGATGGCATTGCCGCCCTTTTGCATGATCTCGATGCCCGCCTGGGCAGCCAGGGGCTGGGACGCGGCGACCATGCCTCGACGGGCGAAAACGCTTTGGCGTTGCGACGGATAAGGGTATTCGTGGGCAGAAAATTTCAGCATGGTGAAGGCTCTTCGATACAGGAATTCAGTGGCCGGGAAAGGTCATAACACGCGACTGAGAAAAGCCCGGGTACGAGGATGGACGGGGTGACAGAAAATCTGTTCCGGCGGCCCCTGCTCGATGAGCTCGCCCTGGTCCAGGACCACCACACGGTCGGCCACTTCCCGGGCAAAGCCCATTTCATGGGTCACCACGACCATGGTCATCCCCTCCTCGGCCAACTCCTTCATCACTTGCAACACCTCGCCGACAGTCTCCGGGTCGAGGGCGCTGGTGGGTTCATCGAACAACATGGCCTGGGGTTTCATGGCCAGGGCCCGGGCAATCGCCACCCGCTGTTGCTGGCCGCCGGAAAGCATCGACGGGTAGTGATCGGCCTTGTCCGCCAGGCCGACCCGCTCCAGCAGGCCGCGGGCCTGTTCCAGCGCTGCGGTGCGAGTCACGCCAAGCACCTGGATCGGCGCCTCGATGATGTTCTCCAGGGCCGTCATGTGAGGAAACAGGTTGAAGCGTTGGAAGACCATGCCGATATCCCGCCGCTGACGGGCGATGTTGCGCTCCGACTCACGCACCAGGCTGCCGTCGGCCCGCTCGCGATAGCCCATGGCCCGGCCGTTGACGCGGATACGCCCGCCCTGGATGTCCTCCAGCAAGTTGATGCAGCGGATGAAGGTGGTCTTGCCGGAGCCCGAAGCGCCGATCAGCACCACCACTTCGCCGCGCCGCACTTGCAGGGAAATGCCCTTGAGAATCTGCAGCTCGCCGAAGGACTTGTGGACATCCAGCGCCTCGATAATCAGCTCTTCGCTTTTATGCGCCATGGTTAACGTGCCCTCAGCAGGTTCAGGGTGCTGCGACCGAACATCCGCGTCGAAGCCGGCGGCGGTGACGAGGGCCGGTCCGACTGACCGAAACGAGTCTCCAACCAGCGCTGGAAAAAGCCCCACAACGTGGTCAGCAACAGGAAGTAGATCGCCACCACCAGATACAGTTCGAACACCCGGAACGTCGCCGAGGTGACCATCTGGGTACTGAGCAACAATTCCTGTACGCCGATCACGCTGACCAGCGTGGTGTTCTTGAGCATCACGTTGAACTCGTTGCCCAGCGGCGGAACGATGACCCGGAACGCCTGGGGCAGGACAATGCGGCGCATCAGTTTGGCGAAGGTCATGCCCAGCGAGCGCCCGGCCTCGTATTGGCCCTTGTCCACCGCACCGATGCCGGCGCGGATGATCTCGGCCATGTAGGCTCCCTCGTTGAGGCCCAGGGCAATGATCGCCGCCTGGATATTGCCGGGGATCACCAGGCCGAACAGGTCGATGTCTTCGAAGCGGAAAATCCCGCCGGCGGCCAGCGCGGTATAGAGAAAGACGATCTGCACCAGCAACGGCGTGCCGCGCATCAGCCACACGTAAAAACGCACCGGCAAATGCAGCAACGGGTTGCTCGACAACCGCAGCAACGCGGCGGCCAGCCCGAGGGCACAGCCCAGCAGCATCGCCAGCACACTGATCAGACAGGTCAGCCAGAGCCCGGTGAGGTACACCCCACTGGGCTGCAGCAGGTACTGCCAGAACACATCCCAATTGAAATTCATCGGTGGTTCACCTCAATCAAGTGTGTCACTGGCGACATGCCATTTGCCAAGCAACTGGGTGTAGCTGCCGTCGCTGCGCATATCGCCGATCACCTGCTGCACGGCGGCGGTCAGTTGCGGATCGTCTTTGCGAATGCCCAGGCCGGTGAGAATCCGGCTGAAGGCTGGCACGCCCTCCTCGAACAGATCGGGCGCCATGGCCGCGTAGTAACCGGCGGTTTCCACGGTGGTGCCGTAGGCGTCGACCTGGCTGATGCGCAGGGCCTGGAAGGCATCGGTGTCGGTGTTGTAGACCACCAGCTTCATCGCCGGCTTGCCGGCCTTGGCCAAGGTTTCGTTCTCGGCGTCGAGCAGGGTCTTGATGGTGGAACCGTTAAGTACTGCGACCTTATCTCCGGAGAGATCCGACAGCGTCTTGAGGCCCTTCGGATTGCCCTTGGGCACCACCACCGCCTGGCTGGAATACATGTAGTTGACGATGTCGATCACCTCGCGGCGTTCGGGCTTGTCAAACAGCTGGTCGACGATCATGTCGCACTGTCGAGCCAGCAACGCGGGGAGCAATCCGGAAAAGGGAATGACTCGCCATTCCACCTTCTTGTCGCCCAGGCGCTTGGCGATTTCCAGCCCCAGGTCCACGGTCAGTCCCTTGGGTTTCTGCGCCTCATCGAAGGACACCAGCGGCGGCGAATCCATGCCCGAGCAGTAGACGAGTTTATCGACCTTGAGCAAACGCTCCGGGACAACGGGCGCGGCAACCGCCCACTGCGCACAGAAACCCAAGGATAAAGCGGCAACCAACAGGCGAGGCTTATGCATGACCAGACACTCCAGTTCAGTAAGTAACGGGCAGTACTCAAAGTCAGAACACGGGCAGGTCTAATCTCCTGCTCTCGTTATTTTTTCGATTGCAGGAACTCGATCAATTCAGGAACGGTGCCTTCGATGTGCGCACGCACCACCGCCTCGGCCTTGTCGGCGTCGCCGGCACGCAGGGCGTCGAGGATCAGCATGTGCTCCTGGCGCGCACTCAGGGGCTTCTCCACATGCTGCAACCACAGGCGCATGGGCGCTTCGATCAAGGAATACAGCGCGCTGATCTGCTTGAGCAATCGCGGACGACCGCTGAGGCTGCACAGGTATTCATGGAACGCGCGATGGCGGCTGACCCACTCGGCGCTTTCCTCGCGGTAATCGTCCATCTCGTCCAGCAGTCGCTCCAAGGCAGCCAACTGGCGCTCGCCAATTCTGGCTGTCGCGACACGGACTGCCAGGCCTTCCAGGGCGCTGCGCATCTCGAAGACTTCGTGCAACTCATCGATATCCAGGCCGCTGACAATCGCCCCGCGATTGGGTCGCAGGGTCACCAGGCCCTGGGCATCCAGACGACGGAAGGCTTCGCGCACCGGCATCCGGCTCATGCCGATCTCGTTGGCAATGTCCTCGGCAATCAGCCGGTCGCCTTTGCGTAACCGGCCGCCACAAATGGCATCGAGCAGGAAGTTGTAGGCCTCCTCCTCGGCGGTCATCGGTGGGCGTTCAGCGTAAGTCGGGGCAAATTGCATGGCAGCACCTTCTGCATTTTTGTATCCAATTATCCACGGATTCAAAAAAAGCAGAATGCATGCCAACATCTCACGCAAGCGTGCAAGCATTTGATTTGAAGAAATTTATCGAGGAAGACGACGGCCTGCCTGAAGCCTTGGATCGCACACGTGTGCTACCAAATAGCTCAGCAACTGCCTGTTATGGGTGCACGAGGGCGCTTCGGTAACACCGCAATGCCAGTTACCCAAGGATTTGTAAGATTAATTGTGGCGAGGGGATTTATCCCCTCGCCACAGATTTCACTGCGCATTTGGAGTTCATCAGGCAGGTGCCCTGGGTGTATCCGAGGGTGACTCGCCAAACAGCGCTCGGTAATGGGCCGCAAAATGACTCAGGTGGAAAAACCCCATCGCTACGGCGATTTCACTGACGTTGAGTGCCGCCGCACGGGTCGTGATCAAACGCCGGCGCACGGCATTGAGCCGCAGGTTGCGCAGGTACTCCACCGGGCGCATCCCGGTGACCGCCTGGAAACTGTTCTGCAGGGTCCTGCGGCTTACCCGCAATTGCTCGCACAAATCGAGGATGCTCAAGGGCACCTCGGCGCTGGCGACGACCAGCTCCTGGCAACGCTTGACCAGATAGGCACTGACGGCAAAATTGCCGCGCCGGCCACGCACCTCGTCCGAAGCGTGACTGAACAGGTCGAGAAAGGCGTTGAGCAGGACGTCTTCGAGGATTTTTTCCGAAGCCGGATTGACCGCGTCCGCCTGTTCCAGAAGGTGACGAAACAGTGGGTGGATCCTTTGCTGCACGCGGCGCAGCACCGCCTCATCCACGCTGACCTGGGACACGCTTTTCAGACGCTTGAGCTGCTCGCTCGACAGTTCGTAGGCCGCCAGCTTGGCGAACCGCACCGTGTCGACATTGGCCGCAAAGAAATGCATGCCTTCCGGAGCGTGCAAGACGAAGTCCTCGCCATCGCGTAACAACACGACGCTGTGGGCGCCCACCTGGTGCCCCTGGACCACCGGCGCACCGCCCAGCGACATGGCGATGCACAAGCGCCCTTTTGGCGCGCAACCGTGCTGCACCACGCGCTTATCCAGCACCTCCTGGAAAATCTGGAAACGTTCGGCGCACACCTGGCGCAGCTCGCTGGAAAGGCAGCCACGCCCGAGCTGGTCATAGACCTGTTGCCAGCCCAGGATCGAACCGGCGTGTTGCTGAGGATCATTGAAGGTACGGACTTCGGCGAACATGATCATTGGTCCTCGGTGGCGCTGCGTTTATTGCCTGGTACGGTTGTTCAAGGACATCTGAACCCCGTGGCGAGGGAGCTTGCTCCCGCTGGGCTGCGCAGCAGACCCATTTTTGTGAGTGCTTCGCACTCAAGCGGGAGCAAGCTCCCTCGCCACGGGTGCGGCGTTTCCTTGAGTGAGCGGTGCTTACTGCCGGAAAACCAAAGCCAGTTCCATGCCAAGCATGTACAACCGGTACTCGCCAGCCTTGATGTCCAGAGGTGCCAATAAAGATCCGGACAACACCACCTGGCCCGCTTCAACGCACTGCCCGTCGGCCAGCAAGCGCCGCACCAGCCAGCACAGGTTGGCCTGGGGCGTGTCCTCGCGCGCCTGGGCATTGCCCTCGCCACAAGGCACCCCATCGCACGCCAGGCGATAATCCACGTGGGCCAATTGCTCGGGATGGAACTTGACCCGCGAACCCAGGCAATACAGCGCCGCGGCGGCATTGTCGGCAAGAAACCCGCCGACGCCGAAACGCCAACCCTGCCAGCGACTATCGGCAATTTCGAAGGCTGGCGCGACCTCGGACACGGCAGCGAGGATGTCCTCGTCGCTGTAGAAACCGGGCACCAGCGTACGTCCCAGGACAAACGCCAGCTCGATTTCCAACTTCGGCTGGATCAGCCGCGCAAGCGACACCCCACGGCCGGGTTCCACGACCATGGCATCGGTCAGCGCACCCAATACTGGTTCATCAATACCGAAACGGTCCTGGGCGGCGCGACCGGCGAAGGCCACTTTCCATCCGGTCAACCGCTCACCAGCGGCCTGGCGCCGACGCAGCGCCTCGCGTTGCAAGGTGTAGCCGGTCGGCAGGTCGACGGCCTCTGGTTCCAACGAAGGCAAGGCGTGCACGGCCTGCGCGGCATCGTGAAGCCGAACCAACAGATGATCTTCGCGGCTCATGAGAGTTGCTCCGCCAGTTTGCGCAAGACGCCTTCGAGCCGCTCGGGTGTGGTAATCGCGGCAACGAACCGATCCGGCCGCACCACCACGACGCAGTCACGCACCTTGGCAAACCATTCGCCCAAGCGGTTATCGACGTCTTCGACGCAAATGGCGCCGCTGGCGGACAAGGGTTGGTTACGCCCCACGCCACTGCGCGAGCGATTGATCTGGATGAAACGCGTCTCCCAACGCGCCCACCAGGCGGCGGTTTGCTCGCTGAGCTGTTCACTCGGATTGACCCGATACCCCAACACCGCATAGGAATGCCCCAGCACATCGTCCAGGCGCCGGCGCTGACCCTGGGCGTCCTCGACAGACGGCTGGATGAACAATTGCCCGACCAGATCATCCTCATGCAGCTCGGCACGCTCGTGATGAACCAGGCCTTTGGTGATGGTCGCCTTGGGTTTGAACTTGAATTCCAGCAAGTGCGAGCGCAGGTTGTCGACGCTGTTGACGGCCTGGAACAACCAGTCCCGCACACCGGCCATCAACGGATTGGTCAGCCCCAGCACTGCACCCATGTTGTCGGCCAGCGCGATGAGGTCGGTCGCATGCCCACGGCGCTCCTGATCGTAACTGGCAAGAATCGCCGGCGACGCCCGACCTTGGAGAATCGCGGCAAGCTTCCAGGTGACGTTGGCGACATCACGCAGGCCCGAATTGAGCCCCTGCCCGGCCCAGGGCGGGGAAATATGCGCCGCATCGCCCACCAATGCCACACGCCCCTGGACAAAGCGCGCCGCGACCCGGGAGTTATGGGTGTAGGCGCGGATCCGGATGATTTCCAATTGATCGACTGCATCGCCGATATGCCCACGGATCAAGTCCCGGATCGTCGCCTCTTCGCACATCTGGGTCTCGTCTTCGCCCTCCAGGAGCATGAACTCCCAGCGTCGTTGCTGATACGGCAGGTAGATGCAGACGAAGGGTCGCTGGGGGTCGGCATGCAACGCCGTATAGGGTGCATCCAGACTGTCGTTGGCCGTGTCGATCACCACCCATTTGCGCGGATGGGTCAGTCCCAGCAGTTCGATGCCAAGTTTCTTGCGCACGCTGGAACGTCCGCCATCGGCACCGATCACGTACTGTGCCTGCAATTGATAGAGGTCGCCCTGGGCGTCACGCACCTGCAAGGTCACGCCCTCGGCATCCTGCTCCAGATCGAGCATTTCATGGCCCTGGCGCAGCTCGACACTGGCGTGCTTGCCCAATTGCTCGCGCAATGTGGTTTCCAGCAACTGTTGCATGAAGATGTTGCGCATCGGCCAGCCATAGTGAGCCGTGCTCGGCTTGACCTCGGCAAAACAGACGCCTCGCGCATTGTAGTAACGCAAGGGCACGTTGCAGATCATGTCGCGCGCGGCCAACTCGGCGATGCCGATGCCCTGCAACACCCGCAGCGCTTCGTCATCCATGCCCACCGCGCGCGGATACGGCAGGACGCCGTCAGCCAATTCAAGGACGATGCAGTCGATGCCGTACAGCCCCATGTAATGAGCGGCCGTGATCCCGTTGGGGCCGCCGCCCACGATGACAACCTGGGTTTTCTCCTGCTTCATCGCTATTCACCGCTTTGTTGTGGTTGTAGGCATTGGTCATACAAATAGTCCATGACGACAAGGTTGAACATCTCGCTCTGGTCATCATGGACGTAATGGCTGGCGTCGGCGATCTCCTCTGTGCGTACCCACCCATTGGCCTGCTTGATCGACTCAAGGGTCGCCAAGGGCAGGAAATCGGAACGGGCGCCACGAATGAACAGCGTCGGGCAATCCAGCGCCCGTACCGCCGGCCACAGGTCGGTCGGGGTAATACTCAGGCGCGCCTGGGCAATACCTTGCTGGTCGTGACGCCATTCGATTCCAGCCAGGGCTTCCTTCATGGAATACATCAACCTGGAAGCCAGCCCCGCCTGAGAGAGGCCAGGTCGCGCTTGCAGCCAGAACTGGGCGGCGCTCTCCCAGTCAGGAAACAACAACGGTGTCTGGCTCATCTCGCGCCGAATCCGCTCGGCGCCGTCACCGCTGACCGAAGAACCCGGGCCAATGTCCTCGATCACCAACGCTTGCAGTCGTCCCGGATTCAGCCGCGCATACTCCAGTGCATTGGTGCCACCAAGGGAATGCCCCACCAGGACGAAACGCTGCAATCCCAAATGCGCCACCAGATCTTCAAGATCGTTGACATAGGCCTCGGTCCGGTAACTGGCGGCATCCGCCCAGTCACTGTAGCCACGACCGCGCTGGTCAAGGGCATAGCAGCAGTACCCCTCGCCCAATGCATTGGCCAGGCCATCCCAGGTCTGGGCATAGGATCGCAGGCCGTGCAGCAGCACCACCGCGATGCCCGACGGGTTGCCCCAGGACAGATAATGCAGGCGCAGCCCTGATCGATTGGTGAAGAACTGGCTGTTTGCAGACATTCGTTGGCTTCCCACGTCAGCGCACCTCAATACAGGCCGTCATTGCCCTTGACGTCAGCGGCCTGGAGGCCACCCAGGCGTGCATGCAAACGCCCGCGCGTGGCGAAGGCCCAGATGATGATCAACTCGTCGGCCGACGGACCATCGCCGAACGACAGGGAAATGCTGTCGTAATGGGAGCGGACATACAGCGCGTCCTTGTGGGCCAGCGGCACGTCGATGGTCACGCCAGGCCCGCCACGCTTGCCGGTGGAAGGCACCCAGGACTTGCCGCCGCCCAATGCGACGCGGATCGGATCCGCCGCCGGGTTGGTCAGCAATGCATTGCCGTGCTCATACTCGCCCTGGCTGCCCACCAGGCACGCCTTGCCGTAGCTGACGATCTTGTGCTGGCCCGCCAGTACCCGGATGCGCCGACCAAACTCCTGGCCCAGCAAGGGTGACGGCTCGATCAACTCGGCCAGGCTTTCACTGAAACGGCCGGCATAAGGGTTGGCGATCACCGCGCCAATGGCGTACTTGAACAGCGGCTCACCATCGGCCAACTGGCCCGTTTCGTTGGCCAGGGTTTCCTCGACGAAGGTGTACCATTTGCGGATGTGGTAACTGGCGAAATTCGCGGTTTTCATAAGAGCAGTCTCTTTCAAAGTGGGTCGAGATCGAAATGCCGGCTGGGGGCCCCAGCGGCCTTGAAGCGGGCCTTGCCGCGCTCGTCGTCATGTTCGGATTCGAGGAAGAATTCCAGGCGATTGCCGTCGGGGTCGTTGAAATACACGCCGTTGCCGATCTCGTGGTCGGTGATCTTCACCACCTCGACGCCCTTGTTCAGCAACATGCCGTAGAGCTTGCGCAGGGTGGTCATGTCGCCCGCAATCTCCAGCCCGTAGTGCTGCAGCCCCAGGCCGCCCTGGTGGGCCCCGGGTGCTGCGCGGAGCAACGCGATGTCGTGGTGCTTGGCACCGAAGGCCATCATGATCCAGCTTTCACCCCGGGCGCTTTCATGCATGCCCAGCACGTCGGCGTACCAACGCGCCGACACCTCAGGATCGCTCACGGATAGCGACAGGTGAGTACGAACGACTTCGACTTTCATCGCGCGATACCTCAGTTCTTCTTGATGATGGATTGATGCCCGGACTTGATTTGTGCCACGGCGGGTGTCCAGAGCACATCAGCGATTTCACTGAATTCACGCCACTGCTTCTGCCAGCCGTCACCGCCATTCTCGGAAGTGAACAGGTGCCCGTACTTGGTACCGGCGACAATCTGGCGAGGGTCGGCGGGGTTCAAGGCAATCGCCCAGACACAGGAGTTGGGCTGTTGTGGCAGCGGCAGCACCTCCCAACCGAGGGCGGCATCCCGGGACACCAGGACCTTGCTGGTCGTGCCTGGAGTGCCGTCGGAGATGCTCAGGTAGAGCGTGTCCTCGCTGCCCAACGGTGCATTCATGGCGCGTACGTAGTACAGGCCGAAGGCTTCCCGGGCGACGATACCGGTCCAGGTCTGCCCCTCGTCGAGGCTGCGGTAAACGGCGTTGACGCACACCACGACGATGACCTTTTGCCCATGGTTGGGCAGGACCACGATGTTGTGCACGTCCGAGTTGTAGTCCCACAGCAGGCGGTCATCGACGCGGGTCCAGCTCTCGCCACCGTCACGGCTGTGGAACAACCCGCCCTCTTCCAGGCCGAACCAGAGCTGGTTGCGGTCCGTCGGATCGTAGGCGAAGGCCAGCAAGCGTGGACGACTCACGCCATCGCAGAACTCCGGGATCTCCACGGGGGCACGATCCCAGTGCTGGCCACCGTCGAGGGTGCGCCACAGCACGGCGCGCGACGGTGCACCGGTGCCGACGAAAATGCGCTGTGCATCCTGTGGGTCCACGGCCACTTTCCAGACGGTCTGCCCATTGAACGGCGAATCCACCCGCTGCCAATGGCCGCCGGTATCGCGGCTGATGCACAGGCCGACGTCGGTACCGGCGTAGATCACCTCCGGGGTCCCCGGATGGAAACTCAGGGATCGGGTGATCGCGTCGAATTCCAGGTCCTGGCCAAGGCCCAGGCGATGCCAGGTACGGCCATCGTCGGCACTGCGGATCACCGCTTGCCCGACGGTGGCGACCAAAAGGGTTCCGTTACTCATCACTGCTGCTCCTCAAATGAAGATGCCACGGGTCAAGCCGCCGTCGATGCCAATGGATTCCCCGGTCACGGCACCTGCCTTGGGGGAAGCGAGGAAACCGATCAGCCAGCCCATTTCAATGGGCGCCAAGGTGCGCCGGATCGGCGTCGCATCGATGTAGCCCTGCTCCACCTGCTCGGGCGTCTTGCCCTGCTTGATCCCTTCGCGCTCGTAAAGCTCCTGGATGTGCGGGGTGTCCACCACGCCGGGGTGGATCAGATTGACCGTGATGCCGGCTGGGCCCAGTTGGTCGGAGAGTGTCTTGGTCATGTGGGCGATGGCCAGGTTACGCATGCCCGAGAGGACCTTGCTGCCACGCCCGGTCAGGCCACCGATATTGATAATGCGACCGAAGCCGCCGGCCTTCATGTGTGGGGTCACGGCCTTGGCGCAACGGAAATAGCCGATCACCTTGGTGTTGAGGTCCGAGAGCAATTCGTCGTCGCCGGCATGCTCGATATCGTTGCGCACCACACCGGACGGTGCCGCGGCGCCATTGACCAGGATGTCGATGCGCCCAAAGTGCTTGTGGGCAGCCTCGACCATGTCGGACACCGCCGACATCTGGTTGGTGTCACAGAACAGCGGCAGCACCTCGTTGCCGGTCTGCGCGGTGATTTCCTCGGCGGCTTGCTGGAGAAACTCCATCCGCCGTGCGCAGATCACCACCTTGCAACCTTCCTGGGACAGAAAGCGCGCGACTTCCTTGCCGATGCCCATGCCACCGCCAGTGACGATCGCCACGCGGCCTTGCAATTCCAGATCCATAGCAGTTCCTCTTGTGATTGTTCGGCTCAGGCGAGATCGACGAAGACACTCTTGGTTTCGGTGTAGGCATCGATCACGTTCTTACTCATTTCCCGGCCCCAGCCGGATTGCTTGTAGCCACCAAATGGCGAGGCCGGGTCGACGACGTTCCAGCAGTTGATCCACACCGAGCCGGCCTTCAACTGGGCGGCCACGCGATGGGCGGAACGCAAGTCACGGGTCCAGAGACCGGCGGCCAGGCCGTAGGGCGAGTCGTTGGCGCGCAGCACCAGTTCATCGATCTCGGTCCAGCTCATGACGGTCAGTACCGGGCCGAAGATTTCCTCCCGGGCGACACAGGCGCGCTCGGCGCGGTCGAGAAACACGCTGGGCCGGATGAAGTGGCCGCGCTCCAGGTGGGCCGGCCGATCACCGCCACAGATCAGCTCGGCGCCTTCTTCCTGGCCCCGTTGCAGGTAGCCACGCACCGTGCCCAATTGCCGGGCCGAGACCAGCGGGCCCATGCTGCTGGCCGGATCCAGGCCCGGCCCCAACACATGGGCGGCTGCGTGGCGCTGGAGTTCTTCAAGCACCTGATCGAGGACGCTGGCGTGCACGTACAGACGCGATCCGGCGGTGCAGACCTGGCCCTGGTTGTAGAAAATGCCATCGGCGGCGCCCTTGGCGGCACGGGTGATATCGGCGTCCGGCAGGATGATGTTGGGGGACTTGCCACCCAGCTCCAGGGAGACCTTTTTCATGTTGCCGGTGGCCGCCTGGGCGATCAGTCGCCCCACCTGGGTCGAACCGGTGAAGGCGATCTTGTCCACGTCCGGGTGCTGGGCCAGCGGAGCGCCGGTATGCGCACCGAGGCCGGTGAGCAGGTTGACCACCCCAGCCGGGAAACCGGCGGCCTCGATCAATTGCACCAGGCGAATCGCAACCAGAGGCGTCTGCTCGGCGGGCTTGAGCACCGCGACACACCCGGTCGCCAGCGCCGGGCCAAGCTTCCACACGCACATGGTCAGCGGGAAGTTCCACGGCACAATCAAGGCGCAGACGCCCACCGGCTCACGCAAGGTGTAGTTGAGCATCGGCGCGCCACTGGAAGGCGATACCGGCAGCGTGCTGCCTTCGATCTTGGTCGGCCAGCCAGCGAAATAACGAATGATATTGGCCGCACTGGCCGCTTCGCCCCGGGCCGCGCCGATCGGCTTGCCGTTTTCCAGGGTGATCAGTTGCGCCAGCTCTTCGCGATGCTGGTCGAGCAGTTCCGCCAGGCGAAACAGCAACAACCCGCGCTGGGCCGGTGAGTGCTGCGCCCAGGGCCCGGTGAAGGCCGCGCGGGCGGCAGCGACGGCGGCATCCACGTCACGTTCACCGCCTTCGGCGACTTCCGCCAGGGTGTGCTCAGTGGCCGGGTTTTCCACGGCAAACCGACGGCCGTTGGCGGCATCCTGCCAGGTGCCGCCGATAAACAGGCGCCCGGGCTGTGACAGGAACTTCTCGACCGCAGGTAACAATTGAATCGGGTTCATATCCGCTCCTTCACAGTGCCATTTCAATCAGGCAAGGACCGCCATCGGCCTTGGCGTTGGCCAGGGCGCGCTGCAACTCACCGTTGGTGTGCACGGTGCTGGCCGGCAAGCCGTAGCCCTTGGCCAAGGCCTTCCAATCGATGCGCGGACGGTCCAGCACCGTCAGGCTCAGGGCCTCGGGGCCCAGCTCGGTCATGCCGAAGCGCCGCAGCTCGTTCTGCAAAATGGCGTAGCGATGGTTGGCCGCGATCAGGATCACCACCGGCAGTTGCTCGCGGGCGATGCTCCACAAGGTCTGGATGGTGTACTGGGCACTGCCGTCCGATTGCAGGCAGAAGACACGGTTGCCGCGCTCGGCCATGGCGGCGCCAAAGCCCACCGGGATGCCCTGGCCGATGGCCCCACCGGTGTTGGTCAAGACCCGATGCCGTGCGGCATGGGCCGACGCGGTAAAGAATGGATAGCCGCACGTCCCGCCTTCCACCGAAACGATGCAGTCGTCCGGCAGCGATGCAGCCAGCACCTGCCCCACGGACTGCGGGGTCAACGTGGCGTCGCCGGGCGGCAGTTCGATACCGATTGGCGTTGGCACATAAGCCGGCGCTTCAAGCGCATCGGCAAGTGCAGTGAGCGCGCCGGCAACATCGTCCCCTACTTGCGCCAGGCAGAGCAGGCGTTCACGTTCGGCCAGGCGAGAAGCGATGCCTTCGTAGCCGAAATAACTGATCGGGTCTGGCACGCCGGCGCACACCACCGCGTCGTACTGGTCAAGGATCTCAATGGCCACTTCGGGGAAGTACGGCAGGCGATCCAGGTCAGGCAAACCACCGCCGCGATAGCTCAGGCGCGGAAAGGTTTCGGCGAATAGGCGTACGCCCGGCAACTGAGCCAGGCGCCCCGCCGCTTCGAGTCCGGCGACGGACAAGCCTTGGTCGCCAACGATAAACACCAGGCGCTGGCCATCACGCAGGGCCTGGGCGACCGCCTCGATCCGATCACCAGCAAAACGGCGAACCGGGGCCTGCAATGCCGTGAAGGCTTTCTCGTGCCGCACCGTGTTGGCTTGCAGGTCCATCGGAAGAATCAGGCTGGCGATCTGCCCGTTGGCTTGCCAAGCGGCACGCACTGCCTCTTGGAAATCTTCGCCAACACCCGATGCGGTGCGCGATGTGCGCACCCACCCGGAAACACTCCCGGCCAGCGCCTGGATATCACTGGCCAGTGGCGGATCGTAATTGACGTGCCATGACGCGTGATCGCCGATGACGTTGACGATCGGTGTGTTGGCGCGACGCGCGTTGTGCAGGTTGGCAATGCCATTGGCAAAGCCTGGCCCCAGGTGAGTCAGGGTCATCGCCGGCTTGCCGGCAATCCGGCCGTAGCCGTCCGCAGCACCGGTGCACACCCCTTCGAACAAGGACAACACCGGCTTGAGGGCTGGCGCACTGGCCATGGCTGCCACCAGGGGAATTTCAGTCGTTCCGGGATTGGCGAAGCAATATTCGATACCGCTCGCCACCGCCGCTTTCACTATCAGTTGCGCACCATTCATTTCCAGCCCTCTTGATCGAGCGTTTGCAGTGGCTGAGATTTATCACACAGAAAAACCCTTCACTCAAGTATTTTTACATGCAAAAGCTCTTATTTTGAGATTTATGCAAAATAACAACGCGAATACCACCTTCAATATGTTTGTTTTTCTCAAGCACTGGCGTATCGTGGCGACGCCCTGTTCGCCGAACGAGCGGGCTTTTCATCATCGGCGCACCTACCTATAGTGCTCACCCAACGACCACCTACGCGCCATTCCCCCCTTTAGGAGCGAAATGAGCAGTCTGAGCAAAATGCTGAGTGTGCTGGACCTGTTCGGCCCGGAAACGCTGAAGATCGACCCCGACACCATTGCCGAACGCATGGGCCTGTCACGGGCGACTGTGTACCGCTACGTCAAGGATTTGTGTGATGCGGGCCTGCTGGTCAGGGTGGATGCCGGCAGCTACGGCCTGGGGCCACGCATCATCGAGCTCGACTGGATGATGCGCCAATACGACCCGATCCTCGTGGCGGGCCGCGAGTTGATGCACGAGCTGTCCGACGCCACTGGCCTGGCGGTATTCGCCAGCGTTTTTTACGACGGCCGCATCATCAACACCTACATCGCCGAACCCAGTGACACCTACCAGTTCGCATTCGGCCGCGGCCAACCACTGCCGTTTTTTCGCGGTGCGCAATCCAAGGTATTGATCGCCTTCCAGAAGGGTCGGCGCCTGCAACGCCTGTTCGAAGAACACCTGGCCAACGACCCCGACAGCGGCCATGACTGGGCAAGCTTTTCCAAAGCAGCGAAAAAGATCCGCAAGGATGGCTATTGCATGACCCACGATGAACTCAACCTGGGCCTCACCGGTATCGCGGCGCCGATCGTCAACCCCGAGCTCGACGAGGTGGTGGGCAGCCTTTCAGCCGTCGGCAGCACCGACAGCTTCAAACTGCTGCGCCAGGAAACCGTGATCGAAATGGTGATGGACACCACCCGGCGAATTGCCGAGCGGATGCAACATCCGCCTGCTGTCGGCTAGACAACAGGGACACTGCTCACTCAAGAAAAACGCTCCCCTTGTGGCGAGGGAGCTTGCTCCCGCTGGACTGCGCAGCAGGCCCAAAGAGAGGGGCCGCTGCGCGACCCAGCGGGAGCAAGCTCCCTCGCCACAGGGTTTATCGAACCACTCCTGCCTCAGAACGGCACGGCCACCGTCACCTGGCTGTACACGTTGGTGCCATTGCCCGCCACTTGATTGCCCCCGGTCGTTGCATCCCGATCCGGCTTGTAGAGGCCTATCAGCGGAGTGATGATCAGATGCTCGTTGACGGCCCACTCGGCATACAGATCCAGCTCACGGGCATCCAGGTTCAGGCCGTTGTCTTTACGCACAGTGTTGTAATCGAAGTACAACGCACCGAGGGTCAGGTTCTCCAGCGGCTTGGCGGTCAGGCCGACATGATGAATGCCCGTGTTGCTGTTGAAGGGCCCGGCATAATTGCCCGCGACTTCACCCTGGAACCACGTGCCATAACCCGTGCTCTGTCCGGTGAACAGCGAATCCCATTTCTGCGAATAGCGGGTGTAGCGGTACGTCAGCTTGGGTGCCCAGGCGAGATCGGCAAAGGTGTAGCCGGCCTCGGCGTACCAGGCGTTCTGCGGGCCGGCGTCCTTGTCCTGCCAGGCGTATTCGAACGCCAGGCTGGCGTTCTCGATGCCCGCGTCGCCTTCACCACGGACGCTGTAGACGTCCATGCCCTTGCGTTGCTTCTGGAAATCGCTGGCCCACTGCTCGTTGACGTCGAGGCCATGTATCCAGGTCAGCCCCAACGTGCCCACCTTGGCGGTGTAATCGAGCGTGCCGGCGGCCAGTTCGGTTTCGGCCTGGGCACGGTTATCGGACTTGAGCCACACCACGCTGCCATGCAGCCCCTCCTGCCCGCCCAGACGTAATACGGCGGTTTGATCGAATGCATGCCGGGCAGCCAGGTAATAGGCGCCACCGCGATTCAAGCGACCATCGGCAGGCCCCTTGCCCAGGTTCGGCCCGTCATCGTTGATCAAGAATCCCCTGCCCAGCTTGACCACCTGGCGGCCGCCGGAGATATCGACACCGTCCTGCCCCAACACAGGGAACAGATCGGCGGAACGCCAACCCAGGTAAGCGTCTTCGATCTTCGTCGTGCGCTCACTGCCGAGCGTATTGCCGGCCGCGTCGCCGTCGCCCCAGGTGGCGGAACTGACCAGGCTGAACGCCCCGTAGGCGGTGCCATGGCCGGCCAGGCCCTGGTCGCCGCTGACGCCATACTTGATAAAGCCTTCGCGCCAGGTTGAACCACCTGGCCTGCCGTCGTAGTTCTTGCGGCTGTTGAAATGACCGAACACGGCCAGCATGTCGGCGTTGAGGTGAGTGTCGTCATCGGCATACAACTCATAGGCCTGGACCTGACTCGCAGCGCAGAGCGCCAGCGTACAGGCAAGGCCACTGCCGAAAAATCCCACACGCGATAGATTTCGCATGGCTGGAGCTCCTTATGGTGCGCCCTTATGGGCTGTTTTTATATGTAGGAGCCGGCACCGCAAGCGGCGCCGGCTGGCCGGGCTAGCGGCAGTCGGCAAGCGCGCTGTCCAGCGCACCGACCATCATGGCGGCCTCGTCAGAAGTGAGGGTCAACGGTGGCGACATCACGATTTTGTTGCCTATCGGGCGCATCAATACGCCAGCCCGGCGCGCCTGCTCGGCGATGCGCGAGGCCAGGCCATTGGCCGGGTCCAGCGGCTCGCGGGTGGCCTTGTCCGCCACCAGGTCCACGGCGATCATCAAGCCCTTGCCGCGCACTTCGCCCACCACCGCATAACGTTCGGTCAACGGTTGCAGTTGCTCCAGCAACTGGGCACCGACCTTCCCGGCGTTGCCCGGCAAATCCTCGGCCTCGACGATGTCCAGCACCGCCAGGGCCGCCGCACAGGCAGTCGGGTGCCCACTGTAGGTGTAGCCGTGCATGATTACATTGCTGAAGCCAGGGCCGTTCTCGATGGCATCGACCATGCGCTGGTTGAAGACCGTGGCCCCCATGGGGATGTAACCGGCGGTGATGCCCTTGGCCAGGCACAGTACGTCGGGGGCGACACCCCAGCCACGACTGCCGAGCATGCAACCGGTGCGGCCGAAACCCGTCACCACTTCATCGGCGATCAACAAAATGCCGTGGCGGTCGCAGACTTCGCGCAGCCCCTTCCAGTAGTGCGCCGGCGGCACGATCACGCCGCCAGCGCCCTGCACGGGTTCGGCGATCAGCGCGGCAATGGTCTGCGGGCCGAGCAGCGCGATCTGGTCTTCCAACTGACGAATGCAGTGAGCGGTCAGTTCTTCCGGATCGCGGCAGTCCCAGGGGTTGCGGTACAGCCACGGCGTATCGAGCAGATGACAGCCCGCCAGCAGCGGCCCGTGGTTGTAGTGATACACGCCGTTGCCGCCCACGGAGGTGCCGCCCACGTGCACGCCATGGTAACCATTGCGCAATGACAGAAAGCGCGTGCGCCCTGGCTCGCCGCTGGCGATCCAGTATTGGCGGGCCATTTTCAGGGCCGTCTCGACCGCATCGGAACCGCCTGAACTGAACAACACCCGGGTCATGTTTTCCTGGGCGAACATCGAGGTCAGCCGCTCAGCCAGGTCGAACACCCGCGGATGAGCGATGCCGTCGAAGGTCTGGTAATAAGCCAGTTCGTCCAGCTGCGCGGCAATGGCTGCCTTCACTGAAGCCCGGTTATGGCCCACGTTCACGTTCCACAAGCCGCCGACACCATCGAGCATGCGATGACCGTCGATATCGGTGATGTAGTTACCGTCGCCACGGGCGATGATCAACGTCTTGGACCGGTTCGCCGGCGCCGAAGAACTCATCGGGTGCCAGAATTTTTTTTGTGCTGTCTTGTATTGCTCGTACATGGTTGCACTCCTCACTCTGTTTCACGCTTGCGTACGTACAGCAGTTGCTGGCCGGTGAACTCCAGCAACCCCTCAAGGCCGAACTCGACGCCGAACCCGGACATCTTGCTGCCGCCAAACGGCGTATTCGGCTGGATCTGCGCATGGCAATTGACCCAGGCCATGCCACATTCCAGGCGACTGGCCAGGGCCTGTGCCTGCTCGCTGTCGCGGCCCCAGACCGATCCCCCCAGGCCCATGTCGCCAGCATTGGCGCGACGCAGGACGTCCTCGACATCCTGGTAGGCAATCAGCGGCAACACCGGCCCAAACTGTTCCTCATCCACCAGGCGCTGGCCATCGGTCACATCGGCGACCAGCGTTGGCGGATAGAAAAAGCCCGGGCGGTCCAGACGAGCACCGCCGCACAACACACGCGCCCCCTGGGCACGGGCATCCGCCACCAGCTCCTCCACCAGCACCAGCTGTTCGAGGTTCTGCACTGGGCCAAACGTAACCCCCGGCGCCAGGCCGTCACCCACCACCTGACGCCGGGCGATAACGGTCAGGGCCTCGGCAAAGTCCTCGTACTGGGATTGGTGGATGTACAGACGCTTGAGGGCGGCGCAGGTCTGCCCCATGTTCAGGAATGCGGCCTGGAAAATATCTTCGGCAACCGCCTCGACCGACGTGCCTGGCAACACGATGGCGGCATCGTTGCCGCCCAGTTCCAGCGTCAGGCGCTTGAGGTTGCCGGCAGCGCCGCGCATCACGCTTTGGCCGGTGGCGGTGGAGCCGGTGAAGACAATCTTCTGGATGCCGGCGTGGGCAGTGATCGCGCTGCCGAAACCCTGTTCGCCGGTCACGCTATTGATCACACCCCGAGGCACGTGGCGAGCGATGACTTCCACCAGGCGTAGGGTGCTCAAGGGGGTCAGGCTCGACGGTTTGCTGATCACGCAGTTGCCGGCCCGCAACGCCGGCATGATGTGCCAGACGGCGATCATGAAGGGCCAGTTCCAGGGCGTGATCGACGCAACGACGCCCAACGGCTTGCGGTGCAGTTCAATGCGCTGGCTCGGAGTCTCCTCCACCAACTCCACAGGGATCTGTTGCTCGGCGGCGTAACGCGTCCAGGCCACCGCGCCCATCACTTCGGAGAACGCCAGTTCCAGCGGCTTGCCCTGCTCCAGGACAATCAGCCGGGCCAATGCCTCGGCTTCCTGCTCGAGATCGACAGCGATGCTCAGCAGGCGCTGGCGGCGGTCTTCATGGGTGCTGTGTCGCCACTCGACAAAGGCCGACTGCGCCGCTTCGACAGCGAGGTCCAGCTGGGCCAGGGAACCGGCCGCGCAACGGGCGAACACGCTGCCGGTCGCCGGATTGAGCACATCGAAGTGGCCGTTTTCGCCGTCGACCCGGGCGCCATTGATGAGCATTTGATAATCGTGCATAAAACCTTCCTTTCACGCGCTGACGAACCGTCCCGAACGACAGCGCAGTTTTTTGTGGGGTTTGACGTGGTCGCGTGGTGCCCTAGAGCTTGTGGCTGCCCAACGCCATGAACCGCTCGGGCGAGGACTTGCGCAATCGGGCGGCGAGGAACACGCCGACGATCAGCGCGGCGGGAATGACGGCGCAAAGGCCGTAGGACAACAGTTGGCTGGCGCCGGTCAGCACGTCGAAATGAATCACCGCAAGGGCCAGGACCGCCAGCAGTGCCAGGCACGAAAAAACCGGAAGAATCCGACCGCGCCAGAGCCCCAGCTTCAGCTCCGGATGAGCGCGAAAATAGACAAACACCGCCGCTGAGGTCAGCGCCATGAGCAGGATCACGCACAGCGTGGCCAGGTTGGAAAACCAAGCGAACAGCTGAAGGATCGGATCGGCGTCCAGCGCGGCGAAGATCAGTACCACCACCGCCGCGATCAGGCTTTGCAGGACCGAGCCCATGTGCGGACTCTGGTGCACGCGATGGGTGGTGCCCAACCGGCTGTGCAGCAAACCGTCACGGCCGATGGCATAGAAGTAACGGGCCGCGGCATTGTGAAACGCCAGCAGCCCGGCGTAGATGCTGACCATGAACAGCACGCGGATGATCTGGGTCAGGTGCGGGCCGACAAAGTGATCGGACATGCCGTAGATGAACGTCGTCGGATCCTGGAGCGCCTGCAGGGTCGGCACGATCTTGTCGGCCCCGACGCCGATCACCATCGCCCAGACCGACAGGGCATAGAAACCACCGATCAACAGCACCGAGCTGTAGGTAGCAATGGGAATCGTACGGTGCGGGTTCCTGGCCTCCTCGCCGTAGATGGTGGTGGCCTCGAAGCCGATGAATGCCGCGAAGCAGAACAGCAAGCCGATGGACGGCGTGCCGCTGAACACATGGCTGCGCTCGAACGAATCGAGATTGATGCCACTGTCACCGCCGGTCTTGAGGATGGCGAAATCCAGCGTCAGGATCGCCAGGTACTCAGCAATGACCACTACCGACAGCACCCGGGCCGACAGGTCGATCTTGCGATAGCCAAGAATCGCGATGCTCGCCATCGCCAGGAGCGAATAGGTCCACCAGGGCAAGTCCAGGCCAAAGACGCTGGCCATCGTGCCACTGACCACGCCGCCGAACATGCCGTAGAGGCCGACCTGGAGAATGTTGTAGGCGAACATCGCCAGCACCCCCGCCGCCCCGCCGGCCAAGCCACCCAGGCCGCGGGAGGTGAAGGCATAGAAACCACCGGCGTTGGTCATGTGGCGGGACATGGCGGTGTAGCCCGCCGAGAACGCCAGTAACACCAACAAGGCCAGGATCAGCAATGCCGGTGTGCCAGCGCCGTTGCCGAGCATGATGCCAATGGGGAAACCGCCGGCGATGACGCTCAAGGGACTCGCCGCCGAAATCACAAAGAAGATGATGAAACCGACACCCAAGGCGCCGCGTTTCAACTCCGTCGAGCTGCTGATCGGGAAAGATACGCTCATTGTTCTTGACCTTATTGTATGAGGCAGTTGTTGCTGGATCGGGGACGGCCAGCTTCGCCGACTTCCAAAAGCTTATTGTTCTGCTTGCACGCTGGATTCGATGCTAGGCCCTTGCCAAAACCCTTCGCTATCCCAAAACGGCAGCATCCAAAGCGCTGCCCCAAAACAGGTCAGTCCAATGCTGTAACGCTGACCATGTCCCTGGACCAAACAACAACCCGTGGCGAGGGAGCTTGCTCCCGCTGGACTGCGCAGCAGGCCCAGAAAAGAGGGGCCGCTTCGCGGCCCAGCGGGAGCAAGCTCCCTCGCCACAGGTTTTGTGTTTTCTTGGCGGAACCGCATTGCCCAATACCGGCGCACAACGGCTGCCGATTCGGGATAACCGACAGGCGCTTGCTGCCGCAAGATAGCCTCGCCCGTCCTTCAAACAGTACTGGGCAAAGAACAATAAAAATCCCTAAGCGCAGGAAACTTCAGCATGTTTTTCGCTCGTCTCTCTATCCAATGGCGGATCACGCTCTTGAGTGGCCTGTGCCTGCTCGCCGTCGTCGGGGCGCTGACCGGCGCTTCCCTGTATCAGAACCAGCAAGGCGCAACGCTGCTCAAGCAGCAAAGCAGTCAACTGCTGGGGCGCTCGGCCCTGGAAGGTTTGCAGGCTCAGGGCCTGGCCCACGGTCAACGGGTGGAACGCTTTTTCAGCGAAACGGCGATCTATGGGGAGGGTTTTGCCCAGCAGGTCCTGCAACTGCGCGCCCAAGCGTGGAACGGGCGACTGACGCCAGGGCAACTGCGCCGGGACCTGATCGCCGCAACCCGCCAAGCCCTTCAGAACCGCGAAAAAGTCCTCGGTTTCTACGTGGTGCTGCTTCCCGACGCGCTGGTCGGTGAAGATAGCGGTTTCACTGGCCAACGCGATCTGGCCGGTAATGAAAAAGGTCGCTTTGCCCTATATTGGTCGCAAAGCCAACCCGGCCATTTGGTGCAGGAGGTGCTCAGCGAAGCCCAGATCAGCGCCAACACCGCACCACCGGGTAGCGAGCCGACCAACGCCTGGTACGTCTGCCCGCAGACCCAGGGGCGCACCTGCGTGACAGAGCCCTACGCGGTTGAGGTCGAAGGCCAGAAGACCTTGATGAGCAGCATCTCCATACCGTTGTTGGACCAGGGCAACGTCATCGGCGTGGTGGGCATGGACATCAGCCTCGACACCCTCCAGCAACTCGCCGCCAGCCTTGCCAACGACCTGTACCCCGGCCACAGCGAGATCAACATTCTTTCCCCATCAGGGCAAGTCGCCGGCCATGGCGGCACGGTTGACGGCATCTCCATCGACGTCCAGCAAGCCGTGCAAACCGTTCCCGCCAATACGCCCTGGCAATTGCAGATACGCGTGCCTGAGTCGCTTGTGCAAGCGCCGGCCCTGCAAATGCAGGCCCAGTTGGACGACAAGCGTCGCCAGTCCAATTGGTTCAACCTCAGCCTGGGCTTGCTCGCCAGTTGCCTGGGCCTATTGCTTATCTGGCTGACGGCCTACGGCGTCACACGCCCCTTGCTCAGGGTGGCGCACATGCTCGACGCCATTGTCGAGGGCGACGGCGATCTCACCCAACGCCTGCCCAACGACCGCTACGATGAATTGGGCCACCTGGCGAAGGGCTTCAACCGCTTTCTCGACAAATTGCAGCCCATTATCCGCGATATCCAGCAAGCGTCCCTGGACACCCGCGACACCGCCGATACGTCGGCGCAGGTGGTCCGGGAAGTCAGCGCAGGCATGCACACGCAGTACCGGGAAGTCGAGCTGGCCGCAACCGCCCTGCATGAAATGAGCACCAACGCCCAGGAAGTGGCCCGTCACTCCCACCAGGCAGCCGATGCCGCCAGCGTCGCCGAAAACGCCAGCCGATCGGGGCGTGAATTGTTCGCCAATGCGGTCACCAGCATCGACAGCCTGGACCGGCGCCTGGAGACCACGCTTGAACAAGTGCAGGCGCTGGCCGGCAACAGTCAACACATCGGCCAGGTGCTGGACGTGATCTGCGCCATTGCCCAGCAGACCAACTTGCTGGCCTTGAATGCCGCCATCGAAGCCGCCAGGGCGGGGGAACAGGGACGCGGCTTCGCGGTGGTGGCCGACGAAGTTCGCCATTTGGCCAGCAACACCCAGAACTCGGTCGAGCAGATACGCACGGTGATCGAGGCGTTGCAACAGTTGAGCCAGGAGGTCGTGCACAGCACCCAACTGAGCCGCGAACAGGCCAGGGACAGCGTCGTTCAAGTCGAAAAGACCCAGGCGGCACTGCGACACATCAGCGACGCCGTGGAAGTGATCGAACACATGAACCAACAGATCGCCAGCGCCGCCCTGGAGCAAAGCGCTGTCGTGGAAGACATCAGCCATCGCGTCAGCGACATTCGCGGGATCAGCGAGACCTTGACCAGCCGCATGGAAGAAGCGTCGCAGGCGAGCCACTCGTTGCATGCCATGGCCAACCATCAACAGCAGTTGGTGGGGCATTTTCGGATCTAGTGGCCCCTGAAACGGACCTCTAGGGTGCTTACACAATTTCACAGAGCGCCTACAAAGCTTCACCCCTGCCGTTGGCCTCGATCCCTACCATGGGCGGCTCAATAGTGGGGAAGCACCATGTCCAAGATTCCTTTCATCACACTGGGCCTGCTGGTCGGCGCGCTGCTGCTCAGTGGCTGTGATAGCGCCTCGACCCCAGACGCCTCCTCCCCGCTGGCAAGCGTGCGTATCGAAACCGTTCAGGCCCGGCCACTGTCGATCAGCAACGAGCTGAGTGGCCGGATCGCCGCGCCGCGGGTAGCCGAAGTGCGGGCGCGGGTGGCCGGGGTAGTCTTGCAACAGGTGTTTCGTGAAGGCCGCGACGTCAAACAGGGCGAGCTGCTGTTTCGCATCGATCCAGCGCCATTCAAGGCCGACCTGGACAGTGCCGAGGCGGCGTTGCGCAAGGCCGAAGCCAATGCGTTCCAGGCCCGTTTGCAGGCACAACGTTACGCCCAGTTGATCGATGACAAAGCGATCAGTGGCCAGGATTACGACAACGCCCGGGCCAGCGTGCGCCAGACCGCCGCCGATGTCGCTGCCAGCAAGGCCGCGGTGGAACGGGCGAAACTGAACCTGGGGTACGCCACGGTGACCGCGCCGATTTCCGGACGTATCGGTCGCGCCCTGGTGACGGAAGGTGCCTTGGTCGGGCAGAACGAAAGCACGCCGTTGGCGCTGATCCAGCAACTGGACCCGATCCACGCCGACCTCACGCAATCGACCCGCGAACTCAACGACCTGCGCCGCGCCTTTCGCGCAGGGCTCTTGCAAGCGGTCGGCCAGGACCAGGCCAAGGCCACGTTGATTCAGGACGATGGCAGCCCCTATCCGCTGCCCGGCAAATTGCTGTTCACCGACCTCAGCGTCGACCCGAGCACCGGCCAGATCACCCTGCGCAGCGAATTCCCCAACCCCGACCTGGACCTGCTGCCCGGCAGCTTCATCCGCGTGCGCCTGGAACAGGCGGTCAACAGCCAGGGCATCACTGTGCCGCAACGGGCCGTCCTGCGAGACAGCGCCGGGGTTGCCCAGGTGCTGATGCTGGACGCCGAACAGAAGGTCAGCCAGCAACCTGTGCAACTGGGCGCCGCGCAAAACGATCGCTGGGTCGTCACGCAAGGTTTGAAACCCGGCGACCGCATCGTCATCGAAGGCCTGCAACACGCCCGTCCCGGTGAGCAGGTCCAGGTCGATGACACCCCACTTCCCCTCGCCCAGGTTCCCGGGCCACAGGCAGGACACTAAGCCATGCCGCAGTTCTTCATCGACCGTCCGGTGTTCGCCTGGGTGGTCGCGCTGTTCATCCTGTTGGCCGGTATCCTGGCCATCCCGCAACTGCCGGTGGCGCAATACCCGGTCGTGGCCCCGCCCCAAATCGAGATCTACACCGTCTACCCGGGTGCTTCGGCGCAAACCGTGGACGAAAGCGTGGTCAGCCTGATCGAGGAAGAACTCAACGGCGCCGACAACCTGCTGTATTTCGAGTCCCAGAGCAGCCTGGGTAGCGCCACCATCACCGCGACCTTCCAACCCGGCACCAACCCGGAACTGGCCCAGGTCGATGTGCAGAACCGCCTCAAGGCCGTGGAGTCGCGCCTGCCGCAAGCGGTGACCCAGCAAGGCTTGCAAGTGGACAAAGTCTCCGCTGGCTTCCTGCTGCTGATCACCCTCACCTCCAGCGACGGCAAGCTCGACGACGTGGCTCTGAGCGACTACCTGGCGCGCAACGTGATGAACGAGATCAAGCGCCTGGACGGTGTCGGCAAGGCCCAGTTGTACGGGGCCGAACGGGCCATGCGGATCTGGATCGACCCGCAGAAACTGGTGGGCTTCAACCTGACTCCGGCCGACGTCAACGCAGCCATCGTGGCGCAGAACGCCCAGGTATCGGCCGGTAGCCTGGGCGATTTGCCGAGCCGCCACACCCAGGAAATCACCGCGACCATCGTCGTCAAAGGCCAGCTCAACACACCGCAAGAGTTCGCCGACATAGTGCTCAAGGCCAACCCCGATGGCTCGACGGTGCGCATCGCCGACGTGGCACGGGTAGAAATCGGCAGCCAGGAATACCAGTTTTCCACGCGCCTGAACGGCAAGCCGTCCACTGCCGTGGCCGTGCAACTGTCTCCGGGCGCCAACGCCTTGAACACCGCGACCCTGGTGCGCAACAAGATGGACGAGCTGTCGCGCTACTTCCCGGCCGGCGTGGAATACAAGATTCCCTACGACACGTCGCCGTTCGTCAAGGTCTCGATCACCAAGGTGATCTACACCCTCGGCGAGGCGATGTTGCTGGTGTTCGCGGTGATGTTCCTGTTCCTGCAGAACATCCGCTACACCCTGATCCCGACATTGGTGGTGCCGGTGGCGCTGATGGGCACCTTCGCGACGATGCTCGCGCTGGGGTTCTCGATCAACGTGCTGACGATGTTCGGCATGGTGCTGGCCATCGGCATCCTGGTGGACGATGCCATCGTGGTGGTGGAGAACGTCGAGCGGATCATGGCCCGGGAAGGCTTGTCGCCCAAGGAGGCCACACGCAAGGCCATGGGGCAGATCACCGGGGCGATCATCGGCATCACCCTGGTGCTGGTGGCGGTGTTCATTCCGATGGCGTTCATGCAGGGCTCGGTGGGGGTGATCTACCAGCAGTTCTCGCTGTCGATGGCGACATCGATCCTGTTCTCGGCCTTTCTCGCCCTGACCTTGACCCCGGCGCTTTGCGCGACCTTGCTCAAACCGATCGCCAAAGGTGATCACCACGCCAAGACTGGATTCTTCGGCATGTTCAACCGTGGTTTCGACCGATTCGGCGAGCGCTATCAAGGTTGGGTGGCCTATGCGGTAAAACGCAGCGGCCGTTATCTGCTGATCTACGGCGTGTTGCTGGTGGGCATGGGCGTGCTGTTCAGCCGCCTGCCCTCCTCGTTCCTGCCGGTGGAAGACCAGGGCTACACCATCACCGACATCCAGCTGCCACCGGGTGCCAGCAAGAATCGTACGGTGCAGGTGGTGGAGCAGATCGAAGCCCACAACGCCGGCGAACCGGGGGTCGGTGACAGCACGATCATTCTCGGTTTCAGCTTTTCCGGCAGCGGCCAGAATGCGGCCCTGGCCTTCACCACCCTCAAGGACTGGTCGCAACGCGGCGCCGAGGATTCGGCGGCGTCCATCGCCGACCGCGCCAACCTGGCGCTGAGCCAGATCAAGGACGCCATGGCGTTCTCGGTGCTACCGCCGCCGGTGGATGGCCTGGGCACTTCCAGCGGTTTCGAGTTCCGTTTGCAGGACCGTGGTGGCCTCGGCCATGCCACCTTGATGCAGGCCCGCAGCGAATTGCTCGCCGCCGCCGACAAAAGCCCGATGCTGATGAATGTGCGTGAAAGCGCCCTGGCGGAGGCGCCGCAGGTGCAATTGGAAGTCGACCGCAAGCAGGCCAATGCCCTGGGCATTTCCTTTGCCGACGTCGGCAGTGTGTTGTCCACGGCAGTGGGTTCGGCCTACATCAACGACTTCCCCAACCAGGGGCGGATGCAGCGGGTGGTAGTCCAGGCCGAGGGCGACCAGCGCAGCCAGGTCGAGGATCTGCTGAAAATCCACGTGCGCAACAACAGCGGAAAAATGGTCCCGTTGTCGGCATTCGTCCAGGCCCGCTGGACCCAGGGGCCGGCGCAATTGACCCGCTATAACGGTTATCCGGCGGTGAGCATTTCCGGCGAACCGGCACCGGGCTACAGCACCGGACAAGCCATGGCCGAAATCGAACGGCTGGTGGCCCTGGGGCCGACGGGCCTGGGCCAGGAATGGACCGGGTTGTCCTTGCAGGAACGCCTGTCCGGCAGCCAGGCACCCATTCTGTTGGGCCTGTCGCTGCTGGTAGTGTTCCTGTGCCTGGCGGCGCTGTACGAGAGCTGGTCAATCCCGACCTCGGTGTTGCTGGTGGTGCCGCTGGGTGTGCTCGGCGCGGTATTGGCCGTGTCGTTGCGCGGCATGCCTAACGATGTGTTTTTCAAGATCGGGCTGATCACCATCATCGGCCTGTCGGCGAAAAACGCGATCCTGATCATCGAGTTCGCCAAGAGCCTGTACGACGAAGGTCACGACCTGATCGACGCCACGCTACAGGCTGCACGCCTGCGCCTGCGGCCGATCATCATGACCTCGCTGGCCTTCATCCTTGGGGTGGTCCCGCTGGCGATTGCCACGGGCGCCAGCTCGGCGAGCCAGCAGGCCATCGGTACCGGAGTGATCGGCGGGATGATCACCGCCACACTGGCGGTGGTGTTCGTGCCGGTGTTTTTTGTGGTGGTGATGAAGCGTGTCAGGCGTGTTGAACCCAAGTGAGGCCAGGCCGGAGCACCGCTATCGCGAGCAAGCTTGCTTCCACATTGGGTCTACAGCGGACACCATATCCGCGTGCATCCGGAATCGTTCTGTGGGAGCGGGCCCAGCCCTCAGTCCGCCTGCACCGTGACCTGGCGCTGTTCGCCCAAGCCCTGGATCCCCAGGCGCATGGTCTGGCCCGGCCGCAGGAACACCGGGTTGGGCTTGATGCCCAAGCCGACGCCGGGCGGCGTGCCGGTGGAGATCACATCCCCGGGTTGCAGGCTCATGCACCGGCTCAGGTAGGCAATCAGTTGCGGCACGCTGAAGATCAGCGTACGGGTATTGCCGTTCTGATAGCGGTGTCCGTCGACCTCCAGCCACAGGTCCAGCGTATGCGGGTCGGCGATTTCGTCCCGCGTCACCAGCCACGGCCCAAGGGGGCCGAAGGTGTCAAAGCCTTTGCCCTTGTCCCAGGTGCCGCCACGCTCCAGTTGCCACTCGCGCTCGGACACATCGTTGATGACACAGTAGCCGGCGACATGCTCCATGGCATTGGCTTCGTCGATGTAGCGTCCGCCTTTACCGATGACCACGCCCAGCTCGACTTCCCAATCGGTCTTGAGCGAGCCGCGCGGGATCTGGATGTCGTCGTTCGGCCCGCAGATGGCACTGGTCCATTTGTTGAAGATGATCGGCTCTTTCGGCACCTCCATGTTCGACTCGGCCGCATGGTCGGCGTAGTTCAGGCCGATGCAGATGAATTTGCCGACCTGCCCGACGCAGGCACCGATACGCGGCTGGCCGGCAACGAGCGGCAGGCTGCGCGGGTCAAGGGTGGCGAGCGCTGCCAGGCTGTCCGCGCCCAGGACCTGCCCGGCGATGTCCGGCACATGGGCCGAGAGGTCGCGGATCTGATTGTCGGCATCCAACAGCCCGGGTTTTTCCGAACCTTTTTCGCCGTAGCGCAATAGTTTCATGTCGTGCTCCTGCTCAAGTGAAGACCGGGGTTCAGATGCTCATGCCACCGTCGATGATGTGGATGGCACCCGTGGTGTAGGCAGACGCATCACTGCCCAGGTACAACGCCAACTGCGCGATCTCTTCAGTGTGGCCGATGCGGCCCATGGGCTGGCGGTCGAGAAATTGCCGGTAGACCTGCGCCTCATCGACGCCCTGCTGCACGGCCTGGTCAGCGATGCGCTGGCGCAACGAGGGTGAGTCCACGGTGCCCGGGCAGATCGCGTTGCAGCGGATGCCCTGGTTGACGAAGTCGATGGCGACAGCCTTGGTCAGGCCCACGACTGCGGCCTTGCTGGTGGCATAGGCAAAGCGATTGGGCACGCCCTTGACGCTGGAGGCCACCGACGACATGTTGATGATCGAACCGCCGCCACGGGCCAGCATGCCCGGCAGGAACGCATGGATCATCCGGTACATGGCCGTGACATTGAGGTCCATCGAACGTGCCCAGGCCGCTTCATCGCATTGCAGTATGTTGCCGCTGTGCACGTAGCCTGCGCAGTTGAACAACACGTCGAGCCCACCGATGCGTTCACAGGCGGCGCTGATGGCAGAGGGCGACGTGACGTCCAGGGGCATGGCGGTGATCCCTTCGATCCCCGCCAGCGCCTGGATATCGATGTCAGTGGCGAACACCTCGGCACCGGCCCGGGCGAAGGCAACGGCGCTGGCCAAGCCAATGCCCTGCCCCGCTGCCGTGACCAGTGCGCGCTTGTTTTGTAGGTTCATGCGGTCTCCAGTTGCGCTGCCGTGGTGGCGTGCTTGGGTGTCCTGCCGAGCATCGAGGCGGGAATGGCCAGGATCAGTCCACCACTGACCAAAAGACACAAGGCCAGTACATAGGTGCCGTTGTTGATGTTGCCCGTGAGGGTTTCCGCCACAGCGGTGATCATCGAACCGGTGAAGCCCGACAGGTTGCCGATGGCGTTGATCATGCCGATGCCGGCTGCGGCGGCGACCCCCGACAGCACGGTGCCCGGCAGGGTCCAGAAAATCGGCATCAGGCTGAGGATCCCGGAAGCGGAAACACTGAGAAAGAGCACGGACAACACCAGGTTGTCGGCGAAGAACGCACTGAGGATCAGGCCGGCTCCGCCAATGAACGCCGGGATTGCCGCGTGCAGGCGCCGCTCACCGGTGCGGTTGGAGTGCCGGGCGTTGAGCAGCATCGCCACCACTGCCACCGAGTAAGGAATGGCGGTCAGCAAACCGATGTGCAAGCTGTTGGTGATACCGGTGCTCTTGATGATCGACGGCATCCAGAACGCCAGGCCATAGAAGCCGGTGTTGAAGGTCAGCAGGATCAACACCAGCAACCACACCCGAGGGTTGAAGAACACTTCACTCAAGCGCGTGGCCTTGCCCTGGTTGTCGGTTTGCAGGTTGGCCTTGAGCAGGGCTTTTTCCGCGACAGACAGCCATTTGGCTTTGTCGATGTTGTCGGCCAGGCAGACGATCACCACGAACGCCATGATGATCGAAGGAATGCCTTCGATCAGCAACATCCATTGCCAGCCAGACAAGCCATGCACCCCTTGCATGCTGTTCATCAGCCAGCCGGAGAGTATGCCGCCCAGGGTCAGACTGACCGGCAATGCCAGCAGGAACCCGGACATCACCCGACTCTGCCGGTGGGTCGGGAACCAGTAGTTGAGGTACAGGATCACGCCGGGGAAAAAGCCCGCTTCACAGATGCCCAACAAGAAGCGCAACACATAGAACATGCTGCTCGATTCGATGTGGAACAAACCTGCCAGCGGCACGGTGTAGGCCACGGCCATGGAGATCACCGCCCAGGACAGCATGATCCGGGCAATCCAGAACCGCGCGCCAAAGCGATGCAGCAACAGGTTGCTGGGGACTTCGAAGAGGAAATAGCCCCAGAAAAACATACTGGCGCCCAAGGCATACACCGTGTTGCTGAACTGCAGCTCGTTGAGCATGTCGAGCTTGGCGAACCCGATGTTCACCCGATCGAGGTACGCCGCCATGTAGCACAACAGCAACACGGGCAGGATCCGCCAGACCACCTTGCGGTAGGTCCGGTCTTCGAAATCCAATTCGCAGGCGGGAGCCTGCGCGGGCAACTGCTCGGAGATGGTTTGCATGAGGTAACCCCTGATTGTTTTTATTGGGTCACGTCGAATGAGCGAATCATCCGGCGATTGAACGAGGACTCTACTGTCGGGGATCGATTCTTTCCCAATGGCATTTTTGGATTAGTCGATAACCGCCCGTTATCAAGGTTCTAGAAATCCGGACGAGGATTTAAGTCAAGGCGCATGACTTGTGGCGAGGGGATTTATCCCCGCTGGGCTGCGCAGCAGCCCCAAAAAGCTCAACGTGAAATCAACCTGACAGAAGGCGGGGCCGAGTTTAGGACTGCTGCGCAGTCCAACGGGGATAAATCCCCTCGCCACAGGCTAACCATGTCCCCGGACCAAACAGTTTCGATTGCGTCTTCAAATCATCTGGCGGGCGTTGTCCTTGAGAATCTCGGCGAACTCCAGCGCTGCGCCTACCAACGGCTCATCCTTGCGCGTGAGAATGCCGTAGTCCTGCGGCACCAGGTGCAGCGGGGTGTCGAGGGTCTTGAGCTGGCCGCTTTCGAGCAGCGGATCGACCATCGCATGGGGCAGCATGCCGATCATGGGCCCGCGTTGCAGCACCTGGAGGAAGGTCTGCATGGAAATGGTGTCGATGGTGTTGCGCGGCATTCCCACCCCGGCCTCGGCGAACGCCAGCTCCATGCGTGCGCGAATCGGCGTGCCGACGGGGTAGAGAATCCATGGCAAGTCCACCAACTGCTGCAAGGAGACCGGGCCCGCGCCGGCCAACGGATGGCGATAGTTGACCACGATGCAGAACGGCTCCGGGGCCAACGGCTGGAAGTCATAGCGCTGCTGCTGGCTTTGATCGGTAAAACGGGCCACCGCCAGGTCGAGCGTCTTCTCTTCAAGCATCTCCATCAGGTGGTTACTGGTCTGCTCCACCACTTCAATCGACAGCAACGGCCAGCGCTGCTTGATCTGCAAGATCGCCTCGGGCAGAGCCACCGCAGTGGCGGCAAAGATCCCGCCGACCTTGAGAAAGCCGTGGCCACCCTCGCGCAAGCTGCTGATTTGCTCGACGAACGAGCGCGCATCATTCAAGGCAATCTGCGCATACCGCAGTACGTGTTCGCCCAAAGCCGTAGGCGGCATGCTCCGTGGCAGCCGTTCGAACAGGGCAAAGCCGAGCAGGCTTTCGATTTCCTTGAGCATCTTGCTGATGGCCGGCTGGCTGAGGTTCATCTGCTGCGCCGCCAGGTGCATGTTGCGGGTGCGCCCCAAGGTGTCGATCAGCAGCAAGTGGCGGAATTTGAGCCAGCCACAGAAGCTGGAGAAGGACAGATCTGACATGGCTATTCCTCAGGCCGGCGATAACCCGACGTTATCAAATACTGAATATATCTCATTGGAGTTTATCGAGCGGCCACCCTAGCGTGAAGGCTTTACGAACAGGAAGACTTGCCATGTCGCTACTGCTTACTCCCGAGAATACCCTGCCCGTCGATGGTGTGGCCGGAACCCTGATTGGTCGTGCCTGGGTGCCAGGCCGAATCGCCGGGCCTTCGCCCATTGCGTTGCGCAGCGACGGTGTATTCGATCTCTCGGATCGTTTTGCGACATTGAGTGATCTGCTGGAAACAGAATCGCCGCTGGCCGCCGTGCGACAGACGCCCGGCACCTTCATCGCCAGTGTCGAAGCCCTGCTGGCCAACACCGGCCCTGATGCCGACCCGAGCAAACCGTCGCTGTTGCCGCCACTGGACTTGCAAGTGATCAAGGCCGCCGGCGTGACCTTCGCCGCCAGCATGATCGAGCGTGTGATCGAGGAACAGGCCGGCGGCGATGCAGCGAAGGCCGAAGCCGTACGCGCCACCGTCCACAGCGTGATCGGTGACAATCTGCGCACGATCGTGCCGGGCTCCGAGCAAGCCATGCGCCTCAAAGCCTTGCTTATCGAACAGGGCATGTGGTCGCAGTACCTGGAGGTCGGCATCGGCCCGGATGCGGAGATCTTCACCAAGGCACCGGTCCTGGCCGCCGTGGGCAGCGGCAGCCGCATCGGCATTCACCCCGGCTCGCAATGGAACAACCCGGAGCCCGAAGTGGTGCTGGCCGTGAACAGCCGGGGCCAGATCCTCGGCGCCAGCCTGGGCAACGACGTCAACCTGCGGGATTTCGAAGGCCGCAGCGCACTGTTGCTGAGCAAGGCCAAGGACAACAACGCCTCCTGCGCCATCGGGCCGTTCATTCGCCTGTTTGACGAACACTTCAGCCTGGATGATGTCAGGGAGTGCGTGGTCGATCTTCAGGTACACGGCGAGGATGGCTACCGCCTGCACGGCTCCAGCTCCATGAACCAGATCAGCCGCGACCCGCAGGACCTGGCAGGCCAGACACTCAACGCCAATCACCAATACCCGGATGGTTTTGTGCTGTTTCTCGGTACCCTGTTCGCCCCCACCGAAGACCGCGATCATGCCGGCAGCGGTTTCACCCACAAACGCGGTGATGTGGTCAGCATCAGCAGTCCGTTGCTCGGAAGCCTGCATAACCAGGTGACCCACAGCTGCGACGCCGCCCCCTGGACCTTTGGTGTCAGCGCCTTGCTGCGTAACCTTGCCGCCCGAGGACTGCTGGACCGCTAAAACGCCGTGACCGATTCATCCAATTACAAGAGAGAAATGAATCATGAGTGACACGCCAAAACACCGCCTGCGCAGCGAGCAATGGTTCAATGACCCGGCTCACGCGGACATGACCGCCCTGTATGTCGAACGCTACATGAACTACGGGATGACCCGCGAAGAACTGCAGTCGGGACGCCCGATCATCGGCATCGCCCAGACCGGCAGCGACCTGACCCCTTGCAACCGTCATCACTTGGAACTGGCCCAACGGGTCAAGGCCGGTATCCGTGATGCCGGCGGCATTCCCATGGAATTCCCGGTGCACCCGATCGCCGAACAGTCGCGTCGCCCCACCGCCGCACTGGACCGCAACCTGGCGTACCTGGGGCTGGTTGAGATTCTTCACGGTTACCCATTGGACGGCGTGGTGCTCACCACCGGCTGCGACAAGACCACCCCGGCCTGCCTGATGGCCGCGGCGACCACCGATCTGCCGGCCATTGTCCTGTCCGGCGGGCCGATGCTCGACGGCCACCACAAGGGCGAACTGATCGGCTCCGGCACCGTACTCTGGCATGCACGCAACCTGATGGCCGCCGGCGAGATCGACTACGAAGGCTTCATGGAAATGACCACTGCGGCATCGCCGTCGGTGGGTCACTGCAATACCATGGGCACCGCCTTGTCGATGAACGCCCTGGCCGAAGCCCTGGGCATGTCGCTGCCCGGTTGCGCGAGCATTCCGGCGCCCTATCGCGAGCGCGGGCAAATGGCTTATGCCACCGGCAAGCGCATCTGCGACCTGGTGCGGCAAGACATTCGTCCGTCACAGATCATGACCCGCCAGGCCTTCGAGAACGCCATCGCCGTCGCCTCGGCACTCGGCGCTTCGAGCAACTGCCCGCCGCACTTGATCGCCATCGCCCGGCACATGGGCGTCGAGCTGAGCCTGGAGGACTGGCAACGGATTGGCGAGGACGTGCCGCTGCTGGTCAATTGCATGCCGGCGGGCAAGTACCTGGGCGAGGGTTTCCATCGGGCCGGAGGCGTGCCCTCGGTCATGCATGAACTGCAAAAAGCCGGGCGCCTGCATGAAGACTGCGCCACGGTCAGCGGCAAGACCATCGGCGAAATCGTCAGCAACAGCCTGACCAGCAACACCGATGTGATCCATCCCTTCGACACCCCGCTCAAGCACCGGGCCGGCTTCATCGTGCTCAGCGGCAACTTCTTCGACAGCGCGATCATGAAGATGTCGGTGGTGGGCGAGGCGTTTCGCAAGACCTACCTGTCCGAGCCCGGCGCCGAGAATAGCTTTGAAGCCCGGGCCATCGTATTCGAAGGACCGGAGGACTATCACGCGCGGATCGACGACCCGGCGCTGGACATCGACGAGCGCTGCATCCTGGTGGTCCGTGGCGTTGGCACCGTAGGCTACCCCGGCAGCGCCGAAGTGGTGAACATGGCCCCGCCGGCGGCGCTGATCAAGCAAGGCATCGACTCCCTGCCCTGCCTCGGCGATGGACGTCAGAGCGGCACTTCGGCGAGCCCGTCGATCCTCAACATGTCCCCGGAAGCGGCCGTGGGCGGCGGCCTGGCGTTGCTGAAAACCAACGACCGGCTGAAAGTGGACCTGAACACACGCACCGTGAACCTGCTGATCGACGACGCCGAGATGGCCCAGCGCCGCCGCGAATGGATACCGAATATCCCACCCTCGCAAACACCTTGGCAGGAGCTGTACCGGCAACTGGTGGGACAGCTTTCCACAGGGGGCTGCCTGGAGCCGGCGACGTTGCATCTGCGCGTGATTGCCCGCAGTGGTGAACCGCGTCACTCGCACTGAGCCGAGCGGCCGATTGTTCACGCACGTTGAATGCTGATGACAATCCAGAGGGATTTATTCCATGGACCTGAAGGGGAAAGATGCGCTTGGGTTGTTGACCCTACCGAATCTTTCCTACACCACGGAGTCGATCCATGCCATTTGCCAACTACAAATTCCCCGAAGGAATCCTGGACCACGTCCGCAAAGAAGAGATCATCCATCGCACCACAGAGATGTTCGTCGAGTACTTCGGCGAGGGCGTTCGTCCGTTCACCATGGTCCTTGTCGAGGAGGTTGCAGACGGCGGATGGGGGCGCGCCGATGAAACGCTGACGCTGGCGAAGATGGGCCTGCCCGCCAAAGGGCAATAGCGCCCAGGGAGTATTCGCAGAGGTATCGCCCCTTGCACAATGCAGGGGTCGTTATCGAATTCATGCGTCAGCGTTTCAAGCAACCCTGCCAGGGATTCCCCATGACCATTCAAGTCTTATCGTCGCTGCGCTGCGTGTTAGCCGCTGCGACTGAACGAGTCGCCCGCGTTGAAGCGCCCCTGTACGCCTTGCTGCGGATCATCTTCGCCGGGGTCCTGCTGACCCACGGTTTGCCAAAGGTTCTGCGCATTTCACACGGTTCGATGGCGGATCCAATGGCCGCCTCGATCAACCTCATCCAGAACGTGATGGGGCTGCCTTTCGCTGCACAGCTTGCCTTCCTGGTCATGCTGCTGGAGACGGTAGGTGCGCTCATGCTGGCGATAGGGCTCGGCACACGACTCGTCGCCTTGCTGATCGCCATTGAGATGGTTGCGATCAGCTATGCACTGGGGCCGACATGGCCCTGGATAGATCGAGGCATCGAGTTTCCTGTGCTGATGGGGTTTCTTGCCCTCTACATCGTCGCGCGCGGCGGCGGTGCCTACTCATTGGACTCGCGCCAACGGTAGCCCCCATAACCATGGACCCCGCGTCAGTTTGCAGCGTCGTGCGCAGTCGCGGCCACTGCCTGGAGCCCACCAAGGGCATAGCTCATCATGTGGTCGATCAAACCCTGCGGCTCGAGACTCAACCCTTGCAGCACATGCTGCTTTAACGGCTGATGGGCTATAAGCAAGAAAAGACAGGGGGCGAAGACACTGATGGCGCTGCGCAACGTTGTCGGGTGATCCGCTGGCAAGTTCATGATTTGCCCAAGCAAGCCACGCAGAATGTGCGCCTTGGGAAACGACTGCTCCTTGAGTACCACCTCAAACTCGGGAGAAGGCGAAAGCACTTCGCGCGTGAGCACTTTCAGCGCCCAGCCATCCGGATGGTCGTGCAGGCGCTCGACCAGCACGGTGATGAGGGCACGTAATTTGTCTTGCGGCGAGCCGGGCCGCTCGTTAAGCGAAACCAGAGTTTCCATCCGCACCAACCGAGCGTGGGCTTCGAGCAATACCGCGCGGTACAGGCCCTCTTTGTTGACGAAGTGATAATTCACCGCCGCACTGTTGGCTTGCGAGCGTTCGCAAATCTGCTTGCTGGTGGTGTTGGCCAATCCCTGTTCGGCAAACAATTCACCCGCTTTTTCCAGAATCTGCAGCCGCGTTGCCTGCCCATCGAGCCGCGAAGCACGAGGCAGGGAAGGCTTGCCAATGGCATTGTCCATGAGCTCATCTCTTTATAGTTCTAATTCAAATTTGACTTTTTATTTCAGCCTACCTATTTTGGTCCCGTCATTGTCCCTTTACAACACCGCGCGAGGACTTCGCAGCCGATGCTCCGGGCTTTTCGCGCACTATCAAGGAAATACCGTCATGGAAGCGCGCGTAATGACACCTTTCACCTACTTCTCATTGCCAATGCAGAAGCAGTTCCTGGCCAATCAGCAGGCCATCCAAGGCAAACCCTACGCCGACTTTTTCCGCTCGAAGATCAGCGTGCCGCTCAGTGCCGTCGAAAAAATACAGCAAGGCCCCATGCCCTTGGCTGACGCCTTGACGCCCAGCGTTGAAGACCTTAACCGCATGCTCGCCGCTGACTTCATCAGCGAAGAGGCCGGATACGCCCTGCTGCCAGGGCCGATGGCCTATGTGCAAAGTCGCAAGTTTTTTCCCAACTGCACCGCGCAGATGCTCAAGTGGTGGTTCATGTGGCATCCACTGGAGGCTGAACGCTACACCCTGTGGTTTCCTTATGCCCACGTGGAAAACCCCTGCGTTCATCACGAGCGCCTCCTGGACGATACCCTGACCTTCGAGGAGCGCTTGTATGGCAATACCTTTTGCGCCTCAGAGTACGTCGGTGACCGCCTCATGCACCTGCACATTGATTTCAGGGACCCCTGCGAACTGGGCTTCTGTCCGGATCTTTACCGCGAATCCAAAATAGACGGCAGTGTCAGCGCCTTGATGAGCCTGGCCCACGAACCGCAAGTACCGGTGTCGCTGATGGCGCACTTGTTCAAGGAATGCCCGGAGGGTTTGTACCTGACGAGCCGTTACTGGGTCGGCAGCCACCCGGCCATGCAGCGTTTTCCAGGCGCCGAGCGCGCCGCCCAGCTACTGGAAGAAAACGGCCTGGGAGAAGTGGAGCTGGAAACCCTGGCTTATGAATTTGCGGTGCATGACTTGTGTGAGTTCAACCACCTGGCCAGCATCCTGCCGAGCCTTCATGCACGATTCAGCGGCGCGAAATAAGCCCAACCCCACCGATAATCAGGCTTCGGCGGCGTCTTGAACCGCCGCCGAAGTCGGGCGCAGTACCCCGTTCATCAGCAGTGTCGTGAACTCATTGATATCTGCCTCCACCTCCAACTGCTCGGTCAACAGCCGGTACCAGCAAAACCCAAAGATCATGTCCAAGAGCAATTCACGCGATGTATCCTTGGGCAACTCGCCCTGCTGAATAGCTTTTTCCACCAGCTTGCGAGGCAACTCCCTACGCCGCTCCATGAACTCGTCTTTCAGCTTGGGCAGCGTGCTGGGATCGAGCTGGGCCTCAGCAATGACGCATCGAAAAGCCTCCCCGCAAATCGTTTCTCGCCAGACCTTCCAGAGATTGAGCAGCAAGAAATTGAGGTTCTCCTTGAAAGTGCCTTTATCAGGCTCCTTGCGAATCTGCTCGCTTTCACTCTCGTAGACCTCGGCGATCAAGGCCGCCTTGTTACCCCACCACCGGTAGATTGTCGGTTTGCTCGCGCCAGCGCGGCGGGCCACCGCCTCGATGCTCAACCCCGAGTAACCGCACTCTTTAAGTGTTTCTATGGCAGAAATGATGATCGCTTTGTGCGTGTGAGGGCTCCTCAATGAGCCAATGGAGCTCCGAGATGGTTTACGGGCCATAAATCAAAATCTCCAATATGGCGCTTGACAAAAGAGACTCAGGGTATAGGATTCTCTCGAAAAGCAATGAAACGGATCGTTTCGTTTTGTATATTTATATGATCTCAGCTTCGGCTTAGCAGGGGGTCTCTTGAGCGCTTATTACCTCTATATAGGGAGACATGAGAAGGAAAGTCATAAATTTTTAACGCTACCTTAACGATACGGTACGTTTCGTATCATACATAATGATTGCACGAAAACAAACCTATTGTTCATAGGTTGACCGGTAGGTTCTGCTGCTTGGACCCGCCGATTTATGGGGCATGGGACCGCCATTTATCACTTTGCGAGCACCAATAGATAGTTTCTAAATATTTCATGCGCCTGTCACGGCTTTCTGCCAGCAGGTGAAAGAACGGAATCTGGAGGAAGTACACATGAATAAAGTAGGAATTGTGAGCTATGGCGCGGGCATCCCGGTCTGCCGGCTCAAGGTGGACGACGTGATCCAGGTGTGGAAAAACACCGATTTGAGCTTGGTAAAGGGTCAATTGGGCGTCCTTGAAAGGGCTGTGCTGCAACCTGATGAAGACGTCATTACCTTGGGCGTCCTCGCCGCCCAACGCGCACTGGACAAAGCGCCGCCTTGTCCCCTTGAAGCGCTTTATCTTGGCACCTGCACCAATCCATATGACTCCCGGGCCTCGGCCGCGATCATCCTGGAAATGCTTGGCTGCGGCTATGACGCCTTTTGCGCAGACGTGCAGTTTGCCGGCAAATCCGGCACCAGCGCCCTTCAGATTGCATACGCCTTGGTAGCATCGGGCATGGTGGGCAACGCGTTGGCAGTGGGCGCCGATACGATCAACCGCAACACCGCCCCCGGTGATTTGACAGAGTCCTACGCCGGAGCGGGCGCCGCTGCCCTGCTGTTGGGTACCGAAAATGTGATCGCGCATTTTGACGCAAGTTTTTCTTGCGCGGCGGATGTCGCTGACAACATCAGGCCTCAAGGGGACCGCTATATCCGGTCGGGAATGGGATTGGGCTCGGACAAGAACAGCATCGGCCTGGAAGACCAGACTCGCCGTGCTGCCTCGGGATTGATGGCCAAGATCCATGCGCAGGCCGGTGATTTCGATTATGTCGTCTTCCAACAGAACCTGGTTTCAACCCCCTACTCTCTGGGCAAGCACCTGGGATTCACGACGGCGCAAATCGAACCTGGCATCTATGCCCAGAGTGTCGGCGATGCTGGGGCAGCAAGCCCTTTGCTGGGCTTGGTCAACGTCCTCGATCAAGCGCGTCCCGGTGAAAGAATCCTGGTGGTTTCCTATGGGTTTGGTGCGGGCAGCGATGCCATTGCCTTGACCGTCACCGATGCCATCGAAGCCTATCAAAAGACCAACGTTCCGCTGCGCACGCTGCTGGAGGATAAGTACTACGTGGATTACGGGACGTCGATCAAGTACGAGTTCAAATACTTGCGGCCCGACTACGCCCTGACGGCCTATCTCTGATTCCAATTCATCCAGCAAGGAGCACTTTTTATGAGCGCACGACGCGTTGCTATCGTTTCGGCTGCCTATACCCCTAAACCCGGCAGTTCCAGAGTTCGCCAGACGTTCAAGGAGATGATCGTCGAGTCCGCTTACCAAGCGCTCAACGCCATCAAGATGCATCCCCGCGAACTCCAGGCTGTTGCCTATGGCTACCACGGTGAAGGCATTTCTGAATACGGAGGCCTGGGCCCGACCATTTCCGATGCCTTGGGTATCAGCCCTGCCCCCACGTTCATGAGTACTGCCAACTGCACGAGTAGTTCGGTGTCTTTCCAGATGGCTCACCAAATGGTCGCCTCAGGTGAATACGACATCGTCCTGTGTGGCGGTTTCGAAAAAATGACCGACCACATCAACTACGCCGAGTACATTGGCTCCAGCACCGAATGTGAATACGATTATTTTCTAGGCATCTCACACACAGACGCCTTCGCCCTGGCGACCGCCGAGTATTTTGAAAAGTTCGGCTATGCAGGACGTGAAGCGGATGTATTGGCAACCTTTGGGCGGCAGATGCGTATCTATGCCCATAACACCCCCACCGCCACCCGCTACGGCGTGCCGATTCCGTCCCTTGAAGCGCTCAAGAGTAGCGAAGCGTGTGGCTCGATGTTGGCCTGGGGCGAAGCCAGTGGTTGCGCCATCCTGGTTGCCGAACACCTTGCGCACCGTTACACGACCCAACCGGTATTTATCCGCGGCTGTGCCTACACCGGTGTATCGCACTATTTCGGCACGCGTTATCACAACCCGACGTTGCAATTTCCGGGGCTGCCAAAAGATGTAGGCATGGCAGTTTCCGCCAACTCGATGGCCTGCGCAGAAATCGCCTACAAAAAAGCCGGCATCACTGCAAAGGATATCGATGTGGCGCAAGTCTACGACTTGCTGGGTGCCGGGTTGATTCAAATGGAGTCCATGGGCGTATGTGGTCCAGGCCAGGCAGGCGACTTCGTATTGGAAGGCGGCATAGCTCTTGATGGGCAACTTCCCCTGAACACTGACGGCGGCAACATCGGACGCGGCCACGCCTCCGGTTGCGATGGGATTTTGCACATTACTGAATTGTTCCGACAGCTTCGCGGCGAGTCCAACAACCAAGTCAAAGGCGCCCGTATTGGTGTCTCGCAAAACCTGGGCGGTTACGCCGCGCACAACAGTGTCATTGTGCTTTCCAACGATTAAGGAGCCGACCATGTCCCTTTACCCTGAACAGATTCACCGCATGACCACCGCCAGCATGTTGCGCGAATGGCGCGAGCATGGCGGCAAATACCGCCTCGAAGGCAGCCGTTGCCAGGATTGCGAAGAAATTTTCTTCCCTCGGCGCACCGTCTGCGGCGCGTGCAATTCGTTGAATGTGGAACCGTATCGCTGCGCACGCACCGGCACGATCCAAGTCAGCGCCCATGCCGAGAATCCGATACTGGCAGCCATGGGCTATGGCGAAACCGTGCCCCGCTTCATGGCGATGGTGCGTCTGGATGATGGCTTGGTGATTGCCTCGGAAATCGTAGATGTCACCGATCCCCGGCAAGTCGTCAGCGGTGCGCCCGTGCGCATGGTTATTCGCAAACATGTCCGGGAAAGCAACTTGGCCTGGCAATATGCCTATAAGTTTGTATTGGTGAAATAACAAACAAGGCGTCCGCCACACCCGCTCTTTTCGATAACAACAGTCAAGTTTTTTGGCTCCCCAGCCCGCAGCTTTGATTCTGTTTTTCAGAGTCCTGCTTTGCAGTCATTGCCTTAAATGTGCTTCTAACTTTATTGGCTTCTAGCCGAGGACTTGTCATGTCTACTCTTTGCAAACCCAGTCTGTTGTTTCCGCAATACAAGATCACCCAGCAACAAATGATCGAGCATCTAGAGCAGTTGCATGATGATCATCCACGAATGGCACTTGCCAAACGAATGATTCAAAACACACAGGTGAACGAACGGCACTTGGTCCTGCCTATCGATGAACTGGCGGTGCACACTGGCTTCACCCACCGCAGCATCGTTTATGAGCGCGAAGCCCGCCGCATGTCATCCATCGCGGCGCGCCAAGCCATTGAAAATGCCGGACTGACCATCGACGACATTCGCATGGTCGCGGTGACATCATGCACCGGTTTCATGATGCCCTCGCTCACGGCCCACTTGATCAATGACCTGGGCCTGCGGACGTCGACCGTACAACTGCCCATCGCTCAATTGGGCTGCGTGGCAGGCGCTGCGGCGATCAATCGAGCCAATGATTTTGCCAGCCTGGCGCCGGACAACCATGTCCTCATCGTCTCCCTGGAGTTCTCGTCGCTCTGCTATCAACCCCAGGACACCAAGTTGCACGCGTTCATATCGGCGGCGTTATTCGGCGATGCCGTATCGGCCTGCGTCATGCGCGCCGATGACAAGGCGCCTGGTTTCAAGATCGCCAAGACCGGGTCTTACTTCCTGCCTGATAGCGAGCACTACATCAAATATGACGTTAAGGACAGTGGCTTTCACTTTACCCTGGACAAGGCCGTCATGAACTCCATTAAAGATGTCGCACCAATGATGGAGGAATTGAACTACGAGACCTTCAATCAACATTGCGCTCAAAACGACTTTTTCATCTTCCATACCGGCGGACGGAAAATTCTTGATGAACTGGTCCTGCAACTGGACCTGGAACCCGGCCGGGTCGCGCAGTCTCGCGACAGTTTGAGCGAAGCCGGGAACATCGCCAGCGTGGTGGTCTTCGATGTGCTCAAGCGCCAGTTTGACAGCGGGCTTGTCGATGGCGCGACTGGCATGCTGGCGGCCTTCGGCCCCGGTTTCACCGCTGAAATGGCCGTGGGCAAGTGGGTCGCCTGACAGATCCGATAAAACACCGGCACCCAGCCAGGGGCACACCTGCCCCTGGCTGCCGGAGTATGAATCGCAGGCGTTCACCTCGCTCAAGAGGGCTTCGAAAGCGCTAGGGAAAGAAGGAAAAGAACATGGAGATGAAGTATCTGGTCGCTCGACCTTGGGGCGGCTATGAAAGACGCATGATCACGCTTCTGTCGCTGAGCTTCGGGCTGGTAGGACTGGACAGGTTCATTATCATGCCGCTGTTCCCGGTGATCATGCGTGACTTGGCCCTGGACTATCAGGACTTGAGCATGTTGTCGGCCATCCTGGCATTTGCGTGGGGAGGCTCTGCCCTGTTCATGGGCGCCGCCATCAGGGTACTGGGCCCCAAGAAGTTGCTGGTGCTGTCGATCACCCTGCTATCGATTCTGGCCGGTGCGTCTGCATTGATCACCGGCCTGGTGGGCCTGGTGCTCTTGCGCGCCTTGATGGGCGTCTGCGAAGGGGCCTTCACTCCGGTCAGTATCATTGTCACCGATGAAGTCTCGCAGCCTTCCCGGCGCGGACTCAATCTAGGGATTCAACAGGCCTTGTTCCCCATCATCGGCCTGTGCCTCGGACCGCTGCTGGCGGGCGTATTGCTGGAAATGTCCGGATCCTGGCGCGCCGTATTCGCCATCATTTCGTTACCCGGCCTGTTAGTGGCCTGGTACCTCTATAGAACCTACCAACCGACCCAGGCGCCCAGCACGGAGTCGATTGCACATACCTCCAAAAGCCAGTGGAGGGCGGCCCTGTCCTGCGGGAATGTGCGGCTCAATATTGCCTTGATGCTCTGCATACTGACGTGCCAGTTCGTTCTGTGCGCCCTGCTCCCTAGCTACCTGACAGACATTCTGCACCTGAGCAATTTCTCCATGGCCATGATCATTTCTGCAATTGGCCTGGGTGGTTTTTTTGGCCAACTGGTCATTCCCGGCTTGTCCGACCAACTGGGTCGCAAGCCCGTGGTCTCGATCTGCTTCATGATCAGCGCCCTGTTGGTGGGTTTATTGATCGTCAGCCCACCGTTGCCCTGGCTACTGTTCCTTCAATTATTTTTCTTGTCCTTTATCAACTTCAGCCTGATCTGCATGACGGTCGGTCCACTGACCAGCGAATCAGTGCCGCCCAGTTTATTGGCCACCGCGACGGGCCTGGTGGTGGGCTGCGGAGAGATTCTTGGAGGGGGCGTCGCCCCTGTCGTCGCCGGCTACATCGCCATGACGTGGGGACTTACCGCGATTCTGTTCCTGGCACTGGCCGGAAGTATCACGGGGGGCTTGCTGTCCTTACGGCTCAAAGAGGCAAACCCGGCGTTCAACGGACTCAAGGACTACGCCCCCCTATCCGCACGCTTGACCCTGGAGGATAAGTAATGACCCACTATGTAATGTTGCTGGACTCTCCAGTGCCGCGAGGAGGCCTTGGCGTATTTGACTTCAAGTCCGGGCAAAGCCGGGAGGTGCGTCCACCCCAGGGAAATCTTTATGAAGCCCTGGCCCATTGCGCGGATCGGAATATGGACTGGGAGTCCTATCTCAAGGACCTGCCGTCCACGCCCTACCCGCTTACGCCTGCGGCGGTGAAATACCGACCGCCGCTCAAGCCCGATAACAACTTGTTGGTCCAGATCAGCGAAATCACGCTCTGTACCGCCAAGACAGAACAAGCCTGGTATTACAAAGGTAACGGCCGACTGCTCAAGACCGACGGCGACCCTTTGCAGGTGCCCTATCATTCACAAAGCATCAGTAGCGAGCCGTGCATTGTCTGCCTCTATTGGGTCGACCCGTTTGGTGCGCTGCGCTTCATTGGTTTTACCCTGGGTAACGATATCCACGATCATGTATTGCACAGTCGCGACGCCATTTCTTCAACGCATGCGCACTTGCGCACCTGTGCGATTGCCCCGGCATTGATCGTGGGGGAATTGCAGGCTGACTTGGCCATCAATGTCCAGATAGAACGCGACGGCCAACCCTTGACGGCAAGTCACCACCGGATGAGTTTGCATCGCTGGCAGAGTCTGCGCCGATACTCGGAAGAGTTCTTGGAGAAACACGAGCAGTTTCTCGAGCCCGGGCTGGTGCATTACGTGTTTCACAGCTTGAGCCATCGCACCACGAATGTGCCGCTCCAGCACGGTGACTGGCTCAGCATTGACTGCCCCGAGCTGGAATTGGCCATGAGCAATCAAATCGTCGAAGAGGAATTGGTGTCGCTGGTGCCCTTGCCTGCGCGGCGCGCACCTGACCATGACTGTATCGACCGACCGCTGCCCGTGCCGAAAAAGTTCTGATCGAACGTTATAAACGAGGGGGGTGGCCCTTGGTTTGAGCCACCCTTGCCCGCTTCTTAGAAATCGACCGTGGCCGAGAGCTGCAATGTGCGCGGAGAGCCTGGAGAGAACGCCCCATACGAGGCGACACCCGACCAGTATTCGCGGTCAAAGACATTTTGGACCGTGGCTCGGAAAGTCGTCGGTCGACCTTCGATCTTGGTGGCGTAGCGAGCGCCCGCATCGAAACGGGTCCACGCATCCAGCTCCTGGGTGTTGGCCTGGTTCACGTATTGGCTGCTGGTGTAGATCGCGCCACTGGTGAGGGTAAAGCCTTCCACCCACGGGGTGTCCCATTCGGCCCACAGGTTGGCTTGCACGTCTGGCACGCCCACCGGCTTATTGCCACGGTTGGCCGCTGTGGCGGAATCCGTCAGCTCACCATCGAGCAATGTCACGCCACCCATCAAGCGGGTGCCGGGGGCCACTTCGCCGAACACGCTCAGTTCCACGCCACGGTTGCGCTGTTCGGCCTGCACCGAGAAAACATTGTTCGCACCGAGTTCGCCACTGGGCTTCTCGATCTGGAACAGCGCCAAGGTGGTCATGAACGTGCCGTGCTCGTACTTGACGCCCATCTCGTGCTGCTTGGATTCATAAGGTGCGAATGTTTCTAGAGAATTGTTCGCGTTGGCTGGCGCAACGTCACCTTTACTCAGCCCTTCGACATAGTTGTAGTACAGCGACACGTCCTCCCAGGGTTTGACCACCACGCCGACCATCGGGGTCGTGGCACTGTCGTCATAACGGGAACTGACCGAACCCGTCTCGCTGTAATTGCGTGACTCGACCTTCTGCCGGCGCACCCCCAGGGACAGTTGCAGACGGTCATCCAGTACCGACAAGGTGTCGGTCAATGCGAAACCGGACAATTGCGACTCGGAAACCCGTGACACCTTGGGTGCATTGATGGCCGGCTTGGGCACGTCTACCGGGTGATAAATGTTCGAGGGGATATCTGCCCCCCGGTTGATGCCCCGGGACAGCTCATCCTGATAAGTGCTCGCCATCAGCGTGGTCGTGTGGCTGACAGGGCCGGTATCGAATATCCCGCGGATCCCCACGTCGGCTGTCGAACGGTCCACATTGAATTTGTAGTACCCCGGCCTGTTGCTGATATCGCCTGCACTATTGATGATATCTGGCACTTGGTCGGACATTCGCTTGACGTCCGAACGACCGCCACCGGCGTGGGCAAACACCGTGACCGCGTCCGTCAAGTCGTACTCGCCCCCCAGCAACGCCGACTGTTCCTTAGTGTCCGACCAGCCCCATTTCTGTGATGCATTGGTACGACCGTTGGGGGCGGATGGAATTTCAACGCCACGCGCGACGGTGAAGGGCCGCGAGGCACCGTCAAAGTTTTCTTTCTGGCTTATGAAGTCGAGGTTCAAGCGCAAACGCTCGCCCCGATAATCCAGGGCGATAGCTCCGATACCAAGTTCGCGTTCCTGGTCGTCGATGGCCGTGTCGCCACCCTGGAGGCTGCCGTTGAAGCGCACGCCAAACTGGTTTTCCGAGCCGAATCGACGGCTGACATCCAGGTGCCCGCCCACTTGGGAGTCGGACGCGTAGCTGCCGGTAAAGCGCGTCAGGTCTTCGTCCAACGGACGCTTGGGAACGATATTGATCACCCCGCCCACCCCGCTGTTCGGAGACATGCCGTACATCAGCGCCCCCGGTCCCTTGAGCACTTCGACCCGTTCGGCGTAGTCGGTGAACACCCGGTAGTTGGGTGCCACGCCGTATACGCCGTCGTAGGCCAACTCGCCGAGGTTACCCTCGCCGATGGGAAAACCACGGATGAAAAACGAATCGACGATGCCGCCCACCTGGCCCGTCGAGCGCACCGAAGGGTCTCGGAGCAGGGCGTCGGCCACGGTCACGGTTTGCAGGTCGGCCAGGGTCTTGGCGGTGTAGCTGGTCACGCTGAACGGTGTGTCCATCACGTCCTTGTTGCCCATCATCCCCAAGCGTGCGCCGCGCGCCACTTGACCACCGGCCAACACGGGCGGCAGTGCACCTGGGTCGTTGTGGGTGCCGCTGATGGTGGTGGCGTCAAGGGTCAAGCCTTGGCCGTTGTCCTTGGAGGCGTCCAGGGTCTTATCGGCGGCAGGCGCCTGTTCGGGGGTTGCCGCCCAGGCGGTGGCGCTTCCTGCGACCAGAATGAAACTCAGCGTGGCGCTACGAATCGCGACGGATAACGCAGACTCACCACAAGGTCGACGTGCAACAGACATGGCTTAAGGATCCTTTTCAACGAGAGAAAATGGTAATCACTCCTATTGCCAGTCGACCTGCGGAAAAGTATCACCTCCCGGGGATTATTTTTTCAGACTGCGCCAAAGCACTCGCGCATACCGACGCTGCTGCGGTATCGACACCTTGCAACCTCTCGTGCAGCCGGGCATCTTGCCGACCCTGTCATCGCCAGCAGCACACGCTACCCTACCCGCTTGCTGGCGTTTAACCACCGAGGCTGATCATGTCCCACACAGGTGTCGTCCAGGGTTCGAGCGTCAGAGTCCTGATTTATCTTCTGTTCGCGATCCAGCTCATCTCGATGGGCGCGATGGAAATGAGCGGGCCATTTTGGCCGGTTCACCTGCGCGGGCTGACGTCGTCGGCGTCGGTTTTCAGCTTCGCCAGCATTGCCGTGTATGTCGGGCCGATGCTGGGCATCATGCTGACCAGCACCTTTTGGGGCCGTATCGGTGATCGCTACGGCCATAAGTGGATGATGATCCGCGCCCTGGCAGGCTTGTCGCTGACCCAGCTCGGGCTGGCGCTGTGCAGCGATATCTGGATCATTCTGGTCCTGCGCTTCTTGCAGGGCGCCTTTGCCGGATACATCGCCCCGGCGCAGGCCTACGGCGTCAGTATCGAAGCCCCATCGCGGCGAGCGAGGCTGTTCGCGATTCTGCAAATATCCACCAATGTCGGCTCATTGCTCGGCGCAATAGTCGGGGGGCTGATCCTCGACTACGCCACGTTCTTCTGGATCAACCTCACCGCCTCGGTGTTGTGCGCAGTGTGCACGGTGGTGGCCGCCGTGGCCTTGCCGGATGTGCCGCCAGTGAAGAGGTCCTCGGCGAGCCAGGCCCCGGCAGCGAAGAGCCGTACCGACAGTATCTGGCAAGGATCGTCGTTGCTGTCGTTGTTATGCGTCATGGGCATTCTGCTGTTGGCGCGGATGCTGCCGCAAACATCATTCTCCTTGTATGTGAGCGCGGTATTCGTCGTCAGCAACTCGCTCGTCGGCCTGTGCTACGGCTTGCTGGCGCTGGGTTTCATTCTGTCGGCCACGGCCTGGTCGCGCTATTTCGAGCACCATACCCAACAGCAAACCTTGCAGCGCATCCTCTACATCGTGCTCGGTTGTGTCGTCTTGACCGCCCTGGCGGGGATCACGCGCAACGTCATCGTATTTGTCATTGCCTACTTCATCTGGGGCGTGCTGCTGGGTGCCACCACGCCAGTGCTGATGGCCCTCATCTCGAAATCCGCCGACAGCTCACGACAAGGCCACGTGCTGGGCATTGCCCAGGGCACCACGCAATTCGCTTCGATCGCGGGCATTTCGATCGGTGGATTGCTCAGCCAGGTCTACGGGTTGCAATACACCTACCTGTTCGTTTGCCTGGCCTATGTGCTGGCGCTGATCCCCATCATTGCATTGCGTTATAGGCCCGAGGGCCTTGCGCGTGGCTGAAACAGGGTTGCTGAATGCCGCTTGCGTCGCGGGCAAGTTGTCCTTTAGCATTGGGAATACTTCTCAATTGCAAAAAAACGCAGCCATGAGCGAAATCCTGCCCGCGAACAACGACCAGCATCTGCGCGTGATCGAAGATCTGTACGCCGGCCATCACAGCTGGCTGTACGCCACGCTGAAGAAGAAACTGGGCAATGCCATGGATGCGGCGGACCTGGCGCAAGACACCTTCACGCGCATTCTCGCCTCCCAAGTCACGGCCATTGACCAGCCCCGGGCCTACCTGAGCTGCGTGGCCAAGGGCATTCTCATCAACTGGTATCAGCGCAAGGCCCTGGAACGTGCCTACCTGGAGGCGCTCGCGCATCTGCCGGCCCAGGAAGTGCCGTCCCCTGAGTTGCGCTTTCTGGTGCTGGAAACCCTGCACGAAATCGACGCCATGCTCGACACCCTCCCGGCGCCGGTCAAACGGGCATTCCTGCTGTCGCAGATCGGCGGCCTGAAATACGACGACATCGCCCAACAGCTGAACGTCTCGCTGATCACGGTCAAGCGCTACATGAAGCAGGCATTCGTGCAGTGCTTGATGCTGGTGGAATGAATGCTCACCCGTCGCCGTGAGCCGCCGCTCGACCCCAAGGTCCTCGAAGAAGCCGCCGAATGGCTGATGCGCTTGAGCGAAAGCGACCTCAGTGACACCGAGCGCGCCGAATGGGAATGCTGGAGGGCCAGCAGCCCCGAGCGCGGTCGGGCCTGGTCTCGTGCGCAATTGCTGCAAAGCAAGCTCGGCGGCTTGCCACGAGCGTTAGCGATGTCGGCGCTGGATCGTCCAAGCAGCCCCGAACGACGCGCGGCCCTTGGCAAACTGGCGTTGCTGCTGGCAGCGGTGCCTGTCGGTTGGGGCAGCTGGAAACTGGCGCAATCGCAGCAATGGTCCGCCGATTACCGCACCGCCATCGGCGAGCGCCGCGAGTTGACCTTGGCCGACGGCTCTCACCTCACCCTCAATACCGGCACGGCCATCGACGTGCTGTTCGACACCCGCCAACGGCTCCTCCATGTGCGCGAAGGGGAAGTCCTGGTGCAGACCGCGCCGGATGCCTCACCACAGGCCCGACCGTTCCTGGTCAGCACCCGCGAGGGCCGGATGCAGGCCCTGGGTACGCGGTTCATCGTGCGCCAACTGCCATCGCGCACCCATCTGGCGGTACTCGAAGGCGCGGTGCGGATTGAATTGGCCGAGGCTCGCCAGGCCGCGCCGCTCATCGTCAACGCCGGACAGCGCACCGACTTCTCGTCCCAGGCCTTCGGCCCGTTGACCCCGACCGATCGCAACGCCAGCGCCTGGACCCAAGGCATGCTGATGGCCGACAGGATGCGTCTGGCGGATTTCGTCGTCGAATTGGCGCGCTATCGCCGGGGCTTCGTGCGGTGCGACCCGGCCATTGCCGAGCTGCGGGTGTCCGGCGCGTTTCCCATCAGCGATACCCAGCGCACGCTCAACATGCTGGTGCAAACCTACCCGGTCCTGGTCACCGGTCATTTGAGCGGTTACTGGGTGACGCTTTCCCCGGCCTGACCCCACAAAAAATATTTGCTGCTCGGGTGATACTTTTTTTGATCTCAACTGGCAAAGAAAGGAATAACCATTTCATCTCGTCCATAGGGTCATCCATCCATGCTCGTTGCACGGCCCCTGCGTCCGGATCGTCCGTCCAAACCCGTCATGCGCAGTGTGCTGTTGGGCCTTGCGTTGAGCACGGTCACCGGGTCGTTCGCCTTCGCCACCGTGCCCGCGCAACTGGAAGCCGTCGCCCCCCGCGCCTATGAGATCGCCCCGGGGCCGCTCGGCCCTGCCCTGTCGAGCTTTGCGATAACCGCCGGCATTGCCTTGTCGTTCCAGCCTTCGATCACTGAGGGCCTGGTCAGCCCGGGACTTTCCGGCACTTATCCGGCAGCGCAAGCACTCACCCAGCTACTGGCCGACAGCGGCGTGGAGATGGTTGCCCGCGACGATGGCAGCTACACACTGGTGCTGCGCCGGGTGTCCCTGCCGCAGATCAGCGTCGACGCCACGGGCAGAAGCAGCACCGACCTGCCACCTACCGACGCCAACGGCCAGGTCGCCCGCGGCGCACGCCTCGGCCTGCTAGGCAACACCGATGTGATGGAGGCGCCGTTCAGCATCAGCAGCTACACCTCGACGATGATCAGGGATCAACAGGCGACCACGGTGGGCGACTTGCTGGAACGCGATGCTTCGGTGCGCTCCACGGGCCAGGCGGGCGGCATCGTCGACTCGTTCTTTATCCGCGGTTTTCCGCTGGGGGAAGGCAACCTCGGTGAGTTGGCTTTCGACGGTGTGTATGGCGTGGCGTCCAATTACCGGGTGTTCACCGATTACGCCGAGCGCATCGAACTGGTCAAGGGCCCCGCCGCGCTGCTGTATGGCATGTCGCCCAACAGCGCCGTGGGCGGTGTGATCAACGTGGTCCCCAAGCGCGCCCTCGACGAGGACCTGACCCGATTCACCAGCCGCTACGCCACCGACTCGCAACTGGGCAGCCACCTCGACGTCAGTCGGCGCTTTGGTGAAGAACGCCGGTTCGGGATCAGGCTCAACGGTAGCCTGCAGCAGGGTGATACGGCCATCGACAAGCAGTCCCGAGACGTCGGTACCGGCGCCATGTCCCTGGATTACCAAGGGGATCGCCTGCGCATGACCCTGGACCTGATCAGCCAGGATGAAAAATTCGACGCCGCCTCCCGCCCTTTCCTGATCGACCCTGGCGTGCAAATCCCCTCCGCCGCCAACGGCCGCACCAGTGTCAGCCAGGACTGGGGGCGCTCCCGGGCCCGGGACAAATCGGCGTTACTGAGTGGCGCGTACGACCTCAGCGACCATCTGACCCTGTTTGCCCACGCCGGCGGCGGAAAATCCGAGGTCGAGCGCATGTCCGACCAGACCCCGACCATCATCAACGCCGCCGGCGACACGTCATCGGTTCCCGGTTATTACAAATTCAACGTCCAGCGCTACACCGTCGACGCCGGCGCGCGCCTGGGCTTCGACACCGGGCCGGTCAACCACCGCGCGGTGCTGCAAGTCAGCCGTTATCGCGATGAGTTGTCCCGGGGCATTATTTCCGGCCCCACCATCCTCTCGAACATCTATCACCCGGTCGACCGGCCCAGGCCCAACATCGCCGAACCTCACACGCCAAAAATCTCCGAAAGCGAGCTGTCGGGCGTCGCCCTGGCCGACACCTTGTCGGTACTCAATGAGCGCCTGCAGGTCACCCTCGGGTTGCGCCGGCAAAACATCCAGTCGGACAACTACAACACCATCGTTGCCACCCCGTCCTACGACAAAAGCAAGACCACCCCACTGCTCGGTATCGTCGCCAAGCCCTGGGACCATGTCGCGCTGTACTACAACTACATCGAAGGCCTGAGCAAGGGCGACATCGCGCCGGCTGCCGCCACGAACGCCGAAGAAATTTTTTCTCCCTACATCTCCCGCCAGCAGGAGATCGGGGTCAAGCTCGACTACGACCGCTTCATGGCCACCCTGGCGCTGTTCCAGATCAAGAAACCCAGCGGCGAATTGTCGTCCAGGGTGTTTTCGGTCCAGGCCCAGCAACGCAACCGTGGCGTGGAACTGAACCTGTCCGGCGAGATTGCCCGGGGCACGCGCCTGCTCGGTGGCGTGACGCTACTCGACGGGGAACTGACCCGCACCAGCGTGGCCGCCAACCGCGGCAATACACCGGTGGGCGTGCCCAAGGTCCAGGCCAACCTCTGGGCCGAGTGGGACACCCCGGGCATCGCTGGGCTGACCCTGACCAGCGGCGCGATCTACACCGCCAGCCAGTACGTCGACCAGGCCAACACCCAGGAGCTGGATGCCTGGACCCGCTTCGATGTCGGTGCCCGCTATGCCACACGCATTGCCGAGCGGCCCACGACATTTCGCGCCACGGTGCAGAACGTCTTTGACCGTGCCTACTGGTCAGGGGTCGCGTCCTATGGCGCGTTTTCCCAAGGCGCACCGCGCACGCTGTTGTTATCCGCCACCGTTGATTTCTGAAACCTGCGGGTCGGGGCGGCGACTTGCGCCGTTGTCCGGCCCGGCTTTTGTAAAGGCCTGAACCATGGTTACTGTTTTTCGCCGCCCTCACACCCTCGCCGCCCTGCTGTTCGCCGGGCTGCTCGGTGTGTCGTTTCTCTCACTGACGCCCCGCAATGCCTTGGCCGCCGATGCGGATCCAGCCCTGGGCAGCGTGACCGACCTGCTCGGGCGCCAGGTCAAGGTCCACCTCCCCGTCAGGCGGGTGATCCTCGGCGAAGGCCGCCAGTTGTATCTGGTGGCGGCGCTGGACACGCAAAATCCCATCGAACGCATCGTCGGTTGGCGCAAGGACCTGATCCAGTCAGACCCGGACACCTACGGCGCCTACCTGCGCAAATTTCCCGACATTGCCAAGATCCCGACCTTCGGCGGGTTCGAGGACGGCACCTTTGACATCGAACAGGCCATCTCCCAGCGTCCGGATGTGATCATCCTCAATATCGAAGCCCAGCACGCCACCGAGGATGCGCGCTACATCGAGAAGCTCGACGCCTTGGGCATCCCGGTGGTCTACGTGGACTTTCGCAACAACCCGATGCAGAACACCGAGCCGACCATGCGCCTGTTCGGCCAACTGTTCGGCAAGCAAGCCCGTGCCGAAGCCTTCATCGATTTTCGCAACCAACAGATTCGACGGGTCACCGACGTCATTGAAGCGCGCCACCCTGCCCGGCCAAAGGTCTTCATCGAACGCATCGGCGGATACACCGATGATTGTTGCCTGAGCTTCGGCAACGAGAACTTCGGCCTGTTCGTCGAAATGGCCGGTGGCGACAACATCGCCAAAGGCATCATCCCCACCACGTTCGGCCAGTTGAACGCCGAGCAAGTAGTGGTCGCCAACCCGGCGCAGGTGGTAGTCACCAGTGCCAACTGGGAAGCCTTTGCACCCGGTGGCCATTGGGTCGGCGTCGGCCCCGGGGCGGACATGGCCCAAGCCAGGGAGAAATTGGCGTGGTACACCCAGCGGCCGGCCTACGCCGGCATCAAGGCCCAGGACGACCAGGCGTTCCACGCCATTTGGCATCAGTTCTACAACAGCCCCTATCAGTTCGTGGCCATCCAGCAATTGGCCAAGTGGTTTCACCCGACGTTGTTCGCCGACCTGGACCCGGACGCCTCGTTCCGCCAATTGCACGAGCAGTTCCTTCCGGTCCCTTATGAGCCGGGTTACGCCGTCAGCCTGCGCCAGACTGAGGACCAGCCATGACTTCGTTGAACGAAACCCTGGTCATGCAGCGTGACACCTACCGGCGCCTGGTGCTGCGCAAGCGGCTCATTCTCGGGGGGCTCACGCTGTTGCTGATCTGCAGCGTCCTGCTCGACCTGGCTCTCGGGCCGGCACGCTACAGCCTCGACGAAGTACTCGGCGCGCTGTTTTCACCGGAGAGCGCATCGCCCCAGGTCCGCGTGGTGATGTGGGACATCCGCCTGCCCGTGGCGCTGATGGCCGTTGCGGTCGGCGCCGCGTTGTCACTGGCCGGCGCGCAGATGCAGACGATCCTCAACAACCCGCTGGCCAGCCCGTTCACCTTGGGCATTTCCGCCGCCGCCAGTTTCGGTGCGGCCATGGGGCTGGCGTTTGGCGTGGCCTTGTTCCCGTTGGCGGCGCAGTACATGGTGCCGGTGAACGCGTTCATCATGGCCATGCTGTCGGCGTTGCTGATCCACTTCCTGAGCCTGCGCCGCGGCGTCACCGCCGAGACTATCGTGCTGCTCGGCATCGCCCTGGTGTTCACCTTCAACGCGATGCTGGCACTGGTGCAATTCTTCGCCACCGAACAAGCCGTGGCCGCCGTGGTGTTCTGGACGATGGGCAGCCTGACCAAAGCCACCTGGCCCAAGCTGGGGGTGATCTGCCTGGTGATCCTCGTCACTCTGCCGATTTTCGCCCGGCGCGCCTGGGCCTTGACCGCGCTGCGGCTGGGGGACGACAAGGCCGCGAGTTTCGGCATCAACGTGCGCGGCCTGCGCTTTCAGACGCTGATCATGGTCAGCCTGCTCGCCTCGTTCCCGGTGGCGTTTGTCGGCACGATCGGCTTCATCGGCCTGGTCGGCCCGCACATCGCGCGGATGCTGATCGGTGAAGACCAACGGTTCTTCCTGCCGGCGTCCTTGTTGACCGGCGCATTGATTCTGTCCGCCAGTTCGGTGATCAGCAAAACCCTGATCCCTGGGGCCATTTTCCCCATCGGCGTGGTCACGTCGCTGATCGGCGTGCCCTTCTTCATTTCCTTGATTCTCGGCGGGAAGAAAAACTCATGGTAACGATCCGGCTGGAGAACCTCGGAGCTCGCTATGGCCAGCGCACGGTCATTCACGGCGTGACCACGGCAGCTTTTGTCGGCGGCCAGGTGGTGGCGGTGGTCGGCCCCAACGCGGCAGGCAAATCCACCTTGTTCAAGCGCATGGCCGGGTTGATCGACGGCCCCGGACAGGTGGTCCTGGAGGGCTCGAAAAAGGGACCGCAGGGCATCAGCTATATGCCCCAGGGCTTGAACGCCAGCGCCCGGTTGACGGTGTACGAGTCGGTGCTGCTGGCGCGCAAGCAGCTCACGCCGGGCTGGGTCGTCCATGATGATGAACTGAAGCGGGTGGACGACATTCTCGCCGCGCTGGGCATCACTGAGTTGTCGTTCCGTAACCTCGGAGAGCTCAGCGGCGGACAGCAGCAACTGGTGTCGATCGCCCAGACCCTGGTGCGCGAACCGGAAATCCTGTTGATGGATGAACCGACCAGCGCCCTGGACATGCACCGGCAGGTCCAGGTGCTGGGCTTCATGCGTGCCCTGGCGCGCAAGCGCGAAGTCATTGTATTCATCGCCATCCACGACCTGAACCAAGCGCTGCGCTTTGCCGATCAGGTGCTGGTGGTTGCCGACGGCACCGCCCAGGGCAGCGGCCCGAGCGCTGAGGTAATTACCGAGTCGATGCTTCGCAAGGTCTACAAGGTCGAGGCGCGGATCGAACGATGCAGCCGCGGACAGCACCACATCCTGATCGACGATATCGTTTGAGCGCACACCCGGGCCTTGCGCCAAAGGCCCGGGACCTAGGCGACCCCGCCGTCAGGCACTGCAAGGGTGTCGGCCTGGGTCACGCGGCTTGGCCTGAAGGTCTCAGGCATCGCCAGCAACAGGCCGAATGCCAGCGCGGCAATCGCCGCCAGGGTCAGGAATGCCGCGCTGTAGCCAGCCCCTTGCACCACAAAGCCGGCCAGGCTGTTACTCAACGCCGCGCCGATCCCGAACACCGTCGACAACACCCCGAGGCTGACGTTGAAACGCCCGGTGCCCTGGGTAAGGTCCTTGACCACCAAGGGAAACAACGCGCCAAACAGCCCGGCACCGATCCCATCGAGCAACTGCACCGCCACCAACCAATAGGGGTCGTCCGAGAGCACGTACAACACACCTCGTATGGGCAGGATCAGGAAGCCGGCCAGCAACAACGGCTTGCGTCCCCAGGCATCGGCCTTGACGCCGACCAGCCACGCCATGGGCACCATGACCAGTTGCGCCGCGACGATACAGGCCGACGTCAACGGCGTGGCCAGGTGCACATTGGCCTGGGCGAGCTTCTGGCTGACCAGCGGGAGCATCGCCGCGTTCGCCAGGTGGAACAGCCCGCAGCAAATGGCGAACAACAACAGCGTACGGTTATCCAGCAGGACCCGCAGCGTCGAGGGTACAGGGCCGTGGACCAACTGCCCCGCCTCCAGGCCTCGGGCCACGTCATGGTCGATGGCCTCGGCGGACACGCAACTGACCGCGACGATGCTGGCCAATGCCATGGCGGCCATCAGGTAGAACACCGCGATGGGACCGAACAACCAGGCAAACCCACCCGCCAGCAGCGCGGCGCAGGCATTGCCCGCGTGATTGAATGTTTCGTTGCGCCCAGTGCGCCGCGTAAAGGCGCGGGCGCCGGTAATGCCCAGAGAGATGGCCGCAATGGCCGGCGCGAAGACCGATGCCGCCACGGCGCCGAGCGCCTGGGTCAGCGCCACCAAGCCGAAGGAAGACGTGAACGGTAGCACCAGGCATCCCAGCGTCACTGCCAAGGCCGCCACAGCCACCACGGCACGCTTGCTGCGCACCCGGTCGATCAACGCGCCGGCGGGTGCCTGGGCGACGAGCCCGGCCATGGCCGCCACCGTCATCACCACGCCAATGCTCGCCGGGTCCCAGCGATGCACCGCCAGCAGGTAGATCGCCAGGTAAGGACCCAACCCATCACGCACATCCGCGAGGAAGAAATTCAGGCCATCCAGGGAAAGGTTGTTACGTCGGTCTCGGTTGCGATCCATAGCGGCCTCGACGGGCATTGCCCCAAAGAAAATTGACGCAATGATGTCGCAAAGAATCGAACCGGGCCACTGTGATGAGCGCGGGGCCACTGAGAAAACCGTGGCGAGGGAGCTTGCTCCCGCTGGGGCGCGAAGCGCCCCCAAAACCTGCCGAACGCGTAACACAGACACACCGCACCCGCCGGTTCACGACTGTCGCAACCGAGCGGGAGCAAGCTCCCTCGCCACAGGTCCATCGTTGTTTCTTAGGTGAACTGCATGACCTACCAAAGCGCGATGTCGTAGCTGAAGTAGATACGATTGCTGTCACGGCCACGGGAAAAGTCCGAGCGATAGACGTAGTTGCGCAACTTCACCCCCAGCCCCTTGAACGTACCCTGCTGCACCACGTAGGCGATCTCTGCGTCACGTTCCCACTCTTTGACCGTGGTGTTGGACTTGCCGTCGTTACCGCTCAGGTAGCGGGTGGAAAATGTCAGGCCAGGCACACCGAGGCGAGCGAAGTCGTAGCCGTAACCGAGCATCCAGGTCTTCTCGTCTTCCTCGATGAACTTGCCGATCCCGACGTTGCTGAAGGAGTACACCGTGGCGCCGCTGACATAAGGCAGGCCCGCCTCGCCGCTGAGGGTTTGATAGCCGGCGCTCAGGGTGTGGCCGACAACGGCGTAGGACAGCAGCCCGCTGAGCATGTCGTTGTCGATCTTGCCGCCGTAGGCCGAACCCGAATCGACGCTGTTGAAGTAACGCAGGTCGCTGGTCAATACCCCGGCGCCCAGGGGCAGATCATGCTGGATGCCAACAAAGTTCTGTCGATAGAAATTCTCCAGCTCGCCATAGAAATAGCTCAGGCGGATGTTTTTGCCCAACTTGTAGTCGGCACCGGCATAACTGAAATCACCGGACTTATCGCCGCCGTAGCCATCGGGCACGATGGGCATGCTGTCGCTCGAATCGCGCAGCTTGAAACGCTCCAGATACCCGCCAGTGACGGTGAGGTTGTCGATGTCAGTGCTACTGATCTGAGCGCCCTGGTAAGTCTGGGGCAACAGCCGTGCATCGTTGTAGACCAGCACCGGAGTCTTGGGCAGCAAGGTGCCATATTTGAGTGTGGTCTTGGCTATCCTGGCCTTGGCGGTCATGCCCGCGCTGGCGAACTCATCGGCGGCGCGACCGTCGTCATGCACCGGCAGCAGGCCGGTGCCGCTGCGGCCACGCCCGGAATCGAGCTTGACCCCGAGCAGGCCCAGGGCATCGACCCCGAAGCCGAGGGTGCCTGGTGTAAAGCCTGACTGGTAATCCAGCAGGAAGCCCTGGGCCCATTCGGTGCGCTCACTCTTGGCAGTCCTTGCCGCCCGCGTGCTCATCCCGTGCTCATCGCGGAAATTTTCGTTGAAGTAGACGTTGCGCAATTGCAGCTTCAGCTTGCTGTCGTCGATGAAACCTTCGGCGCTGGCCGAGGCCAGGGGCAACAGGCCAAGGATTGGAAACAAAGCCCCGCGGGTCAGCAAAATGGTCATGTCTGGCTACTCGTTGTTGTTATTGGGCATGCACGCCTGCGCACTCCCCCCTCGCGGGGGGCGTGTCAGGCAGGAAAACAAGGTTGTCGGGGGAATCAGGAAAACAGCGTCAGTGCCCCGGTCAGCAGGGCCAGCGCGGTAATCACCAGGGACGTGAGCACCGCCCATTTGACGGTGGCTTTCTGGAAGTCGCCCAAGTCGCGGTCGACCATGCCCACCAGCAACAGCGTCGAGGCCACCAGCGGGCTCATCAGGTGCACCGGCTGGCCGAGAATGGAGGCCCGGGCAATTTCCACCGGATCGATCCCGTAGGCAGCCGCGGCGTTGGCCAGGATCGGCACGACCCCGAAGTAGTAGGCATCGTTGGACAATACGAAGGTCAACGGCATGCTGGTAATCGCCACCACCAGCGGGAACAGATGGCCCCAGGAAGGCGGAATCCAGTCGACCAGGGTTTGCGCCAACGCATCGACCATTTTCGTCCCGGAGAAAATCCCGGCGAAGATGCCCGCGGCAAACACCAACAGGACTACGGTCATGGCGTTGCCCGAATGGGCGAGAATGCGCTCCTTCTGAATATCCAGTTGCGGATAGTTGATCATCAGCGCCAGGACGAAACCGATCAGGAACAGGATCGCCGAGTGCATCAGCCCCATCACCAGCGCAACCATCACCGCAATCACCAGCAGCAGGTTGACGTAGGCCAGCTTCGGACGCTTGTGCGGCGTGTCCTCGATGATCGCGTTGATGTAGCAGTCACCGCCACCGCTTTGCAGCTGGACGTTGCCGATGCGCTTGCGCTCGGCACGGCCCAGCAGGAAGGCCGTGAACACCACCCACATCGCACCGCCGATCATGGTCGGCAGCAACGGCACGAAATACTCACCGGCATCCAGGCCCAACGCTGCGATCGCGCGGGTCGCCGGGCCGCCCCAAGGGGTCATGCCGCTCATGATGCTCAAGGAGAGCATGGAAACAGTCGCCAGGATCATCGGATTCATGCCGATGCGTTTGTACAGCGGCAACATCGCGGCACAGGTGATCATGTAAGTCGTCGTGCCGTCACCGTCCAGCGCCACCAACAGCGACAGCAGCGCAGTGCCCACGGCGATCTTCATCGGGTCGCCATTGACCCGCTTGAGGATCTTGCGGATCAACGGGTCGAACAGACCGGCGTCGATCATCAGGCCGAAAAACAGGATCGCGAACAACAACAGTGCCGCCGACGGCGCGACCATCTTCAGGCCGTCCAACATCATCTTGCCGGTGGTCCCGCCAAAGCCGCCGAGCACGGCAAAAACGATGGGGACCACCGTCAGGGCGACGATCGGTGACAACCGTTTGGTCATTATCAGGAAGGTGAAGACCACCACCATGGCCAAGCCAAGTAAAGCGAGCATATGTCAGTTCTCTTGTTGTTATGAGTAGCTTGGCTGACATTCAGGCGCACGCCCCCCAACCCGCCAGGCAACACGCAAAAGTGCCTGGCGCAGGTAGTGAGTGAGCGGATGTGGTGCCGTCGAGTCAGCCGCGAGCGGCTAGATGTGTTTGGCGACCTTCGTGTCGTCCCAGGTAGAGTCCGTTGCCGAGGTCTGCGTCAGGGCCGGTTTGCCATCCAGGGTCCGCAACAGGACTTCGCGGTCGCAGGCATTGTCCGAAAGGGAGATCACCACGGTCGCAACGGCGTTGCTCGCCAGGCTGGTCAACGCCCGCGCTTCGGACATGAACCGGTCGATCCCGATCAACAGGGCCAGGCCCGCCAGGGGAATATCGTGGATGACCGTCAAGGTCGAGGCCAGGGCGACAAACCCACTGCCGGTCACACCCGCGGCACCCTTTGACGACAGCAGCATGATCGCCAGCATGGTGATGACCTGGGTCAGCGTCAGGTCGATGTTGCAGGCCTGGGCAATGAAGATCGCCGCCAGCGACAGATAGATCGCCGTGCCGTCGAGGTTGAACGAGTAGCCCGTCGGCAGCACCAGCCCCACGACCCCTTTCTTGCAACCCAGGGCCTGGAGTTTTTCCAACATCCGCGGCATTACCGGTTCGGTCGAGGACGTGCCCAGCACCACCAGGAATTCTTCACGCAGATAACGCAGCAGCTTCCACAGGCTGAAACCGTGGGCGCGGCAAAGGCTGCCCAACACCACGAAGACGAAGAAGGCGCAGGCGATATACAAGGTCATGATCAGCTTGGCCAGCGAGCCCAGCGACGTGATGCCGTACTGCCCCACCGTGAAGGCCAAGGCCCCGAAAGCGCCAATCGGAGCGAAACGCATCAGGTAGGAGAAAATCTTGAACACCATGTGCGAAGCTGACTCCAGTACCTCCAGCACAGGCTTGCCGCGCTCGCCCAGGGACGACAGGGCAAAACCGCAGAGCACCGCGATAAACAGCACCGGCAGCACCTCGCCTTTATTGAAAGCGCCGATGAAGGTATCGGGAATGATGTGCATGAAGAAGTCCACCACACTCAGTTTCGCGGCGGATTCGGTGTACTGCGACAATCCTTGGGTGCTCAACTGGGTCGGGTCGATGTTCATGCCCGCGCCGGGCTTGAACAGGTAGACCGACACCAGGCCGATGATCAGGCTGATCACCGTCAGCGCCAGGAACAACAGCATGGTCTTGCTCAACAAACGTCCCAGCGAGCGCTTGTCGCTCATGCCGGCGATACCGGTGACAATGGTGCAGAACACCACCGGCGCGATCATCATCTTGATCAACTTGATGAAGGCATCACCCAGCGGCTTCAAGGCAATCGCCTGTTGCGACCAGAAATGCCCGACGACCACGCCCAGCAGCACAGCGCAGATGATCTGGAAGTAGAGCGATTTAACAACTTTCATGGCATCACCCATTTTTAGAATTGTTCTGATGCAAAAGACCCTGGCTGCCTAGGCTATCCGGCCAACCGTTGGGACGCCGTGGCGTAGACGTAACCTGAGAAAAGCCGGCGCGCGGTACGCACCACCGAGGCCCGGATGGTCTCACCCTTTTCACCGGTGTAGGACAGTACGACATCGATACCGCCGCTTGGGTGCTCAATCCGAACCTGTTGCAAGCGCGGCTCGCTGACGGTGCGAAGCAACTGTGCGACGACGCTGCCTTCGGTCACACACGCGGTGGCCAAGCCTATGGAGCCGGTGATTGCCAGGGCGCGGTGACAGTTATGCGGCATGAAATAACGCACCTGGACCGTCCCGCCAGACTTGGCCGGAGACACCAGCACCGGTTTGGGAATGACCTTGTCACTGACATCACCCAAGCCCATGGCCAGGCCGGCTTTCAGACGCAGGGACTCCAGCCGCTGCAGGAAGGCTTTATCGGCGTCCAGCTCAGCGGGGCTTTCATCGCCGCGCTTGCCGAGCTGACTGGCTTGAACGATCACCATCGGCATCGCCATGTCGATGCAGGTCACCGGGATACCGTCGATCAGGTCCTGGGTCTGCCCGGTCGGGAAGAGTTTCCCCGTCTTGCTGCCCGCCGCATCGAGAAACGTCAACTGTACCGGAGCGGCTGTGCCAGGCACGCCGTCGATGGCGGTGTCGCCTTCATAGCTGACCTTGCCTTCCGGGGTTTGCACGTGGGCATTCACGAAAGTCCCGGTGTTGAGATTACGAATACGCACCCGGGTCAGATCGCCGGAAGGCTTGACCAGCCCCTGCTCGATGGCAAAGGGGCCGACGGCGCAGAGCATGTTGCCGCAGTTGGGGGCGGTATCGACCCGACGCTGGGAAACCATGACCTGGACGAACAAATAATCGACATCCGCGTCAGGGTGCAGCGATGGGCTGACGATCGCCACTTTGCTGGTTTGTGGGCTGCCGCCACCGATACCGTCGATTTCCAGCTCGTGGCCGGAACCCATCAGGTTGAGCAGCAGCTCGTCACGTTCGGCGATGGCGACCGGCAGATCCCAGGCGAGAAACACCGGGCCTTTGGACGTACCGCCGCGCATTAGCACACAAGGAATTCGCTGCATGATCACTAACTCTTGTTGATCAATCTTGATAATTGATGCTCTGGACACAAGAGTGGCAAAATTTGAAAAGTGTTTCCAATGCAAAGATCAGAGAGATTATTGCGTTTCACAAATGAATTACTTTACGATGATTTACACCGCGCATCCCCCTCTCCGGTGAGGTAGAACATGGAATATGAACTCCAGGACATACGATCTTTCGTGAAAATCGCCGAATTGGGCAGTTTCCACGAAGCCGCCGATGCGCTGCACCTGTCACAACCGGCCCTGAGCCGACGGATGAAAAAACTCGAAGAGGGTCTGGGTACCGCTTTGCTCGATCGCACGACCCGCAAGGTCAGCCTGACGAGTGTCGGCCGTGATTTCCTGCCCAAGGCGCGGCGCCTGCTGGATGATTTCGATGACTCGATTCTCAACATCCGCGAGCTGGCGGAGCGGCAGATCGGCCGGGTGACCTTGGCTTGCATCCCCACGGCGGCGTTCTATTTCCTGCCTTCGGTGATTCGCCTCTATAACGAGCGCTACCCGAAAATCCGCATCCGCCTGCTCGACCTCAGCGCCAACGAAGGACTCGAAGCGGTACTGCGTGGTGAAGCCGACTTCGGCATCAACATGATGAGCGGCCAGCACCCGGACATCGAGTTCGTGCCCCTGGTCAACGAACCCTTTGTGCTGGCCTGCCGGCGCGATCATGAACTGGCTGAACGCAGTGCGGTTACCTGGTCGGAACTCAGTGATTATCGGCTGATCGGCGTCGGTCGCCTGAGCGGCAACCGCATGCTGCTGGACCACGCACTGTCGGGCCTGAGCTGGCGCCCGCAGTGGTTTTACGAAGTGCAGCACTTGTCGACGTCGCTGGGACTGGTCGAGGCTGGCCTCGGCGTGTCGGCGATGCCCAGCCTGGCGATGCCGGCCGGGGATCATCCAACGCTGGTCAGCGTGCCGCTGATCGAGCCGGTGGTAAACCGCTCGCTGGGCCTGGTCTACCGCCGGGGCGCATCGCTTTCCCCGGCTGCGGAGAAGTTTGTCTCGATCCTGCTTGAGCAGTGGCCGCAATGAAGCGAGAGCCTCCACACCGCCAGCGCGGCGAAGCTGATCAAGGCGCCTAGCAGGCTGACCGCCATCCAGCCCCACAGCGCATAAACCTGGGTCGCGGCCGCCGCGCCCAGTGCGCTGCCCACCGAGTAGAAGCACATATAAGCACCGACCATGCGACTTTGGGCGTCGGGCCGTGCAGCGAAGATCAAGCTCTGATTAGTGACATGCACGGCTTGTACCGCGAAGTCGAGCAATACCACGCCGCACACCAGTGCGATCAGGGAGGTCTCGGTAAACGTGATGGGCAGCCAGGAGAGCATCAGCAGCCCCAGCGACCAGCCGGTAACGCGCTCTCCGAAGCCTTGATCCGCCCACCGGCCGGCCCTTCTGGCTGCCAGGGCCCCGGCGACGCCGGCCAGGCCAAACAGGCCGATGGCCGTGTGTGAAAGCGCCAGCGGCGCGGCGCTCAGCGGCAGCACCATGGCGGTCCATAACACCGAAAACGCGGCAAAGATCAGCAAGGCCAGCAGCCCCCTGATCCGTAGCACCGGCTCGGTCATGAACAGTTTGAACAGCGACCGGATAAGCGCCAGGTAAGGCTGCCGGTCTGGTGACGACACGGCGGCAGGCACCACCGCCCAAAACACTGCCGCGATGGTCAGCATCAATCCCGCGGAAACGAAATAAACCCCGCGCCAGCCCGCCAGATCGGCGATCACTCCAGAGGTAAACCGCGCCAGCAGAATACCCAGGACAACGCCGCTGGTGACGGTTCCCACGGCCTGCCCCCGCTGGGAGGGCGTGGACAGCACGGCGGCATAGGCCACCAGCACTTGGACAACCACCGCCAGCAAGCCCATCACGATCATCGCCCCCAGCAAAGCCAACCAATGCTGGGCTGCACCGACGGCCGCCAGCACAAGCGCGGACAACACCAATTGCGCGCAAACCAGTCGTTTACGGTTGACTCTGTCCCCCAGCGGGACGATGAACAATAACCCCAGCGCGTAACCCACCTGAGTGGCCGTCACCACCACCCCGATCAATCCTGGCGCGACGCCCAGGCTCTCGGCCATTGAAGCGAGCAAGGGCTGGGCGAAGTAGACATTGGCGACGGCCAGTGCGCAGGTCACGGAAAACAACAACGTGAGCGCCGGCGAAAGCCCCGGGCACTGCTGCTCATTCAAAGAACCTCTGGCGAGGGAGCTTGCTCCCGCTGGGCTGCGAAGCGGCCCCTTCCGTGAGCGCTTCGCACTCAAGCGGGAGCAAGCTCCCTCGCCCCCCTGTTTGTCCGAAGGCTGCTGAGTGAAACAGTCGACATCGGCTGTCATGCGCGTCTCCTTGGCGCTAAACTGGTTTCAATTAAAAACCTGAGTGGATTGTTGCCCGATCAGGTTTCATTTTGCAACCACAGACATCAACCGGACTTGCGATCCTTTTTTCAGAAGGTCAATAAAATGGAAAACGCTTCACCACAAAACAGCGAATGCCCGGTAGCCAGGACACTGAACGTGATTGGCGATCGCTGGTCGCTCATGATCATCCGTGACGCATTCGATGACATTCGCCGCTTCAGCGAATTTCAGAAGAGCCTGGGCGTGGCCAAGAACATTCTGGCTTCGCGACTCAAAGCGTTGGTCGAGGCCGGTGTGTTCGACGTTCGACCCGCATCCGATGGAAGCGCCTACAAGGAGTACGTCCTGACGGACAAAGGCCGGGAAATCTTTCCGGTCGTGGTCAGCCTGCGACAGTGGGGCGAACGCTTCCTGTTCGAGCCAGGAGAAACGCGTTCCGTGCTGCTGGACAATACGTCCGGGCAGGCGCTCATGCCGATGGATGTTCGTTCCTCAAACGGTCAGAAACTCGAACCGGCCGATTGCCACAGGGTGAGGCTCATTGCCGACAACCCGACGTGATATTGATCGTCCCTATCCCTTCAGCACCAGAGACATGTCCGCGTACCTGGCGCACATGAAATCGACAAATGCGCGAACCTTCGGTGCAGCAAGACGTAGGAATGCAACCGGTGACGCTCTGCGTCACATCCAGAAGCGGAACGCGGAGCGTCCCTGGCGACATTCCCACGCAGGAGCGTGGGAACGATCAACCGCTAGTGCGGTACAGTCACTTCGTCCAGCGCCAGGTCGGTCAGCGCAAGACCAACCTGGCGTATAACGACGAAGGCTTGCTCCAGCAACGGCTACTCGCTAAACCAGCTGGCGAACCCCCAGAGACAAGATCAAACCACCACACAGTCGATCAATTGCTTTTTTCCTACCTTGATAGGCACAAGCAATCCTGGGCTGCGAAAGCATAATTGCGACCATTCCATACCAAGCCATTGAAACCACCACGACAACTGCCAGCATCGACAAAAACGTGCCTGGCGAAACGTGGGCGGGAGCCGCGGCTGAAAAAACAGCGGCATAGAAAGCCATGGACTTGGGGTTGCCAATGTTGGTGACCCGGCCAGGCGCATTCAACCGGTCGAGGCACTCCCCCTACTCCTCGGCAGGCCTCATATGAAAAATCGTATAAGGCAGGATCAGCGTATCGGCCACGATGCTAAAAGGAAGGTCGACAACTGCAAACGGTGCCAGCGCGCGTGAATACACGTCGTTGTCATTCGTCGAGGCCTTGATGATCTCGATATCGGTCGCCGCACCGCAGTAAGGATGGCGGCCGCAGAGCTGTCCCATGCCAAAGGTTTCGTTGGCCGTGGCGCATCCGCCCAGCAGCGCCATCGTCAAAGCCATTAATACGATCCGCATGACGCGCCCCTCCCCAGGAAAGGCCGGACTGTAGCATTAAAGCCGCCCCAACGGCTCAGTGCCCAAGGCAAGGCCCCAGCGGGGTCGCGAACCACTCGATGGACACCCCGAGGGCGGCTGCACCGATAGAAACGTTATGGCGGCTGTATTCAGACAACCCCAGGTTCTCCTGTAGGATGCACATCCTCTCAACCAGTCGCGAATGTGAACAATGGAACTGCACTCAATTCTCGCCTTTACCCTGGTCGCGGCCATCGCCATCGCCAGTCCTGGACCTGCCACCTTGATGGCGATCAATAACAGCCTGGCCTACGGCCCGCGTTACGCGGTGTGGTCGTCGGTGGGCAACGCCAGCGGGCTGTTCTGCTTGTCGGCCGCCGCGATGCTGGGTCTCGGCGCGTTGCTCGCCAGCTCCGAATGGCTGTTCAACGCCGTGAAAGTCCTCGGGGCGGGTTATCTGTTCTACCTGGGCGCCAGGCAGCTGTTCAAAAAGAGCCCGATACTCGCGCAGGATGTGCAAGCCGATGGCAAGACCAGCAAGCCATCGCGTTCAAAGCTATACAAGTCGGCCTTTCTGACAGCCATCACCAACCCCAAGGCGACGATGTTCTTCACCGCCCTGTTCCCGCAATTCATCGACCAGAGCGCCCCACTGCTGCCGCAGTTTCTGCTCCTTACCTCGATATTCGCCGGCTTGTCGCTGGTTTCCTTGAGCCTGTATGCCGCCATTGCGGCCCAGGCCAAAGGCGTGCTGAAACGGCCAGCGTTTTCCGTGTGGATCAGCAGGCTCGTCGGCTCGACGTTCATCGGCTTCGGTGCGGCCATTCTGGCGATGCGTCGACCGGCCGTTTGAGACATCTTTCGATCCGGACCTACCAGATACCGAGGTCACGACGCTTGAAAAGCGTCGACCTCACACCCTCCCCATCCGCTCTCCCTCGCTCCTACTTATAGGCAACAGTGAAATCCTGCCTGCGCACTCCAGATATTTAACTTGACGCAAGAGATTACGATCATCATATTCATGAAAATATTATGAGCGTCATGTGTAAATCTCCATCACTGCACCGAGCTCGCGAACCACAGTCTTGGCGTTTGGCATCAATGCCTTTGCCCGCCAACCAAGCCTAGGAGAGGATGTATGGAAGCCAGAACTTCATTGGCGATTACCGCTACGCAACCGCACGCCTCCACACAACCATTGACCGGCAAAGTCGTGGCGCTGCTTGCAGGCCTGGCGGCGATCAGCATGCTGTCCACCAACATCATCCTCCCGGCGTTCGCGGAGATCGGCAAAGACCTGGGCGTGACCGCTCGCGAGCTCGGCCTGACGCTGTCCAGCTTCTTCATCACGTTCGCCTTGGGCCAGCTGGTGGTCGGGCCGCTGGCCGACCGCTACGGGCGCCAGAAACTGGTGCTCGGCGGCCTTTCAGTGTTCGTGGTCGGCACCGTCATCGCCGGCCTTGCCACCACCCTTGATGTGCTGATCGCCGGACGCGTCGTCCAGGCGTTGGGCGTGTGCGCAGCCTCGGTGCTGTCGCGCGCCATCGCACGGGATCTGTTTGAAGGCGAGACCCTGGCCCGCGCCCTGTCGCTGACGATGATCGCCACTGCCGCGGCGCCGGGTTTTTCGCCGCTGGCTGGCAGCGTCCTGTCCGTCACGCTCGGCTGGCGCGCCATCTTCATCCTGGTGGGACTGGCCGCCGTGGTACTGGCTTTTTTCTACGTACGCGACCTCGGAGAAACCCATCCCGCCGATCGCCGGGCGCCGCACTCGGCCAAGAGCGTGGTGCTCGCCTATGGCAGATTGGCACTGGACAAGCGCTTCATCCTCCCTGCCCTTTCAATGAGCCTACTGATGAGCGGCCTGTTCGCCTCCTTCGCGGCGGCACCCGCCATCCTGATGCAAGGTATTGGCCTGACCTCGTTGCAAACCGGCCTGTATTTCGCCGCTACGGTATTCGTCGTGTTCGCAGCCGGCATGGCGGCCCCGCGCCTGGCGCATCGTCATGGCGCCCGAATCGCCACACTCGTGGGCATTGCCTGCGCCATGGCTGGCGGCGGCCTGCTGCTCGTCGGCCCAGCCGCGCCTGGTCTTGGGTGGTATGCCCTCTCGATGATCACCTTCCTGTGGGGCATGGGCCTGGCCAATCCGCTGGGCACGGCAATCACCATGGGGCCTTTCGGCAAGGAAGCCGGGATGGCCTCCGCATTGCTGGGTTTTCTCTCCATGGGGGCGGCTGCTCTGAGCACCTGGCTGGCCTCGGTCTTGAGCTTCGCGCCGGTCACGACGCTGGGTGGGATTCAGACGATGGCCTGCCTGGTGGCGCTGGTGCTGTTTCTGTTGCGGGGGCGTCTTTGAGGACGCTTTCTCGGCCAAGCCAAAAGCTCGCCTCCCTGCGCCAATCAGTACATCGGCCAGGTTTCAACAATCTTGCCACCGCGCACGGCCAGCAAATCACCAAATTGCAGCAGCACGGATTCAGTCTGAGTCGGCCGTAAAAACACCTGGTCCTCCACGTTCAACCCTACGGCCAGGGAGCCGTTGACCATTTCCTGATTGGAGCTGCGACCATAGAGCTCATTGCTTTGCAGCCCCTTGGGAGACTCGAACTCGGCCATCCAGTTACCGCCGTAGAGAAAGAATGTTGCACGCTGGTTAGGGTCCCACCAGGAGAACAATCGGGACTTGTCATCCAGGGCTGGGAAATTGACGGGGCCAGTGCTCTTTAGCACCGGCGTTGCGATAAAGGCCGCCGGCACATGCTCGACCAGCGATGGCAGGTCGTAATGAGTCGGCTTGAGAAACGCCGTTCCCACCGAAACCTCGCTGCTCAAGCGTTCCTGCTCATGTATACCGTAGCTGGGGCTACCGGCCGTATTGAGCGTGAGCCCTTCGTGCCAAAGCGCAGGGAAGTGTTCACGCAGGTAATTCACATGGCCGTTGTAAATGACCATCACCTTGTCGAACAACGCCTGGGACGAACCGAGGACCCTGGGCACGCCCATGCCGACAAACGGGTCATACCCCATGAAGCCTGAAAACTCGAGCTGCTGCGGATGCGCACTGATCAGCGTCAGCATCTCGCCGAGCACCGCGTGGTCAGCGACTCCGCCACGGTGCAGGCCGACATCCAGCTCGATATTGACCCGCATCCGGATGCCCAGGCCTTGCGCCAATGCCAGGTAATCCATCAGCCGCCGGGGGGTATCGAGCAACCATTGCAGTTGCCTGGAAGGGTCGAAGGCGCCCTTGTGGGTTTGGTAAAACACCTCCGCCGAGCGTACCGGTAAAGGCTTGCCGAGCAAGATGTCAGCCTCGGGAAAGGTCACCGCGTCGTGATTGAGAAACGGCTGATGAAACGACATCAGTCGCCGGGTATCGGTACGTTTGGCGATGTACGCCAACAGTCCCGGTGATGGCAGGGATTTCTCCACCAGACGCAAATGTTTACCGGCGCGTGTAACGGATTGCGTGACCACATCGATATTGTGATCGAGCAGGTCCAGGTCAATCAGCATCACGGGGCGCATCGGCCCATGGCGCTTGAGCTCCTGGTTCAACGCGCGGAAGTACTCGTTGTAGGGGCTGCCCCGATCGCTCGGCCGCAACAGCGCCCCCGCCCCGACCATCAATGCACCCACTCCGGCGGTGCCGAGCATAAAGGTTCTACGATTCATCAGGACGCTCCCTCTGCGTGCGCAGTCAGGTGCACGTTACGGCAGCGCTACCCGACTGTTGAGGCTATGGGAGGTCAGAAAGGGGACTTTGGCGGCCAGGCTTTGATCGAATCCTGCTAGACCCTGGACGTTGCAATGAACCCTGTGATGGCTGCCACCACATCGGCGCCCCGTTCAAGATAGGGCACATGGCCGGCGTCCTCAATGAACTCGCCGCGTGCATCGGGCAGTTGCTGGAGCAGGTTGTCCAGGGTCGCCGGCAAGAATACCTGGTCATGCCGGCCCCAGATCACCAGCGTCTTGGCAGCGATCTGTGGCAACCGTTCGAGCAGCACGTCCAGGCCTTCGCGACGGAAATCCTCGACGACCCGCTGCACCGCGGCAAACCTCGACTTGCCGCTGGCCGCCATGGCCTGGGCCAAGCGCCCTCCTACCTCGGGCGGCGCCTGGAACACCAGGCTCCAGAAGCGCTTCATCTCTTCGATCGTACGATAGCCAAACACCGTGCCCGCCCCTTGCAGGCTGGTTTTCAACGTGGGGCCTAGCGCTTGCTCGCCCAGACCGGCAGGCGCCAGCAAGACCAAGTGACTGACACGCTGCGGGTGTTTGGCGGCATACAGGCCGGCCACGCACCCGCCCAAAGAACTGCCGACCAGCACGAAGGGACCCTCGACGAGTGTATCCAGCAGGCCTTCGAGTTCCGCCAGCATTGCCAGGGGACCAAAGCCGGCACCCGCCTCATATACGGATTGGCCATGCCCCGGCAAGTCGACGAAAACGCAGTGGTGATGACGCGCCATGCCCAGCATCGCAGGGCCCCACTGATCCTTGCTGGCGCCCAGGCCATGGAGCATGACCAGCGTCGTCCGCTGTTGCCGTGCAGGGCTTTGCAGATAGGCCAGGCGTCCATGTTTACCGGTGTGCCAGCGCAATTTCAAACCGAACTGCCAGCGGTGGACCAGGCGCAAAGTGCCGAGCAGCAATCGATCAACGCGGTTCATCCGCCACTCCTTGTCCTTTGCTACCGGCCTTGAGGAAGAATCTTGCCGGCAGGCGCAGTTGGCATAGCGCCACGCCTGACAGCGTCAACACGGCGCCGATCACCAGGCGCTGGCTGAAACCTTCGGCGAGCATGACCTGGCTGACAGCGATCGCGAACACCGGCACCAGAAGCAGGTACGGGCTCAGTTGCTGCATCGAGTTGCGGCCGAGTAACCAGAACCACAGACCGAACCCCAGCAGACCACCACTGAGTGCGGTGTAGAGCACCGCCCACCACGCCTGGGCGCTGGCCGTGTAGACGCGCGTCCATTGCTCGCCTTCCTGGACGAACGACCACAGCAACAGTTGCGGTGCGGCGATGACCGCCGTCCAGGCACTCAAGGCCAGCGGGTCCAGTGGCCCGAGACGCTTGGTCAACACTGACCCGGCAGCGAATGCCAAGGCCGCCAGCGCCACCAGCAACATGCCGATGAACGTCCCGCCCGCCGATGGCGTAGCCAGTAGCACCAGGACACCGGCGAACGCCAGCACGATGCCCGCCAGGAGCCGCAGTTTCAGGACTTCCCCCAATAACGCGAATGCCAGGACGAGGGTAAACGGTGCCGCCAATTGATAAATGATCGCCGAGGTAGAGGCGTCTACCCGGGCGATACCGCAATACAGCAAACCGAAATGCAAGGTCCCGGTAATCGTGGCGATCAGGGCCACGGACGCAAACTGCTCACGCTTGACGCGTTTGAGCAGCGGCAGGAGAAACAGCGCCATGATCGCGTAGCGCATGGCGACCATGAGGATAGGCGGCAACTCGGCGCCGCCGATTTTCACTGCAGTGACCTGCGCGCCCCAGAGAAACGCGACCAGTAACGCGAGCAATGAATCTTTCAATGGCATGACAGTTATCCCTTCTGAAATTGAATGGGCCGCAGGATTCTTTCCGGCTTGCCTGTCGCAAGGGCTGGGGGGTTAAGTCGACAGTGATGCTCGCAGAGCCGGTCCAATGTCTCGCGCAGGGCCTGCTCCGCTTCAGGATCGTGGGCCAGTTGGGTCTGGAAGCACGGCGGAAATCCCGAGCCGACCAGAATCATTTTGTTGAGCAGCACGTTCAGCGCGACCTGGGAGAAAACCGCCGTGTGACCATAGCGTCGGCCGACGACCGCAATTGCCGCGAGTTTGTCGCGCAGCGGACGCTCCCGAGGCCGCAGGAAGCCATAGCCGACTCGCTCCAGAAACGCCTGGAAGCGACTGTTGGTGCCATAGGCATGCATGACGGGGAGATAGAGCACCGCATCGGCGCGGTCCAGCCGCGCCACCAACTGCCCGACGTCGTCCTGCACTTGGCAGTCCTGGTCGGAACAGGCGTTGTCGGCGTCGCAGTAGTCGATCCGGTAATCCTTGAGCCAGATGTCATCGACCGCGACCTCCTCGCCCAGGTGGCGGCGCACCAGCGCCACCACCCGTGCACTGACACCACAAGGTCGGCTTGACCCGACAATGATGGTCAGATTCATGATTCAGGACGCCTCCCGCAACCCTTCTTCGCCAGCCAGGTAGGCGCGCAAAGCCTCTTCCATCAACTGCCCGGTCAGCCAGAGCGTGACGCGTGCCACTTCCTTGATCTGACGACGATCTGCTTCGGTCTTCACCGCACGCTGCATCGCCATACGCACTTCCTCGGCGTGCTTCTCGTCGATGGTCGAGTGGGCGACGAAGAAAGTCATCTGCTCATCCTTCAAGCCCAGGTCGGCACGGAACCGTTCCAGGATCGGTTGGATGTGCTCGTAGACGTCCTCGGCCCAGTAGCTGTAGCCCAGGCGAGCGATCGGCCCCTTGCGGATGGCCACATCGTTGAGAAAGGCGATCAGTGCCTGGGTCGGCGCCAGGGGCGCCGGCATGGCTTGCGGCAACAGCCCGACCGACTCCAGGTCACGCAGCACCATGCGCTCGTGGCCCAGCTCTTCCAAGGCGTGCTTGTAGACGAAGCGCAACAGCGTCGTTTCCTCTGGATCGGCACTGAAGGCGCAGGCGGCCTGGTTCACCGAGTTGTAGCGGGTGTAGTGGTAGACCTGCAGCATGAGCTGTTGGTAGAGGGCTGGCGGCGTTGGGTTCTCCAGGCTGAATTTCCAGTAGGCGCCCTGCTTGATCTGGGCCCAGCCCGCGTCGACGATAGCGTCGAGTTCCTTGAAGAATGCTTGCATTTCAATTGGCTCCTTTAACATTGAGGTAAACACTTTCGAGTTCCAGGTAGACGAGGCTGTAGCGCCGCTCGACCTGTTCCCCGGTCCAGGTAACGTCATCCACCAGCACGCGCCCGCCCAGGCCGACATAGAGCGCAGCCAATTGGCCGCGGCACAGTGCCGAGATGAATCGCAGGTGAGTGTTGGCTTTCAGCCAAATGGCCGCTTGCAGGAGAAACATGCGCAGGTGCCGACCGCCGCGGTACCGCTCGTCCAGCACCAGGCGATTGGCATCGAAGGCATCCGTCGATTGTTCGAAATAGGCCTGCACGTCGACCGCTCGCTCGACAAAGCTCAGGCCATGACCCAGCGGCGTGACGCGCAACGTCCCGACCACTTCGTCCTTGTCCAGGTAGACCAGGTGATAGGACAAGGCGTCGCGCACCTGCTCCCTTCGCTCGAAGTCGTCCTCCCGTGCCGGGTTGGTCCCCAGGTAGCGACTCCTGAGTTGCCTGACGGACTCGAACAGTTCATTGGCGTTGTCAATCACGCGAACAGACAGGCTCATCGCTGACCTCACTGGCCTTGACGCTGATCGACGATGCGCGCTTCTTTCCAGCTGAACCAACTGCCAAGGTTCACATGCTCGGCCAGATCGCCCACCACCATGACCGTGGCATCGACCCCCAGCCGTTCGCGCAGGCGCTCCTTGATCAGCAGCACCAGACGTCCACGATCGCCTTCGAAGAAGCGCGACATTTCCAACTTGGCGATGACGGTGTCGCGATCATTGGCGCGACTGAGGATGATCTGGTAACCAAGGCATTGTTCGACGCCTTCAAGCAGCGCCTGCTCGATCTGCGCGGCCGAGAAGGCGCGATCGTTCAGTTGCACGGCATCCTTCACCCGACCGACGACCTTGACGGTCTGGCGCATCGATTGCGGATAGCCGGGGCGCGACTGGATCGAAACCAGATCACCCGTGCGGTAGCGAATCAACGGCTTGCTGCCAGGAATCAGCATGGTCACGCACAACTCACCGTCGCCGGTGCAGCCCAGGCTTTCCCCGGACTTGGGATTGAGCACCTCGATGATGTAGTTGAGGCGATGCGGCACCAACTGGTCGTTGGCGTTGCAGGCCGCGATGATCATCGCTTCCTGGGAGCCATACAGGCTGTTGTAGGCCTGCGCCCCCCACAGGCTGTAGAGGTTGTTCTTCAACGCAGGGGTGCACAGCTCGCCGCTCATCATGAACGCGCGCAGGGCGAAGTCCTCGCGTGGGTTCAAGCCTTGGCGCTCGGCTTCCTTGGCCATGGCCAGCAAGAGCCCCGGCGCCGATGCGAGCACGCCGATCCGCAGGTCCTTGAGCAGTTGCAGCGCCTTGGGCCAACCGATCACCGGTGAGTGCGGCCAGATCTTGGCATTGCACAGGTCGAGCTGGGTGCAGACATCGCCCAGGGTGTCACCGAAGGAATGGACCTCGGTAGGTCCCATGATGCCGACCACGGTCTTTTCGCCCGGGAAATGCTTTTCGATCACGGCCTGGTAGGCCATGGCCAGTTGGCGATTGCTCGCGTAGCTCTCCTTGCGGTCCCGCGGGCATGGCGTGGCGGGCCCGGTGGTCCCCGTGGTCTCGTAATAGAAGATGCTGTCTTCCAGCGGGCCGGACAAGATGTCGAAGCCTGCTTCGCGCAGATCATCCTTGGTTGTGAATGGCAAGGTGGCGAGGTCATCCAAGGTCAGCGAACGCTCGTCGACCTGGGCAAGGTGCCTGGAATAGAACGGCGAGGACCGCTTCACGTGGCCGACCACTTCCCGCAACTGTGCCTGGTGCCAGGCCGCCAGCTCGGTGTCGCTGAGGACGTCGGTCCAATAGGCATGATGAATCGGATCGTACCGTTTCTTGAATGTCTCTAAATGCTCTTTCATTTCAGCCGCTCAGGTTTGATGGGTTACTGGAACTCAACGGCCGCTACGTTAGTAACAGAACTTATAAATACCCAGCTGAGCTATCTCGCAGTTGTGCGCGCACGAGTTTCTTGTTAAAAGCACGCGCGGTTACATACGCGCAGGGATAGCTCTGTCGACATTCAGAAATGAATGAAAGATTAATATGCCCTCAGCAGTTGACAGGCCCCAGGGCACGCTGGTAATTTCGCCGCACTGCCAATTATTCCCGCAGTGCTTAGCCAAGACTGGGATGTCTAAAAATGTACTATCACCTTTCTGCTATCAGTTCCTCCCACAGCTATCCCGACAGCTGTTCCCGGGCCATTCTGGCCATCTTCAAAAGCAATATCTGGCGTCGCTAATCTAGCGAAGACCGGAGCCTGTCTGCTGCCTGCCAGCAACGTCCTGATCTTTCCCCTCTGAAATCGAAGGCGCTCGCGTCTTGTGCCCTGCGCAACAATTGGCTGCAATCCATTGCAAGCTTTTTAGTGCGCGCGACATGAACAGCGTCCGTCCCGTCTATTCAGAATATCCGTCAACACGTATTTAAAGTGCCTGCGCGCTTTATATTCCCGTGGCGCTCTCTTAATCGAGCGCCTGAATCGTTACACCTTGAATATGGTATTAACCGTGAATAAAAATTTAATTGGCGTGAATGTTCTTCGCCGTGAAGAACGTCGACCTACGGATGCACTTGGCATATATGCAAATGCACTGGAACAACTCGGTCGCGAGTCTGTTTTCATTCTTGAATCACTGTCCGGCCCAAGCCGTGATCGCCGGGCGACGATCGTCGGGCTCGAACCGCTTTTCGAAGTGTGTATCGATGAGGGCCAGGCCCAACTGCGAGGCTGCGCCGCCCTGTGTGAACATTTGTCCGCCAGCCTGCGGCAAGCGGGCATGCAGGTCGATCCGGAACACAAGATCCATCTACCCGACAGCGAGGCTGCGTGGAACCTGCTCCGGGCGATCCAGGCAACGTTCCAACCGGCGTCCAATGCCCCTTCCAGCCTGGCCTTCTTCGGCTATTTCTCCTACGACTGCGTTCGCCTGATCGAGCGACTTCCCGATCTGGCCAAACAGACCTACGATTACCCGCTCATTGCCCTGTCGGTCTATCAGACCCTGGTTTATTTCCACAGCAATGGCATCGTCGAAACCCTGATCAATAACCACGATCTCTGGTCGCCCCGCACGTTGGAGGACTACCCCTTCCTGAGCTCAACCCCGGCATCCGAGGCGCTGGCCCCGCTACCGTACCCCGAGGGCTTCGAGGAAGAGCGCACGGTGACCCCGGAGCAATTCGTCGAGCGAGTCGAAGTGGCGATGGAGCACATCCGCGCCGGCGACGTCTACCAGATCCAGCTCGGTCATGAGATTCGCATCCGCTCGCAGGTTTCGCCGTTCGATGTGTACCAGAACCTGCGCCTGCGCAACCCTTCCCCCTACATGTACCTGGCCCACGTAGGCGGCATCGACTTGATCGGCGCCAGCCCCGAGCTGTTCGTCAGGATCAAGGACGACTTGATCGAGATGCGCCCGATCGCCGGCACCGTGGGCAAGAAGCCTGGCGTCGATCCGACTCAGTTGGTCCTGGAGCTGACCCGCTCCGAGAAGGAGCGCGCAGAACACCTGATGCTCATCGACCTGTGTCGCAACGATATCGGTCGCGTGTGCCAGGCCGGCTCGCTGGAGGTCGATGAGTTCATGCTGGTGGAAGAGTACTCGCACCTCTACCACATGGTGTCGAACGTTCGCGGCTTGCTGCGCCCGGGCCTGGATGCCTTCGACGTGATCAAGGCCTCGTTCCCCGCGGGCACCATGTCCGGCGCGCCCAAGGTCAGGGCGATGGAGCTGATCGAAGGGATGGAAAGCAACCGCCGGGGCATTTATGCCGGGGCCCTGGGCCTGGTCGGTTTCGATGGCAGCGTCAACACCGCATTGTGCATTCGCTCGACGGTCTTCGATGAGGGTACGTACCACTTGCGTGCATCCGCCGGAGTGGTGGCCGATTCGGTGCCAGAGCTTGAGTGGAAAGAGACGCTGTACAAGATGGGGTCCGTCTATCGAGCAGTGACCGGGCAGGAGATCGCACTGTGAAAGTATTCTTGATCGATGCCTATGACAGCTTCGTCTTCATCATCAGCCAATACCTGGAACAACTGGGGCTGGAAACCCACGTCGAGCGTCACGACGTACCGGACCTCATCCAGCGCATTGAAGCGTTCTCACCGGATTTCTGCGTGCTGGGCCCTGGGCCTGGGCATCCGGCCGATGTGGGCTACATCGAAGTGATCAGGCACTTTCAGGGACGCCTGCCGCTGCTGGGTGTGTGCCTGGGTCACCAGGCCATCGGCCTGGCCTTCGGTGCCCAGGTTTGCCGGGCCCCACACGTGATGCACGGCAAGGTGAGCACGATCGAAAACGACGGCAAGGGCGTCTATGACCACACCCAGGCACAGGCGATTCGGGCGACCCGCTACCACTCGTTGATGATCAGCGAGCAGCCATTACCCGACTGCCTGGAGATCACATCCAGATCCACGGACGACGGCTATGTCATGGGCGTGCGCCATCGCCACCTGCCGGTGGAAGGCGTGCAGTTCCACCCTGAAAGCATCCTCACCGAAAACGGCCTGGACCTGTTCCGCAGCTTCATCCGGTGTCACGTGCACAAGTGATCCATCCGGAAGGGGCATGCGCCCCTTCCTTCCCCATACTGCGACTGCGTCATTCCTGCTACAACGAGAGCGATCCGTTTATGGACAAACACCACTCCCCCGCCTGCGGCCGGACCCAGGCCGAGCGTGCCGCTACGCTGGCCGCCTTCACGAGCCTCGCCAAGGATGCCAACCGTTGCGATTGGGAGCGCCTGCTGAACAAAGTGCTGCGCCAACTCGGCTTCGGCAGCTACCTCATCAGCCTCGGGCCGGCAACGCCGAGGGATACCGACCCTCTCGCTGGCCTCATCACCACCTTTCCCAAACGCTGGCTGGAACACTACCGCTGTGATGGGTTGATCGAGATCGACCCGATACTCAGGCACTGTCGACGCGAGCTGGTGCCGCTTTTCTGGGACAGCGAACGACGGCGCGCCCGGGGACGCTCCCGGCATTTCTGGGAGCAACGCGAGCTACACGGCCTGCGCAGCGGCGTGAGCATCCCACTGCGCTACGAAATGCTCAGGGGAACCTTGAGCGTGGCCTTCGACGACACACAGATCACCGAACAGAAAGGGTTTTCCAACCCTGCCGTCTACCAACTGTTCATGCTCATCCCCTACCTGCTCGCCGGGATACGACATCAATTGCAACGGCCTGCCCAACCGCGCCAGGACCTGACGCCCAAGGAAATGGACTGCCTGTACTGGGCCAGCGAAGGCAAGACCACCTGGGAAATCAGCCACATCCTGACCTGCTCCGAACGCACCATCGACTTCCACCTGCTCAATGCGCGACGCAAGCTGGGCTCGGTAAGCCGCCAACAGGCCGTCAGTGCTGCGGTGGCTTGTGGGTTGGTCATGCCGACCGTTATCTCGCCGACTTACCGGTGCCAGGAATGAGCACAAAAGAGCGCGCTACGACAGTCCATCCTCAGGGATAACCTGATGGCATCTTCGAGTCAGCGATGGCAATCATCCGACCGGCAGCGCAGGCCCGTGTGCGGCCGGGCAGCCAGTTCATACCCGATGCCTGCAGCATTCGCCTCGGGTATCCATCCCCTCTTATGTCAGGTCGGGCCATGCCCGGATCAATGTGGGAGCTTTCTCGCGATGAGGCCATCCCAGCCGACGCCTCATCGCCTGACCCGCGGCCATTGCGAGCGAGCTCGCTCCCATTGGGATGCACTCAATCGTCGTTAAATGGCGCTTCTGCATCCCTTTCACCCGGCGGACCGGGCCGTTGCAAAGCCGAGCAATTCGCGCCATGGCCCGGCCCCTCGAGCTGGGCCCCGACGAAGGCAAATGCATCGTCCAATGAACCAAGCAGCACCCCGTCATGGCCCAGGCCTTCATAAGTCCGCCAGGTGACTTGATTACCAGCGGCACACAACGCCGCCGCGACCGCATACTGCCGCACGGGCGTGATCGTTTGATCGGCCTGGCCGGTGGCAATGAATAACGGGAAGGCAATCGACGCCTGTGGCATGTCGGTCGTTGGGATGCGCGCAGCATCCAACGCCTCGGGGGCAATGGTCACAAGCTCGGCAAGCGAACCTACCTGCAACGCTTTGGATTTGAGCGCAATGTCACGGGTACAGCCCTGCCGGGCGACACTCAGCAGTTCAAGACCTTTGGCCGTCAGGATCTCCTCTATCCGTGGCCCCTCCTCGCGCAAGCCACCGGACGCCAATGCCAGGAACACCGTATTGGAATGCCGAGGCGGCAGCGCAATGGGGCCATGGGGAAATGTGCTGTTCGGGGCCGTAAGTACTGCGCCCCGGATAGAAAGCTCCGGTGCGTAGCGACCGGCAAGGATCGCCGCGCCCAACGCCGCCCCTCCCCCCTGGGATTGCCCGGCCAGGATCGTGTAAGGGGCAATCAGACCCGGCCTGATCGAACGGGCAGCGCGAATCGAGTCCAGAACAGAGCGTCCCTCGGCCTGCCAGAACGTATAGGGATGCGGCCCTGGCCCTCCCAAACCTTGATAATCGGTGGCGACAACCGCGAAGCCGTGCGCCAGCCAACGATTGATGTACGCCGCATCACGGTCGCGCCATCCAGTCCAGGACGGCGCGCAGGCATCGGCAATCCCCAGCGTACCGTGGGCCCAGGCCAACAGCGGCCAGCCTTGCGCCGGTGGACTTCCCCTTGGCAGGTACAACGCCCCGCTGACCGGAACGAGCCCGGAGTGCCAGCGCTCGTCGGTTGAGCTGTAGAGCAGGCGCAAAGCCTGCGCGGCCGCGGGCAGTTGCGGTTGCACCGCCAGCGTCTCGCTTCGCAGCAAGGCACCGGGCAACGCGGGCATTGCCTCAGGCCAGCGGTAAAACGCCGACAGCGTTCCGTCTCCCGCGTCTGGGCCAACGGGAAGCGTGCCAGTCGCCAGGGCATTGGCCGCCATAACGACGAATGAGCCGATGCAAATTCGTGCAAAGCCCGCGATTCGAAACAGGTTCATGGGCAGTTCACCTGAGCGAAAAGTGCCTTGCGCAAAGCGCTGCCCTGCGCAGCAATGATATTGCCCACGACAGGGGCCACCTCATTGAATCGGATAAATCCGTGGGTCATGTTCGCGAGCACTTGCAGGCTCGTCGCCACACCCGCGCTTTCCAGTCGGCTCGCCAGTTCACGGTTTTCATCCAGTAACGGGTCCAGTTCGCCAACCACCAATCGCACGGGTGGCAGGCCGGCCAAGTCAGCGACGATCGGCTGCACCCGCCAGTCATCCTCGTCATTGAGCAGGTAATTCGCCCAGTAGGCGCCCATGGTCTCGACCGACAGATTCTGCCCCCCGTACCCACCCAGCCTTTGCCACGAATCAGAGCTCATGTCGCGCGAGTAGCTGCCGTAGAACAGCAACAACTGCTGCAGCACATCAAATCCCGCATCGCGTAAGGCAATCGCAGCCCCCAAGGCCAGGTTGGCACCTGCCGAATCCCCGCCCAGGGCATAACCGCGTACAGGGCAATCGGTGATCGCGCCCAGCTTGATGACCCGGCTGACAATCGACACCACCTCGTTGAACGCCACCGGAAAATGATGTTCCGGCGACAGCGCATAGTCGATGGACAGCACCGCCAGGCCACTGTCGCGCACCAGCTGGCGCAGCGGCGCGTCCCAGCCGGCGAGCGAACCGTGGCGAAATCCACCGCCATGGCAATAGAACATCAAGCAAGGCGTCTCATCGCCCTCCGGCCAATAGAGCTTGCAGGGCACCGTTCGGCCATCGACGGCAAACCCCAAGGTGCGCTCATAGGACAGCGGCACGCTGCGGTGTGCCGCCCAGGCATTGATCCGTTCCAGTTGCGCCCGGACACTTTGCACATCCCCATGAACAATCGGCAGCAGCCCCTGTTCGCGCAGCATCGTAGCCACGGCCACCAGATCAGGGTGAACCGGCGGAGGTGAATCCGCCGACAGGCATTCAATGCGACTCATGGCCGATCGTCCTCACCGGTTCCTAGCGCGTCGAGCAGGATGAATGCCCATTGAGCCCCATGCATGTCGCGGTCCTGCAAGGCGCCCTGTACCACAGGACGCGGCAGGCTGATCTTGATCACGCTCAGCGCCTCGATGGGGAAAACGCTGATCGACTGCGCAGGCCTGCGGAACAGCTCGGCAATCGCTGGTGCTTGCAACTTTGGCTCCGCTGCCAGTTGCGCGAAGGTGTCCGAGTCCTTGCAGAACACATCGATGGTCAGGGAAAACGGCCCGGCGTTCTTGGAGCGGATCTCATAACCCAATGTTTGCAGAGTGTTCATCTCACGCGCCCTCGACTGTCTTGATAACAAACCGGAAAGGTGCCAACGGATCCGCCACGACCATCACATGACTGAGCACGAACTCATGCACCACGCCCCGGTCCATCGAGGCCGGCGAGAAAGGAAACGCGTGGGTGGGCAGGTCTTTGTCGCCGGGCAACGGAAAGTGCAGCAGGTAAGGATTGAGCAACGCGACCATGTCCTGGGTGCGCTCGGCGGTCGCCGACGTCGCGATTGCCATGACGCCGATTTCCACGGGGGTACCCACCCGTGATTCAAGCGCTCCCAAGGCTGAATTCTTGCCGATGGCGCGGAACTGCAAGTCATAGTCATCGGCACCGATGCCCAGGTGTTTTTCGATTCGCTGACGCATGACCGAATCCAGATAGGCAAGCCACTCATCGAAGCGCTCCACGTACTCCGGATCACGGACAATACTCATGACCACCGATTGAAAGCCGCACGGCGCCGCCCCCTCCAACTTGACGGTGTAGTCTTCGCTTGGCGTCCAGACCGAACCTTCGACCCGCACGGTCTGTTCGTCCAACGCGGTGTAGACCGCCCCCTCCACGTGCAGTACGCCACCGGGCTCGACGAGTACGTAGGGGTTGCTGTTTTCATACAGCATGTGGGCCATGACCGAACGTGGGGTAAGCCGGGCGTCCTCGCCGATGGCCTTGATGGTGAATCCCGTGTCGTCAATCGCGGCCATTACCACCGCGCTGGCGGGCGTCGTCGTGCAGGACGCGCCGCACTCCAGGATCTTTCCGGCATGCCACGCGGCGCCCTGATGGGCCCCGCGCAAGATCGGCAGCGAAGCCATCACCGCCGTGTCGGTGGAACGACCCGCCAGGATGATATCAGCGCCCTCTTCAAGCGCATGAATGAAAGGCTCCACACCCATCAGCGCGACAATTCGCGAGCAGCGTTCGACCAGGGCCTCGTCGATGTGATCCAGTTGCAAAGGCCTGATGCGCCCCTGCGCCAACGCTTGTTTCACGACGCTTGCCGGTTGTTCGCTGTAAAGGCTTGCGATGCGCACGGCCTGACCGAGTTCGACGGCGATTTCCTCGCACAGGCTGCGCATCAAGTCGACGCCTGCGTCGGAGCCACAGGTGCCGCAACTGCCGATGATCAGCGGGATGCCCAATTGCGCCCGCGCCTGCATGAACACGCGCAACTCGGCCCGCAGTATCGAGGCCGAAGCCTTGGTCGTGCCGGTGCCCAGGTAATGAGGACCGGAGTCGGTAGACCCCGCGTCCATCGCAATCACGTCCGGTCGTTCCAGCAGCGCCTGTTCAAACGCCGCCCGTGGGAAACCGGTGCCAATGGCGCCCGTTGGCGTCAGCACCTTAATCGGGGTATTCATGGATTCTCCTTCAAGCCTGTAGAGCGACGTCCGTCAGCGATGACGCAATGGCCAGGCGGGCTACGCCCCTCCAGAACGGCCACCGCACATAGAGCGGCAATCAGATTGGTACGATTGAGCCCCTCGACCGTGGAGGCGCCGACATGGGGCGTCACGATCACGTTGGGGAGTTGGATGAGTTGTTCGGTCACGACCGAAAGCACTGGATCCGACTCGCTTTCGAATACGTCGAGCCCTGCCCCGGCCAACTGATTTTCCCGCAGGGCCCACAGCAGATCCGCATCACGCACCAGCCCACCCCTCGCGGTATTGATCAGCACCGCGGAGGGTTTCATCCGCTTCAACGCACGGCTATCGATCAGCCCGTGAGTGTGGGGGTTGAGCGGTGCATGAAGGGTGATGAAATCGCTTTCCTCGAGCAGCGTTTCCAGATCGACAAAGCAACTTCGAGGGAGGCCGTCAACCTGTGCGCTGTCTGGATGAGGGGTGTAGATCAGCGGCTTCACTTCGAACCCGGACAAGCGCTGCAGCACGCCCCGGCCAATCCGGCCCAAGCCGACCACGCCAACGGTCTTGCGGTACAGATCGCCTCCCAAGGGAATCGACCAGTCATTGGCCGACAACCCCAACTGGCAGCGTTTGAGCTGGCGGCACACGGCGAGCATCAACGCAACGGTGTGGTCAGCGACGCTTGCATCGTTGCCGCCGATAGCGATGGTCGCCACCTTCCCCGCTGCAGCCACTGCTGCAGTATCGACCCGCTCGTAACCCACGCCACGACGGGCAATGACTTGCAGACGCGGGAGCGCGCTTAACAGGCTCGATGTGACATTCGCGTGCCCAACGATCCAACCGTCGGCGTCTGCCAGGAGATCGATCAACTGGCGTTCGCTCAGGTCTCCATCCGCTTGCCCCTGGGCCAGTTGCGCAATGACAACGTCGCAGCCATGGTTCTCTAGGAAGTGTACGGTTTCTGGATCGAAGAACCGCTGCGTAACCACTATGGTGTGGCGGGATTTAAACATCACTGGCCTCTCGATATATATCCGGCAATCAAAATGCGTAATCCAGGTACACCCGCGCTTCCGAGCCAGTCACGACGTTGTCGGGTTGAGCGGACACCAGGGCGACAAAGTCCTGGTCGATTCGGTAATCGATATAAATCAAACCCACGGAAAGGCCGGAATACTCCTTTTCGTCGAAACGATAATAGAGACGGTATTCGTTTTGCCGTTCGCGCACGTCAGTGCGTCGGCCACTGAAAGGGTCGGTAGCGTCAAACTCGCCTTGTTTGTAAATGGTCATGACTTTAAAACCGTCCAGCGAAGCCCCTAATAACGAATGCCCGCTCAAGTCATACTCGGCCCCTAGTTGCCAGGTTCGCTCGCCGTCGTTATTAAAATCGTTTCCAGAACGGGTCCAGGCATCCATCTTGCCATCGACGTTATCGCCATGATCGAAATAGGCGTATCCCAATTGCCCGTTGGTCAACTCGGCTTTTGTCTCGGAAAATGAAACGCCCAAGCGAAGTTTATCGAACAACAAACCCACATTGATGTTCAGCCACTTCGCGTCATCGTCATAAGCGGCTTGGCCGGCCTGCCAATCGCGCGTCCAGATTCGCCCGGCCTTTTCAAACTCATAATATTGAGCGTCCAATACAATGCCGGCTTTATCGCCGAGAGGTGCTTTCAGCGTCAGTCCATAACGGGTGTTCTCATTGAAGTCCCGCGATACACCATGGTCGTAACCCAGCTCGATGGCCTTCAAATCGTATTTGACGCCATAGGTGTACAGGTCCTTTATTTCCTCGCCAGACTGGCTCTGCAGGTGTTCGAAGTCTTCCCGGTCCCGAGGCGATGTGCGGTTGATGTAAGCGGTTTCAAACCCCAGCGTACCGGGAAGCGGGCCGATGCCCATCTCGGTAAAATTCAGGTGAGCCCGGCCTCCTTGATAGGATCCCGGAACGATCCGAGTGTCGAGGGTGACCAATGTCCCCGCATCGAACCGGCCCCGGCCTATTTGCGAGTCGGCGTTCCAGCCGTCGCCCTCGTAACGCAACTTGAAGTAACTCTGACCGACTTTTGCGAAGCCGCCGTTGCTACCGTCGGTGTCGTCAAACAGGTCCCGACCATTGTCTTTGGAGTCGATCATCGCCACGCCATACAACGAGGCATCGAACCCTGCGACACCGGCCCAATAACTGGAGTTATAGTCCAGGATCGCCCCCACCCCTGTCCCGCCCAACTCGGAGCCGTCCGGAAAACCACCGAAACGATCTTCGATCAAATCGTTGGATATCCGCGTATTGATATACATCGATCGAAGATAAGCATTCAACTTGCCTTCATGCTGAAACCTGTCCGGATTGCTGATGGTTGCCGAAAGACAAAGATCAGATACAAACAATGTCGACAGCAACGTCACCGCGACGGCGTTAATCGATTTCATCGACCACCTCATCTATTATTTTTATTTTGACGTGAGCAGACGCGACTTGGCGCCCGTGTAACTTCGGTGCAGTAAACTAATTGATCAGATAATTGCCCGTGTAATAACAGCCGTTACAATCAGGACAAGGCTGCTACCTATGGCCCAGAGCAGGCAGTATCGTTGCATATCACCCATATCGCGCTTGATGATCCCGCTAATGAGATAAACCGCGGCAACCAATGGGCTGAGTGCATGGACTGGCTGGCCCAGTACCGCCGCGCGGGCGATGTGCATGGGATCAATACCGTACTCGGCACCCGCCGCACCCAGCACCGGCAAGATGCCGAAGAAGAACGCGTCATTGGACAACAGGAAGTTCAGCGGCAAGGCCACCAGTGCGGTAATGATGCTGAAGTATTGTCCGCCACCGTCGGGAATCAGCTGGACAATTTTCCCTGACATGCCATCGATCATTCCGGTGCCTGACAAAATCCCTGTGAACGCACCTGACGCAAATATCAGAGCGATGACCATCAGCACACTTTCAGAGTGAGCCGCGACCCGCGCCTTCTGTTCCGACAAGCGCGGATAGTTGATCAGCAGGGCGAGGGAAAAACCCACCATCATCAGCATCGGCAAAGGTGCCAGCCCTGTCGCCATGGCGTACATAAGCCCAGCGGTGAGCGCCAGGTTGACCCAAAAAAGCTTCGGCCGCTGCGTTTCGGATTGTACGGTCGGCAAGGCGACCTCCTCCGGTGCAACGTCCCGGGTACCGGGCGTCCAGTCCAAGCGGCGCCGTTCCTTGCGGCCGATCCAGAACGCCACGACGAACGCATAGGCAAGCCCCGCGAACATGGCCGGTACCAGGCCCAGGAACATATCCGCCACATCAAGGTGAAGGGCACTGGCAGCGCGAGCGACCGGCCCTCCCCAGGGGATCAGGTTCACCACGGTATTGGTCAGCAGGAGCATCAACGCCAGAATGAGCGGGTTCATCCCGAGGCGCAGATAGAGCGGCAGGAACGCTGTCGTGACGATCAAGACCGTCGTCGCACCATCTCCGTCGAATGAGATAACAGTGGCCAACAGTGCGGTGCCCAGCACGACTCGAAGAGGATCATTGCCGACAAACCGCAGAATCCGCCGTACCGCAGGCTCAAAGAGCCCGGCGTCAAACATGATCGCGAAATACAGGATTGCAAACATCAACATCAGTGCGGTGGGCGCTACTTGCTTGACGCCGTCCATCACCATCCCACCCAGTTCCGGTCCCGCCCCATTGGCCAGCCCGAAAGCAACCGGAATGAGGATGAGTGCCGTCACAGCAGAAAGTCGTTTGCTTATGATCAGTGCCATAAACGTGACGACCATTGCGAAACCTAACCAAGCCATGCGTTTCACCTTTTCGTTTTTATTTTTATCGATGCCATCGAAAATCAATGTGAACAACTTTTGCGCAATCAAAATCTACATAGGGGGTGAAAGCCTGTAAATCTTGATTTTTTTTGTCAATATTCCCCCTCGACTGCGTCGGCCTGAACGAACAACTCAAAGCATAACTGGATGAAAATTTAATCCTTGTAGAGGTTGACGAAATTTCGGTATATCTAATAAACATGTACACATTCAAATCAACTTGACCGGAATTGTCATGCCAGAACAAGAAGACCTCTACCTTTCGGCAGAAGAGGCGGCAGCCCTACTCGGAATCAGCCTGCCGACGCTGTACGCCTACGTCAGCCGCAAAAATATCCGTTCCCTCAAGATCCCGGGTACGCCCAAACGCCGCTATTGGGCCGAAGACATCCAGCGATTGGTCAAGAGACCGACAGGTGAGAAACACGCGCCCAAGCGCTCGTCACCGTCGGACAGCGCGATTACGCTGATCACCGATGATGGCCTGTTTTATCGGGGCCATGACGTCGTCGAGCTTGCTGACCGCGCAACGGTCGAAGAAGTCGCCGAATTGATCTGGCAAGTGCCTGCGGCATTCGGCCCGTCACTGCCTCGTGCTCCGAAGGACAGCGTCAAGCTGCTGAAGATCTACGAGCACATGTCCGCCCAGGAAAAAGCCATCGCGCTTTTCCCCTTGGTGCAAAGAGAAAATCCCAAGGCCTTCGACCTTTCCACGACCAGCTACGCGCGCACCGGCGCCGATGTCGTGAGGTGGTTTGCCGCCTTGGTGGTGGGAGCGACCGAACCGAGTGCGCAACCCTTGCACGAGTTCATCACCCAGGCCTGCGGCGTCCGGCCTGAGCATGCGGACCTGATCCGCCGCCTGTTGATCCTCAGTATCGACCATGAGCTGGATCACACCACCCACAGCGTGCGCGTCGCCGCCACGACTGGCGCTACCCCCTATTACGCGGTCATCGCCGGACTTGCCGCGGCGCGGGGTCACAAAATTGCCTATGGAAGAAATGAAGCCGCCAGCAGGATGATCGAGGAAATCTGTACGGCCGCGGACCCTGCGCGACCTATTCTGCAGCGCTACAGCCAGGACGGACACATTGTCGGGTTCGGTCCCAATGTCCATTCCATCAACGATCCACGAGCCACTAATCTCATGGCGGCGTTGACCGCCGCGTTCGATGGCGATGCCGAATTTGCAAAACTGCAGAAAGCTTTTGCGGTGGCCTCGGAACTCGTTGCGTATCCGCCGGAATTCATCCTGCTGGTGAGTTTCATCGGTCAGAAGTTTGGGCTGCATGGACAGGAAATTTCATTGGCGGGCGTCGGTCGCCTGATTGGCTGGATAGCCCATGCCAGCGAGCAATACAACCAGCACCATGAAGCCCGCCCTCGCGCCCGTTACGTAGGGACCCTGCCTGCGGCAACCACGACCGGCCGCCGCTAAGCCCCGCTCACTCCTTTGGCGAAAACGCATTGGAGCGACAGACCTGCTATGGGATAGCCATCGCCGCAAACAGCGACTGGAACTCGGTTTGCTTCTCAAGGCCAGCAACGAACCCAAGCACTTTGGCCTGTGCCGATGCGTCGATATGCGGCATGGCCATGCGTCGGAATTTACGTTCAAAATCGTCATCGGTCATCGGCGTTTCGACTGACCCGGGCCCGGTGATCATCTCACTCACGACTTGCTCGCCGGACATCAGAGTCACGCTGACACGATTGGCAAGATGCCGTGGGAACAGTGCGGTCAGCGCCGGGTCCTCGACTACGTTGACCTTTTCCATCAAGGCAATCGCCGCAGGATCGGCAATCTTCTCAGGGCAATAGGAGCCCACCGTGATGTCGCCATCGAGCAAGGCCCGAGCCACGTTATAAGGCAGACTGTGGTCTGCCGTCTCCCTGGTTTTCGGCAACCATTTCTCGGGCGTATCCGCCAATACCCGACGGTTGAATTCAGACGTTTCGATCGTAATGGCGGCAATGTCTTCTACACCATCGATGCGTTTGCGAATATCAAGCGCGGCCCAGACAGCGCTATGCAGCTCACCATTGGTGGGGAATGTCTTGGTTAGGGAGCGCTGTATGGCGTAATCACCATTGTCGGGCGTACCAAAACGCTCCGTATCCAGATCGAACGGCCCGGAAACCAGCTTGAAGAACCCCATGTCACCTTCAAATACCGGCGACGGCCCCGTCATGCCATGGCGCGCCAACTGAGCGGCGAAAATGGCGTTGCGCGCGGCGTTGGCCGCAGAGCAGCCCTTCCAGTCGGACAACGTTCCACTGCGCACCTGGCGCATGGCCAAGTGACCACTCACGGCAATGTTGATCGCCTGCTCCGTCTGCGCAATGTCCAGCTTCATCAGGTTGGAAGCCGCTGCAGCCATCGCGACGTTGACGTAATTGACGTGATCCCAGCCACGCTTGTTCAAGCATGCCGCATCCTGCAAGCGCATCTGGATTTCATAGGCCAGGACGATGGCCGAAATCAGTTCAGCCCCAGTTGCATTTTCGGCTTGCGCCACGGCGAGACAGGCTGGAATGTTGTCACTCGGATGGCCCGGCTCCAGGCCCATATATCCGTCGTTATAGTCCAGGAAACGAACCATCAGGCCATTGGTGAAGGCGGCAATTTCAGGCGTCGTTTGCAGGTGTGTACCAAATACGCTGGATGATTTCGCGGTGTTGGCGGCAGCGTAACACACCGCTGCCTTTACCGGATCAGCCCCATAGGCGCCCAGCACGCACGCCAGGCTGTCGATAAAGCGCTGGCGTACAAGGTGGATGATCGCTTCGGGCAGGTGCTGTTTTCTGAATGCGTGGGCATAGCGTGCAAGCCGCACCGCAACGGTCGAGTCCGTCATAACTACCTCGGATTGAATAGGTGGGTCAGTCCTCGTCCATGAGGCGAACAAATCAAGGCGCGACTTGGCGCCCGTCGTCTCAGTCGATGACCACGTCAAGCAAGCGGACGTATTGCTGGCCGGCATGCATGTCACGCTCGACCATGCCGCCTTGTGGCGTTGCACGGGGATAAGAAATCTTGACCGTCTCCAGGTCCGGCACCGCAATGCGCTTGACCCGTTCGGGATCGGTGCCGTAGAGCCTGGCGAATTGCGCCGGAGACAGAGCGGCACAATCGCAATAGCGCTCGAAGCTCTCGCGTCCGTTGAAAAAAATATCAAACGTAATCCAGAACGGCCCCGCTTGTTTCGATCGGACATGCCGACAAACATCACGCAACTTAATCATTGTGCAAGCTCCTTCATCGCCATCGACGTATCCGACAAATCAATCCATTTAAGACGTACCAACTCCATGGGGTTCTCAAGTTGCACCACATGATTCAACTTGAACTCATAAATTTGGCCTCGGGGTATATCCGCAGGTGTAAAGGCGAATCCGTACGAAGGTAATTCCTTGCCCATGACACTGGGATAATGAAAGAAGTAGGGATTACAAGCATGGGCAATTGTATTGGCCATGTCCTGAGTGGCGGCAGTGGCCACAAACAACATGCCTATTTCAGTGGATGGCGATGTTCCGACAGGCGGCTTTACGCCGGTGACACCATTCCACCCATACATCCGCAGGGAAATATGAAACTCGCCCAATTCTTCGGCTGGAATGGACTGGCGTGTTCTGGTGTAAAGCGCTTCCAGCAAACGATCGTGAAACCCATCGACATCATTGAGCACATCCGGGTCCTGAATGCCCACCAACATGATTGTTTGATATAAACCGGCGGCGGCCCCCTCCAACTTCATCGTGTAGGGCATCGTCTCCCAGCGCGAGCCTTCTACCCGAACAGCACGTCCATTTAAATCGGCATAACGCGCCTGGGCAACATTCAAGATGCCGCCAGGCTCCACCAACCGGAACGGGTCGCTGTTTTCATACAGCATATGGGCCGAGACGCTATGGGGCGTGCACTGGTTGTCCTGGCTCAAAGGCTCGACTTCGAAGCCGTTCGCATCAACACTCAGCAAAATGCCCGATCCAAGCGTAGGGTTGACGGCACACTGCACGCCGCATTCGCCCGTCTTGCCGGCATGCCAGGACGGCCCCCACGGCGCGCCTTTCCAGATGGGATAGCAGGCGATGACGGCGGTATCGGTCGCGCGGCCGGCCAATATGATATCGGCACCGCCGTCCAGGGCAGCGATAAAAGGTTCCACCCCCAGTGCCGCGACAATGTGCTCGCAACTCTCCACCGTCGCGTCTTCCAACTCGCCATGAGGCGGGAGCGGCTTGATACGACCTTCTGCATTCAGCTTCTTGATGGTGTCCTTGTCTTGCTCGCAATAGATGAGCGCAATCTTCGGCGACACGCCCAACTCCTTGGCGATTTCCAGGGCAATATCGCGCGTCCACTCCAGATTGAGATCGCCACCCGCCTGCCCTGCTGTGCCAACAATTATCGGCACACCGGATCGCGCCTGCGCTTTCATCAATATCGTCAGGTCACGCTTTACCGCGCCTCGGTTGTTCTTGGACTTGCCAAGTGCAAGATACGCCGCACCACTGTCCGTTGAACCTGCGTCCGTGGCGATTACTTGCGCCCCTGCTGCCAGTCCATAAGCAATTTCTTCTTCTCGAACACCCGCCCCCAAAGAACCACAGGGCACGATCACTTTTACGCAACCGTCAAATAACTGCGCCATAACAACCTCTTCTAGACCACTCAGTACACCAATAATAATGACTGCAACTGCGCTTACAAGTGGACAGAATTTATCCATATATCATTAACAAACAAACGACGAGCCGGGCATTACAGGAATAACCCGATTAATATCGCACCAGGGCTTCTGAGCTATTTTTTATTTTCAGACAGGCGTGTTAAAAGCAGATATCAGGGGCGTGATCGATGGGCGCTTGCATTGCAATGCATGGACTTTTAGCGCATCCATTGCAAACTGACGCCGATAACATCATTGGAATAATCCGAGCCATGAGACGCAAGCCTGCACATCGAGAACAATCCTTGCTGCCGGAGGACCTGCGTGTGTTCCTCACCGTCATCCGGAAAAACGGCTTTGGCAATGCTGCCGAGGCGCTGGGATTTTCGCCGGCGTATGTCAGCAAGCGCATCTCCGTCCTTGAGGCAACGTTGGGCGCCAAGCTATTGCACCGGACAACCCGGCGTGTCGCATTGACCGATGACGGCGAACGTGTCCGCGTTTTCGCCACTCGACTCCTGGGCGATATGGATGACTTCATCAGCGAGTTGACCGACTCCCGCCAGCAATTGCAGGGGAGCCTGCAGATCTGCAGCTCTTTCGGCTTTGGCCGTAACCATGTCGCGCCCGCGGTCGCCGCGCTTTCGCAACTGTACCCTCGATTGGAGATTCGCCTGGACGTGTTTGATCGCATGATCGATATCGTCAATGAAGGCTTCGATCTCGAAATCAGGGTGGGCTACGACCTCCCTCAACAACTTCTGGGAAAAAAACTCGTGAGTAACCGTAGGGTGCTCTGTGCAACCCCTGGGTACCTGGAGAAGCGCGGCTTGCCGACATCCCTGGATGATCTGGCCCGGCATGATTGCCTGGTGCTCAAGGAACGGAACAACGCCTTTGGCATCTGGAACCTGACGAAGAACAGCGTTGAAGAGTCCATTCGCGTCAACGGCCCGTTGTCATCGAACAATGGCGAGATTGTGTTGCGCTGGGCCTTGAGTGGCGCAGGCATCATCCTGCGTTCCTTATGGGACGTGAAGCCCTTGCTTGAAAGCGGACAACTGGTCCACGTGCTTCCTGGCTACGCCCAGAGTGCCGATGTCTGGGCCATCTACCCGACACGTGCCAGCCAGTCTGCCAAGCTGAGGGCTTGTATCGAGTTCTTCGAGGAACATTTCAAGGCGCTCGCCCTCGTTTGAGCGTTTGGCGAGCGCGCCAGGGGGGCTCAGTTCAGCCACGGATTTTCTGCGTAGTGACGCGCTTCGAAATCACGAATCTGCGCCGCCCGCTGCAAGGTAGCGCCGATAGTGTCCAACCCCGACAACAACGATTGCTTGCGCAACGCATCGATTGTGAACTCGATGACCGACCCCTCGCTTAGCCAAATCTTCTGGTTCGGCAGATCGACGCTGATCGTCGCGGTAGCCCCAGTGTTCACGACGCGAACCAATCTCTGTAGCTGCGCTTCGCAAAGCTGTATCGCAAGCACGCCGTTACGCTGACAATTGTCATAGAAGATGCCGGCAAAGCTGGTCCCGATCAGTGCACGAATCCCCAGCTGCTTGAGCCCCCATACCGCATGCTCGCGACTGGAACCACAGCCAAAGTTGGGCCCGGTCACCAGGAAACTGGCCCCGCTCCAGGCCGGTTGATTGAGGATGAAGTCTGGATTTGTCTCACCGGATTCAAGGAAACGCAGGTCGAAGAACACCCCTTTATCCAAACCGCTTCGGTCGATCCCCTTCAAGAACTGCTTGGGCATGATGACGTCGGTATCGATGTTGGACGCGAGCAAAGGTGCGGCTTTCCCGGTCACGATCTCAAAAGGTTGCATGGCTCAAGCCTCCTCGGCCAACAGGCGAACATCCGTCAGGCGACCACGGATGGCCGCGGCGGCAACCATCGCCGGGCTCATGAGGTGGGTCCGTGCGCCCGCCCCCTGGCGACCTTCAAAATTTCGGTTGGTGCTGGACGCACAACGATCGCCCGGAGCAAGCACGTCATCATTCATGGCCAGGCACATCGAACATCCAGACTGGCGCCATTCAAAACCCGCATCGAGGAAGATCCTGGCCAAGCCCTCCTCCTCCGCCTGGGCACGCACCTGCGTCGATCCAGGAACGATCATGGCCCGCACTGTCGGAGAAACTTTCCTACCGTTCACCACACGGGCAACATCACGCAAGTCTTCGATACGCGCATTGGTACACGAGCCGATAAACGCATGGCTGATCTGCACATCGCGCAACAACATGCCCGCCTCCAGGCCCATGTAGGTCAAGGCGCGCTGCATGCCTTGGCGCAAGATCGGATCGGTGACGGTCGCCGGGTCAGGAACACTGCCACCAACAGGCAATGCCTGGTCCGGGCTGGTTCCCCAGGTCACCATCGGCTCCAGAGCTTCCACGTCCAACAGGATTTCCCGGTCGAACACCGCGCCTTCGTCGGTGAACAGTTCGCGCCAGTTTTCTTCGGCGACACGCCAATGTTCGCCTTGAGGGGCTCGGGGCTTGGATTTGACGTAGGCAAACACCTTTTCATCAGGCGCCATGAATGCTCCCCGTGCGCCGGCCTCCACAGCCATGTTGCAAATGGTCATCCGCGCCTCAACGCTCAATGCGTTGATGACAGGACCGGCGAACTCAATGGCGTAACCGGTCGCTCCCGACGCACCGATCTTTTCGATCAAGGCCATGATGATGTCCTTTGAGGTCACGCCCATGCCCAGCTTGCCAGTGACCATGACACGCATGGTTTTCAGGCGCTTGTAGACCAACGTCTGCGTCGCCAGCAGATGCTCGATTTCTGAGGTGCCAATACCAAAACCAAACGCCCCCAGCGCCCCGTAGGTCGTGGTATGGCTGTCGCCAGCTGCCACCACCATACCGGGCAAGATAAACCCCTGCTCCGACGCAACCACGTGCTCTATCCCCTGACGCTTGTCCAGCACATCGAAAAGCTCGATGCCGAAGTCCCGACAGTTCTCTTCGAAATACGCGACCTGCAAGGCGCCACCAGCATCGGGCATGGCCGCGATACGGCTTGGACTGGTCGGGTTGACATGGTCGACGACCGCCAGCGTTGCGCGAGGACGCCATACGCCACGCTTGGCCTCGCGAAGCCCGCTGAAGGCCTGGGGGCTGGTGTATTCGTTGGCCACCTGGCGGTCGATGTAGAGCAACACGTGCCCTTGATCGTCCAGGGTAGCGACAGTGTGGCTGTCGATGTGCTTCTGATAGAGGGTACGAGGGTTGTTCATTGCGATGCGCTCTGTTGTGCCGGGTCACGGATGACCAAGAATATTCGCAATGAAAAACCCATCAATAGCCTTCAGGTGATGGTGTGGAACACAATTCATGAACAATCCAGGCATCAGCGATGGAAGTGAGTCATCAATGCCCAGACACTGGACCGCTCGGGCGTTTTACATCACGTTTGTTTTGCCTGGGCGTACCAGGGCTCGCAATACGGCTCGCGTGAGGCAGGCGGGGCATACGCAACAACAGACCGATCTCCTGCGCGCTGACCGCCTTGCTGAAAAAATACCCCTGGATTTCATCGCAGCCGTTATCACGCAAGAAGGTTTGCTGCTCCTCGGTTTCGACCCCTTCGGCAATGACCTTGAGATTCAGCTTGTGCCCCAACGAAATCACGGCGGTGGCGATGGCTTTGTCGTTCTCGTTGTCGGGCAGATCACGCACGAAAGACTGATCGATCTTGAGCCTCGCGATCGGGAAGCTTTTCAATGCGGCGAGGCTGGAGTAGCCGGTGCCGAAGTCGTCGATCGAAAGGCTGATCCCCATGGCTTGCAGGGCCTTCATTTTGCTGATGGCTTGCTGAAGGTCTTGCATGATCAGGCTTTCGGTCAGCTCCAGCTCAAGGTACATCGGGTCCAGTCCGGATTCCTGCAAGGCATGCATCACCCGGTCGATCAGGTCCCTTTCGATGAACTGGCGAGCCGAGATGTTCACCGACATGGTGATCGGCGGCCAGCCGGCATCCTGCCACGCCTTGTTCTGTCTGCAGGCGCTATGAATCACCCAGTCGCCGATGGGCACGATCAGCCCGGTCTCTTCGGCCTGGGGAATGAATTTGATGGGAGAGACCATGCCGAGCTCGGGATGCTGCCAGCGGATCAATGCCTCCACGCCGATGATCTGGCCTGACTGCAAATCCACTTGTGGCTGGTACAACAGCAGGAACTCATCATTGTTGAGTGCGCTTCGCAGCCCGTCTTGCATGGCGAGCTTGCCCTGGACCTTGTTATTCATCTCGCTCGTATAGAACTGGAAGCTGTTGCGCCCCAGCTCCTTGGCACGGTACATGGCGGCGTCCGCATTGCTGAGCAACGTGTCGGTGTCTGTGCCATCGGTAGGGTACGTGGCCAACCCCATGCTGCAGGTGACGTGGAGCGTATGGCCGCTGAGTTGAATCGGCCGCAGGATGGCTTCCTGGATCTTGTGCAGGACGGGCGTCACGCCGTCCAGGTCCGAGGGCTGGTCGAACAGGATGATCACAAACTCGTCGCCACCCAGTCGCACCACGGTGTCGGTACGCCGTACACATCCCAGCATGCGCTGGGCGACGGTTTTCAGCAGTTCGTCCCCGGCACTGTGCCCAAGGCTGTCATTCACCAGTTTGAATTTGTCCAGGTCGAGAAACACCACTGTCACCAGCCGGTTGTAGCGCTGGGCATATAGCATCGCCTGCTTGAGGCGGTCTTCGAGCAGCGTGCGATTCGGCAGCCCGGTCAGGGCGTCATGGTCGCCCATAAAGCGAATGCGCTTTTCGGTCAGTTGGCGTTCTATCGCAATGCCGGCAAGCGGTGTGGCCATGTCGATCAGTTGCGTCTCGGCCGCGCTGGGGCTGCGCACGGTGTTGGCATACAAGGCAAAGGTACCCAAGACCTTTCGCTCATGGGACAGGATCGGCGTCGACCAGCAGGCGCGAAACCCATAGGGCGCCACCAGTGAACGGTACGCTTCCCACAGTGGATCCTGCTCGATGTCCGTGACAATGACCGGCTCTCGTCGATACGCCGAGGTACCACATGAACCGACGTCCGGACCGATTTCAATTCCGTCGATGAGCTCGCTATAGGCTTTCGGCAAACTGGGTGCAGTCCCGTGCATCAAGTGTTTGCCCTCCTCATCCAGCAGCAGGATGGAGACCTTCATGCCCTCCAGTTGGGACTCGACCAGGTGCGCCAGGCTATCGAGCACTTCTGTAAGCTCGGTGCTCCTGGCGATCAGTTCCAGGACATGACCTTGTCCGGCACGAACGATGGCCTCCTGCTCCAATCGATCGTTTTGCACGGCGAGCCGTTGTGTGGCGATACTCAGTTGGGCCGTTCTTTTCTCCAGTTGAAGTCGATCTTCGAGAAATTGATTCACCGCCCGCGCCATGTTGCCGATCTCGTCCTTCCCATGGTCGGCCATCATCAAATGCGTTTTGTCCGTGTGTTCCTGACGCAATTGCCGACTTATTTCATTCAGGCGCACGAGCACATGTCGGCCCATGAAAACCCGGGTCACGAACCAGGCGAACACCAGGCTGGCGCCCAACATGATCAGCACCCATCGCTGGCTGCGATTCGAGGCCTCAACCAGACGCTGTACCGCTTCGCGATAGTCTTGGGTATAGGCATTCGATTGCGTACGGGCCACTGCGACCAGGACCCCGGCCTCATTCTTGAGTTGCTCGTTGAAACGCTGCAGGACGTTGTGTTGATTGATGAGCGTCTGGCGCAGGGAGAAGAGATCCAGCGTCTGCGCATCAGCGTCGGATAACGCGCCGACGGTGCGTGGCAGGCGCTCATATCGGGCCCGCAGCCGTTGCACGGCCTCACTGTCAACGGCCTGCGGCAGATCGAAAAGCAGCACCGCCAACTCCAGGCTGGCCCGGGTCTGGGCCGCCGTTAATCGAGCAGTGTGATCCGCCAGGGCCTGCTCGAAGGTGACCTCGGTTTGCAGCAGGCTTTCTCGCAGTTGCGCCACGATGTTGGCGGTATTGCGGAACATCTGACTCGACTGATGCATGTCGAGTATCGCCACGCCACTGTTTGCGGCAGTCAGTTGCTGCACCAGTTGATCGAGGGCTTCAAGCTGTTCGACGGTCGCTGCATAGCTTGAACGCAGGATGTCGGAGGAACGGGTTGTCAGAAGCTGGTCGGTCTGGCGTTCGATCAGCAAGGTGCGCTGCACCATGTCTTGGCCATTTTGCATGCGGACCAGTCGTTCATCCGTCAGTTGTCGAGTCGCGCTGTTCGAGGTGCGCAGCGCGTAGACCGCTGTAGCACCACCTGCCAGGATCAGCAGCGCCAGCGTCAGGAACGCCAGGGTGAATTGTGCGCGCAGCGATTGGGGCAATAGCTGGCGTCCAAGCCGGGAAGTCACGTCCAACATCAGGGATTCCATTGGTGGCGATAGATGTCTCGATAGCCATTGTCAGGATCGTACTGGAATTTTTTCCCGCCATCGAAGGCGATATTGTCGTTATTGACCAAGTGAATCGGCGCGACGAAGCCGCTCACTGGCTGACCTGCAAACAGCCGGTTCAACTCATCCATCACTTGCCAGCCATGCTGGTTGAGCGGCTCGGCCACCGTCACGGTCTGGTAGGTTTTTGCCTGTATGCGCAGGAAAGCCGAAGCGCTGCCGTCACCGGCAGACAACAGACTGATGCCGTCACTGGGTATGGCGGCGGCGGTCAGCGAGGCAATCGAATAGTCAAAATAGATGTCGTTGATAGCCAACGCATGGGTCCAGCGTTTGCCATAGTGCTGAAGCAATTCCTTGGTCACCGCCGGCATCCTCTCGCCACTTTCGGAGATCGCCACATCGCGCACCTCCAGCAACGTACATTCACGACAGGCCCGAATGACGTCTTCCATGGCCTTGGCTTTCGCCATGGCAATGCTGTACTTGGAGTCGGTCAGGATGACCACGCCGGCGCGTCCATTTGATTGCGCCACTGCCGCCATGGCCGTGAGACGCGCCACGTCAAGCGGGTCAGTCGTGACATTCATGGCCACCGGCGTGCCGTCAATCGGCCCCGGGCGTGCCCCGGCGTGCCAGCCAACCACCGGTATCTCCTTGTTGGCGAAGAGCAGCAGCGCGGCCTTGTTCTCAAGAGCGTCGGAGCCGCACAGGATAAGGCCGTCAGGCTTCGCGGCCAGGGCATCGGCAAAGGCTTTGGCGCGCCCGGCCGATGAGCCGGCACCATCGAATATCTTCAGCGTCCAGCCCAACGCATTGGCGGCCTCCCGAGCACCCTGCGCGACACCGACAATGCCTCCGTTACGCAAATCTTCTGCGACAAGCACGATGCTCTTGCCCCGCTGGGCTTGCGGGCCGGATACAGGGCCGCTCCAGCGCGCGGCGCCAAGGGTGGCCCTGGCAACGACCTCCTGCGCTTGCATCACCGTGACCGTGGTGTTTTCGAGCCCCGCTACGGTTGACAGGTCCTGGCTGTATGCGGAAGTTGCCGTGAAAAGGCAGGACACCGTCATTAAAGCCATCCGGAGTAACGAGGATCGTGGAAACCTGGGCCCAATCGAACAGGTTCGATCAGCGCATGTGATGCCGTGTGTGGGGCCGGTGGTGCGATCGATGTCTGGCATGACGTCCCTTTTTGCCAAGAAGGCAGTGTTCCGAAAGAATAGTCGGTTCTGCTGCCACCAAGTCCTTTGTGGGTAAAAGTGCGATGCAGGTGATAAAAAACTACAGGAATCCAAGCAAAGACAGGGTCAGCCCAACCACGGATTCGAGCAAGCGGATTGCTGCATAAGGTGCAGCTATGCCATGCATATCCAAGGTATTGTCCATGCACTGATCTGCAATCATCCTCCAGTGACATCTATTTCAAACCCTGAGGAGTCGCTGAGATGGTCACTGTCGTTGGTTTTTCATCCACAGGTGGACCGGACGTTCTAGAGGTCCGACAAAACGATCATGCTGCGCCCGGCCTCGGTGAGGTGTGGGTCGAGCAGCATGCCATTGGTATCAACTACCTCGACGTCAGCCAGCGCAACGGCGCGGTTCCCGTCGCCCTGCCGTCGGGGTTGGGTCTGGAGGGGGCCGGGGTGGTCGCTGCCGTGGGGCCGGATGTCACTCAAGTCAAAGTGGGTGATCGCGTGGCTTATGCCACCGGCCCGTTGGGTGCCTACGCAAGTGGTCGATTGGTTCCGGCCGGGAAACTGGTGCCCCTTCCCGACTCGATCAGTTTCCAGGATGCCGCCGCCGTTCTGTTCAAGGGCATCACGGCCCAGTACCTGCTCAAGAGCACTTATCCGGTGGGGCCGGGAACGGTCATGGTGTTGTATGGCGTCGCCGGCGGTGTGGGCGCCATCATGGCCAAGTGGGCCAAGCACCTGGGCGCTTTCGTGATCGGTGTCGTCTCTCGTGCGCAAAGCGTCGAGAAGGCACGTGCACTGGGCTGCGATGATGTCCTGGTTTTCGATGCACAGACACTGGCGCAGGAGGTGGCTCGAATCACCGACGGCAGGAAGGCCGATGTGGTTTACGACCCGATTGGACGTCTCTCGTTCGCGGCATCGCTCGATTGCCTGCGCCCGCGCGGGCTGATGGTGTCTTTCGGCGCGTCGTCAGGCGCGCCACAAGCGGTCGAAGTGGGCCTGCTGAGTGCCAAGGGTTCGCTGTTCCTCACCCGCCCTTCGATCGCTGCCCACACCAGCAGCGTCGAGGAATATCAGGCGCGCGCCAATGACGTCCTGGCTGCACTCCAGGCCGGGATCATCGAACCCGCCGTCTGGAAAACCTACCCGCTGGAGAACGCCGCACAAGCCCACGCGGACCTGGAAAGCGGCCGCGCTTCAGGTACTCTCCTGCTCACTCCCTGAGATGTCCTTGAGAAGCCTGGAGGCCGTGGACACGTGATCACACTGGATAGCCGCCACACAGACGAATTTGCCGCGTTGCTCGCGCTCGAATCGCAAGGTTCATTTGTGGCGGCCGCTCGGCTTTTGCAGCGCCACCCCACGATCATTTCCAAGCGCCTCGCGGCGCTGGAAGCCCGGCTGGGGGTCAGGCTGCTCGAACGCAGCACCCGCCATATCCGCCTGACAGAGGCAGGAACCCTTCTGGTCAAGCGCCTGCGGTTGGCAACCGAGTTGATGGCTGAAGCAGAACAAGAGGCAGCGTCAGGGGCTGCCGAGGTGCGCGGCAATCTGCGGCTGGCGGTGCCGGCCGCCCTGGGCAGGCTCTGGTTGGCGCCGATACTGCCGGAGTTCCTGGCGGCCCATCCACATTTGACGCTCACCGTGAACTACAGCGAGCGCTTGGTTGATGTGATCGCCGAAGGCTTCGATGTGGCGATACGCCTGGGGGAACTCAACGATAGCCGCCTGATTGCCAAGCGCCTCGGCGATCATCGGCGCATTCTTTGCGCGTCTCCTGGTTATATCGAACGATATGGCTGGCCAGCGTCACCCACGGAGCTGACCCATCATAACTGCCTGGGGTTCACGGGGCTGGCGTCATATCCTGAATGGAAGCTGATCAGCGCCAGTGAACAAGTGACCGTACGCCCCCAAGGCTCCCTGGTGTCCAACGACAGTGAAGCGCTTTTGAGCGCAGCCATCGCAGGTACCGGCATCCTGGGTGCGGGGGAGTGGCTGTTCAGCCGTGCGTTGGCAAACAAAGAACTGGTCAGGGTATTACCGGACTGGGAGTTGGGGGCAAAAGGAGGGATCTACCTTATCCGGCCCTCGGCGAAATTCGCCTCCTGCGCCACACTGGCGCTGAAGGAATGGCTCGAGGCCAAGCTTGTCCAAACGGGCACTGCCAGGTCCTCATGAAACAGGCCGACGGCACAATACCAGCCAACCAAGAGAAAACCTGTGGGAGCTCGCTCCCACAGTTTTTTCGTTTCTCTGCGCCATTTCACCGCCCGGTGACGGCCATCCCAAGCCACCTCGAGCCCGCCCACTTCACCCCGGATGACGCCAACTTATTGGCACAAAAACCAACCAAATAAAAATAAATTAATACAGCGACGGTTTCCCGACGCACGGTACCCCTGTGCCATTGCTGGGGGTTCAGATCGAAGCTCATCATCCGCAGGCAACCCCCGTAAAACGTTTAGGCCACCGACCTGGACTACAGGAAGTAATTAATCGCATCTCTCAATGGAGCGACACCGAGATGATGACTGTTTATTTTGTTGTGATGACGATCTGCAGTGGCTTCGAAGGCTGTGTCGAGGAACGACAACCAGGGCCAACCTTTGCTTCCAAGGCAATGTGCATGGAGACGGCCAAAGTCATGGCGCCGCGCAAAGGGGTGAAGTTCAAGTGTCGCAAAGGACGTATGTTGGTCGTCGAGACGCCGCCAGCAGAAAACTACGGCAAAATTGTCTCCACCAAGACCGCAGGCCAGCCTTAGCCGTTGAAGTAGGCACGCCGCACCTACGAGCCGTTGGTAAGCATCTGCCACAACGACGCCCCCACCCCGGTAATGCTCTCCCCGGCAATCAACCCCGCCGCCGCGGTGATGGCGAAGCGTTCCGTGAGGCTCGGCCAGCGACAGCTCACCAGCCACGTCAGCACCGCACCAAGGGCCATCATCAGCGACACCGAGGCCGGCAAGACAAAGGCCAGGCCCAAGGCCGCCGTGCTTGGCAAGTAGCGAGCCCGATGCGCCGGCAGCAGGCTGTCGAGGATCCCCAACAACAAGCCGATCAGGCCGCCGATGAAAATCGCCCAGCGAATACTCGCTGACAACGAATCCAGACCCAGGGTCAGGGTTTGCGCCACGGCCTTCCAGGTGGCGACCGCCGGGGCCGGCCACTCTTCGGTGAGCAGCATGGTTGGCGGGTCCGGGATCAGGGCCAGGTAGGCCAACACCCCGACGATGCTACCGACGAAAATGCCGAGGGTCTGGGCGATCAGTTGTTTGCGCGGCGTGGCCCCGATCGCCCGGCCGACCTTGAAGTCGTTCATCAGGTCGGTGCACTGCCCGGCCGAACCACCGGCGGTGTTGGCGCTCATCAGATTGATCGGCACCTGCCCCGGGGCGACGATGCCGAAACTCAACTGGGACAATTGGCCGATGGCCCCGATCGGCGGAATGCCTGTGGCGCCCACCACCCGGGCGGCCACCGCCGCCAAGCAGATCGCCAAGGGGATGGTCAACAAGGCCATCCACGGATTGATGCCGAACAACAGCACTTGCAGGCTCACCACCAGGATGATCGACAGTATGAAACCGACGGCAGGCCCAGGCTTGGGTATCGTCCAGATCGCCCCGCCGCCCGCCTTGGTGGACCGGTGCAATGCCCACAAGCGAATCGCCAACGAGGCCAGGGTCGAGCAGACCATCAGGCTCACCCCCGGCCAGAGCAACCACTCCACCAGCGCCGCGAACTGCGGGCCACTGCTGCCATGCGGCAACCGCACCAGGCCCTGCCCCAGCAGCCACGGCGCCAACCCGCCCCACGCCAGCAAGGCACCGAGCAGCAGGGTCAGGCCCACGCGAATACCGATGATCCCGCCGAACCCCACTAACAACAGCGAAGGGTCGGCGGTAAACGTCAGGCGCTCCAGTTGGGCGCTCGGAGACCAGCGCGGGATGGCCCACATGAAGGTGTCGACCGCCTTGACCAACCCGGACAGTAACGCGGCGCTGAGCAGCACCTTCAAGCGCGTCGCGGCTTCGTGGCCGTGGTTATAGATATGCAGCAGGGTTTCCAGGGTCGCCATGCCCTCGGGAAATTTCAGCGCCTTGTCATTGAGCAGTGACGGGCGCAAGTACCAGGCAATCCAGATCCCCAGGAAGCTCACCGAAAAGACCCAGGCCACCATGGGGATGGCGTCCAACTGCTGGCCAGTCAGCAAGGTATAGGCCGGGATAGGAGCGACCAACCCACCGGAAATGATCGACGCAGCGGCAGAGGCCACGGTCTGGTTGATATTGCTTTCGTGCAGCGTCCAGGGCAGTCGCCCCACCGATCGACTCGCCAAGCCTTGCCAGATGCCATAGCCAACCAGCAAGGCGATGATCGACATATTGAACGACCAGCCGATCTTCAACCCGGCATAGACATTGGAAGGCGTCAGCAGGATACCGAGGACGATTCCCGTACTGACCGCACGCGGACTGAGTTCGCGTTCGACGGCGGTGATCAAGGGGAATGTGGATGAGGTTGGGTGCATGCGAAGTCCTTATCGGCACTGGAGGGCGGCCGCCAGATTCAGACTGGCCCCCTGTGGGAGCGAACTTGCTCGCTCCCACAGGACCACTTAAAACGGCACCTCAATAAGTGAACGCAGTATTGGCGCAAGGTTCACCCGAGTCGTCCATCCATGGGCTGCGCTCGACTTATTTTTCCCCCTCGCAATTGACCATCCAGGCAATCCCGAAACGGTCTTCGAACATGGCAAAGCGTTCCGCCCAAAAGGTCTTCTCCAAGGGCATGTACACGCTGCCACCTGCACTCAAGCCTTTAAACAGCCGCTCGGCCTCCTCCACACTGTCGACATTGAGGGAGACCGACACGCCTTGCGGCTTGCGAAACGGCTGGCCTGGCGGGCAATCGGAGGCCATCAGGCTGAAGGCGCCGACGGTCAGGCAAGCGTGCATGATCAGGTTGGGGTCCTTGGGCATCCCGGTTTCCTCGGGGGCCTCGGCAAAAGACATGGAAAACAGATCGCCGCCCAGTACCTCTTTATACAAAGCGAAGGCTTGCTTGCAGTTACCGTTGAAGGTCAGGTAAGGAATGATTCTCATGGTAGGGTCTCCTGTAGTCGGTTTCAGGATTGGCCAGACATCTGCACCCGCAAGCGTTCTTCCTGCTCGCGCAACTCAGGGGTTAAAGACTCGCCGAACTCCTCGAGCTCGAAGATCTGGCGGATCTCGATTTCACTGTCGCTGACCATCGGGTTGGGGCAGCGCTTGACCCAGTCGATGGCCTCCTGCAATGACTGGACCTTGAAGATCCAGAAACCGGCGATCAACTCCTTGGTTTCAGCAAAGGGCCCATCGATCACCGTCCGGTCCTTGCCGGAAAACTGCACGCGCACGCCCTCGGCACTGGGGTGCAGGCCTTCACCAGCGAGCATCACCCCGGCCTTGACCAGTTCTTCGTTGTAGGCACCCATGGCGGCCAGCAGTTCCTCGCTAGGCATTTCTCCGGCTTCCGATTCCGGACTGGCTTTGACGATCACCATAAATCGCATGCTCTGATCTCCTGAGAGTGAATGGATTAGGCCGTCCGTGTGGCGGCTCTATGGGTTAATCGAATGGCATTGGCCGAAATCGACAGATCGACGCCATTATTTTTCGATATGTCGCTGGCACACTCAATGGAGCTGCCGACGTCACGACGAGCAGGCCGAAGCTGCAGCATGACTATGCTTTTTTGAACAGAAACGTAGCGGAGATCAGTCCCCATGACCTCGAATCTTGCAGATATTTATAACGACTACATTGCCTGCCTGAATGCACAGGATTGGGAAAACCTGGGCCTTTTTGTGCACCAGGAGGTGGTTCACAACGCGAGACGATTAGGATTGCATGGCTATCAAAGCATGCTGGAAGCGAACTATCGGGACATTCCCGACTTGCGCTTTGAAGTCGAATTTCTGGTGATCGACCCACCCAAGCTGGCGGCTCGCCTGGCCTTCAATTGCACGCCGGTTGGGGAGTTCCTGGGGCTTGCTGTTAATGGAGCACGGATCGCCTTCACGGAAAACGTCTTCTACGCGTTCGAGGACGGCAGGATCCGTGAGGTCTGGTCGATTATCGACAAGGAAGCGATTGAAGCTCAGCTCCATTCAATGTAGCGGATGCTCCAGGGCTGTGAGTTGAACTGCCTGTGCATCGTACCCGCCGGCAGCAGCGTCCCGGAGTGACGCGAAAACCAAATCCAGGAAGCAATCGCTCGACATCCATAGTTCGACGCACCTCGAATTGAGGAACCTGTCGATCCCATAGTCTGTGAGCCACCCTGGAGGAGATGGCGATGACACACACCCGCTTTTTTGGCAAAACCGTACTGGCCTGCACGTTCATCCTGGCGATGATCGGTTGGGGGATCGGCTTCTATGGCCCGCCGATTTATATGCAAGCGGTCATGGAGCGCACGGGTTGGCCGATCGCCCAGGTCTCGGCTGCCGTGACCTTGCACTTTCTCAGCGGCACGCTTGTTATCGCCAACCTGCCACGCCTTTACGCACGCTTCGGGATACCCGCCATCACCCTGCTGGGCAGTGTCCTCCTGGGCATCGGCGTGAACATCTGGGCTCACGCCAACCAGTTATGGGTGCTGTATAGCGGCGCCCTCTGCTCGGGTATTGGCTGGGTGACATTGGGTGCCGCGGCCGTCAACACCCTGATCGCGCCGTGGTACGTCAAGGAAAGACCCAAGGCCCTGGGCAAGGCCTACAACGGCGCCAGCCTGGGTGGCGTGATCTTTTCGCCGCTGTGGGTGTTGCTGATCGAGCGTTTCGGCTTTGCCATGGCGGCGCTGGTGATCAGCATTATCGCGGTGTTGCTCATAGGCGCCTTCGCTTTCCTGGTCTTCAACAAAAGCCCACAAAGCCTGGGGCAACATCCCGACAATGCAGACCAACCGGAACCCGTGCCGATCAGCGCCAGCGCCACGCCGTGGACCGCCAAGCAGACCCTCAGCTCGGCAAGTTTCCGCACCCTGGCAGCCGGCATGTCCTTGGGGCTGTTCGCCCAGATCGGCTTGATCGCGCACCTGTACTCGATCCTGGTGGGTCGCATGGGGGCGCATGAGGCCTCATTCGCCATGGGCCTGGCCACTGCCAGTGCGATGGGCGGGCGATACGTCGCCGCACGCTTGATGATCCAAGGCATGAACCGCCGACAACTGGCCTGCCTCGGTTATGCCATCCAGATGCTGGGCACGCTGATGCTTCTCGGCCTGGACCTTCACCCGACGGTGGCCTGGATAGCCGTGGTGTTGATCGGTTCGGGCATTGGCAATGCCACCTCCTTGCCGCCACTGATAGCCCAGACCGAGTTCAGCCGTGAACAAACCGCCAGGGTGATCGCCCTGATGGTCGCGATCAGTCAGGCCACCTACGCCTTCGCCCCGGCATTTTTCGGCCTGGTACGCTCCGCCTTCACCGATCCGAATCACGCGATCGTCGCCGTCGTGACAGGCGCGGTCGTCGTGCAGGTGCTGGCCATTTTGTCGTTCTATCGGGGCGTATCCGCTCGCCCCTTCAAGAAAACCGTTTTCTGACTGCGGTTCTGACTCAATAAAGGGGAACGCACAACGTTCGCGTATTGCTCCAACAGCCAAGCCAAGTCTCGGTAACGGATCGCTAAATGATATGCCCCGAGCCTGGCCGGCGCTGATCGCCGGATGATGAGCATATCGAGCAATCCGCCGGACCCCGCGCTATCTGCGCAATACCACGCTACGGCAATGAGCCGACAGTTTGTAACCGCTCATACCCGAACAGCGACTTGATCTCCAGGTACTCGTCAAACCCCAGCTCACCCCATTCACGTCCATTACCCGACTGCTTATAGCCACCAAACGGCGCGGCCTGGTCAGCCCGTGCGCCGTTGAGGTGGACCATGCCCGTGCGCAGTTGGCGGGCAACCGTGCGGCTGCGCTCCAGGCTTGCCGAGGTGACGTAACCCGACAAGCCGTAAGGGCTGTCGTTTGCGATGGCTATCGCCTCGGCCTCACTGTCATAGGGCATGATCACCAGGACCGGGCCGAAGATTTCTTCGCGTGCCACCCACTTATCCGGCGTGATGTCGGCAAATATCGTCGGTTGCACATAGTAACCGCGTTCAATCCCTTGTGGCCGTCCCAGCCCTCCGGCGATCAACCGCGAACCCTCGGCAATGGCCCGCGCGATCATGGCCTGTACCCGCTCGAACTGCTGGGCGTTCGCCACCGGACCGATCGCCGAGGTCGGGTTACTGTCGTCGAAGCACACCTGTGCCAGCACTTCTCTGGCGATATCGATCACCGCCTGTTGTTGCGCACGGGGCACCAGCAGGCGCGTCGGTGCATTACATGATTGGCCACTGTTGCGGATACAACCCAACACGCCGTGCCGCACCGCGTCAGGCAGGTAGGCGTCATCGAGCAGGATATTCGCGGATTTTCCGCCCAGTTCCTGGGACACACGCTTGACCGTATCGGCCGCTGCCTTGGCCACCGCGATACCGGCGCGAGTCGAGCCGGTGAAGGAAACCATATCCACATCAGCGTGACGTGCCAGTGCGGCGCCCACGCCAGGGCCGTCGCCGTTGACCAGGTTGAACACGCCTTTGGGTACTCCGGCCTCATGGAGTACCTGGGCGAGGATATGGGCTGACAACGGCGCGCGCTCGCTCGGCTTGAGTACCACGGTGCAGCCCACCGCCAAGGCGGGCGCCAGCTTGCAGGTGAGTTGATTGAGCGGCCAGTTCCAAGGCGTGATCAGGGCACTCACGCCGATGGGCTCACGCACCACCAGCGAATTGCCCAAGCGACGTTCGAAGCGGTACTCGCGCAGCACTTGCAGCGCCTGTACCAGATGGCCCAGGCCCGCCGGCACATGAGCATTGCGAGCCAGGGAAAGTGGTGCGCCCATCTCCAGGTGGACCGCTTCGATTAAAGCCTCGCTGTGGCGTTCGTAGGCCTCGATAATGCTGTGCAGCAGGTCGATACGCGACTCAAGCGAACTCGCGGCGAACGCGGGGAAAGCCTGGCGTGCCGCGCAGACGGCGCGGTCCACATCATGGGCGTCACCCAGGATGATGCGCGCAACCACCTGCTCGGTAGACGGGTCGACCACCGTTTCGACGGTGTCGCCGTGCGGCTTGACCCAGTCGCCATCAATGTAGAACTCAAACAAATCAGACATGCGATCCACTCCCCTCAGGCAACCTGACTCAACGCACGCGCCAAGGTGTCGAACACCTGGGCGATCTCTTGCGGGCTGATGACCAACGGCGGCGAGATCACGATGGTGTCACCCGAGCCGCGCACCAGTACGCCATGCTCAAAGCACCACTGTGCGACTTCGCTGCCGCGCGCGCCGATGGCACCGGGACGCGGCTCCAGCTCCACGGCACAGAGCAAGCCGATGGCGCGAACGTCCAGCACCGGACCAACGCCCTGCAGCGTCAGCGCGGCAGACTGCCAGAGGCCGCTGACTGCATTGACGTGTTGGTTGATGCCCAATTCACGATGCACCTCGATGGTCGCCAACCCAGCCGCACACGCCAGCGGGTGCGCCGAATAGGTGTAGCCGTGCATCAGCTCGATGGTGTTCGCCGGCCCGGCCATGAACGCGTCATACACCGCGCCACTGACCAACACACCCCCCATGGGCACGGCGCCGTTGGTCAGGCCTTTGGCGGTGGTGATCAGGTCCGGCGTAACGCCGAACGCTTGGGCGGCAAAGCTGGCGCCGACGCGACCAAAGCCGGTAATCACTTCGTCGAATATCAGCAGCACGCCGTGCCGGGTGCAGATCTCGCGCAATCGTTGCAAATACCCCTGAGGCGGTGGATACACGCCGCCGGAGCCGGTTACCGGCTCGACGATGACCGCGGCCACGGTGCCCGGGTCCTGGATGTCCAGCAGTTGCGACAGTGCCTCGGCGTAAGCCACGCCCTGCTGCGGCTGCCCCACGCTGAAACGCATTCCCGCGTCGTACGGCAGCGGCAGGTGTGACACCTCTCCCAGCAACGGGCCAAAGTCACGTTTCTGCCGGCCGATACCCGACACCGAAAGGCCCCCGAACCCCATGCCGTGGTACCCCTTGGCCCGCCCGATAAACTTGGTGCGACGGCTGTCGCCCCGGGCCTGGTGATACGCCCGGGCGATCTTCAGCGCGGTGTCCACCGCCTCGGAACCCGAGTTGGTAAAGAACACCTGCTCCATGCCCGCCGGGCTGATGCCGATCAGGCGCTCGGCCATCTCCAGGGCCTGGGGGTGACTCATCTTGAACGACGAGACGAAATCCAGGCGCCCAGCCGCTTCGCGAATGGCCTCGACGATTCTGGGCTGGCCATGCCCGGCGTTGACGCACCACAACCCTGCCATTGCATCGAGTACACGCCGGCCATCGGTGGTGGTGTAGTACATACCGTCGGCGCTGGTGAACATCATCGGTTGCTGCAAGAACTGGCGCATCGGGGTAAACGGCGCCCAGAACGCGCCACGCGCGGAACCTGTCGGATGGGTAATATCGTTCATAGTGACTCCTGCAGAGCTTTACTCGGATGGCCGGTCAGCGTCGGGCGCTGCAACGGGCCTGCGTTGACATTGACGCTGCGGTCTACAGACAAGGTGCCGTGCTCAAGCCGGCAGATGACGCGATCACAAAACGCCGTTTCGACAAATTGCCAGGCCATGATCAACACCCCATCGATCCAGGCCGCCTGCGCCACGACTGGAGTGATGGGCGCCTGGTACTGGTGATGCAGGTAGTGGCCGGTCATGCTGGTGCGGCTTTCGATGGCGTCGGCGAATCCGGCGCGAATGCAGTGGGTCCCACGCGGATCCGTGAGGTAAAGCTCACAGTAGCCGGCGCCGAACACCAGGCGCACCTGGCTGACCTGGTCTTCATTGGCCTCCATCTCGAACGTGCCGCTGAACTCGGCTTGGCGCGGCGAGGTCGACGCGCCAGCCAGGGGTGGCAGTTGCTGGCGCGCCAACAGTGCGGCAAGCCCTTCATCGGCCCCGCTGTCGGCCGACACGTCCAGGGCAGGAAACAGATGCTCCCACAGCAGGCCGTGCAAACGCCGCTCGCCCAAAGGCAGCCCAGCCGTAAACGCAATCACCGCCTTCTGCTTCGGCAGCACAATGCACTGCTGACCAAACACCCCGGAGGCGTAGTAGCCACCGTGCAGGGTCATCCACCACTGGTAACCGTAGCCCTCGCGGCGCGTGATGCCGGCGTCGCCTGATTCATCGCGCCCGAGGTAGCGCTTGCCGTCGAAGGTCCCCATCCATACATCCTCGACATGCCCGCGCGTGGCTTCGGCCACCCACTCGCTGGACAGCAATTGCTGCCCTTCCCAGCGGCCTTGCTGCAAGTGCAGCACACCGAGCTTGAGCAAATCCTCGGTGCAGCAACTCAAGCCATTACCGCCGGTGTTATAGCCCCCGGGCGCGAGGTCCCACTCGATGCGGCCCATGCCCATGGGTTGAAAGATACGTGCGTTGCACAGTTCAAAGGCTGTCTGGCCACTGACCGCCGTGACAATCGCCGAGAGCATGAAACTCGACGCGCTGCTGTAGATGAAACGTTGTCCTGGCGGGTCTTCGACCGGCTCATCAAGGAACAATTTGACCCAGCTTTCACTGCGGCCGCGCCAGGCTCCCCCGGAGATGCCCTGCCGGTGACCGGTACGCATGGTCAGCAAATCGCGCACGGTCATGGCCGCCAGGTGTTCGCTGATGTGAGCCGGGCAATCGGCGGCAAAAAAACCGACGACCTTGGCATCCAGCGACAGCACGCCATCGTCGACCAACAACCCGATGGCCATGGACACCCAGCTCTTGGTCGCCGAGTGCTGGACGTGGAGCCGGTCGGCACGGTAAGGCGCCCAGAATGCTTCGGCCACCACCGCGCCTTCGCGATACAGCATGAAACTGTGCAGTTCCAGGCCCGCGGCATTCACCGCATCGATGAAATCACTCACGCCACGCGCCGATACGCGTTGTTGACTGGGCGCTGCCCGCCGCAACGGCAAACTCGTCATCTGATCTATCCCCTCATTACACTGCTTGGACGCGCAACAGGCTCACCCTGCTGCGCGTCGTTACCGCTACCAGAGCGCCAGGGTGTAGCCCAGGATCACTCGGTTTTCATTGGTGTCGCGGGCGAAGTTGCTGGTGGCGTTGGCGTTCTGCCAACGCAGCGACACGTTCTTGAAAGTGCCGTTCTGCACCACATAGCCCAGGCTGAAATCACGCTCCCACTCACGCCCTTCCCCGTTGAAGCCGATGACCCTGGCGTTGTCCCCCCGGGCATAACGCGTCGAAAACAACAGCCCCGGCATGCCCAGCGTGGCGAAGTCATAGTCATAGCGGGCATGCCATACCCGTTCGCCGGTCTGGGAGAAGTTGGCCAGTTGGTATTCGGTGAACAGGTAAGTGTTGGTGCCGTCGACATAAGTGAACGGTGTCGAACCGTACTGCGCCTGGTACCCACCACTCAGGCTGTGGCCATAGAGGCCGTAGCCCACACGGGTACTCAATGCACGGTTATCGACTTTGCCGGCCAGCGCCGCGGCGTCTTCGTTGGCGTTGAAGTAACGGATGTCGGTCTTGAACGTACCAGGGCCCCACTTGAAGCTGTTTTTGAGACCCAGGTAGTGCTGCTGGTACAGGCTCTCCAGCTGCGCGAACTGGTAGGTGACCACGGTGCTGGGCGTCAGTTTGTACTCGCCGCCGGCGTAGCGAAACTCATCGCTTTTGGCGCTGCTTTTGTAGGCACCGTACTGGCTGGTAAGTCCCATGTCCTCGTAGTGAGTCGAGTCACGTTGCTTGACTTGATCCAGTTGGCCCACGTTCAGCGTCAGGTTGTCGATGTCTTTGGAGACCAGCGCCGTACCACTGAAGCTCTGTGGAAAAAGACGGCTGAGGTTCGGTTGCAGGGTTGGCAAGTCCGGCACCATGTAGCCCACGCGCAGCTCGCTCTGCGCCAGGCGCGCCTTGCCGGTGATACCGACTTTGGCGTAGTTGTCATGGGCGCGACGGGCATAGCTGGGGGAGCCCGGCTCGGCCACGCTTGAGCGTGCCAGCAACCCGGTGCCTGAGTTGTCCGGGCTGGAATCGAGTTTCACCCCCAACATGCCGACCATGTCGATACCCAAACCGACGGTACCTTCGGTGAAACCCGATTCAACGTTGAGGATAAACCCCTGTGCCCACTCCGCCCGCTTGTTCTGCCCGCTGGATTCGCGGTAGTCGCGGTTGAAGTAATAGTTTTTCAGTTCAAGCGCAGCTTTGCTGTCAGCGACGAAGTCAGCCTGGGCAAACAGGGGCATGAAACCGGCGCCCATGACACCAGCACTGATAACGACTTTGGTGATGCGGTTATTCATGTGTACGTTCCTGGCAGACAGGTTGAGTGGGTTTGTTTTTGTTTTCTTCGGCCATGGCTTCGCCGGCTCCGCAAATCACTGATTTACGAAGGGTCGGGGTTCAAACCGTGGCCTGGGGTACAGCAGTCGCTAAATCACGCTGGCACGGAGGCGATAACTGCCATCCGCACGTTTCTCCAAGGGGCTGGCCGCCGCGAGCAGCCGGCGGGTATAGGGGTGTTGTGGGGTGTCGAAGATCATGTCCCGCGAGCCCATCTCCACCACCTCGCCCTGATTCATCACCGCCACGCGATGGGCGATACGTTCCACCGCCGAGAGATCGTGGGAGATAAACAGGCAGGCAAACCCATATAGGCGTTGCAGACGCTCGAACAGTTCGAGGATCTGCTTCTGGATGGTCATATCCAATGCCGAGATCGGCTCGTCGGCGATCACCAGTTTGGGCCGCCTGACCAGCGCCCGGCCAATCGCCACGCGCTGGCGTTGACCACCGGAGAGTTGATGAGCAAAGCGCTCGCGGAACTGTTCAGGCAGGCCCACGTCGACCAGGGTCTCGGTGACCCGTTGGCGTTTTTGCGCGGGTGTCAGCCCTGGCTCATGGCGCAACGGCTCGGCGATGATCTGGCCGACGGTCATGCGTGGGTCGAGGGACGAATACGGGTCCTGGAAAATCATCTGGCAGTGCAGGCGATGCGTGCGGTTGGCGGCCTTGAGTATGTCCACGCCTTGGAAGAGGATCGACCCGGCACATGGCGTGACCAATCCGACCACCGCACGGCCGAGGGTCGTCTTACCCGAGCCGCTACCACCGACCAGGGCCAGGGTCTCGCCGGGAGCGATGCTCAGGTTCACCGAGTGCACCACGCGCTTTGGCACGCTGCGCCCCCAAAAACTGCGCGGGCCGGGATGCTCGATGCACACATCCTGAACCTGCAACAGCGCGCGGTCGGCCGACGGCAATGGCACCAGCTCGCCACGGCGTGGCAGCGCTTCCAGCAACTGCCGGGTGTACTCGGCCTTTGGTGCGAACAGGATGTCTTCGATCCGGCCTTGCTCCACCGCCCTACCCGAGCGCATCACCACCACCTTGTGGGCATAACGCGCCACCAGGGACAGGTCGTGGCTGATAAACAAGATCGCAGTGCCTTGCTCACGCGTCAGTTCCAGCATCAGCTCGATCACGTCCAGTTGTGCCAGGCAATCCAGCGCGGTGGTCGGCTCATCGGCGATCAGCAGTGCCGGGCGCAGCAACATCACCGACGCGAGCATGATGCGTTGGCGCATGCCGCCGGAGAACTGGTGCGGGTAAGACGCCAGGCACTTCTCGGCGTCCTTGATGCCGATGCGCTGCAGCATGGCGATACAGCGCAGACGGATAGTCGCGGCGTCGAGCGCGGTGTGTAGCTTGAGTGCCTCACTCATCTGCCGGCCGATCGTCAAGGCCGGGTTGAGCGAAACCATCGGTTCCTGGAAGACCATGCCAATCCGTGCACCGCGCACGCTGCGCATTGCCTTGGCATTGCCGCTATCGAGTGGCTCACCCTGAAAGAGGATACGACCACCACACACCTGCATGGGCGCCGGCAGCAAGCCAATGGCAGCACGGGCGGCCATGGTCTTGCCGCTGCCCGACTCGCCCACCAACGCGACGATTTCACCGGGGGCCATGGTGAAACTGAAGTCATCGACGGCCAGCGGACCGTCCGCGCCGACACGAATCTGTAGATTTTCAACAGCCAGTAACGTAACCGGAGCGCTCATGCTCATTTCCTCATGCGCGGGTCGAGACGATCACGCAAGGCATCGCCGAACAGATTGATAGCCAACAACGTCAGGCTGATAAAGATGCCCGGGAAGATACCCAACCACGGCGCAGTCGAAATGTAGGTACGGCTGGCCGAAAGCATACTGCCCCAGGTGGCGGCGGGCGGTGGCACCCCAAGGCCAAGGAAGCTCAGCGCACTCTCCGAGAGCAAGGCCCAGCCGAACATGCTGGTGGCGAGCACGCACAGCGGCGCCAGACAGTTCGGGGTGATGTGCCGGAACATGGTGTACAACTCCGAGTTGCCAATCACTCGCGACGCCTCGATAAACTCCAGCTCCCGCAGCGACAACACGCTGCCCCGCACCACTCGCACCACCGAGGGGGTGTAAGCGATGCCCAGCGCGAGCACGATGCCGTACTGACTGGCGCCGACGATCGCCATGATGCCCAGCGCCATGAGAATGCCGGGGAACGCCAGCAGTGCATCGTTGAGCATCATCAGCACGCGATCGGTCCAACCACGCAGGTAACCGGCGAGCATGCCGATCACCGTGCCGCAGATAACCGCCACGCTTACCGAGAGCAGGCTGATCCACAGACTGGTGCGCGCACCGATGATCAAACGGCTGAATACGTCGCGGCCGAATTCGTCAGTGCCTAGCCAGTGCGTTGCATTCGGCGCATGCAGGCGCGACAACAGGTCCAGCTTGAGTGGGTCGTACGGCGTCCACACCACGCCCAGCAGAGCCAGCGATACCAGGGCGGCGAGCAACGTGCCGCCGATCAATGCATTCAGCGGCGGGTAACGCCAGGACCGCCGAGGCGGAGTAACCAGCCCGGTCGGCAAAGCAGGAGTCTTGGGATTCATAGCTTCACCCTTGGATCGAACAACGGATACAGCAGATCCACCAACAGGTTGACCACCACGTAGATGCACGTCACCAGCAGCAGGCAGCCTTGCAGCACCGGGTAGTCGCGGGAAAAAATCGCATCGACCATCAACCGGCCGATACCCGGCAAGGTGAATACGGTCTCCAGGACTGCGATACCGCCGAGCAAATTGCCGAGGATCAGACCGATCAGCGTCCAGGTCGGCGCAAACGCATTGCGCAAGGCGTGCTTCCACAGCACCGCACGCTCGGACAAGCCCTTGGCCCGTGCATGGGCGATGTACTCCAGGCGGAGCACTTCAATGGTGCTGGCCCGCGCCATCCGCGCAATGGCGCCGAACTCCACGAGGGTCAAGGTGATGATCGGCAGCACCACATACGTCAGCGCCTTCACAGGGTCGCTGGCGAAGCCGACGTAGCCGATCACCGGCAACCAGCCCAACTGAATGCCGAAGACATACAGCAACAGCAACCCCAGCCAGAAACTCGGCACCGACAACAGCAACGTCGCAGTCGCCACCAGGCCCAGGTCCATCGCGCTGTTTTGCTTCCAGGCCGCGAGCAAGCCCACCGGCACCGCGAGCAGGGTCGCCAGTAACACTGCCACCAGCACCACCGTGGCGCTGACGCTGAAACGCTCGACCAGCAACTCCAGCACAGGCTGGCGACTGCTGATGGATATTCCAAGGTCGCCACTGAGCACCGACTTGAGCCAGACCAGGTACTGAGTCACCACTGAATGATCCAGCCCCAGGCTTCTACGCATATCGGCCAGGCTTTTCGGGTCGGCCATGTCGCCGAGCATCAGCAGCGCAGGGTCACCGGGGATCAGGCGGATCAAGGCAAACACAATGACCGAGATCAGCAACAGGGTCGGCACCGCCATGCCGAGCCTGTGCAATATGAATCGAAACATAGCCGTATGCCTCAGTGGGTAGTGTCGGCCAGCTTCACGCCCCACAGGCGTGGCTTGGCAACGGGCCAGGAGCGGTAACCTTCAATGCGCTTGTTCATGGCGCCGATGGCTGTACCGTTGTAGATCACCACCATCGGCACATCCTTGAGCATCAAGGCATGCAGCTTGTCGAATAGGGGCCGGCGCTTGGCGGGGTCCAACTCACGCTGGGCTTCACGCAATATCGCCAGGGCCTCGGGGTTGTCCCAGACTTTGCGTGGTTCCTTTTGTTTGTCGCCAATCACCGACTCGTAGCTTTGCGCCGCGTCGAACCGTCCCGAATAAGAGAACGACATCATCTGGTAGCTGCCGGTCTGGTAGCGCTCCAGTTGCGTGCCCCACTCCAGGGTTTCCATCTCGATATTGAGCCCCGCCGCCTGGGTCATGGCCTGGCTGAGCAAGCCCATATCGAACATCTGCGGGTAACGCTTGTTGACCAGCATGCGGATTTTTTCGCCGCCATAACCCGCCTCTTTCAACAGGCGCCGCGCTTCGTCGAGGTTGTAGGTGTAACCCTGGTGCGCAGCGGCGTCGTAATAGGGGCTGGCGGTAGGAATCACCGAGTTGTTCACCACCGACAAGCCATCGGACAATGCTGCAACCATCTGCGCGTAATCCAGGGACAGCGCCACCGCACGCCGAATACGCACGTCCTTGAGCAACGGGTCGCGGGTCTGGAACAACAAGCCGCTGATGGTCATGATCGGGCTGACCTGAATCTCCAGGTTGTTGACCTGCTTGAGTTGTGCAGCGTCCATCGCCGTCACGTCCGGCAGCAAGTCCACGCCACCAGACAGCAAGGCGGCCTTGGCCGACGCCGAATCGGGGATCACCTCGAAACGCACCTTGTCGATAAATGCCTGCTTGTTGCCGGTGTAACCGTCCGCCTCTGCCTCCGTGCGCGGGGTGTACGCCTTGAAGCGATCCAGCTCGACGTACTGGCCCTTCTGCCATTTGCCCAGGGCGAACGGGCCGGTGCCGATCGGTGTGCGCCAACTGCCATCAGCCGCCACCGAGTCCGGGTGCAGGATGCCGCTGCCGGCACAATCCGGGCGGGCCATCGCGGCCAGGAACAAGCCGTTGGCCTGGTCTAGCTGGAACACCACGGTTTTCGCATCGGGGGTGGAGACATCGACAATCCTGGCTGCGCCACGGCCATCGAACTCCGCCAGACAGCGCCACTGGGTCTTGGGATCAAGGTAACGCTGCCACGTCCATTGCACCTCCCTGGCCGTCATCAACTGGCCATTTTGAAAGTGCACCCCGTCGCGCAAGGTGAAGGTGTAGCGCAGGCCATCCGGCGAAATGTCGACCGTGCGGGCCAGCATTGGCGCGATGCTGGTGTCTTCGCGATACGCCACCAGCCCCTCGACGATATGCATCATCACTGCGTCGGTATTGTCGTCGCGGTTGACGCCCGGGTCGGTGCTACGGATATCACCATTGAGGCCAACACGGATGACCTTGTCTTGCGCCACGGCCATGGACATTGTGCACGCCGATATCGCGACGACCAGCGCCGCCTTCACATAACTGTTCACGGGAGAAAGACTCCTTGAAGAAATATTCCGGTCAATGGCGAGGGCCAAGGCAGGACCGGCGTCAGGATGGTTGAATCCTTGGTTATTGTTATACGGTCTGTTCTGAGTGCATCTACCAGCGTTGTATCAGCCAAGGCTGCGTTTGTGGCGCAATACCCTGGCGAAGAAATCCTGGGCCGCCGGCATGGCCTTGATGCCCTGGTGGGCCACATTGGGTAACAGGTCGAAGTGCACCTGGACACCGGCGGCTTCGAAACTTGCCTTCAAGGTCGCCAGGCGTTCCGGGCGTGTGCGTCCGGCGGCGTTGGCGCCTGCCATGTAGTGTTTACCGTCTTCGCGATGGGTGATTTCCCACGTTTCGAGGTCCGCATCACCCACCACCATGTGCACCGGCAGTTGCTGCAAGGCTTGCAGGTTCAGTGGTTTGCCGAAGCGCGTCGCGAAGTCCCGCACCCCGACCCACCAGTCCTGGTCGGCATCCAGCAAGGTAACCGAACCCGGCGCGCCGATAGACACTGCCCAAAGTTTCTCCGGGTGCAGATAGCAGAATCGATGCGCAAATTGCCCGCCGCCCGAGTAACCGAACAACGCGAAGGTGTCAAAGCAGCGCCCGTAGCGCTTACCCACGGCGGCAATCATGTCGAGCAGAACCTTGTCGTAGCGAATGTCGCCCTCGACCAACTGCTTATAACCATCCCCATTGCCATCACCCAGCACACCGACCGGGAACAGCGGAGACAGAACCACGCAGTCGTTCCAGCGGCCGAACTCCGCGAAGCCATTGCGATAAATCTCCATCGCACGGGTGGAACCGTGCAACGACACCACCAGGTCCACGGGTCGAGTGCTGTCCTCGATGCTCTCGGGCACATAGAGGGTGTAGGCAAAACGGCTGTCTTCCTGGTGCGAGTACACCGTCGTGACGCCGAGGTGATAGACGCTCCTGGCAGCGCGCAAGGCGGCGTCGATAGGATTGTTCTCTGGATTGCTCATGTGTGGAAAATTCGCCAAGTCAGTTCGGGTTTGAGTATTGGCCGGGCGCCACAAAAAGAAAAACTAATTAAACTTTATCGATCTTGAACAAAATATTTACAATAAGACCTGCCCACGGCTACGGGACCACCCCATGAGCAACATCCGTTTTTTCAAGACGTTTATCGCCGTTGCCGAGTACGGCAGCTTTGCCGCCGCGGCTGAACGCGTGGCCCTCACCAACGCCGCCGTCGGGCAGCAAATGCGCGCACTCGAGGAAGAGATGCGCCGGCCGCTGTTCGACCGCAGCCAGCGGCAGATCAAGCTGAATCGCGATGGCGTGTTGCTGCTGCCCAAAGCCAAGCGCTTGCTGGCGGACTACGAGCAAATGATCGCCGAAGCGCCCGATGACATGGCCATGGAGGGTGAAGTGTCCATCGGCGGCATTACCTCCGGTATGGGCTTGCTCGCCAATTGCCTGGTGCAACTGAAAAAGCTGCACCCACGGATATCGGTCAATCTGATGACCGCTCGCTCCGATGAAGTGGTCAACCTCGTACAGGCCGCAAAGCTCGACGCCGCCTTGCTGATCGAGACCACGCGGCAGAACTTCGATGGCTTGAGCTGGACCCTGCTCTACAACGAACCGATCGTCATGCTTGCCAATGCCACACAAACCGCCGGTATCGACGACGCCGTGGAATTGCTCAGGACGCAGCCGTTCATTCGCTACGACAGATCCACGGCAGTGGGCCGAAAAGTGCAGTCGATCATCAAGAGCGAATCGGTCGAGCCGTTGGAGATCCTGGAGCTCAACTCGATCATTGGCATCGCCGATCTGGTTCGCCAACAAGTCGGTGTGGCAATCGTGCCGTTGCTGAAAAACTTCGACTGGCACAAAGACCCCAGCCTGCGGGTGCTACCGCTACCGGGCGACCTGGCCGTACGTCGGGTGGGGATCTTGGAACAGGGCACCAAAAGTGCGATTACCGGAGAGATTCGCAAGCTACTGATGTCGGCCGTGGCGAAGTGATTCTTGTCTGTCACTTTTCCCGCAACGCCAGATAGCCTGGAGTCAAACCGTGGCCCGGCTTCAGGCTCTCGGGTCATGCCCGGTCTCCTCACCCGGGCTTCATGAGCCCGCTTTGGATTGGGTGCAAGCCCGGTGCGCGGCATCGCTTCCCACTGCCGGCCGTCACCCAAGCCGCCTTCGATTTTATCTCTGGCAATCCGTCAGCGGGTTTAGCCGCACGATGGCCAAGCAGGCGCGTGAGGCGAAGGGGACTAACAGTCCCCCCCTCACAGCATCGTCACGCAACCGCCGTTGCAGCCGCTCTGGAACGCCAGGCAAAAGCCAACACCATCAGCAGCCCCAGACCCGCCATCGCCGCTCCGGCCAGGGAAATCGCCGGATAACCCAACCCGGCATTGATCACCGCTCCGCCCAGCGCCGCACCTATCGCGTTGCCGAGATTGAAGGCACCGATATTCACCGCCGAGGCCAGATTGGGCGCGTCCTTGGCGGCTTCCATGACGCGCATCTGTAGCGGCGGCACCAGGGCGAAACTGGCGATACCCCATATCAGGATGGCCACGGCGGCCGGCAGTGGCCAACGCATCAGCGCGGTGAACGCCAGCAAGACGAGAATCAGCACGCTCAGCGAAACGATCAGGGTACGGTCTATCGAGCGGTCGGCGGCCTTGCCACCCCACATGTTGCCCAGCGTCAATCCCACACCGAACAGCACCAGCATGGCGGTGATGTAAGCGGTGGATGCGTGGGTCTCGTTGCTGAGGATCGGTGCGATGTAAGTGAAGACGGTAAACATTGCCCCCGAGCCGACGACGGTCAGGGCCAACGCCCCCAGCACCGGACCACGGCCCAGTACCCGAATTTCAGCCAGCACGCCGACGCCTTGCGGCATTTGCAGGTTGGGCAAGGCGAACCACAACGCGGCCATGGTCACCCCGCCGAGGCCGGTGATACCCCAGAATGCCGTGCGCCAGCCGAACAGTTCGCCAAACCAGGTGGCCAGCGGCACGCCGCCGATGGTCGCCAGGGTCAGGCCCATGAACATGGCCGCCACCGCCCCGGCACGTTTCTCCGGAGCGACCACGCTGGCGGCGACGATGGAGCCAACGCCAAAGAACGCACCGTGGTTCAGTGAGGTCACCACCCTGGCGACCATAAGGCTGTAGTAATCGGTCGCCAGGGCTGACATCAGATTACCCAGGGTAAAAATCGCCATGAGCCCGATCAGCAGATAGCGCCGGGGAATCCTGCCGGTGGTCAGGGTCATCAACGGCGCGCCGAGCAGTACGCCCAGGGCGTAGGCACTGACCAACAGACCGGCGGCGGGAATGGAAACGCCGAGGTCCGCAGCGATGCCCGGCAACATGCCCATGGGGGCGAACTCGGTCACGCCGATGCCAAAGGCACCAATGGCGAGTGCAACAAGTGGTGGATTGATACGCATGGAAGGCTCCTCATCTATGCTGCGAATGCTACGATCCCGTCTTTTCAGGCGGTAGATAGCATTTCTGGCAATCACCTTTGCGCAAGAGGCACAAATGGACTTCAACGGCAGGTCAGGTGAAATGAGCGTGTTCGCCACCGTGGCGCGGGAAGGCAGCCTGTCAGCCGCCGCGCGTGCATTAGGGCTGACACCCTCGGCGGTCAGTCGGATCATCGCGCGTACCGAACAACGCCTGGGTACCCGCCTGCTGTTGCGCACCACCCGAGCGATCACCTTCACCGCCGAGGGCGAGGCGTTCCTGCGCGGCGCCCGGCGCATCCTGGCCGACATGGACGAGGTCGAAGAAGCCATCGCCGACCAGGGCGTACCCAGGGGCCGATTGCGCGTCAGCGCCGCCCTTGGCCATGGGCGGCAGGCCATCGTTCCCTTGGTGGCAGCCTTCAGCGCCTGCTACCCGAACATCGTCGTCGACCTCACCCTGGGCGATGAAGTCGTCGACATTCTCGGTGGCCAGGCCGACGTGGCGGTGCGCTTCGGCCATCTGCCGGACAGCCCGCTGACCGCGCGCAGGATCGGCGACACCGGCCAGGTCGTGGTGGCATCGCCCGACTATCTGCAGCGCCATGGCACCCCGGTGGAACCGGAGGACCTGCTACGGCACAACTGCCTACGCTTCAACTTTCGGCGCGCCGAACCCAACTGGCCATTCATCCGCGACGGACGAGAGTTCTCCCTGAAGGTCAGCGGCAACATCGAATGCAGCAGTGGTGAAGCGTTGGCACAATTCGCGCGAGTCGGTGCCGGCATTGCCCGTATCGGCGAGTTCACCGTGAGCGAGGACCTGCAGCGCGGAGACCTGATACCGCTGCTGGAAGCCTGGAACCCAGGCGACCGAGAACCGATCCATGCGGTGTTCGTGGGGGGCTCGGCAATGCCGGCGCGGGTGCGGCTGTTCGTGGATTTCCTGCTGGAACATCACCGGATGTAAGCGGTGGCGTCACTTAATCCTTCCGGGTGCTTGAGATGTGGCCTGGCATAGCGTCAACCGCGAACAGGGACTATCTTAAAGCCCTGACGGCCGTGGCTCGTCGCACCTATAACAATAACGCCGTGCCCGCCCTCTGAAGCGGCACGCTACACGGAGCCTCCCATGACTCGGCATAGCGCGCAGCCCCATCCGAGCGAACTCGCTGCCTTCGTCAACGAGCATTTCCCTGAGCGGCGAATCAGGCCGGACCGGGTGATTGCCCAGTCCTGGTATCGCAGCGTCATAAAACATCGACTCGATCCCTCCTCGTCCGCGCGCCTGGATGTTCTTTGCGCCGAAGATATCCGCCAGCATCAGCAACGACACCAACAGTACCTCGATATCGCCAGCCAGGGCGTCAGCGGTTTGGCCCGGCGCGTGGTACCAGCCGGCTTCGCGGTGTTGCTCAGCGATGAACACGGCATCACCCTCGATGCTCGCCTGCCCGACCAGCCTGTTCCTTATGTCCGCTCGGGCCTGGTGGTCGGGGCGCGCTGGGACGAGTCCATCGCCGGCACCAACGGCATCGGCACCACGTTGGCTGCGGCCGAGCCGTTGATCATCCACCGCGAGGAGCACTTCCTCACCTCGAATGCTCGCCTGAGCTGTTCCGTTGCGCCGATTTTCAACGCCCAGGGCCTTCTGCAGGGTTGCTTGAACGCTACTTGCCTGAACAGCAATGGACCCAAGGAAAGCCAATACCTGACCCTGCAGTTGGTGATCCTGTATGCCCGCTTGATCGAGAACGCACACTTTCGCCAAAACTACCGGGATCGGCTGACCCTATCGCTCAAGCCCATCGACGAGATTGCCGATCTCGCCAACGAGCAATTGCTGGCGCTGGATGACAGTGGTCGAGTGATCGGTGCCAATCACGCGGCCTTTGTTGCCCATGACCAGGCCGATGGCCCACATCTGCTGGGCGGCCCTATCGACCAACTGCTGCCCATGGGCGTCGACGAGCTACTGCGCCTGACCAACGGCGGCGCCCGCGGCCTGCGCCTGCGTGCACGGCACGACGAAGCGCTACTGGACCTGAGCCTGCGCATCCCCGCGAGCCATCACCGTCTGGCGCCAGCGCCGGCCAAGGCACAGCGGCCCCGCCACCCCGATCTGGAGCAACTGGCCGGTGATGACCCGACGCTACAGCAGGCCGTGCGCCGTTTGCGCAAGGTCATCGACAAAGACATCGCCATCCTGATCACCGGCGAGACGGGCACTGGCAAAGAAGCCTTCGCACGAGCCATTCACCAGGCCAGCGCGCGCCGGGACGAGCCCTTTATCGCACTCAACTGCGCGGCAATCCCCGAGAGCCTGATCGAGAGTGAACTGTTCGGCTACCGTGGCGGTAGCTTCACCGGTGCCGATAAAAAAGGCATGAAGGGCAAGCTGGAACTGGCCAATGGCGGCACGCTGTTTCTCGATGAAATCGGCGATATGCCAGCCCATCTGCAAACCCGTCTGCTACGCGTACTGGCCGAACGGGAGATCAGCCCCATCGGTGCTCCAATGCCGGTATCACTGGACATCCAGGTGATTTGCGCCACGCACCAAGACCTGCAAGGTATGTTGCGCGACAAACACTTTCGCGAGGATCTGTTCTATCGCCTCAACGGCATGAACCTCAGTCTGCCGCCCTTGCGCGAACGCAATGACCGCGCGCAACTGATCCAGCGTCTGCTCGACAGCCAAGCCGAAGCCAAGGGTGTGCAGCTCACCGCCCAGGCCCGCCAATGCCTGCTGGAGGCGTCCTGGCCCGGCAATATCCGCCAACTGATCAATGCCCTGCGCTACGCGGTGGCGATGGCCGAGGACGGCAATGTCGATGTCGACTGCCTCCCCGCCGAACTGCTGCAGGGCGACGCGTATGCCCGGCTGGCCAACCCGTCCGTGGGCAGCGAACCACCCGCGTCGAATCTGCTGGAAATCTTGCGCCGGCATCGGTGGAACATCAGCGCGGCAGCCGCCGAGTTGGGGGTCGCTCGCTCGACGCTCTATCGACAGATGAAAAAGCAACGTTTAGTGCAACCCAACGACCGTCTCTGATCCCCTATGCAAAACGCCCAGACCGTGAATCCGGCCTGGGCGCTTTTTGATGGCAGTGGAACTGTCACGCCTGGATGTACACCACATGGGTATGGGTGTACTCGTACAACCCGTGCTTGCCATCGGCGCCGCCAATGCCTGACTTGCGCGTCCCGGCGTGGAAGCCCTGCATGGCTTCGAAGTTCTCGCGGTTGATATAGGTCTCACCAAAATCCAGCAAGCGGGTTGCCTGCATGGCAGCGCTCAGGCTCGCGGTGTAGATCGACGAGGTCAGGCCATATTCGCTGTCATTGGCCAGTGCAATCGCTTCGTCAAGGTCATCGACAATCTGGATCGGCAGCACCGGACCAAAGATCTCCTTGCGCATGATTTCCATGTTCGCGGAACACCCGGCCAAAACGGTTGGCTGGTAGTGGAAACCCTGGCCTAGATCGGCCACCGCGCCGCCGGTGATAATCTGCGCACCCTGCCCGCTCGCGGTCCGGACCATTTGCGCCACCTTGTCGAGCGCCGCGCGATTGATCAGCGGGCCCATGTCCAACCCATGTTCGGCCAGAGGGTCGCCATACCGGGTGGCCGCCATGGACGCCGCAATACCTTCGATAAACGCATCGGCCACCTTGCGCTCGACGTAGACTCGCTCGGCGCAGTTGCACACTTGCCCGGTATTGATCACCCGCGAGGCCGTAATGGCCCTGATCGCCAGGTCCAGGTCAGCGTCAGCCAGAACAATGGCCGGGGCCTTGCCGCCCAGTTCCAGATTGAGTTTCGTGATATTCGGTGCCGCAGCGGCCATGATCCGCGAGCCGGTGCCGACGCTGCCGGTGAAGCTGATCAAGTCGATGCCTGGGTGGCTGGTCAGCGCATGGCCGACCGTAGCTCCGGTGCCGCACACCACGTTGAAGACGCCAGCGGGCAGATCCGTCTCGGCCACCAGGCGAGCGAACTCGAAGCAGTTGATCGGCGTTTCTTCACTCGGCTTGATGACGATGGTATTGCCGGTCAACAGCGCTGGCGCCATCTTGCGGGCGATCAGGAAGAACGGGAAATTCCACGGCAAAATCCCGGCGACCACGCCGAGGGGTTTGCGCAGCAAAAAGATGCTCTCGCCGGCCCGGTCGCTGCTCAGCACTTCGCCTTCCAGGCGCCGCGCCCACTCGGCCATGTAGTCGAGGTAGTCGGCCGTGAAATTCACTTCGACCCGCGCCAACTCCAGGACCTTGCCCTGTTCGGCAGTAATGGTCCGAGCCAAACGCTCGCCGTGTTCGCGCACCTTGCTGGCAATTTTGCGCAGATAGCCCGCACGTTCAATGGCCGGGCGGCCAGCCCAGGCCTTTTGGGCTTGGCGCGCGGCTGCGATGGCCTGCTCGACTTCGGCGGTGCTGCCTTGGGGCACGCGCCCAAGCAACTGGCCGTTGGCCGGGTTATGGACCTCAAGATGCTCGTCGCTGGCGATAAAGGCATTGGCGATGTAGTTCTGGTAGATGATGTCACTCATATCCGCGTCTCTCCTGTCGAGGATGTGCGACCGACCGGCAAGGCTACCGGCCGGCCGGAGGCTTATTGCTTGGCGCTGAATTTTTTCCAGGCCAGTCCTTCGTCCTGAAGGTCGTGGGCCCGCTTGATCAGGTACTGATGGATCTGGTCGACCTGCTCGGGGGTAAAGGCATCGGCAAAGGACGGCATGCCATCGGGCACACGCCCACCGAACAGGATGCCGAGGAACATCTGGTGTTTCTCCGGCGTCAGCTTGCGAAGATCCGGCAACACGCCGCCGCTGACCGCGTGGATGCCATGGCACTGCGAGCAATATCCGTCATAGAGCTTGCCGCCGGCCTCGATGGCCGCGGTGTCGGTGCTCAGCGCGGGTGGTTTCGGGGTATCGGGACGCGGCGCCGGTTCCTGCAACTTGGCGGTGCCGCCAATCTTGTAGGTCAGCACCTGGGAAAAGGGCTGCACCCCGGCACGCAGCGACAGGGCGCCGGCAAAGGTGGAAAATGCCCCGCCCCAACCGGCCATGAACGTCACGTACTGCTCGCCATCGACGCTGTAGGTAATCGGTGCTGCCATCACCCCACTGGCCGCAGGCTGCTCCCAGAGTTTCTTACCGGTGTCGGCCGCGTAGGCGATCACCCGGCCATCGGCGCTGCCTTCGAATACCAGGTTACCGGCGGTACTCAAGGTGCCGCCATTGAAGATCGTCACGTAGGGCACTTCCCAGGCCGGCTGCTGCTTGACCGGGTCCCAGGCGATCAGCTTGCCCGACCAACCCTTGGCCATTTCCAACAGACCGTCGACATTCTCCGGCATCATTCCGGTCCGCAGGCCCAACTGGTACATGCTCTTGAAAGGGTTGCGCTTGGGCGCCTCGGGAATGTGCTCGTAGTAGGCGGACATGATGTGGGCCGGGATATACACCAACCCGGTCTTCGGGTTGTAGGACATTGGCTGCCAGTCATGCGCGCCCCAGAAGGCCGGCGTCACCAGCTTGCGCTTGCCGTCCTTCCAATAGGCAGCGTTCTCGTCATCGACGATTGGCCGACCGGTCTTCATATCCATGCCCTTGGTCCAGCTTTGCGGCACGATGCCCTTGGCCGAAAGCAACTGGCCGGTAGCGCGATCGATCACATAGAAGAAACCGTTCTTGGGCGCCTGCATCAGCACCTTGCGCGGTTTCCCGTCAATGGGCAGTTCGGCGAGGATCATATGCTGGGTCGCGGTGTAGTCCCACGCGTCACCCGGGGTGGTCTGGTAGTGCCAGACGTACTCACCGGTATCGGCGTTGACCGCGACAATCGACGACAGGAACAGATTGTCGCCCTTGGCCTGGCTGCGCCATTTCGGGTCCCACAGCGAACCGTTGCCGACACCGATGTACAGCAGGTTCAAATCCGGGTCGAAGGCAAACGAATCCCAGGCCGTCCCGCCACCGCCCTGCTCGACAAACGCGTCGCCATGCCAGGTCTTGGCGGCAATGGCCATGCCCTTGTCTTCCGGTGGTAGCTTGGGGTCGCCGGGCACGGTATAGAACCGCCAGGCCTGCTTGCCAGTCTCGGCATCATAGGCGGTGACATAGCCGCGCACGCCAAACTCCGCGCCGCCGTTGCCGATCACCACCTTGCCGTTGACCACCCTGGGCGCGCCAGTGATGGTGTAGCTGCGCTTGTGATCGGCCCGGGTATCGACCGACCAGGCGCGTTGACCGGTCTTGGCATCGATGGCCTCCAGGCGCCCGTCAAGCACGCCCACGTAGACCTTGCCCTTCCACACGGCCACGCCACGGTTGACCGCGTCGCAGCAGGCTTCGCCCGCGCGGTTACGGTCCGATTGCGGGTCGTACTTCCAGATCAATTTACCGTTACGGGCATCCAGCGCGTACACCACCGAAAACGGCCCAGTGGTGTACATCACGCCATCGACCACGATCGGCGTGGCTTCGACACCACGATCCAGATCGAGCTTGTAGCTCCAGGCCAGCCCAAGCTGACCGACGTTCTGGTCGCTGATCCGTTTGAGCGGGCTGTAGCGCTGCTCATCATAGGTCCGCCCGGTGCTCATCCAGTTGCCGGGTTCTTTATCGGCCGCAATCAGTCGCTGACTGTCGACATTGGCTGGCGTCTCAGAAGCCAAGGCGGACGCAGTGGCCAGGCTCAACAGCAAAGCGCCGGCCAGGGATTTCAGAGGGATACCGGCGACGGTAGATCGAACACCGGAAAACGAGGCATGGCCAATCTGTCTCATGGGCGTAGTCCTTTTCTTATTAGTGGCGCGGTCATATCGATGCGCACCCGTGAAGGAGCAATGACCATGCCATTGACTTGAAATAGGGCCGACAGCTTGATTTGATGGGATTCAGGGATGGGGCGAAGCGCTATTCATCCATGAAAGACGCTACAGGTGTAGCGAGTAGCGCTACAGTGGCGGCACAGGTGTAGCGCGTAGGCGCTATTCACGAATTGGCAATAGCCGATTCTGCCAGTTTGAGCGGCTTCTAATCGACGGCATTCGCAATGGACTCCAGCACATGATCAGGACAATATTAACCGGGCGAAAAACCCTTAACCTAAGAAGCAGCGCTCTCAACCTGTTTGACATCGATTCGATCTCTCTGCTCATTGGCAAGAATGGATCCGGCAAGACTCGAACCTTGCAAGAAATCGCTGAAGCTTTCGGCACAAGACGCAATCAATCACTGGACGAACCCTGTAAGATTATCCTCAACACCGAACGCCTGGCCACACCGGAGCAGCTAAACGATTGGGGAATCCTGTACTACACGCCCGCACAAAACAGGCCAAGCCTTCGCAGTACCAAAAACTTCATCAACGCCTCAAAGCGTCCAGTGGAAAATCTCAATAATCTAGACCGCTACTCTAACATTCTGGCTGCCTTCGGCCTCGACGTAGAGTTGACCGCTACATTGCGAGCTGAATACCGAAAAATTGCTCGACTGTTAGCTGAAGCATTGTTGAAAAACCGGCAGTTTCGTACCGCCGCCATCCTCGATGCTTTTAATTTCGCCGAACTCGAAGAGCGCAAGCGAATATTTGATAATGTCTCGGAGTTTGAAGCCAGCCAGTCGGAATACAACCTTGCAGATTCCCGCTATACCGAACAATTTCAGACCCTCGTTGAGTTACTGCTACGCAAGCTACACCAAAGCGCCAGGGCGCATCAGGTTTTTGCTTGCCTTGCTGTAGTTACCCAACTACTGGAGAAGCGCCAAGCCAGTATCGTTTTGGTCATCAGCTTTCTCAAAACATATCTGGATTTTGAGTTCTTACCTTCGCCGCAAGATGATCCACGCCTGCCTGAATTGCACCGACTTGCCAAAATGACCGAATACCTGCTTAGGCATGAGCACTTCGAACCAGCACCAGGCAGTAGCAGCAATGTTCTAATCTACACTCGGCCCCTGATTACCCAAGAGCAACGTGTCAGACTCGAACGATTGGAAGCGTTCAAGCTTTGTCGACTTGGGTATCCTCATATCAGCTCAGGACAATGGGCGATCATGCAACAAATCATCGCTTTGTACGAATCATTGAAGGAATTGCGAACCCGTGGGTTCCGCAAGTTACTGGTAATGATCGATGAAGGCGACGCATTTTTACATTTGGAGTGGCAACGGCAATATGTCTATCAAATCAACGACTTCTTGAGCCAATGCAAGGAGGAACTCCAGATCGATTGTCTACAATTGATTCTGGCATCCCACTCCCCTCTACTGGCTACTGATGTGCCACGAGAGTTCGTTGCGACTTTTGACAGTGATGAACCGCAGCCATCCTTCGGCGCCCCCATGCAACTAGTATTAAACCGCTCGTTTGGTGCCCGTTCGATGGGTGCATTTGCCATCCGAGAAATTAATAAGACTCTGCACAATGCCGCCCAAGGCCAAATGACGGAGCGAGACAGGTATGTCCGGAGCATCATCGAGGACCCTATCATCTCAAGGGAAATTGATTATCTGCTGAACAAGGAGCGCTCGTAATGCTGATCAATATATCGGACGTCTGGAAAACGGCATACGCTTCGCACAATCGTTACTTGGAAAAATGTATCAACGAAGGAATAAAGTCGCTCAAAAAAACATCTATCGAGAAACCCGCCACGCAATTTTTGAATTTCCTCAAAATCCAGTTAACCGCTAAGAGTCCGAGCGGACTGCAGTCCTCCATCCGTTATTATGAGAAACTGAAGCGAAAGATTTCTCGACACGAACGCTCCGTACTGGATTCCTTTCTAAGAAAGACATTCGATTACAAAAAATTCACTTCCAAGCGTGTACATTGCTGGTCAGCATACAAACTGTGCAAAAGCAGCACTTACAAAATATGCCCCTATTGTCATCACGCTTACATGCTCACCACAAAGGAAGCAGAGAAAGGCATCAGGCCAGACCTGGATCATTATTATCCTCAGCATCGCTACCCGTATCTTGCATTGGCTTTGCACAATCTCATTCCCAGCTGCTCGATCTGTAACTCTCGCCTGAAGGGCGCCGAGGATACAGGCGACCATTCCTATTTGCACCCTCTGTTCGACTCGGAATCCCTGCATTTTCGTTGCGAGAAGCCGGGTAGCACTATAGTCGACATTGTAAGCGATTTCGAAAACATCAAAGATCAGTTGAAAGTTCGGATCACCTATGACCCTACCTGCGCCAAGTCAGTCAATACCCTGCGAATGTTCCAGCTACACGAACGTTACGATCTGTTTTCCCAACAAGGTGCTGACTTCGTCGGTTCAAAAACCAGTATCGATGGGCTAGATGAATTGCTACAAGCCCACGCTATAGGTCCATTGCAAGAGGGTGCATTCCTGGCTCTTCCACCGAGCAAGGAAAAAGAAATGCGGCAACTTCGATTCGATCGAGAGCGATACAAACACTATTTGCACGGAAAAATGTTCGCTGATTTATATGATCAATTCGACCGGACCTCTTTACTCAGCAGACCTTATCCTTAGAGCAAAAGACTCTTCATCTTTGCAAGGGCGCATGCTATCGGTGATCCGGCTCCCCACAGCTTAATGACACGCCTGTCGTGACACAAAAATGACCTCAATCGACATCATGGGCGTGCAGACGATCAGGGTCGCGGCCATTGACCAATAGTTTAGAAATCTCTGAACTATCTTTTTGCGCTTCCCTATTCTTTCCGCCAACCGCCCCTCCCTACTATTGCGGCAACAAAGGAGCCTTTCCATAGAGATGCGGCCCGAAGCTTGCCTTTTCTGATTGTCACTGCCGTTCGTTGTGCGTTTCGGTTAGCGCCGCAACGTCGCTGTGTCAATCATGCGAAGGAACCTTTGGAGTCGATCGATGAAGCTGGAAATATTCCGAACGTTGTGGGGCTATACCGCGAGCAAGGCACAAGCGCTCGATGAGTTGCTTGAAGCCGGGTTCGATGGCATGGAAGCCCGCCTGCCCATGACCGCCAGCGAACGCGCCGAGTTCGCAGCCTTTCTACGCATCAACAAAGTCAGCTATATCAGCACCGTCTTCAGCGCCTACGACGTTCTACCGGAACAGTCGGCAACCGTCGACGAACACCTTCTGGACCTCGATAAAAAACTCGGCTGGGCGGCTGAGTTGGCACCGCGCTTCGTCAATCTGCTGGCTGGCAACGACCGCTGGCCACTGGCACAGCAAGTCGACTTCTTTGGCCGCGCGATGGACGTCGCGCGCAAGCATGGCCAGGTGTGCGCCTTTGAAACCCATCGCGCTCGCTCGTTATTCAATCCCTGGGTCACCCTCGAGCTGATTCGTCAACTGCCGGACCTGCGCTTCACCAGCGACATCAGTCATTGGGTCGTCACCTGCGAACGCCTGCTCAACGATCCGGAAGACGACCTCAGCGCCTTCGTCGAACGCGTTCACCATATCCAGGCCCGAGTCGGTTATGACCAGGGACCGCAAGTGCCTCACCCCGCCGCCCCCGAGTACAGCCAAGCGCTTGCCTTCCATCAGCAACATTGGGAGGCCATCTGGCGATCCCAGGAAAAACGCGGGTATCAGGTCAGCACGCTGACACCGGAGTTCGGCGCCGACGGCTATCTGCATCACCTGCCCTTCACCAACGTGCCGGTGGCCGATCTGTGGTCGCTGAACGTGTGGATGGCAAACACCGAGCGCGAGCATTTTCGGCGTTTCGCCTGCACCTCAACCCGATAAGGAGCGCTGCCTCATGCCTGACAAAACACCAACGACCGCCAACTTCAATCGCATTCCGGTGGTGGACATCGCCGGGCTGTACAGCGACGACATCACTCAGCGCCAGGCAGTGGCCGAAGAACTGGGTAACGCCGCCCGCGCAGTCGGTTTCCTGTACATCAAGAACCACGGCATCGAGCCGTCACTGATCGACGGCTTGCGTCAAGCGGCGAAGGACCTGTTTGCCCAATCGCTTGAGTACAAAATGCAGCATTACATCGGTACTTCACGCAGCCACAAGGGTTTTGTGCCTGAAGGTGAAGAGGTCTATGCCAAAGGCAAACCGGATCACAAGGAAGCTTTCGATATCGGTTTCGAAGTGAGCGAAGACGATCCGCTGGTCATTGCCGGCACGCCATTGATCGGGGCCAACGAATGGCCAGACTTGCCGGGCTTCCGTCCCGCCGTCGAAGCTTACTACGCCGCGGTGTTTGCATTAGGTCGTCGCTTGTTCAAGGGTTTCGCCCTCGCCTTGGGCCTGGAGGAAGACTATTTCGAGGCAATGGTGACTCGCCCCCCGTCGAAGCTGCGCCTGATCCATTACCCGTTTGACCTGGCGGCTCAAGACGCGCCCGGCATTGGTGCGCATACCGACTACGAGTGCTTCACCATCTTGCTTGCCGACAAGCCAGGCCTCGAGGTGATGAACGACCAGGGGCAATGGATTGATGCGCCGCCCATGGACGGTACTTTTGTGGTCAACATCGGCGACATGCTGGAGGTCATGACCGCAGGCACATTCGTCGCTACGGCTCACCGAGTGCGAAGCGTCAGCGAAGAGCGCTACTCGTTCCCACTCTTCTATGCGTGCGACTTCCACACGCAAATCAAGCCACTGCCGCAGTTTCTTGAAGGCGGTAAGGATTACGAGGAAATCACCATCGGTGAGCACATGTTTGGTCAAGCGTTGCAAACCTATCAATACCTGCGCCGCAAAGTCGAACGCGGCGAACTCAAGCTGTATGAGCGCGCACGCAAGCCATCGAGCTTCGGTCACTTGAAGAACCAGACGCAGGAAGCGTCCTGATGCCCCCGCCCAGTTCCAAAACAGCCCTGTTTCAAAACCAGTCCAATCCTACTTTTTCGACGTGGAGTCACCGATGATGCGCAATCCAATGAATATCGCTGTCCGCTTGTCCCTGCTGGCCTTCGCGATCCTCGGTGCGGCAGGAGCCCACGCAGCGACGACGGTGACACCCGGCGCCCTCAAGGTCGGTATGGAAATCACCTATCCGCCCTTCGAATCATACGACGAACAAAAAAATGTCGTCGGCTCCGACCCCGAACTGGCGCGGTTACTCGCCAAACATCTGGACCTCAAGGCTGACTTCGTTGACACCAAGTTTTCCAACCTGCTGCTGAGCCTGAACGCCGGTCACTATGATGCGATCATCTCGGGCATGTACATCACACCCGAACGGCAGACTCAAGCGCAAACCATCCCATACGCCAAGACCGGCGCAGCGATCATGGTGCTGAAGGACAGCCCGCTGAAACCGAAAGTACCGGAAGACCTCTGCGGCCTGAAGGTCGGCCTGGAAAAAGGCACCACTTGGGTGACGCAATTCAACAAACTCTCGACCGATTACTGCGTCCCGAATAACAAGGGCGCGATCATGGTCAGCGAATTTCCGTCCGCCCCTGAAGTGACCCAAGCGCTGCTCTCCGGCAACGTGCAGGCTCAGGTGGAGATCGACGGCGCCGCCGGCATGATCGCGGAACGCACCAAAGGCCGGGTAGTGATCAGCACCGAGCACTCGATCTATCAACAGACACTGGGTATTTACGTCAAAAAGGACAACGACGCGCTCTATCAGGCGCTGCTCAAGGCCTTTGACGCGACGAAAGCGTCAGGTGAATACGCCGCCCTGTTGAAGAAATACAACCTGGAAGAACCGACTAACTGACTCAGTGCAGCCCTGTGGGAGCGAGGCCGCTCCCACAGTCGGCGGCGTTCGCTTGACTGCCCGGCATAGGTGAAGCCTCCGTCGACGCCAGCAGTTGGAGGTACACATGCAATTTGAATGGCCCTACTTTTTTTCTCTGTTTTCGGTCTCGGACTTCTGGAAAGCCTGCATTACGGTGGTGGAACTCAGCACGCTGGCCTGGTTCATCGGCATGCTGCTGGGCTTCCTGCTGGCTTCGGCCAAGCTTTCGGCCACGCGTTGGATCAGCGTGCCGGCGTCGGTTTATATCTGGTTCTTTCGCAGCGTGCCGCTGCTGGTACTGGTGGTGTTCGTCTATAACTTGCCGCAGATGTTCCCGATCACCCGTGGCGTACTGTCCAACCCGTTCTATTCCGGCCTGTTCGCGCTGGTGGTGACCGAGGCGGCGTACATGGCGGAAATTCATCGTGGCGGCTTGATATCCGTTGCCAAAGGCCAGAAAGAAGCCGGCCGCGCACTGGGCATCGGCCTGATCGGCCTGCAGCGCCTGATCGTCATCCCACAGGCGTTCCGCATTTCCCTGCCGACACTGATCAACGAATACATCACCGTGGTGAAGCTGACCTCGCTGGTCTCGGTGATTTCCTTGACCGAACTGTTGACCGTGGGCCAGCGCCTTTACGCGCAAAACTTCCTGGTCATGGAAACCCTGTCGGCCGTGGCGGTGTATTACGTGCTGATCGTGACCGTGCTCGGCTGGCTGTTTCATTGGCTGGAGCAACACCTGGAGCTCAACAACCGCAAGCCACAAACGCTGGATGACATCAGCCTGCGGCGTCTGCGCGCGTCACCGGCGGCGCCCTCTCCGGCGGACGCTCGTACAGCGCCGGGGCCTGGCTCGGCACCCGCCCTGCAACTGGTCAACATTCACAAGCGCTACGGCCAGCACGCCGTGCTCAAGGGCATCAACCTAGATGTCAACGTGGGTCAGGTGATTTCCATTATCGGTCCGTCGGGATCGGGAAAAACCTCGCTGATTCGGACCGTCAACGCCTTGGAAAGCATCGACCAGGGCGAGATCATTCTGTTCGGCGAAAGCTATATCCACGCCGGTGACAACACCAACACGCAACAAGTACGCCACGGGGTACAGCGCATCGGCATGGTGTTTCAGAGCTTCAACCTGTTTCCCCATCGCACCATTCTCGACAACGTCACCCTCGCGCCGCGCTATCACGGCCGCGACAAGTCCATCAGCGAGCAGCGCGCCTACGCCCTGCTGGACAAGGTCGGGCTGCTGGCCCACGCGCAAAAGTATCCGCATCAGTTGTCGGGCGGCCAGCAACAACGCGTGGCAATCGCCCGCGCATTGGCGATGGATCCCCACATCATGCTGTTCGATGAGCCTACTTCAGCCCTTGACCCGGAACTGGTCGGCGATGTGCTCAAGGTGATCAGCGACCTGGCAAAAGAAGGCATGACCATGTTGATCGTGACCCATGAAATGGACTTCGCCATGTCAATTTCCGACAGGGTGGTTTTCATGGAGGACGGCCTGGTCAAACTGGATGCGAAGCCTGGGATGATCCGAGCTGATCAGTGCGGCGAGAGAATCAAGAAATTCATGCGGGTCTGAACTGGGTGTGATTGGATCCTCACACCCGAGATGGGGTGTATCGCTCAAGCAAGCCGGCGAGTCATTCTGATGGGGACTCATCAAGATCGTCGTCAAGGCTCGCAATGCATGCGTCGAGCAATTCGTGCAATACAGCCACGCGCTCCACGCCGAGTAGACCATTGAGCGCGCGCTGTGCCTCCTTCCAGGCCCGCTGGCCTTCGGCTTGCTTTACGCGTCCTGCCTCGGTCGCTTCGACAAGGCGACTGCGGGCATCGCCTCCTGCACCAATCTCCAACCACCCCTGAGTGGTCAGGGACTGCATGTTTCGAGTCAAGGTCGAATTATCCATCTGCATTTGCCTGGCCAGGTCACTCGGCCGAATAGGCCCCAGCCTGACGACATGCGACAACAGTGCGTACTGCGTGTTCTTGAGGCCGGACTCGGCGACGTAGCGGTCGTAGTGACGCGTCACCATGCGATTGAGCTGGCGCAGCTTCAGATTGGTGCAGCCCTGTGGCTTGATAGTATTTTTCATGGGGTATATTGTACCTGCAATATTTGCATATGCAATTGTCTGGAGAGAAGGAAATGCCGATGGAAGTCGATCAGGTCGTTGCTCACTGGAACGCGGAGGAAAAATCGGTTCGTGCGCGCTTGCTGGTCGCCGATACCGCGCCGCAGGATCAGATCGCCGGTCGAACAGGCATGGAAGTGTTCGAAGCGATCTTTGCTGGAGAACTGCCTCCCCCACCCATCGGCGACACGCTCGATTTCGTGCCGATTCACATGGAGCCCGGCATTGCCGTCTTTCAAGGTCGCCCACAGCGCAGGCACTACAACCCACTGGGCACCGTCCACGGCGGATGGTTCGCTACGCTGCTCGACTCGGCAGTAGGTTGCGCGGTGCACTCGACCTTGCCCGCAGGCAAGGGCTACACCACGCTGGAGCTGAAGGTCAACATGGTGCGCCCCCTGAACGACCAGGTCCCGTTGGTGCGTGCCGAGGGCAAGGTCATCCATGCGGGGCGTACAGTGGCGACGGCCGAGGGCCGGATCATTGGCCCCGACGGCAAACTGTACGCGCACGCGACGACCACCTGCCTGATCTTCGATCATCCCGCAGCCACACAGGGGATCTCTCATGGCCAAGGTTGAGACCGATCCTGGCGCACCCGTTACCCGCGAAACACGCGACGCCCAGGCCTTTGCGCCGGCACTGTCTGAAAATACCATCCCGACTTGATCAATGGTGAAAACATGAAATATGCATCCTTCGGCAAAACAGGACTGAGTGTGTCCCAGGTCGCGCTCGGGACAGGCAACTTTGGCACAGGCTGGGGCTACGGCGCGGATCCCGATGTCAGCACGGCAATCTTTAATGCCTACGCGGAGGCCGGCGGCAACTTCATCGATGGGGCCGATATCTACCAGTTCGGACAATCCGAGGAGCTGCTCGGGACCCTTCTGAAGGGCCGACGCGAGAATTTCGTCCTGGCGACCAAGTACACCAAAGGCGCGCAGCCAAATGCCGATCGCCTCGTCACCGGCAATAGTCGTAAAGCCATGGTGGCCTCGGTAGAGGCAAGCCTGAAGCGACTCGGAACCGATCGCATCGATCTCTACTGGGCGCATTGGCCGGATGATGTCACGCCCACCGAAGAAATCGTCCGTGGGTTCGAGGATCTCGCCCGCGCGGGTAAGATTCTTTATGCCGGCCTCTCCAACTTCCCTGCTTGGCGGCTATCGCGTGCCGTCACCCTTGCCGAGCTCACCCACTCGGTGCCGATCGCTGCGGCGCAATTCGAGCATAGCCTGGTCCACCGCGAGCCCGAGGCTGATCTGTTCCCGGCTTCGCAGGCGTTGGGATTGGGTATCGTCACTTGGTCGCCACTCGGCGGAGGCATGCTGACCGGTAAGTACCGCAAGGGCGAGAAAGGACGCGCCGAGGGCCTCGGTGGCAAGGTGTTCCAGGCAGAGAATAGCGAGCAGCGTACACAGGTCCTAGATACGGTGATCGCCATCGCCAACGAACTGGGCGTCAGCCCCGGTCAGGTCGCCATCGCCTGGTCCGGCACGCACGGGTCGTTGCCCATCATCGGGCCACGCTCGGTCGAGCAGTTGGCCGACAACCTCGCTGCCCTGTCGGTTGAACTGTCAGCCGAGCAGATTCATCGGCTCGACACCGTTAGCAGCTTGTCTCCTTCGATGCCAGCAAGGACAGCGACCCCTTGGGCTCGCGCAGCAGCGCAGATCGTGGCTTGAACGTGGGCGGGTGATGCAAGCCGACGACAAGAAGGCCAGACTCAACTGTATGCATCACCTGCCCGGCCCCCTTTATTGCCTGACATGTTCCTGTCAGCCTCCCGTCACCCTGACGTCAGATCGTTGCGCCTAAAGTAATGCCAGGATTGCTCCTGCGGCGACAGCGTGAACCTGCGGGAGCGAGCCTGCCCGCTCCCGCAGGAACCTGGCTTAACCAGAGATTCCGCACCCTTGGTTGCTTTTTGCCGGAGCTCTTGTCATCAGGCGGAAGGAGAAACGCAAATGAACCACCCTGACGGGCACGACAGCGCGCTTGATCAATTCATCTGGCCATCGCCAGGCGGTATCCTGAACCGCAAAGACCTGTTGCTTCGCCTGCGCGCCGAACAGCGATTCATGGCCGCACAGGACCCTGCATGCAGGCTCGATCAACAAGACTACCTGCTTTCCCTGATCGATTCGGTATCAACACGGGCCGACGGCGCCGCGCAACGCTCAGGTTTCGATGCCCGGCGAATGCGTAGCGTCATCACTGAAGCGGCCACGAGAAGCCATTGGGGCAAGCCCTCAGGCGGTTGCCGAACCCAGGGCATCGCCGCACACTACGATGCGCAGACTTGCATGGCCGCGGTACTTGATGTCGAGCTGAGCGACGAGGGGCGCTTGATTGTGCATGACACGGTATTTGTCGCTGACCTGGGCGCTGTAGAAAACCCCGGTCGCCTACGCGCCCAGCTTGAAGGCGCGTGCCTGATGGGGGTCGCATTCGTGGCATCTTCTGAATTTGATATGACGGCGGCGGATCTGTGCCCGACGATCGCCCAACGCCCCCGCTGGCCACTCGTCTCATGGCTGCCAGGCCACATCGCGGTACATTTGATCAACCCTACGGGTGCGCTCCAGGCCTGCCAGCCCAGCCAGCTGAGCTACGTACCCATCGTCCGGGCCTTGTGCAATGCGATTCGCAAAGCCTCGGACAAGCGTACCAGCGATTTGCCGCTAAAAAGCCAATCCCTCGAAAGAATGGGCGGACGTTAAGTCACTGCCGGCTTCAAATAACCCCAGCGTCAGGGCTTTCAGCGGCGCCGCACGGGTGGTTCATTACCATTTGGCAATCCGATGGCCACAAAAGCTGGGTAAAGTATTTCTTCCAACTGAGTGAGATTTCGCGCCATGCCTTCGACTCCCGGTGTCCCGTCCAGCATCCGTGGGCAACGCGGCGCGGACCTGCTCGTGGAAGTACTGCACAGCGAAAGCGTCCGCCATGTGTTCGGCAATCCGGGAACAACGGAGTTGCCTTTGCTCGATGCGCTCTCGGGCGTCTCCGATATTCACTACGTGCTCGGCCTTCAGGAGGCCTCCGTCGTGGCGATGGCCGACGGTTATGCCCAGGCCTCCGGCCGCCCCGGTTTCGTCAACCTCCATACAGCAGGAGGCCTTGGCAATGCGATGGGCGCCATCCTGAACGCGAAGATGGCGAACACGCCGCTGGTGATCACTGCGGGCCAACAGGATACCCGCCATGGCGTGACCGACCCGCTGCTTCATGGTGATCTGGTCAGCCTGGCCCGACCGAGCGTCAAATGGGCGGAGGAAATCCAGCACCCCCAACATATCCCGATGCTGTTGCGTCGCGCTCTTCAAGATTGCCGCACAGGGCCGACCGGCCCGGTTTTCCTTTCGCTACCGATCAACGTGATGGAGCAGCACACCGATGCCGATGCTGGCCAGCCGTCGCGAATCGAACGAGGTGCGGTGACTGCGGCGATTGACCCGTTGGCTGACGCCTTATCGACGGTTACCCCCGGCCGTCTGGCGATTATCGTCGGGGAAGAGGTATTCCAGTCGAATGCCCAAGTGGAAGCGGTGAGCCTCGCCGAAGCACTTGGCGCGCCGGTCTTCGGGCCATCCTGGCCCGGGCATATCCCCTTCCCCACCGCTCATCCTCAATGGCGCGGAGCCTTGCCACCCAAAGCTGCCGATATCCGCGAAACGTTCGCTGACTTCGATGCGGTCTTGCTTCTCGGCGGCCATTCGCTGATCAGTTACCAATACTCGCAAGGCCCGGCGATCCCCCCTCATTGCCGTCTCATTCAATTGACCGGCGATGGCCACCAACTGGGCAGAGTGCATGGAACGGCGCTGGGATTGATAGGCGACATCAAGCTGTCCTTGCAATTGTTGCTGCCATTACTGGATCAGGCACTGGCCCCGCACAGCCAGGCAATCGCGACGCTGCGAAATGTCGCTGCACGCGAGCGCGGTACCCGCCGAATCGAAGTGGCCGAGCGCGCGAAGCGCGAATTCAATGGGCCCGTGACAACGCCTTTCGTTGCGGCCCATGAAGCTGTCCGGGCAATCGGCCCTGATGTGTGGATCGTCGACGAAGCACCGGTCACCATCGCTCATGTGCGTGCGTGCCTGGATTCGCATTCGGCCCGCCAGTACCTGTTTACGCGCAGCGCCATCCTCGGCTGGGGCATGCCGGCGGCTGTCGGTACATCCCTTGGCCTGGACCGCACCCCGGTGGTCTGCCTGGTCGGCGATGGCTCGGCGATGTATTCACCCCAAGCGCTTTGGACAGCGGCACACGAGCGTTTGCCCGTCACCTTTGTGGTCATGAACAATGGCGAATACAACATCCTGAAAAACTACGCGCGTAACCAGACGCACTACCGAAGTGCCGGTACGAACCAGTTCATCGGCATGGACATCCGGGACCCGGCCATCGACTTCCAGGCCCTCGCCTCTTCCCTGGGGGTTGCTTCGCGCAGGGTCGAGCGCGCCAGGGATATTGCTGAAGCGGTCGAGGATGGCATTCGCTCAGGTCGCCCCAACCTTATCGAATTACCGATTATGGCTTGAAGCTAACGGGCGTTCACCTTATTGCGGCCCTGCGTCAGGCGACCGTGATCGGCATCATGGGTGATGAGTTTGATTATCCGACGCCTTCATGCCGCCATGGAAATGCACGTGCACTTGCTTGCCTAGCCCTTGGCGGGCTCAGGTATGAGGCGGCTGTATTTGTTCAGTGAGCCACTGCAGGGCTAGACTGGCGCCAGCCCAGTCTCTACGCCGGTCAACCAATGCCTCTCCCTCCGCCAGATACCGCCGAACAGACAACGTTGACCCGCGAAGTGGTGCTGCGTTACCACATGGCGTGGAAACGCCGCGATTTGGAGGCGATTCTGGCGATGTATCACCCGCAAGTGCAGTACAACGATTTCTTCCAGAACCGCAGCATGGGCCTGGCCGAGTTGCGCGCTTACATCACCAGCACGTTGCCGCGTCATCCCGATGAGTATCTTGAACACAACGACCGCATCCGTGCAGATGGCTGTACCGCATTCATCCAGTACCAGACAGCGCTGAAAGGCAGTGGCGAGCGGGTGGTTTTTCGCACCAGTGAAGCCATCACGGTATGTGATGGCCTGATCCTTCGTATAAACGAATATGCCTCACTGGTGCGCGACAGCGAGCCCCAGACTGGGCGCCACGCGCCCGCCATCAGTAAACTGGGTCTCTCGGCGCGTCAGCTGACGTTCATGGCGCGAGACTTGGCCGACTATTTTACGCGCCAGCAGCCCTTCCTCGACCCGGATCTGGACCTCGCACGGATTGCCAGCGCCACCGGGTACAGTCGCAATCAGCTGTCTTACCTGCTGAATCAAGTGCTGGGACAAAGCTTCTATCGCTACGTGACCCAAGCCCGGTTGGCCTACCTGCTTGAGCGCCTCGTCAATCACGGTGAAAACGCGCCCATCGATGCCCTTGCGGCGAGTGCCGGATTCAATTCCACCTCGGCGTTCTACAAAGCCTTCCGCAGTCATACCGGCTGCACACCCAAGGCATGGTTGAAAGCCAATTGCGCGCGTGCCCGCAGATAACACAGCCCCCGTCGCAGCGCATTAATCTCTGTCGGCAATCAACCGATGGAGCATGGGATGTCTGGCTGGGGTGGTGTGAGTTTGTGGATGGAGCAACTCGGCGAAGCGCTGACGCCGCGCCCGGCGTTGTATCAGGATCTGCAAGCAGACGTTGTGATTATCGGCGCCGGTTACAGTGGCCTCTGGGCGGCCTATTACCTTAAACAGCAAGCACCGCACCTGAACATCGTCATCGTTGAAGCACAGATTGCCGGCTTCGGCGCCTCCGGTCGCAATGGCGGCTGGTTGATGGGCAACCTGCTGGGCGAAGACCGGCTCCTGGGCCCACTACCTGCCGCGCAACGTCACGCAGGCTACCAACTGCTGCATGCAATCCCCGACGAGGTGGCGCGCGTGTGCCACCTCGAAGGCATCGATTGCGAACTGCGCAAAGGCGGCGTGCTGTACTGCGCGGCGCGTTATCCCGAGCAAGAACGGCGCCTGCGCGAACAGCTCGATGCAGTCCGCGGGCAAGGCCTGGGTGAAGACGACTACCGCTGGTTGAGCCCCCGGGCCTTGCGTGAACAGTTAAATGTGGCCCAGGCGTACGGCGCCCTGTACTCACCTCACTGCGCGACCATCCAGCCTGCACGGTTGGTACGGGGCCTGGCCGAAGCCGTCGAACGGATGGGTGTACGCATTTACGAGCAAAGCCCGGTGCTCGACTGGAAGCCAGGCCAGGTCCGAACCGAGCACGGTCGGGTGAGCGCCGATTGGGTGGTGCCGGCGGTAGAAGGTTATGCCAGTACCCTGCCCCCGTTGAACAAGCATCAACTGGCCGCGCAAAGCCTGATCGTTGCGACTGAGCCGCTCCCGGCCGATGTATGGGCCGAAATCGGCCTGACCCGTGGCCAGGCGTTCAGCGAAAACAGCCGACAAGTCACCTACGGTCAGCGCAGCCGAGACGATCGCCTGGTGTTTGGCGCCCGCGGTGGTTATCGCTTTGGCGGTCGCCTGCGCAGTGACTTCAACCTCACTCAGGCCGAACGAGCATTGCGGCAACACCTGTTTAGTGAACTCTTTCCGATCTTGCGCAATGTGCGCCTGACCCATGCCTGGGGCGGCAATCTGGGGGTTGCCCGGTCCTTTCACCCGCACATGCTCGCCGACCGTCGCCAGCGGATCGCCCTGGCGGGTGGCTACGGAGGTGAAGGTGTAGGCGCCAGCAATCTGGGCGGCCGAACCGTGGCGGCGTTGATTCTTGGCCAGGACAACGAACTGACTCGCCAGCCCTGGGTGCTGGATGACCGTCCCCTGGCCTCGTTGCCACGATGGGAGCCCGAGCCTCTGCGCTGGCTGGGTTACAACGCCATTATCCAGAGCTTCGTTCACGAGGATCAGGTATTGGCCAACCTCCATGCGCCACGCTGGCGTCGCCGGATGGCTGAAGGGCTGGCCGGTTGCATGGAACGTCTGATGAAGTCCAAGGAGCCGTTTGCATGAAGATCGATCATTTTCGCGACACCGCCCGTTTGCCGCTCGGTGAGCCTGGCGCTGTTGGTGTACCGCTGGGCGAGCCGCTTTCACAGGTTGCCACGGCATGCGTCGAGCGCGACGACGGCGTCGAGGCCGGCGTGTGGGAATGCACCCCCGGCCGCTGGCGGCGCCAGATCGTGCAGCAGGAGTTCTGCCATTTCATTCAGGGGCGTTGCACCTTCACCCCGGACGGTGGTGAGGCCCTACATATCCAGGCCGGCGACGCGTTGATGTTCCCTGCGAACACGACGGGAATCTGGGATGTACAAGAAACCGTTCGCAAGAGCTACGTACTGATTTTCTGAACTGCCTTCATCCATAACGCCTAGAACAAAGGTTGAGGTCTCGCATGTTGAAGTCGATCTTTCCGTTACTGTTGATCGCGTCTACCGCTCAGGCAGCAGACACCGTCAGGATCTACAACTGGAGCAGCTACATCGCTCCAGATACCCTGCAAAACTTTACCACCCAGACCGGGCACCAGACCCAATATGACCTGTACGACAGCAACGAGGTGCTCGACGCCAAACTGATGGCCGGCCATTCAGGCTATGACGTGGTGTTTCCGTCCAACCACTTCATGGCCCGGCAAATCACGGCCGGCGCACTCAAACCGCTGGACCGCAGCAAGCTCCCGAACTGGCACAACCTCAACCCGACGCTGATGAAGGTTCTGGAGGCCAATGACCCTGGTAACCGCTACGGTTTTCCCTACCTGTGGGGCAGCACCGGCATCGGCTACAACGTGGCCAAGGTCAAGGCGGTCCTGGGCGATGTACCGATAGACTCGTGGGACATTGTGTTCAAGCCGGAAAACATGAAGAAACTCGCCCGATGCGGCGTGGCGATGCTCGACAATGGTCCCGAGATCCTTCCCATCGCCTTGAACTACCTTGGCCTGCCGCATCACAGCAAGGACAAGGCCGACTACGAGAAGGCGCAGGCCTTGCTACTCAAGGTGCGCCCCTATGTGAGTTACTTCCACAACTCCAAGTACACCAGTGACCTTGCGACGGGTGACGTGTGTCTGGTCGTAGGATTTTCCGGCGATGTGATGCAGGCCGCAGCGCGAGCCAATGAGGCCGGGAATGGCCAGCAGATCGCCTACGCCATCCCCAAGGAAGGCTCACCGATGTGGTTCGACATGGTCGCCATGCCCGCCGATGCGCCGAATGAAGGCGCCGGCTACGAATTTCTCAACTACCTGCTGGACCCCAGGGTCATGGCTGGCATCAGCAATCATGTGCACTATGCCAACGGCAACACTGCCGCCGAGGGGCTGGTCGACAAGGCCATCCGCAACGACCCGATGGTGTACCCGCCTGACAGCGTGATGAAAAAACTCTTTGTACTGGAGGCAATGCCATTAGAGAACGACCGGCTGCGCACACGGGTCTGGAGCCGGATTAAAAGCGGGCAATGAAACCTGTCGCCGATGAAGCAGACACCCGGATCATCGGCGACATCTCCCGGGTCTCATCAGCCCTCTCGCGCATCGGGCAGGCGCAAGCGATCTATTTCGTCAAAGAGATTACAAAAGACGTCCACCAGGAAAGGATCGAACTGGGTACCGGCTTGATCAGTGATGAAACGCCTTGAGCACTCGACATCCCAAGCCTGCTTATAGGCTCGAGGCATCCTTATGGCGTCATACACATCGCATATCGACACAATCCTTGCCGATAACGGGATTTCCTTGCCCCGCAATCCCTTTGGATAGCCGGTGCCATCCCAACGCTCATGATGCGACAGGGCAATTTCCGCTGCCAGGTCCGTCAACGGCGAACCCTCTGGGTCATGCAGGATTTCATAACCAATGCGGGCATGCTCCTGCATGATCACCCGCTCCTGCGGCGTCAATGCTCCAGGCTTTTGCAGAATGGCATCTACAATGCCAATTTTTCCAACGTCGTGCATCGGTGCAGCCATCCTCATGAGGTCACACCATTGAGCGGGCATGCCGATAGCCTTGGCCAACAAAGCCGCGGACTCGCCAATACGGATAATATGCTGCCCCGTGTCGTCATCACGATAGCTGGCTGCTCGACTCAAGCTGCTGCTGATCGCCTTGTAGCTGGAAGCCAGCTGGGCCGTGCGCAGCTCCACTTTGCGCTCGAGTTCAGCATTGACGTCGCGCAGCAGCTTGGCCGCCTGCGCCAGCTCCAGGCAATTACGCACCCTGAGCAACACTTCAGGAAGATCAATGGGTTTGGAGATGAAGTCGTTGGCGCCCCTTTCCAATCCTTTGCGCCTGTTCTGCTGATCACTCAAGGCCGTCACGATGATGACCGGTGACTCCGTGCGGTCACGTGTATTGAGGCGATCAAGGATCTCGAAGCCGTCGGGTGCGGGCATGTCCAGGTCCAACAACAGCAGGTCCCAGGCGTTCGCAAGCAACCAGTCCAGTCCTTTGGCAGAGTCGCTGAATGTGGTGATGTTCTGCAGGCCCACGGCTCGCAAGCATGAATCCAGAAGCCGGAGATTGGTGGCCACATCGTCGATAATGACGATCCTGCTTTGCGAATTTACTTTGGCAAACATACATCCGCCCTCCCCGTGGCGAGCGTCAAGACCAGACTACGAATACTCTGCCTCTCCAATGGAGAAGCGACGATGGCCTGGCATTCAAGGTGGCCAACCGAAGCGTGATCGACGGCCGCACGGACCACGATGATCGACATTGCAGTCGTTGGGATACTCGTGCGCAAGCCGCTGAAAAAAGTGTTCAGCACGGGTACAGGGTCGGTAGTGGCGACGATCAATACGCTGACCGCCGTGGCATCAAGCACGAGACTGGCATCGGCCAAGGTATTGACCCGATCCAACTCAAAATCGCCGATCAACGCCTCTCGAACCACGTCACCATCCTGAGGGTCGTTACTCACCAACAGGACGCGTGGCAAGGCTATCGTCGACACTTTGGACGCGTTCCCCGGCACAGGAAGCGCCGCCGAGCACATGTCGATCCAGAAAGTCGTCCCCCCTTCGACGTCGCTTTCGAAGCCCATGGTGCCGTGCATCAGGAGCGCCAGGTCTCGGCACAACACCAAGCCAATGCCAGTTCCCGGGATGGACGAGTTCTCTTTTCCCAAACGCTGGAAGGGCCTGAACAGCTCGCCCTGCAAAGCCGGGGAAATGCCCATCCCGGTATCTGTCACATAAAGACGAAGCCTGGCTCCGTCCTCGACAACCGAAGCCCCCAGAGTGACGTCTCCACCTGGCCGGTTGTACTTGATTGCATTGGATAACAGATTGATCAGGACCTGCTTGAGGCGGCGCTTATCCGCCCAGACATGCCATGTATCCAGAGGAACATTGATGTGCAAGGTCTGGCCATGCGCCGCGACTTGCTGCTGGACCAGGTCAGCGCAGCTGGATAACAGGCTTGCCACGTGTACGGGCTTGAGATCGAGCAGGGGTTTCTCGGCCTGCAAGCTGGAGAGATCAAGCAGATCGTCCACCAACTGCATGAGGTGCTCACTGGCTTTGATGATCTCCTGCAGGTTGGCCGTCTCTTCCAATGCCGGGGCAGGCGACTGCATGAGCCCCAACTGGGCAAACCCGTAGATCGCATTCAATGGCGTCCGCAGCTCATGGCTCATGCTGGAGATGAATTTGGACTTGGCGGTACTGGCGGCCTCTGCCTCCAGGGTTTTCTCCCGCAGATCCAACTGGGTCTGCTTGAGTGTCGTGATGTCGACACACGCCACGACCACGACACTGGAATCCTCCAGCCGGGAGGATTCCAGCGTACGGCCCCGGCAAAGGATCCAGATCAGCTTTCCATGCACGTCCCTGATCCGGAACTCCACTTCCGGCGCCACGCTTGCACTGCCCCTGGCCTCTTCCAGGAACTGGGTGAAGGTTTGCCGATCCTCAATGGGAATGCTCTGCAGCAATGTCGCCATGGGCACTTCATTGGCGGCAAAACCGAAGCGCTGGCACAGGGCACCCTTGAGAATAAAACGCTGCCGTTTCGGGTAGTACTCCCAGAGCCCTTCGGCAAAACTCTCCATGACCAACTCCAGACGTTGCTGTGTGGAGCTGCGAATGAACTCGGCCTGGGCCAGCTGCCTGCCCATCCCCAGTGCCTGGTTGGACATTGACCACAGTTCGGTGATATCGGAAGGACTTGCCGCTGGTTGCCAGTTACCCCGGCCGATCTCTCGCATCATGCGTGAGACCCCTTGCACCGGTGTGCTCAACTGGCGACTGAGGTCACGCGTACGCCACCACATGAAGGCAAAGAACAAGGCATAGAACACCACCAGCCCCGCGATCAACAGGTACCCCACATCGCGGTAATGACTGGCCAGCAGATTGGTTTCCTGCATGGCCGCGGCTTCGTCCACTACCGCCAACAAGAGCCAGCCGGTGGTGGGGATCCCACTCCAGGCGACCAGATGAGGCCGTCCATTCAACGTCAGCGCAACGATGCCCTCTGGATGGCCCGGCAAGTTCTTATTGAGACTGGCGAGGTCCGGATAACGAGTGAGGTTCAAATCCGGCGATTGCAAGCGCTCGTGATCGACAGGCTCTCCAGCGGGCTGGTTCTCGGCGGCTCGCAGGGAAAAATCACGTTGCCCCGCCTTGGGCACGGCCATGATATCGAGCTTATTGTTGACCAGCATCAGGTAGCCACCCCAAGGCATCTTCAACTGCTCGATTTGCTTCAAGATCCCGTCGACCGTTACATCGACCCCGGCTACGCCCTCCAGGAAGTCGCCGCTGTAGACCGGCGCAATGGCAGACATCATCCACCCCTGGCCGGCGGGATCCAGGTAGACATCCGTCCAGACTACTTTTTTATCAGGATTATGTTTTGCATCGGCCAAGTAGTAGAAGTTGTATTGGGTGATGTCCATATCATGTGGGTACTGCTCAAGCGTATTAAACCAGGGATAAATCCGGTTATAGCTGTCCCACGTATTGAAATAGATGCTGGCAATCAGAGGATCCCCGTCCTTCAACTGCTTCATCATGAAGTCCTGGTTCGCCAGCAGCGATATCTTGTAGAGGTCCTGCTTTTGCAGCGGGGTGACATTCGAATAATACGAGGCGGACGCCCCGTCGTTCGCTGCGCTGTAGCGGACACCATCGGCACTTACTGCAAGCGATGCCGCCACGGGAGGCTGGTTTTCGGTGAGTTCATGCTCAGTGGACTTGGCATAAAGACTGATCGCTTTGTGAACCTGCTCCAATTGTCCTTGCACCAACAGCGCATTCTGCTGAACCGATACCTGTATGTCGCGAGTTGCACTTTGATGCAGGTGCTCGATCTGGGAATTTCGAATGGACTGGTTCGTGATGAAGTAAGTGGTGATCAGCACGCCTTCTACCAAGACGAGCGGCAACAGGCTGGTACTGGCAAATGCCCGCCAGATCCATCTGCGCAAACTGACCCTCTTCTTTGAAGCTGCTTGCATAGGCACGCTCGTTGCGCTGGCCACACGCTCGATATCACAATGACATCATTGTGGTCTCATCCTTGATATCTGTCCAAGGGAACCCTGCTCCTTTCGTCCGCGGACAAAAAACCGTGAGCAGCCTTATGACCATAGTCGAACACTGGATTTTGCTCTCAAGACTTTAAGCTATGCTCAAGAGCGGGTTACCAGAGGATGGACGAATGGATTCAGCCATTGCGGTAGCAACACCGGACACGCAGGGTGCGGATGACGTGGGTGTCTTGTTGCTGGATGCCCAGGGGGCCCTGCTCATTATGGACGACTGCGCCAGCGGATTGCTGGGGCTAAGCGAGACCGCCGCATTCCTGGTTCCCTTGCCTTCCCTGTTTTCCCTCAAGCCGCTGATGTTTGAACAGCACATCACCCATGCCCGACTCAAGGGTAGCTGGCATTTCCAGGGCATGTCGGCCGGTGGCGACACGCTGAGTGTGAAGCTCGACTACAAAGCGCAACAATCCACCTACCTGGTAAAGATCCACCGCGCCGAACACATCCATCTTGCCGAACAGGATTATCGCTTGGCGTTCGACTCCGCCGGCACGGGCCTGGCCTTGTTGCGGATGAGCGGTGAATGGATCGCGGCCAATCGAATGCTGTGCCAGATGCTTGGCTACACCGAAGAAGAACTTCGCGCCACCTCTTTCCAGCGTTTGACGCATCCGGACGACGCCGACCTCAATAAGGAAGAATTGCACAGGCTCATCCAGGGACACCGCGCAAGCCTGACACTGGAAAAACGCTACATCCGTAAGGACGGCAGCACGCTGTGGGCACGCCTGACCGTGGGCATCGCCCGTAACGCTGATGCTGAAGCACTTTACTTCGTATCGCAGCTGGAAGACATCAGTGAACATCTCGCCTTGCGCCAGGCATTGTTCAATAACGAACAGAAGTACCTCTCACTGGCCAAAAGCTCACAAAACATCATCCTTCGCTACAACCGGCTAGGACAACAGATCTATGCCAATCCAGAGCTTGAACGCGCCCGAGGTTTTCCCAACACTCATATCACCGAACGCGCCTCGACGCCCAATCAGCTCGACGAGTACTTTCGCACGCAGGTGGAACTCACGTTATCAACCGGCGTAGCGAACACGTTTCTGCTGGAAAACAAGGACTCGCATTCACGTCGTTCCATGGATTTCCTGTGCAACCTGACCCCGGAGCATGACGAAACAGGCAAGCTGTGCGGGGTGCTGGTCACCGCCCAGGATATCAGTGCGTTGCGCCGGCAGGAGCGCGCCGAGAATGCGCGCTCGGCCATTTTCCAGAAGATGGTCACCCACGACTCTCTCCTGGAGGTGCTGCCCCTGCTCGGCGCCTACCTGGATATTCTGACACCCGAGTTTCACAACGCCATGGCGTTCAAGGCTATCCCTGGCGACGACTCCCCTGGCGCGCCGCCTACGGATACGCCCTCGATTGCAACCTGCCTGGCCGAAGATCTCGATCGACATCCCGAGCTGTTCGAACACCATCGTTTCATCGCCGATTTGAGAAGCGATGCCTCGGGCTTCGCTTTCAGCCAGCCCGCCTTGCAGGCAGGCTACCGGGGTTGCTGGGTAGAACCGGTGATCAATAAGACCGGCGTCACGCTGGGCGCCATCCTGTTGTTCGTCGGTGACGACACCCCACTGAGCGAGCAGGACCGCAAGCATGCGCAAATGGCCAGTCATATCGCTGCCATCGCCTGGGAACGCTGCTCAGCCCACAGCCACCTGGCCCAAAGCGAACGTCGTTACCGCGAAGTCTTCGACCATTCACAAGACATGCTTTGCCTGCTCGCGGTGGATGCCGACCAGCAACTCAGTTGCCTGGAGGCCAATCCGAAGCTGTGCGAGATGCTCGCCAAGAGCCATTCGGACATGATCGGCCAACCGTTGGGCCAATGCTTGGAGCAAGAAGCCGCAAGTATTGTCGAGGCTATCTGTCTGCACTGCATTGCCGTGGGCGCGCCCATCGAACTGGATGCGCATCTGCCTTGCGGTCAGCGCTCACTCGTTGTGCATTTCAATCTGGTGCCCGTCGCCGATTCAAATGGGCACTTGCATCGCCTGGTATGCATTGCTCGCAACATCACCGATATCCGGGAAGCGCAGCGCAACGAACTGGCCCGGCAGCAGGAAATCGGCACACTGGTTGAGAACTCTCCAGATGGTATTGCACGCCTGAGTCGAACGGGTGAACTGTTGTTCATCAATCCGGCGCTGGAAACCTGGTTGGATCGCCCGCAAATCGACTTGCTGCACAAGGACCTGCTCGAAATTCTGCCGAAAAACCTGCAGAGCCAATTGTTCCATGCAGCCGTCATCGAAGCCGTGGAAAAGGGCCAGCCCCTGGAGCATGAGTATGTGCTCACCGAGCAGCATCGACTGCAACGCGTCTATCACATCAGCCTCGTTCCCGAGCAGGACATCCAGGGGAAAATTGCCACCGTGCTGGCGGTCGTTCGCGATATATCACAGCTGCGCCTGGCCGAACTGCGCCTGGCATCGCTCAACAAGCAACTGCGCCAATTGATGTCCAGCCGCGAAAGTGCGCGGGAAGAGGAACGCAAGCTGATCGCCCAGGAGATCCACGATGAGCTCGGGCAACATCTGACCGCAATCCGCATGGGCACTTCGCTGCTGCGCTTCCAGTACGGCGAACAACTGCCCCAGCTCAGTGAACAAGTCGCACGCCTGCTGCAACTGATCGACCAGACGGTGCAGGTGGTGAGAAATATTTCCACCAGCCTGCGCCCTTCCATCCTCAACATGGGTATCGCCGCGTCCCTGGAATGGCTGACCGACACCTTCAAGCAGCAATGGGGCATCGACTGCAACCTGCAGATTCATCCGCCGACAATTCGCCTGGACGATGCCAGCGCAACCGCCGCATTTAGAATCGCCCAGGAGTCGCTGACCAACATTGCCCGGCACGCCGAAGCCACCCGGGTCAATATCACGTTTGAGCAAGGCGACAATGGCTGGTCGCTGGAAATCGCCGACAACGGCAAAGGCTTCGAGCAACGTGAACAATCGTCCAGGACCCTCGGCTTGCTGGGCATGCGCGAACGGGGCCTGACTTTGGGAGGGACCACCATCATCTCCAGCAGCATCGGCAGCGGTACTACCGTTCAATTGCGCGTACCTGTCTCAAGGAGTCACGACTCATGATCCGTTTAATGGTGGCCGACGATCACACGATCATGCGCGAAGGCCTCAAGCAACTGTTCGCGCTGGTCAAGGATTTTTCCGTGGTGGCGGAAGCGGAAAATGGTGCCCAGGTCCTGGAGTTGCTGCGCCACACAGACATCGACGTGCTACTGCTCGACATGACCATGCCCGGTTCAAGTGGCGAGGATCTGATCGGCCGTATCCACGCCCATTACCCCAAGCTGCCGATGCTCATCTTGAGCATGCACAATGAAGCCCACATTGCCCAACGTGCGCTGCGCGCCGGCGCCTCGGGCTACATGACCAAGGACCGCGACCCGGAAGCGCTGCTGGCAGCGATCCGCAAGGTGAGCACCGGCGCGCGCTATCTCGATCCACAACTGGCCGAGCAGATCGCCCTTCAGAGCAGCGGCGTAACGCCCGAAAGCGCTTCGCAGAGCCTGACCTCGCGTGAATTCCAGATCCTGCGCATGCTGGCTCAAGGGCTGAGCGTCAACCAAATCGCCGAACAACTGGTGATCAGCAATAAAACCGTCAGCACCCACAAGACTCGGCTGATGGAGAAGATGTGCTTTGCCACCAGCACAGACCTGGTGCGCTACGCCTTGAACGAAGGACTGGTCTGAAACGACGGCACGATCTCAGGGCTGATGTCCGCGAACGCCAAGGATGGCCGAAGCAATCTGCTCCAGTGGCAACTCGCGCTCGACCGCGCCCAGCTTGAAGGCCTCGCGTGGCATGCCATACACCACACAAGAGTCTTCATCCTGCCCCAGGGTCCTGGCGCCGGCATCGCGCATTTCCTTGAGGCCACGAGCACCATCATCGCCCATGCCCGTCATGATGATTCCAAGGGCATTGCTGCCGGCGCTGCGTGCGACCGAACGGAACAGGACATCCACCGAGGGTCGATGTCGGCTGACGGGAGGTCCCTGGACAATATCCACCTGGTACTGGGCACCGCTGCGCTTGACCAGCATATGGGTGCCACCCGGTGCGATCAGCGCCCGCCCGGGAATGATGCGATCACCCTGTACCGCCTCGCGAACCTCGATTTCGCAAACGTGATTGAGGCGCTCGGCGAATGCGGCGGTAAATTTCTCTGGCATGTGCTGCACCACGACAATGCCCGGACACACCCGCGGCAATCCTTGGAGTACCTGTTCCAGGGCCTGGGTGCCGCCGGTGGAAGTACCGATGGCAACGATACTTTCAGTCGTGCGCACCATGGCCACGGACGCAGGGGGCAGAATCGAGTCGGCACTGAGCCGGGGCGGTACGTCGACAGGCGCCCGGGCGCCCGCTACCCGCCGCAGGTTGGCCTTTGCCGCGGCCCTGACGGCCTGGATCAGATCGTCCGCACTTTCGGTCAGGAACTGTCGAAGGTTGGATTGCGGCTTGGTGACGATACTGACGGCACCAGCCGCCAGTGCCTGCAAGGTGGTCTTGGCGCCCTTCTCGGTCAGCGTCGAACAGATCACCACCGGCGTAGGCTTCTGCGCCATCAGTTTTTTCAGGAAGGTAATGCCGTCCATTCGTGGCATCTCGACGTCCAACACGATGACGTCAGGCCATTGCCTGCTCATCTTCTCCATGGCGTACACCGGATCGGCGGCGACGTCGATAACCTGGATTCCACTGGCCTGGTTCAGGGCTGCACTCAGCACCTGGCGCACCACGGCGGAATCATCCACGATCAAGACCTTGATATCCGTCATATGGCTTTACTCTTGGGCGACTCGAATACTTTGCGTACCGAGTCGGCATGATTGAGTTGAAGGCATCCAGTGCCTACATCGAACACCAGGTGGCGATACCCCTGGCCACCGACGTGATAGGCCCGGCACTGCAACCCATGGTCCTGGATCAGGCTCCTGGCGGCATTGACGTTCTGTTGGCCGATCCCGGTAGCGTCACCGCGATACACCCCGGGAAACATGTCAGCCCCGCCAAAAAGACTCACTTCAAACTGCTCGGGCCGAGCGCCCGCCTGATGAATGCACTCGAACAACAGCAACAACGCATCCGTCGCGTAACGACCGTTCAGGTGTCCCGCGCCGCGCCCGCCCCGACGAGGCAACATGAAATGACACATGCCGCCCAACAAGCGTTGCGGATGCCAAAACACCAGGGCGACACAAGACCCCAGCACGGTACATAAGCGCATTTGGCGTCCTCCGAACGCCACATCACCGGGCTGCAAGAAATATTCGGTCACCTGAACCATCTCAAGCGTCCGGTTTGCGGTAGATAGAGGGTTTGACCAACTGCAATTCATCGCTGATGCCATTCAGGCTTTCCGAATGACTCACGATGAAGTAGCCACCTGGCCGCAGGTGTTTGCTCAAGCGCCTCACCACTTCAGACTTGGTCTGGTTATCGAAATAGATCATCACATTGCGCAGGAAGATCACGTCGAACTGCCCTACCGAAGGCAGCGCATTGTTCAAGTTGATCGAAGTGAAGGTAATCCGTGACGCCAACGCGCGGTCGACCATGAAAATGCCGTTGTTGCTGCCCACACCCCTCAGGCAGTACCTGTTCAACAACGCCTCGGGAATGCCGCGGATACCGTCCAGTGGGTAGCGTCCGCTTTGGGCTTTTTCCAACACCCGGCTACTGATATCGGAAGCGAGGATCTCCCATGGCCGGGTGCCCAGGCTGTCGGCCAGCACCATGGCCAGGGTGTAGGGTTCTTCCCCCGTGGAACAGGCACCACTCCAGATACGTACCGGGGCATTGCCACGAAGTTCGGGAAGTACCACGTCGCGCAGAAACTCAAAATGCTTGGGTTCGCGGAAAAAGTAGGTTTCGTTGGTGGTCAGCAAGTCCACTGCCATTTGCAACTCGGTCCGGTCCTTCATCAACAAGCGGTAATAGCTGCCGTAGGTGGTCAAGTTGAAAAACTGCAAGCGCTTGGCCAGGCGGCCGCTGACCAGCTGTTTCTTGGCAACGGATAGGCTGATCCCGGCGATTTCATGAATCATTGCTCGAAACTGCTGGAACTCGTTGTCGGAGAGCACGACGTTCATGGTCTTAGCCCGTCGGCGTTGATGTTCGAAGGGAGCAGCGCCGACCAGTCCTCGCTACTGAGCATGTGCTCGATGTCCAGTAACAAGACGAAACGGTCACTGAGCTTGCCGATTCCCACCACAAATGCAGGACTAAGGCGGCCCTGGAGTGCCGGTGCCGGCTCGATCTGCTCGGCCGGTATCTCCAGCACTTCGCTGACTGCATCCACGATGATGCCCACCAGGCCTGCGCCGCCGCTGCCGTGGACCTCCAGCATGACGATGCAGGTACGTGGGTTTTCCAGGGTCTGGACGCCCCCAAAACACAGCCCGAGGTCCAGCACAGGAATGGCCGCTCCGCGCAGATTGGTGATGCCGCGAACCTTCGCTGGCGCCATCGGCAACGGCGTAATCGGTCCGTATTCGACAATTTCCCGTACGCACAGGGTGCCTACCGCGAACATCTCCTGGCCCACGCTGAAGGTCAGGTACTGTGGCGCTGCCGTCCCCGGGGCAGGCAGGCGCGAGGCAGATATGGACATGGTTCACTCCTAGGGATCCACCGTAGACGGCAGCATCCATCTCAAGACAACGTAGGCATGCCTGAGCGCTACAACTCAGTGCAACTGGCGAGCGATCTCACTGACACACAACACCTGGTCGATCTGAAGCACAGTCAGGAACGCACCTCGCACCTTGACCATCCCTCGAATGAAGTCTTCACGGATCCGGTTTCCGATCGCCGGAGCGGCCTTGATGTCGGCCAACTCGATTTCGATCACCTCGCTCACCGAGTCGACCACGATACCCAGCACTTGCGGCTCGTCTTCCTGAACCAGTTCCAGGATAACGATGCAGGTTCTGTTGCCTTGCTGCGTGGCGCCCTTGCTAAAGCGCGCCTGCAGATCGATCACCGGCACCACCGAACCGCGCAGATTGATCACTCCGCGGATAAAATCCGGCATCATCGGTACGCTCGTAACCTGGCCGTACTCGATGATTTCTCGCACGCACAAGGTATCGATCGCATAGACCTCCCTGGCGGATACAAACGTCAGGAATTGCAGGAATTCGCTGTCACACGGATTCTGCTGCGCATGCTCGAAATGGCTCAAGACTGCAGGTTCCATGTCTCAACTCCCGAAGCGAATGAAACCGCCTTCCTGGGCATGCTCACTGCTTTGCATGCCGCCCAGACTGGAGGAAGCGGCCCGTGGAACGGCGGAAACCGCAACCCGACCCTGCAAGGTGAAAAAGCCCATCAACTCTTGCAACTGCTCGGCCTGGCTACTCATTTCCTCGGCGGTAGCAGCCAGCTCTTCGGACGCCGAGGCGTTTTGTTGAGTGATCTGGCTCATCTGCGACATGGCGGTATTGATCTGCTCCGAGCCGATGGACTGCTCTTCGGATGCAGCGGCAATCTCCTGAACCAAATCAGAGGTCTTGGTAATCGAGGGCACGATTTCATCAAGCAGGTTGCCGGCCCGCTCAGCCAGGGCAACACTGTTCTTGGCCACCTGGCCGATTTCCTGTGCCGCGACCTGGCTGCGTTCGGCGAGCTTGCGCACCTCAGCGGCGACAACCGCGAAGCCCTTGCCATGCTCGCCGGCACGGGCCGCTTCGATGGCCGCGTTGAGCGCCAGCAGGTTCGTCTGGTAGGCAATCGAATCAACGATTCCTATCTTCTCGGCGATGGTTTTCATGGCCGAGACGGTGTCCTTGACGGCCTGTCCACCTTCGCTTGCCTCCTTGCTCGCCTTGCCGGCCATGCCATCGGTCACTTTGGCATTCTCGGTGTTCTGGGAAATCGACGCCGACATCTGTTCCATCGACGCCGACGTCTCTTCAACCGACGCCGCCTGTACCGAAGCCGACTGGCTGATGCTTTGGGCCGTGGCGGAAATCTCTTCCGAGGCACTGGACAGCGAATCGGCGGAACTGCGCACCTCGCCAATGATCTGCGAAAGCTTGCTCACCGTTTCATTGACCGCGTGCTTCAGGTCTTGCAGGCTGCCCTGGTAATCACCTTTGACGCTGCGGGTCAGGTCACCACCGGACAGGGCCACCATGACCTCCATCGCCTCGTTGAGAGGGGCAACGATGGAGTCCAGCGTGCTATTGATCCCCGCCACGATGCGGCGGAAATCCCCTTGATGGCGAGTACTGTCCGCACGGGTATCGAGCCGACCGACTACCGCATTCTCGCTGAGCATCTGGGTGTCTTCGATCAGCGCCTGGACGTTGCGGCGCAGTTGCTCGATGTTGTCGTTGATAAAGGCTTTTTTGCCCGGGAACTGGGCCAGGGGTGCCGACAGGTCACCTTCGCCGAAGGAACGTATGCAAGCCATGGCCTGTTTCTTCACGCTGATGTGACCATTGACCATGTCGTTGATGCCCTGGGCAATCTGACGGTACGAGCCTTGGAATCGCTGTACGTCGATCTGCACATCAATGTCGCCTTTCTCGTGCTCGTCCGACATGTGATGCATCTCTTCGATCAACGCCGTGATGGTGCTGCGAAGATGCTCGATGGTGACGTTAATAAAGGCTTTCTTGCCGGGGAACGCTTGCAGGGACGCCTGCAGGTCGCCCTCACTGATCGACTTGATGCAGGCCATGGCTTGCTTCTTGACGCTGATATGCCCACTGACCATATCGTTGATGCCTTGGGCCATCAGTCCATAGCTGCCAGCAAAGCGCGCCGCATCGATCTGCACGTCGATGTCGCCTTTATCGTGCTCTGCGGACATGTGATTCATTTCGCTGATCAGTTGGTTCAAGGTCCCGCTCAGCCGGTCCAGGGAGCCCATCAGCCCGGTACGTTCAGGGCCATTGTTGCCGCCCTGCACATCCAGTTGCCCGGCCACCAACCGCTCGGCCACCCGCCGGAGATCATCGGGCTCGCCACCCAATGTGTGGAGCAGCCGGCGTACCAGGAAGAAACCGAGCAAGCAGATGACCAGCAAGGTGGCGCCGCCGACCAACGCGATGCTGTAGATCGCCGTCTGTTCGGTCGATGCCGCGACCGCCGCATTCTTGCGCCCCAGGTCCAGGTTGTACTGACGGATATCGTTCAAGGCGGAAGTGACCTTTTCGCGCGTCACCTCCAGGTCGAGCAGCAGACTACGGGCTTCAGGGACGGCATTCTTGAGGGCATTATCGAAACGTTCCGTGCCTCGGTTGTATTCATTGACCGTGCTGCGCAAGGCGCTGAGCAGCGTCGCATCATGATCATCGGAGACGAACTCTTTCTGGTAGCGATCCAGCGCCTGGAGCACCGTTTCCTTGTCGCTTTGCTGGGGACTTCCGGCGGTTCCGGACAGACTCTGCCATTGCCGGCTGTGGCTGTCCGCCAGGGCCAGGGCCACGTGATCCAGCAACTGCAGGCTGGGCACTGTGTTGACTTGCGCATAGCTGGCCGTGCTCCTGACCCCGCCCATCAGGTAAAGACTGAGGCTGACCAGAATCAGGATGCCCAACAGGGCTGAGGCGACCAGCAGCGAGATATTTTTTTTGACGGTCATGATGCTGTACTCCAGGGAGAACTATTGAGTCAATTCAGGGCTGAGGGTCATACCGTGTTTCTGCCGGCTGGCGACTTGCCCGAGTAGTTTGGGAATATCCAGGATCAACGCTACTGCTCCGTTCCCCAGGATGGTGAAGCCGCCCAATCCATGGGCCGTACCGAAAATCTTGCCCAGCGGCTTGATCACCGTCTGGAACTCTCCCAGCAATTGATCGACGACCAGGCCCACCCGCATCCCCGCGTAATGCACGACCACGATGTTTTCACGGCCATGGTTAGGCTCGTCGATGGCAAACATCTCGCGCAGGCGCAGGACTGGAAGAACCGAGCCTCGCAAGTCCAGGAAGTCCTGACTGCTGCCGTCGTCGGTCGACAGCTCGATGCACTCCTCGACCAGGTCCAGCGGCACGACATAAGAGGCATTGCCTACCCCGATCAGAAAGCCATCGATGATGGCCAGGGTCAGCGGCAGGCGGATACGCACCGTGGTGCCTACGCCCTCTTCGCTTTCCAGATTGACCGAGCCGCGCAGGGCAACGATGTTCCGTTTGACGACATCCATCCCCACGCCGCGCCCGGACAGGTTGCTGACCTGGTCGGCAGTGGAGAAGCCTGGCTCGAAAATCAGATTGAGAATGTCGCCATCGGTCAGCGATTGCCCTTCGGCGACGAGACCGCGTTCCATCGCCTTGGCCAGGATGCGTTGCTTGTTCAGGCCACCACCGTCGTCGCTGACTTCAATGACGATGCTGTTGGCCTCGTGATAAGCGTTGAGGCGAACCGTGCCCTGCTCCGGCTTGCCACGGTCTCGGCGCAATTGGGAAGATTCGATGCCGTGGTCCATGGCGTTGCGCACCAGGTGGGTCAGGGGATCGCCAATGCGTTCGACTACCGTCTTGTCCAACTCGGTCTCGGCGCCGAGTACTTGCAAGGCGATGTCCTTGCCCAGTTCCTTGGAGACGTCGCGCACCACCCGCTGGAAGCGGTTGAATGTGCCGCCGATCTGCACCATCCGCAGGGTCAGGGCGCAGTCACGCACCTCCTCGACAAGACGCGAGAGCGAGCTGGTCGCTTCAATCAACTCGCCAATGCCGCTTTGGATGGCCCCCAGATTGGCGCCAGCGCCGGCGATGATCAGCTCGCCCACCAGGTTGATCAATTGATCCAGTTTTCCGGCGTCGACCCGAATCAGATTACCTTCGGCCGGACGGGCCTCTTTTGCCCCCCGACTCTTGGTGACGTCCTCGCGGGCTGCCTGGTCTGGTGCCACGGGGGCAACCGCATTGGCTGTCGACTCGCCAGAAGAAGGACTGGCCAGCCAGGCTTCACGGGTGACGGAACCACAGGCGATGAAGGCCTCGACCATGGCATCGGGCTCGGCATCGAGACGACCGATCAAAGCCCGCAAGCCGGTCAGGTCACCGTTGCACGGCAACACGCAGATCTGACTGCCCTCACGAACGAAGTCGAAGGCCCCTTCAATGGTGGCCTGGTCGGCGTCACTGACAAACCCCAGCTCAAATCCCAGGTAACACGTTTCCGGATCCATCGCCGAGATATCCGGCATGCCCTCGGTGATGCACACGACCGCGCTGATCTGGCCGAAACTGCTGAGGTAACGCAACAACGACAGCGGGTCCATACCGTTGCGCAAAACGTCGGGACACAGGCGAAGGGAGATATGCCAATGCACGGCGCAAGTCGATTGCAGCGGTTCGAACGTTGCCAGGGACTGCACCGGTTCTGGACTGGGTTCCAGGTAGCGGTTGAGACGCTCGACCAACGCCGCTCCCAGCCGCTCGTGCTCTGCGGTCATGCCTTGCAGGTCGCCGTGGCTGGCCAGCAATTCAATCAGCGTGCACAAGTGGTCCCGCACGTCCAGGAACAAGGCACTCAGCGATTCGTCCACCCGCAGTTCATGTCCACGGACCCGATCCAGCACGCTTTCTGCCACATGGGTAAAGGCAACGATCGGCGTGAAGCCAAACAGGCCGGCAGAACCTTTGATGGTATGGGCGACGCGAAACAAGGCGTTGATGGTGTCGACATCATCCGGCGCCTGTTCGATCTGCAGCAACGCCTCCTCCATCAGCAGCAAAAGCTCCTGGCTTTCGGCGATGAACGTTCGTAGCACGTCGTCCAGATTCATGGGCGAACTCATGGCTTCAACCTCTCTGCTGAAGGGCCGGAGCCGACTGGTCGAAAAAGCTGTGCAACCCACTCATGTCCAGTGCATCAAGCACCGCCGTACTGTGGTTGCTCAGCAGCAGGTTGGAACCCTGGCGCAGCGACTCCTGTTTGATCAGCACCAACAACTGGAGCCCGGCGGTATCCATTTCGTCCACGCCGCCCAGATCCATTTCGACTTCCTGAGCCAACGGAAACAGCTCCAGCAACAGGTCTTTGCGTTCGGCTGCGGTGTAAATGGTCAGCGGCCCTTCGAGAACCAGAATCCGACGCAGACAAGCCGTGGTGTTTGTCATGACAACCTCCTTTCCAGGGACTCTGGGCGGTGCTACGGCATGATCAGTTTGGAGACGGCACCGAGCATCTGCGCCGGTTGGAAGGGCTTGACCATCCAAGCCTTGGCACCGACGGCCTGGCCCTGTTGCTTCATGGCCTCTCCGGTTTCGGTGGTCAGCATGATCACGGGCGTGAACTTGTAGGCCGGCAGTTGTTTAGCGGCCTTGATGAAGCTGAGGCCGTCCATGTTCGGCATGTTCACGTCACTTACAATCAGGTGGATCTTGCGTCCGTCGAGCTTGGTCAGGGCGTCACGACCGTCAACACCTTCGATGACCTCGTATCCGGCGCCCTTCAAGGTGATGCTCACCACTTGGCGAATGGAAGCAGAGTCATCGACAATCAGGATGGTTTTGCTCATGGGGAAACTCCCTAGAAAAAAGTGATCTCGGATGAAGTACTGCTCACCACAGGCTTACCGTGATGGATCGCATGCTGTTCAGGCATGGTGTAGGTGCTTGCCAATTGCTCAAGCCAGGCATCCGCGATGATCGGGGCCGGTGAGCCGCCGGCGAGCGCGAATTGCTGGCGTTCGACGATATGCCCGTGCAGCTTGCCAAGGTCGTTGTTGACCAGGGAAAGCATCTGGCCGACTCGATCCTGGAACTGCAGGGCGACCAGCACCCCCGATATCTCGCTGGCAACGTTTTCGCTCTGCTGCTGAAGACTGCTGCTGGTATCGACGATGGCCTGGGCGTTGTGCCGGAAGTGCTCGATCACCTGGGACACCAGTTGCTCTGAATGAGCCAGGGTTTGCGAATCCTGCTGCGCCTGGTGCTGGGATAGCTCGACGGTGCGAGAGATGGCAGCGTTGACGGCATTGACCGTTTCGCTGATTTTCTGCCCCGTCCCCCCGGATAAACTGGACAGTTTGCGTACCTCATCCGCCACTACCGCGAAGCCGCGTCCGGCATCCCCTGCCCGCGCCGCTTCAATAGCGGCGTTGAGTGCCAACAGATTGGTCTGCTGGGCAATATCACCGACGAACTTGGCCATCTCCTGCAATTGAGAGGTGAAATCGGAAAGGAGCATTACCTCCTTGAGTTGCGACTCCTTGCGCAAAAGCGCATCGCGAAGGGCAACCATGATCGAGTCCAGGTCCCGCTGGCCGACTTCAAGAATTTCCAGCAACCGCGCGCCCGAACTCTGGTCCGCGCCGTGGGAGGCAGAAGCACTGATGTCCCCCGACAGCGTCGCGAAGCGGCTACTCAGCTTGAGGATCGACTCCTCGCTGAGGATGCGCGCTGCATCGATCTGGTGGCTCCAGATCGGCAGTACCTGCGCGCATACCTCGCCCAATCCTTCATCCGGCGAAGCGGTCAGCGCAACGTGAAGTGGCTGATCGTCGCCTTGCTCTGCGTGCGGCCGATTGCTCAATAAACGCAGGCTCCACACCCCCATCAGCAACGCGCCGAGCAAGACCAGTGCACAACTGGCTGCATTGCGCAGACTGAAGTCCGTGCTGACCAGAATCGCGACACACCCGAGCACTCCCGTCAGTCCCGCGGGGAGCATCAAGATCAGGGGGGAAGAAATTGCCTGTCCTTTCACCTTCATCTCTCCAGTTCAGTGCGGATCCGACGGGACCCCGCGCAAGACATCCACCCTTGGGATGCCTGGTTTTGTTGACTTGGAGAGATAATGGCCAAGTGATGGCGGCGAAACTATCGGAGCATCCTGATTTACACCTAAGGATTGCGGTTGGTGCGGTAGGAGAATTCCTACCCGAAGGTGACAGCCCCCCAAAACGACAGCAAAAAAAACCAGCGACAGGCGCTGGTAAACAAACTGGGACTCGCACGCGTCAGCCAAATCGCGACTCGCTGCCCTGCCCCGTGGCCACCCAGAGCGCTTCAAGACTCTTGAAGCCCCAGGTCTTCTCCGACTCAATGCTGACGATGCTGTCCTGCCCACAGGCCAGATCAATACATTCGGGAGGCAGCGGCACACGACTCGACGCCGAGTAGAAAACCTTCACCCTGGGCGTGAGCAAATAATCGGCGTGTTGCTCCATTACCACCGCCAACCTGCCACTTTGAAGGCGAACCAAAGCACCAACCGGATAGATACCAATGCATTTGACGAAGGCGTGAAACACTTTCTGATCGAAATGCCCGCTCCATCCCGCCATTTTTCGAATCGATTCGGCGGGGCCCCAGCGATCCCGATAAGGACGGTCAGACGTCACGGCGTCATACACATCACAGACAGCGGCCATGCGCGCGAATAGACTGATCTGGGTGCCACATAACTTATGGGGATAGCCACTGCCGTCGACCTTCTCATGGTGATGCAAGCAAACGTCCTGCACACGGGAGGTGAAATGCCTGCTATCCGCCAGCATCCTGGCACCCTCCTCGGGGTGCCTGCGCATCGTCATGTGTTCGGTGTCATTCAAGGGCAATGGTTTCGCCAGGATGGCCGCGGGTATCACCATCTTGCCCACGTCGTGCAGCAAGCCCGCCAGCCCGGCTTCTTGTACCAGCAGCGGCGGTAAATCCAACTGACGTGCCAAACCAATCATCAACCCACAGACGGCTACCGAATGCATGTAGGTATATTCATCGACGGTCTTGAGGCGCACCAGGCTGAGCAGTGCATCAGGATGACGTAACAGCGAGTCGGAGATTTCACCCACCATGTCCGTGACTCGATCCAGTTGAACGATCCGGCCCATGCGCAAGTCGCCGAACATCTCCATGACAGCCGCCTTGGAACTGGAGCAAAGGTTGACCGCCCTCAACAACTCTTCGCTCATTGCCACCCTCGGACGCGGTCCGGGTACTTCGGTGCACGATCGGGTCGGCAAGCGCGGGGACTGCTGAGCCTGCACAGTGGGTTCAGCAGGCGCAGAGGCTTGTACGTCCACTCCCTTGGACAGGTCGATCCATGCACCATCAATGTCCGAGGCAATGACTTTCTCCAGCACCTCCTCATTCTGAATCAGGAAGCCTTTGCTCCAGAACGGACGCTCTATGCAGGAACCGGACAGCTCCTGGACATACATTCCTACGCAAAGATCGGTCACACCGATATATTTCAACACGATGCAGATCCTCCTCTGTCCGCAACCGCTCACCCTGAACTGCCCGAGGCGCGGTTGTCTTGGATTCGCACCAGGATGCCACCCCAGCCCTTGAATAATAGCTAGGTGCCACCCCATGAATAATCGGAGCAATCTTATTTAGGACTAGGGAATACAGAGGGTCGTGTAGGGATATTCCTACTATGCGTCACCCACTAAGAACGGAACGCATCAACCTTGAGCCCAAACCGACTCATCTTGTTGTACAACCCGCCACGCGACACATTCAGCCGTTGAGCAGCCAGGCGGATGTTTCCGCGCGTGTCTTTAAGGGCGGCGATAATGGCATTCATCTCATGGGTGCCCAGGTCCGGCGCCATCCGCGGCCCGGGGGCACTTCCCCATGTCGATGGGCGCCCTCGCTGCCTGATTTCCAGGGCAAGATCGCTCGGCTCGATCAGTTCAGTCATCGCCAGGTTGGTCGCCCGCTCAATGACATTTTCCAGCTCACGGACATTGCCTGGCCAGTGATAGGCGCCAAGCATGTCCAGCGCCGCGGGCGAAAGGTCCTGCATCGACTTGCGTAGCGACCGCGCGCACCGCGCGAGAAAATGCCGCGCGAGCAACGGTACATCTTCGCGGCGCATCCGCAGTGGCGGCACCGTCAGGTTCAGCACGTTGAGCCGGTAGTAAAGGTCCTCACGAAAGGCGCCTTCGGCCACGGCCTGGCTCAGGTTGCGATGGGTGGCGGCGATGATGCGCACGTTGACCCGCAGCGATTTTTTCGCCCCCACCCGTGTCACCTCGCCTTCCTGCAGGACACGCAATAGGCTGACCTGCGCATCAAAGGACATGTCACCGATTTCATCCAGGAAGATCGTCCCACCATCGGCCAATTCGAACTTGCCTGCCGACCCACCACGCGCCGCGCCGGTGAAAGCGCCTTCGACATGTCCAAACAGTTCGCTCTGCACCAGGTCACGGGGAATGGCGCCGCAATTAACCGCCACAAAAGGCCCGCCACAACGGTCACTGCCATTATGGATGGCCTGGGCGAACAGCTCCTTGCCAGTGCCGCTCTCACCGAGGATCAGCGTGGTCGAATCACTGCGACTGGCAACCCGCGCCAGGTGCAGTGCATCCTCAATCGCCTGTGAACGGCCGAGGATGGTTTCGAAGGTGTAGCTGGCCTGGGTGCCAATGATCCGCCGGGTGATTTCCCGGATGCGTCGGTTCTCGCGCAACGACACAATCCGCCCGCCTTGCTCCAGCGGGCAGACCGACACCAGGCAGGCCAGATGGCTGCGGTCAGGCAATTCAAAGGTGCAGTCCAGGTCGCGCACGCCGTCCCCGCCCGCGAGCAGGACTGCATCGGTCAATTCGCTCTGGCCCAGGCTCTTGAACGGACTGCCGAGCAGGTCATGGCCGACGCGGAACAGTTGTCGAGCGTAATGGTTGAGGGCCTTGATGCGGCCCTGCTCATCCAAAACCACCAAGCCCTCGTTGAGCACCTCAAGGACTGTCTGTTGTTCTTCCAGCAAGGCTTGCAGCGCCATCTGCCTGGAGACCGCCTCGGCCGCAGCCTGGACGGTGCCCAACGTATGGAAATGAAACCAGCCGGGCTCTGCCGTCAAGGTCAACATACCCAGCGTCCGGCCTTGGGCATCGCGGATTGGCGCGGCGGCGCAATGCATCCGGCGCTGGCGCAGGCCAAGCCCGAAGTTCTCCTCGGCCAGCACATACACCAAACGGTCTTCGACAATCGCCAGCCCGGTGCAGTTGGTGCCCTGTACCGACTCCAGCAATCGACTGCCGATGGGTGTGAGGTCCAGGCCACAGAAATACAACGTCGTGCCTTCGGCATCGGTCAGGTTGATATGGCCCCTGGGGTTATAGGCGAGCAAACCGCGCATGACTTGCGCCGCAGCGGCGATCAGCACCCGGTTGGCGGCCAGTGTCGCGGTCAGGTCGGCAGGCGCGACAAAACGGTACTCGCCGTCTTCTGGGTCGAGGCCGGCATGGACGCTGCGCAACCAGGATTCCCAAATCACCCGGCGGATCCCCGCAGGCCGTTCGATAGCTCCCTGCAAACACGCGCGCCAAGCCTCATCCAGCGCAGTGCCTGGCCCTTGGTTCAACGCCGCGGGGCCCAGCGTGGTGAGGTAGTCACGGTCTTCGGCGCTCAATGCTGCAGGTTGCTGGTTCATTATTCGGCCCCATGTCCATATTTTCGACATGTCAGTATAGACATGTCATTTAAATGAACATGATTTTGAATAAAACCAAATAAATCCCCTTTAATATCAATAAGTTAATTATTGGCACAGCGCTTGCTCCCTGCTTGCACAGACGAGGACATTCTTACCGCCGAGTCGCTAAAACAATAAAGGGAGTCATGTTCATGAGCACATCCAAGACCCTTCGCCTTGGCCTCATCGGCGCCGGCCGCATGGGCAGTTTTCACGGCCTGACCGCCGCCCGGCACATCCCCGGCGCCTGCCTCGCCGCCATCGCCGACCCTACGCCCGGCCAAGCCGCACGCTTGGCGGCAGAACTGGACGTGCGGAAGGTCTATACCGACCCACAGCAATTACTCGATGACCCGGACATCGACGCCGTGCTGATCGCCGCTCCGGCACGCAGCCATGCCGAGTTGGTGATCAGTGCGGCCCGGGCCGGCAAAGGCGTGTTCTGCGAAAAACCGATGGCCATCACCCTCGACGAAGCCGACCGCGCCATCGCCGCCGCTGCCGACGCACGGGTGACGCTACAAGTCGGCTTCAACCGCCGCTTTGCCAAAAGTTTCCGCACCGCTCACCTGGACGTGGTTGCCGGCCGGATCGGTACACCCCAACTGCTGCGCTCGCTGACCCGTGACCCAGCGCTGAACAACCCGGCCGCGTCGCCGCAATGGGTGATCTTCCTGGAAACCCTGATCCATGACTTCGATACCTTGCGCTACCTGAATCCGGGCGCCGAGGCGGTTGAGGTTTTTGTGATGGCCGATGCCCTGATCGCTCCGGCCTACAAGGACAAAGGGTTTCTCGACACCGCGGTGGTCACCATCCGTTTCGACAATGGCGCCATCGCCACGGCCGAGGCCAATTTCCAGGCCGTGTATGGCTACGATGTCCGCGGCGAAGTGTTCGGCAGCGCTGGCATGCTGACCATGGGCAACGTCAACGATTCCGACTTGCTGCGGTACCTGGCCAATGGGGTCCAGGCCGACACCCAGCGCATGGACACCGACTTGCTGCGGGATGCCTATGTGGCCGAGCTCAACCACTTCGCCAACTGCGTGCGCAGCGGTGAAAAACCTCTTGCCAGCGGTGAAGACGCGCGGGCGGCACTGGCCATTGCCCGTGCCTGTATCGATTCCTTCCAACAGGGCAAGGCGGTGCGCGTGCAAGGAGCCCGGTCATGAGTTTCAGCCCGTTCAAACTGGCGATCAGCGCCGAAATGGTCTTCCTCGACCTGCCCTTCATCGAGCGTGTCAAACGCATTCATGCCCTGGGCTTCAGCGTCGAGATATGGAACTGGACGACCAAGGACATCCAAGCCCTCGTAGCGAGCGGCGCGGACTTCACCTCCATGACCGGCTACATCTCAGGCAACCTGACCGATCCCGAGGGCATCCAGCAACTGCTCGACAGCGCCCAGGAATCCTTGGCGGTCGCCGCTCAATTGGGCTGCCCCAGCCTGAACCTGCATGGCACCGGCCTGGGTGACCAGGGCCTGCCGGTCAAACCCGTGGCCCAGACCACCGGGCGCATGTGGTTGAGCGCCTGCAAGACGCTGGAAAAAATTGCCCGCCTGGGCGAAGACGCGGGTCGGGTGTTCCTGCTGGAAAATCTCAACACCGCAGTCGACCACCCGGGTACGCCGTTCGCCCGCGCTGACGATACCCTGGCGCTGATCGAAGCCGTGGGCAGCCCGCACCTGAAGATGAACCTGGACCTCTATCACGCACAGATCGGCGAAGGAAACCTGATCGAACTGATCCAGCGCGCCGGCAGCGCCATCGGCGAAATCCAGGTCGCCGATGTGCCGGGACGCATGGAGCCCGGCACCGGTGAAATCCACTATCCCGCCATTGCCAGGGCCTTGTTCGGAATGGGATACAGCGGTGTCGTCGGCCTCGAAGGCTGGGCCAGCGGTGACAGCGAGGTCGCGCTGGAGCGTTTCCGGCAGGCTTTCACGCTTGATGGATAAAGCCGCGCCGTGTTCAAGACGTGCGGCAGATTTTCATCTCTTGGTGACGTACAACTCATAACAACAAAAGGACAATCATCATGCGTCGTTGCACACTGCTTTTCGCCACCCTGCTATTGCTGTTCAGCCAATGGGCCGCCGCCGACTACCGCATCGGCGTCAGCATCGCCAGGGTCGACGACAACTTCATGACCTACGTGCGTAACGGCCTGGACGAGGCCGCGAAAAAGGAAAACGTGCAGATCCAGTTCGAGGACGCCCAAGGCGATGTGGTGCGCCAACTCAACCAGGTCCAGGGCTTTATCAACCAGAAAGTGGACGCGGTCATTGTCCTGCCGGTGGACACCTCCGCCACGGCCAATATCACCCGCGCCGCGGTCGAAGCGAAGACGCCGCTGGTCTACGTCAACCGTCACCCGGACGAGCGCACCTTGCCCAAGGGCGTCGTCACGGTCGCGTCCAATGACATCGAGGCCGGACAGCTGCAGATGCGCTACCTGGCCGAAAAGCTCGGCGGCAAGGGCAACCTCGCGATCATCATGGGCGACCTGGCGCAAAATGCCACCCACGACCGCACCGAAGGCGTCAAACAGGTGCTCAAGGACTATCCCGGCATCAAGATCGTCGAACAGCAAAGTGCCGAGTGGCAGCGCAACAAAGGGATGGACCTGACCAGCAACTGGCTGCTGGCGGGCAGTCGGTTCGACGCCATCGTCGCCAACAACGACGAGATGGCCATCGGTGCAGCCATGGCCTTGCAGCAGGCCGGCAAAGCCAAGGGCGAAGTCGCCATCGTCGGGATCGACGGCTTGCCCGACGGCCTCGCGGCGATCAAACGCGGGATGCTGGTCGCCTCGGTCTTCCAGGACCCCAAGGCCCAGGCGAGCAGCGCGGTACAAGCAGCGCTCAAGATGATCAAAGGAGAGCCGGTGGAAACGGACGTCTGGGTGCCCTTTCAGTTGATCAAGCCTGAGCAATTGGCGGTGTTTGAGCAACATTACAAGTAGCGACAGGCCCCTCATTTCGCCGCGATCCCGACAAGGGATTAGCGGCGACTTGCAAGCCCAAATCCTATTCTCTGCAGGACGACCTCGCTAGCCGGTCTACTTCCCTCCGGTCACATCCAGAAAGGTGCCCGTCACAAACGAAGCCTCCGGCCCCGCCAACCAGAGAATGGCCCGCGCCACCTCCTCCGGCCGGCCGCCACGCCCCATCGGGATCGTCTCCTTCACCCGGTCGACTCTGCCCGGCTCTCCGCCACTGGCATGCATCTGGGTATAGATATGCCCGGGGCGAACGCAGTTGACACGAATACCCTCCCGGGCCACTTCCTTGGCATAACCGGTCGTGAAGGTTTCAACCGCCCCCTTGGACGCTGCGTAGTCCACGTATTCATTCGGGCTACCGAGGCGGGCTGACGCCGAAGAGATATTGATGACGGCACCGCCACGCCCGCCATAACGGTAGGCCATGCGCCGGGTCGCGTGTTGCGCGCAGAGCATCGGGCCCAAGGTGTTGACCGCAAAGATTCGCTGCATGCGCTCGAAGCCAAGATCTTCCAAGCGAGATTGGCGTGCCAATATCGAAGCGTTGTTGACCAGCACATCGATTCGTCCGAAGCGCAGGTCAAGGGTGGCGAAGAGTTCGGCGACCTGGGCTGGGTCGGCGTTATCGGCACGTACCGCCAAGGCACGGCTCCCCTTGGCCTCGACTTGCGCTGCCACCGCCAACGCCGACGCCTCATCGGCGATGTAGGTCAGCACGACGTTGTAACCTTGCTCAGCGGCCAGCAGGGCCGTCGCCGCCCCGATCCCGCGCCCGCCTCCGGTGATCAGGATCACGGGTTTTTGCGAACGGTCATTCATGGTCAATCCTCACAGCCCAATGAAAAAAGTGGCGTCAACCGATAACCAGCGTACCGAGCGCGATGACGGCGCAAGCCAACAGCTTGCGCAAGGTCAATGCTTCGCCAAGAAAGGCGTACCCGATCAAAGCGGCGAACATGACGCTGGTTTCCCGCAGGGCGGACACCGCCCCCATCGGGGCATGGGCCATGGCATAGATCACGACGCCGTAGGCCAGCAATGAAACCAACCCGCCAGCGAAGGCTGCGGCGATACCTGGCCGCCAGGCAAAGAGGCTGCTGGCATCTCGCAGTCCGATATAAACCAGGGGCATCATCACGCCCCACAACAGGCACATCCAGGCGGTGTAGGCCATTGGCGCCCCGGAGAGGCGAACACCCATGCCATCGACGACGCTGTAAGCGGCAATGAAAAAACCGGTTCCCAGTGCGTAGCGCAAGTCAGGTAACGCCCGTCGGCGCCCGGTATAAGCCAGCGAGAGGATTCCGGTCGACACCAACGCAATACCTAGCAGACCACTCGGCGCCACCCGCTCGCCCGCGAACAGCGAAGCGGCCAGGACGATCAGGATCGGGGATACACCGCGGGCGATTGGATAGGTCTGGCCCAGGTCGCCGGACTTGTAACTGCGCACCAGGAACAGGTTGTAACCCACGTGCAATACAGCGGAGAGTCCGACGCAGAACCAGCTGGCACGGGCGGGCGGCGCCAGCAGCGCCGCCACGATGACGCTCGCCAAGGCTATCGCCACGCACATGATGGTCATGGACCACAAACGGTCGGTGCCCCCACGCAGCATGGCATTCCAGCTGGCGTGCAGCAGCGCGGCGAACAAGACGAGGCAGATGATGTGTAAAGGCATGCATCATCCTAGACCGATCGAGTAGCGCCAAAAAAGCAAAGTCTCCTCATCCCGACATGAAGAAAACCTCATGCATAAGCGTGCTGCGCGTCCAGGGCCTGGGTAACCAGCCAACGACGAAAGTGGGTGATATGAGGCTGGGTCTCGATCCCCTTGGGGCATACGAAGTAATACGCCAGGGGCGATGCACACGGCAGTTCGAAAAGCCTTTCAAGACGGCCGTCATTGAGTTCGGCTTCGACATGCCCGCTGCGTGCCAGCGCGATCCCTTGTCCCAGGAGTGCCGCCTCGATGGTCATATTGGTATCTGCGTAGCGAATGCTTTCCTTCAAGCTCGTGACCTCGACGCCCACCTGGGCAAACCACTGCTCCCATTTCGGCACCAACGCTGCACCATCGCGCGTAAGCAGCGGATAGCGCAGCAATTCGGCGGCCGTTTGAGGCGTACCAAAGCGTGCAAGCAACGTCGGGCTGGCAACCGGGAAAATCTGCTCGCGGAACAGAAACTCTGAAAACAGCGAAGGAAAATGCCCGTTGCCCAGGCGGATAGCCACGTCCGGGTCTGTCGTCGAGAAATTAATGGGGCTATCGGTACTGTCCAAGGTAAGCAGAATTTCCGGATGCGCTTGCGCCAGATCAGGCAGCCTGGGCAGCAACCACTTCAAGGCGAAAGAATAGGTCGTGCTCACGCTCAGCCGCTGCCGCCCGTTCTGCTCGCGCAGATCGGCCAAGGTGGCCTCGAGCTTCATGAAGAACTCCCGCACGATGGGCGCAAGCGCTGCGCCTGCCGAGGTCAGGTGCTGCGAGTTACCGCGATGAAACAGTTGCAATCCCCAGAGCTGTTCCAAATGCTTGAGCTGGTGGCTCACTGCGCTCTGTGTGACATGCAACTCCTCTGCTGCCGCGGTGAACGTGGCGTGCCGCGTAGCGGCTTCAAAGGCGCGCAGGCTCGAAGAAGGAGGGAGGTTTCGCATGATGGTCCCTTCTATGAGTAAACGCTCATGCTAGCGCCTTTGCGTCTGTCGTTGTAGGCAAGCTGAGCAGCGACGGGCTTGCTCGCGCTGGCGGCCAGCGTGCGAACTACCGCATTCATTTGGGCAACGCGGCCATCCACATCGAACCTGGCAACTATCTGTGCATCGTGCCCGCAGGCAGCAGCGTCACGGAGTTCTACCTGCCGTTCGCCGACACCGACAGGAAAATGGCCGAGGTGCTGAGCAAGATGTTTCTGTTGCTGGATGACATGAACATCACCGATAGCCTGATCCTGGAGCAAATACAGCGCGGCGGCTGATGGTCAAGAAAATCGAATGACGTCATTCAAGCATTGAAAACACACTCACCCGGCTCAGAGCTTGGCTTTCGCCAGATCCGCAATCAGAAAATCCCTGAATGCACAAACCGCTGCCGGTAAATTGCGTCCAGCCATGCTTTGCAGTTCGATGCGCCGCGCATGCATGCCTTCATCGAGGATCGGCAAACATTGCAGTGCCTTGTCCGCCACCTGCTTGTGCAAGGTCATTTCGCTGGCCAGGCTGATCCCCCCCTCTTCGCGGACGAAGCTATAGAGCGAGGCAACGTAATTAGTGGTCAACACCGGGTCGAACAACAGCCCCTGTACACCGCAACAGATGTCGAACAGTTGCCGTATCGTGGTGTCGGCCTTGGGTAACGCAATGGGCCAGGGTTGCAGCTCAGCGAGGCTGACCGCTTCACGCCCGGCCAAAGGATGAGCGTTGGAGACCACGGCAAAAATCGCCCCGCTCAGGACATGTTCGACCTTGATTTCCTTTTGCGGCGTCAGGCTGAAGGTCATCGCCAGATCGGCTTCACCGGAACGCACCTTCTCGGTCGCTTCGGCAGGCGCACAGACCTCCAAGGTGAAATGAATACCCTGATACTCACGCCGGAACGCGCTGATGGTCCTGGGCATGTATTCCAGTGCAAAGCCTTCCGAGCAGGCCACATGCACATGACCTCGTTGCAAGCCATGCAGCTCGGTAATTTCCAGCACCACCTGCTCGGCCTCAAGCTGCGACTTGCGCGCATAAGCCGCCAGTCGTGCCCCCGCCTCGCTCAGCACCATGCCCCGGGCACGACGCTCGAACAGGCTGGCATCCAGGGCCAATTCAAGCTTGGCAATCTGCCGGCTCACCGCTGACGCCGCGACATTCAGCCGTACCGAGGCTTCGCTGATCGATCCGCATCGCGCCACTTCAAGAAAATAGCGCAGTGCCGTGGACTGCACACCATACAGCTGCATCGGCGCCCCCAAGGTTTGCCTTTTCGGCAAAGGAAGTATCGAAATATTATTCTTGTGGCATTGATAGCCTTTCCCTACATTCGTGTCCAGATCAAAAAAAATACAGCCTGATCTTTTTACCCCCTTTCCGCTTTTGCGATTCGCTGCCCTTTGATTCAACCACTCTCGCCAACGGAGACGACGGCATGGGCATCAAAGGTTTCGCCTGCACTATTGCGCTGATGGGCTTCATCAGCAGTTTTCCGGCTCACGCCGGTAAAGCCAACGACACCCTGGTTTACGCTTCCGACAGTGAGCCTGAAAACATCAGCCCCTATCACAACGATCTACGCGAAGGCGTGATTCTCGGGCGGCTGATCTGGGACAACCTGATCTACCGCGACCCCAAAAGCGGCCAATACCAACCCATGTTGGCCACTGGCTGGAAACAGGTCGACGACACCACCATCGATTTTGAGCTGCGTAAAGGCGTCAAATTTCACAACGGCGACGCCTTCACCGCCGACGACGTGGTGTTCACCCTCAACTACGTGGTGTCGCCTGAAGCGAAAGTCGTTACCGTGCAAAACGTCGACTGGATCAAGAGCGCCGAAAAAACCGGTGACTACAGCGTCCGCCTGTATTTGAAGAAGCCTTTCCCTCCGGCCCTGGAATACCTGTCCAACGCCGTTCCGATGTTCCCCAAGCAGTATTTCGAGAAGGTCGGCCTGGCCGAATTCAGTCGCAAGCCAATCGGTACCGGGCCGTACAAAGCCGTGTCGGTGGTGGCTGGCGAAGGCGTGACGATGGAGATCAACAAGGACTACTTTCCGGACAGCCCACAAGGCAAGCCCCATATCGGCCACCTCAAGTTCCGGGTGATCCCGGATGCGGAAACCCGCCTGGCCGAGTTGATGACCGACGGTGTCGACTGGACTTGGCGCGTGACCCCGGATCAGGCAGTCGACCTTAAAGGTATGCAGAGCCTGACCGTGACCAGCGGCGAAACCATGCGCATCGGTTTCCTGATTCTGGATGCCCGGGGCACCTCCACTGAAAACTCGCCCATGAAAAACCTCAAGGTGCGTCAGGCCATCAACCATGCGATCAACCGCAATGCGCTGGCCACGCAATTGGTCGGTGGCGAAGCCAAGCCCTTGCAGGTGGCCTGTTATCCAGGCCAGTTCGGCTGCGATACCACCGCGGCCACGGTCTACGACTATGACCCGGCCAAGGCCAAGGCGCTGCTTGCCGAAGCCGGTTACCCCAATGGCTTCGAGACCGAAATCTTCGCTTATCGCGACCGTGATTACGTCGAAGCCATCATCGGCAACCTGCGCGCCGTGGGCATCAACGCCAAGCTGCGCTTCTTGAAGTACGCCGCCCTGCGCGATCAGCAGCGTGGCGGCAAGGTGCCCATGTCGTTTCAGGCCTGGGGCTCGTTCTCGATCCTCGACACCTCGGCGTCGGCCGGCACCTGGTTCAAGGGCAATCCGGACGACAACATCAAGGATCCGCAAGTCCAGGGCTGGCTGCAGACCGCCGATAACGCCCTCGACCCGCAAGTGCGCAAGGAGAACTACCGCAAGGCGCTGCAGCGCATCAGCGAACAGGCGTACTGGGCGCCGATGTTCAACTACTCGATGAACTACGCCTACACCGCCGACCTCGCGTTCACGCCGTACCCGGACGAGCTGCCGCGTTTCGTTCAGTCCAGTTGGAAATAATCCGCACCCAGCGGATTGATCGAGAGGTGCCGTGGCTTGCGGACCAACCCGCACCACGGACACCACCTGACATGTCATCCATTGGATACGAGGAAACTTGCCATGCTTGGATTCCTTCTGCGCCGGCTGGGCATTGCTATTTGCGTGGCCATTACCGTGTCGGTGATCAGCTTTTCTCTGTTGCACCTGTCCGGCGACCTGGCCACGGCCATTGGCGGACCGGAAGCCACCAGCGAACAGATCGAACAGATCCGCGTGCAATACGGCCTGGACAAACCGCTACCGACCCAGTACTTCAACTGGCTGGGCGATTTGCTGCGGCTGGACCTGGGCGACTCTTTTTTCTTTCAGGAATCGGTCTACAACCTCGTCGCCAGCCGCTTGCCGATCACCCTCGGGTTAGGGGCCATGGCGCTGGGCATCGCCTTGCTGGTGGCGATTCCACTGGGCGTGCTGGCGGCGGTCAAACGCGACACCTGGATTGACCGGTTGGCCTTGAGCATCGCGGTGCTGGGCCAGGCGATGCCCAGTTTCTGGTTCGCGCTGATGTTGATCGTGGTGTTCGCGGTGACGCTCAAGTGGCTACCGGTGTCCGGCAATTCGACCCTGCTGCACTTCGTCATGCCGGCCATTGCCTTGGGCTACTACGCGACGCCGGCCATCATGCGCCTGACCCGTGCAGGCATGCTTGACGTGCTCAGTTCCGATTACATCCGCACGGCCCGCGCCAAGGGCTTGCGCCCTGCCCGCGTGTTGTTCAAGCACGCACTGCGCAACGCCTTGATTCCGGTCGTCGCGCTGGCGGCGGTGGAGTTCGGTTTCATGCTCGGCGGTTCGGTGGTGATCGAAACCGTGTTTTCCCTGCAAGGCATCGGACAACTCGCCTGGGACGCCATCGCCCGTGACGACTTTCCGGTGGTACAGGCCGTGGTGCTGCTGATTGCGGTGATCTACATCATCCTCACCCTGCTGGCCGATGTGCTCAACGCACTGCTCGACCCGCGCATCCGCGTGCGCTAGGAGGCTTACATGAGCACCCCCACGACCCTCGCGATCAATGACTACCTGCCACCCCCGAGCAGCCTGAGCCGAGTCCTTGGCAAGAGCTTTCGTCATCGTGGTTTCGCCATCGGCGCGGTGTTGTTGCTGATCATCTTCGCCGGTGCACTCTTCGCCCCGTGGCTGGCACCTTACGACCCTTATGCGCAAGACGTGATGCTGCGCATGAAACCGCCGGTGTGGATGGCCAACGGCACCTGGGAATACATCCTCGGCACCGACAAGCTGGGCCGTGACTACCTGTCGCGCTTGCTCTACGGCGCACGGATTTCGCTGTTCATCGGCATCGCGGCGGCACTGATTTCCGGCTTTATCGGCACCGTCATGGGGCTGTTGGCCGGTTACTACGGCGGCAAGGTCGATGCGTTTATCAGCTACCTGATCACCACCCGGCTGGCGATGCCGGTCGTGATGGTCGCGCTGGCCTCGGCCTCGCTGATGGGCGGTTCGCTGAAAGTGGTGATCGTGCTGCTCGGTTGCCTGTTGTGGGATCGCTTCGCGGTGGTGGTCAGGGCTTCGGTGCAACAGATTCGCGATGCTGAATATGTGGCCTCGGCCCAGGCGCTTGGCTGCTCGACCCTGCGCATTCTGGTCAGTGAAATCCTGCCCAATCTGGTCGGCGCGCTGATCGTCGTTGCGACGCTGGAAATGGCCCACGCGATCCTGCTGGAGTCGGCCCTGTCGTTCCTCGGGGTTGGCGTGCAACCGCCGACGCCGTCCTGGGGCTTGATGATCGCTGAAGGCAAACCCTACATGTTCTTTTCCCCGTGGGTCATCGCCATTCCCGGCGTCGCCCTGATGATTCTGGTGCTGGGCATCAACCTGGTCGGCGACGGCCTGCGCGATCTGATCCTGCCCGACGGTCGCAACTGATAGACGGCCTTACTAATAGAGGGTACCGGACATGGCACTACTCCATGTTGAAAACCTGCGCGTGGACATCCCCATGGGCAACAGCCCGACGCCGGATGACATGCTGCATGCCGTGCGCGGTCTGGATTTTGAAGTCGAGCGCGGTGAAATGCTGTGTATCGTCGGCGAATCCGGCTGCGGTAAATCCCTGACCTCGCTGGCGCTGATGGACCTGTTGCCACGCAAGGCCAGACGCACCGCGTCCCGGCTGACGCTGGACGGCATCGACATGCTCGGCCAGAGCGAGCGGCGCATGTGCGACCTGCGCGGCAACCGTCTGGCGATGATCTTCCAGGAACCGATGACCTCGCTGAACCCGGCCTACAGCATTGGCGATCAGCTCAGCGAAGTACTGACCCAGCATCGCAAGGTGTCACGCAAGGATGCCCTGGCGCGCGCCGCGCAGATGCTGGAGAAAGTCGGCATCAGCAATGCCACCGAACGCTTGCGCCAGTACCCGCATCAACTGTCTGGCGGTTTGCGCCAGCGGGTGATCATCGCCATGGCGTTGATGTGCGAGCCGGACCTGATCATCGCTGATGAACCCACCACGGCCCTGGACGTGACCATCCAGGCGCAGATCCTGCGCTTGATCCGCGACATTCAGAAAGAGTTCGGCCTGGCGGTGATTTTCATCACCCACGACCTTGGGCTGGTGGCACGGATCGCCGATCGGGTCGCAGTGATGTATGCCGGGGAAATCGTCGAAACCGCCCCGGCCCTGCAACTGTTCGAGAATCCGCAGCATCCGTACACCCGTGGTCTGCTGGCCAGTATCCCAATCCCTGGCCGGACCAAACCGGGTGAGGCACTGGGTTCGATTCCAGGGCTGGTACCGAGCCTGGTGGGCGAACAGCAAGGTTGTGCGTTCCGCAATCGTTGCGCCCAGGCGATAGCGGCCTGCGCGCAAGACATCCCCGAAATCGAACAGGACGGCCACATGGCCCGCTGCCTGTTCGCCGCACCGGCCCCGGCGCCGATTTGCCTTCAAGAGAGGGCACGGTCATGAAAAAAGACATTGCCTTGGAGCTGTGCGACATCCGTCGCGAGTTTCGGATCAACAAGGGCTTTTTCAAACCCGCCGCCACCCTGAAAGCCGTGGATGGTGTTTCCCTGCGCCTGATGCGTGGCGAGACCCTCGGTCTGGTAGGTGAGTCCGGTTGCGGAAAAAGCACCCTGGCAAAACTATTGCTCGGTCTGTTGGCGCCAACCAGCGGCGATGTGCTGATCAATGGCAAACATCTGGCAGCGACGGATCGCAAGGCAATGGCCCGGCACATTCAGCCGATATTCCAGGACCCGTATTCCTCGCTGAACCCACGCAAGACACTGCGCGAAATCATTACCCTGCCGCTGATCGTGCATGACATCGGCAGCCCGGCCGAGCGGCGCAAGAAGACCGAAGCGATGCTCGATGTGGTCGGCCTGCCCAAGCGCGTCATCGACAGCTATCCAAGCCAACTGTCCGGCGGCCAACGGCAACGGGTGGCCATTGCCCGGGCGTTGATCATGCGTCCTGACGTGTTGATCTGCGACGAACCCACCTCGGCACTGGACGTTTCGGTGCAGGCGCAGATTCTCAACCTGCTGCAAGACCTCAAGCGCGAATTCGGCCTGACTTATCTACTGATCAGCCATAACCTGGCGGTCATCGAACACCTCGCCGACCGGGTCGCGGTGATGTACCTGGGGCGCATCGTCGAAGAACGTAGGCGCGAAGCGTTGTTCGCCAAACCCGGCCACCCCTACACCCGCGCCTTGCTGGATTCGGTGCTCACGCCCGATCCGCGCCTGGGTATTCCCGAAATCGGCCTGCACGGCACCTTTCCCAATCCGATGTCACCGCCCTCCGGTTGCGCCTTCCATCCACGCTGCCCGAGCTGCTTCGCTCCCTGCAAAACGGCCTACCCGGCCAATGATCCGATTATCGGCGGCAACGTGCGTTGCCACCTCCACGACAGTCCCGCCCAAACACTGGAGCTTGTCCACTCATGAGTCGTTCACTGGCCATCAGCAACACCACCGAGCAATTCGATAACGGCGCATTTTTCAACCTGCTCGAACGCAGCGTCGCCTTGCACACCGAAAGCCAGGCAACGGACAGCCGGCCCGAGTTGTATCGCTACCTCCATGACTTCATTACCCCGCATGTCGAGGCGATGGGCTTCAGCGTCAAGATCTATGACAACCCAGTGGCAGAGCGCGGCCCCTTCATGATCGCCACGCGCATTGAACATCCGGAACTGCCGACCGTGCTCAGCTATGGTCACGGTGATGTGGTACGCGGCTATGACGCGCAATGGCGTGAAGGCCTGTCGCCGTGGCAAGTCATTGCCGAAGGCGATCGCTGGTACGGCCGCGGCACGGCGGATAACAAAGGCCAGCACCTGATCAACCTGACCGCGCTGGAGCAAACCCTCAAGGCTCGCGACGGCAAGCTGGGTTTCAACGTCAAACTGCTGCTGGAAATGGGCGAAGAAGAAGGCTCGCCGGGCTTGAATGCATTCTGTGCCGCGCACAGTAAAGAGCTCGCCGCGGATGTTTTCATCGCCTCGGACGGCCCGCGCCTGGCGGCCTCACGACCGACGATTTTTCTCGGTTCACGCGGAGTGTTCAACTTCGAGCTGGTGGTCAATCTGCGCGAAGGCGCTCATCACTCCGGCAACTGGGGCGGATTGCTGGCCAACCCAGGCATCATCCTGGCCAATGCCATCGCGAGCATGGTCGATGAACACGGTCGGGTGAAAGTGGCGGGCCTGATGCCTGAATCACTGCCTGAGCCGGTTCGCCAGGCACTGGCCGACATTGATGTCGGTGGCGGACCGGGCGATCCGGACATCGACGCCAACTGGGGTAACCCGGAGCTATCCCTGAGCGAAAAAGTGTTCGGCTGGAACACCCTCGATGTCATCGCCTTCAAGACCGGCAACCCGGATGCTCCTGTGCATGCGATCCCCGGCAAGGCCAACGCCCACTGCCATATCCGCTTCGTGGTGAACAGCGACTACACGACCTTTATCCCGGCGGTGCGCGCCCACCTGGATGCCCATGGTTTCAGCAATGTCGAGGTCAAGCAAAGCCGCATCGACGTGATGCATGCCACGCGGCTGGACCCGCAAAGCCCATGGGTCAACTGGGCGCTCGGCTCCTTGACACAGACCACCGGCAAAAAACCCGCGCTGCTGCCAAACCTCGGTGGCTCGCTGCCCAACGATGTGTTCGCCGACGTGCTCGGCCTGCCAACCTTGTGGGTGCCGCACTCGTACCCGGCCTGCTCACAACATGCACCGAACGAGCACTTGCTGGCACCGGTGGTCAAGGAAAGCCTGCAAATCATGGCCGGGCTGTTCTGGGACCTGGGCAACGACGCGGCACGCCTGACCCAGGAGCATCAGTTGCGGGAGCAGGCGCAATGAATGCCACTGCACAACCGGCGCTGGACTGGCTGGCTGACCAGCGCCCAGCCATGGAAGCGCTGCTGCAGCGTATCGTCGACACCGACTCCAACAGCTATGACAAGGCGGGCGTCGACGCCGTGGGGGCGCTGCTCGCGGCTGAACTGGAAGCCGACGGCATCCTGCTCGAGCGCATGCCGGTGGAGGGTTTTGGCGACGTGATGCTCGCCGAAGTGCCGGGCGAACCTGGCAAGCCAGTGCTGTTGCTGGGCCATCGCGACACGGTGTTTCCCAAAGGCACCACCGCGACGCGCGGCTACAGCCGCGATGGCAACCTCGCCTTTGGCCCCGGTGTCGCCGACATGAAAGGCGGCCTGGTGCTCAATTGCTTCGCGCTCAAGGCACTCAAGCGCGCCGGAGCGTTGCCCTATCCGGTGCAGGTCCTGTACACCGGTGACGAAGAAATCGGCTCCGGCAGCGCCAGAACCCATATCGAACACGCCGCCCGTGCCGCCCGCGCCGTGCTCAATACCGAACCCGGCCGGGCCAGTGGTAACGTGGTCAGCGCACGCAAAGGCGGCGCCACGCTGATCATCGAAGTCAGCGGGCGCGCGGCGCATGCCGGGGTCAATCATGCCGACGGCGCCAGCGCCATCGAGGCCCTGGCACGCAAGATCGTCAAGCTCCATGCCTTGACCGATTACTCGGCAGGCATCACCACTAATGTGGGCCTGATATCCGGAGGCACGTCCAGCAACACCGTCGCGCCTAGCGCCTGCGCGCGACTGGACGTACGCTTCATCGAACTCAAGCACTGGGATCAAATCCTTAGCGCAATCCTGGCCATCGTCGCCGAAGAAGAATTGATCGGCACCCACGCCATCCTCAAGGAAGCGACTACTTTCCTGCCGATGGAGGCCCGTCACAGCGAACGGCTGCTGCAGATCTACCAACAAAAAGCCCTGGCGCTGGGTTTCAGCGTCGAAGGCGAGTTCACCGGCGGTTGCGCCGACTCCGGGTTCACCGCCAGCCTGGGCATTCCAACCCTGTGTGGCCTCGGGCCGGTGGGGGGCAAGGTCCACACCGATCGTGAATACCTGGAGCTGGACACGCTGGTGCCTCGCGCCCAAGCATTGGTGGCGACCATCCTGGCTGTCGGTGAAAGCGGTTGATGGCCCGGTTTCAAGCGTCCCATGGGGCCACTGCGTCAACGTCAATGGCGTAGCGTTCAATAGCCTCGGCACAGACACTGGCGTCCAGACGCCCCTCATGCACCAGCGAGGTCAGCGCACTCAGGACGATCTGGTGGCGGTCCACTTCGAAGAACCTGCGCAGTTGGTGGCGGGTATCGCTGCGGCCAAACCCGTCGGTGCCGAGCACGGTGTAACGGGCATCGAGATAACTGGCGATCAGCTGGGGCAAGGCGCGCACGTAGTCGGTACAGGCAATGATGGGCGTCGAGTCGTGGAGGCATTCCTGAACATGACTGCATCTGGCGGGTTGCCCGGGATGCAGGCGATTCCAGCGCTCCACTTCACGCGCATCCCGGGCCAACTCGGTGAAGCTGGTCACGCTCCAGACCTGGCTGGCGATACCCCAATCGCTCGCCAGCAACTCGGCGGCGGCCATCACTTCGCCCAGGATGGCGCCGGAACCCAACAACCGGACACGTCCACGCGCATCCTCGACTTCATGCCGGGCAAACAGGTACATGCCCTGGATAATGGCCTGTTCGACACCTTCAGGAAGGTTGGGCTGCGGGTAGTTCTCGTTCATCAGGGTGACGTAGTAAAACTCGTCCACCTGGCGTTCCAGCATCTGGCGCATGCCGTGATCCAGGATCACCGCGAATTCACCCGCGAACGCGGGATCATAGGCGCGACAGTTGGGCACCATCGACGCCATCACGTGACTGTTACCGTCCTGGTGCTGCAAGCCTTCGCCCCCCAGGGTTGTCCGCCCCGCGGTGGCGCCCAGCAAAAAACCACGAGCCCGTTGATCCGCCGCCGCCCAGATCAGGTCGCCGATGCGCTGGAAGCCGAACATCGAGTAGTAGATGTAGAACGGCAGCATCGGCAAGCCATGCACCGAATAGCTGGTCGCCGCTGCCACCCAGGAACTGATCGCCCCCGCCTCGCTGATGCCCTCTTCGAGAATCTGCCCGTCCAAGGCTTCCCGATAACTGAGGATCGAACCGATGTCTTCCGGCTCATAACGCTGCCCCACGCTGGAGTAGATGCCGATCTGCTTGAACAGGCTGGCCATGCCGAACGTACGCGCTTCATCCGCCACGATCGGTACGATGCGCGGCCCCAGTTGCTTGTCCCGGAGCAAGCCGCTGAGCATCCGCACGAAGGCCATGGTGGTGGACATTTCCTTGCCTTGGGCGGCGATGGCAAACCCGGCGTAGCTGTTTACGTCAGGCACGGCCAATGACGCGCAGGTCGAAGATCGCGCAGGCAGGTAACCGCCCAATGCCCGGCGCCGTGCATGCAAGTAGCGCATTTCCGCGCTGTCGTCGCTCGGCTTGAAGAAGCTCAGCGAGGTGGCCTGCTCATCGGTCAATGGCAGGTTGAAACGGTTGCGGAACGCGATCAACGCCTCACTGTCGAGTTTCTTCTGCTGGTGCACGGTCATCTTGCCCTGCCCGGCGTCGCCCATGCCGAAGCCCTTCTTGGTCTGGGCCAGGATAACCGTCGGTTTCTTGCCCTCGAGCATTGCGCTTTGATACGCGGCAAAAATCTTCACCAGGTCATGACCACCGCGTTTGAGGCGGTCGATCTGCTCGTCGGTCAGGCCTTCGGCCAAATGCGCCAGGGCTTCGTCCTGGCCGAAGAAATGCTCACGGTTGAAGCGCCCATCCTTGGCCGCGAACGTCTGGAACTGGCCATCGACCGTGGCCGACAAGGCCCGGACCAACACGCCGTCCTTATCTCGGGCAAACAATCTGTCCCAGTCGGAACCCCAGACCAGCTTGATCACGTTCCAGCCCGCACCGCCGAACAACGCCTCGAGCTCGTCGATGATGCGACCGTTGCCACGCACCGGGCCGTCCAGCCGCTGCAGGTTGCAATTGACCACCCAGACCAGGTTATCCAGCCCTTCGCGCGCCGCCAGGGTCAGTGCCGACATGCTTTCCGGCTCATCCATTTCACCGTCCCCAAACACGCCCCAGACGGTGCGCCCCGAGGTCTTTTGCAGGCCGCGGTGCTCCAGGTACCGCATGAAACGCGCCTGGTAGATCGAGCTGATCGGACCGATCCCCATGGAGCCCGTCGGGAACTGCCAGAAGTCCGGCATCAACCAGGGATGCGGATAACTCGACAACCCCCGGGCGCCATTGGCGCGTGCGCCGATCTCTTGTCGATAGTGCTGCAGATCCTTTTCTTCCAGGCGTCCCTCGAGGAAAGCCCGGGCATAGACGCCTGGCGCCGAGTGAGGTTGGTAGAACACCAGATCACCGCCGCCGGTTGGGGTGCGCGCCTTGAAGAAGTGATTGAAGCCCACTTCAAACAAATCCGCCGCACTGGCATAACTGGCGATGTGTCCGCCCAATTCGCCATAGGCGTGATTGGCCCGGGCAACCATCGCCAGGGCATTCCAGCGCATGATCGATGCCAGACGCTCCTCCATGGCCAGATCCCCGGGAAACGCCGGTTGCTGCTCAACGCTGATGGTATTGATGTAAGGGGTACCATGGCTGGGTCGCCAGCCGATGTCCGAAGTGCTTGCCACGGCCAGCAGCATGTCGAGGATCTGTTTGGCCCGGCCCGTGCCGCCGTGGGCGGCGACCGACAGCAAGGCCTCGCGCCACTCGGCCATTTCTTCATCCTCGACAGCCCGGGCCGGCCATTGGGCATGGGGATTGGACAGGTTCATAGGCAACTCCTGCTGGTGTCGGGTATCGCTTCAAGGTGGCGCGAGTGGCTCACTCGGGCGAGGCGTTTTACCTGTTCTACCGCCGCAATGACGGAGCGTTCGCCCGCCTCGTCCGGTGCGACCGGATAGAGGCATGGCTGATCAATGGAAAGGTCGTGCAAGAAGCGCTCATCCAGTTCACCGAGCACCACAAAACAGTAGTCACTCTTGGCCACTTGCACGCCAACCAGCTTGCCATTCACGGTATTCACCGTATCGACATGGATCAGCGCAACATTGTCAAAACAGCTGAACCCCTGATGGATCAAAGCGATATGGTCGCTATCGAGTCCGCTCACGATGACCACGATACGCGTACAACTGGAAGGCTCGCGCATCCACTTCATTGTATGGATACGACCCTCGGCGGTTCGGCTCATAAGCGTTGCCTTTCTGGTTTCAACTGGCGAATTGACGAGGACTGGGTTAAATGACGCCACGCGCCTGCAGCACGCTTTTGGCCAGGCTCCGGGTCGCCGATAACACTTCTTCCACCTGTCGATCCATCGCCGCAGTGGATGAGGCTATCGTTCCCAGTTCGAGGACGCGCAGCGGATGGCCGCAGACGGATCCCAGCCAGGTCAGGCCAGGCACCGTGCCGACTTCCAGTAAAAAGCTGCCGTGGGGGACGCAGCGCAACAGTTTGCTGGCATAACACGCGTCGCCCCCGGCGGACGGCTCCGGGCTGGAGCCGACCCGTAGCCAGTCGACCAGCAACACCTCGGATTGCTTGACGGCCAGATAAGCCACCTGGTCCCAGTCATCTATCGTCACGTGCAGCTTGTCGATCATGTATTTGGGCAATGCGGCACTGGTCACGATGACCACCCCGGCATCCGCCGAAGGTTCCTTGATCCAGACTGCGGATTGCGATATCCCATGCATGGCGGTACTCCCGGCGGTTGGGTTGCAGCGGCTTGCTCCGAGCGGCGATCCTGACATTCAACATTGATGCCGACTAAGCCACCGCCTCGTGAGCAAGCGCTCGCCTACAGGTCAATGGCGTGAATCAGCCGTTGCGGAACAGGAAGCTGTAGGCATTCAGCGCCGGCGCCCCGCCCAAGTGCGCGTAAAGCACTTTCGAGCCTTCGGGGAACTCGCCACGGCGGACCATTTCAATCATCCCGTGCATGGACTTTCCTTCGTACACCGGATCGGTCAGCACACCTTCCAGGCTGCCGCACAGGCGAATTGCTTCCAGCGTGCCGTCGTTAGGCAAACCGTATTCCGGATAGGCAAACCGCGTATCGAGCACCACGTCCTCTTCGGTAATTTCGCGGCCCAACTCCACCAGTTCTGCGGTATGCCGGGCGATACGCAGAATCTGGGCCTTGGTTTTCTCTGGCTTGGCCGAAGCGTCGATGCCGATCACCTTCTTCGAACGGCCGTCCGCGGCGAAACCGACGACCATGCCGGCCTGGGTACTGCCGGTCACGGAACAGACCACGATGTAGTCGAACTTGAACCCCAGTTGTTTTTCCTGCTCGCGCACTTCCTCGGCAAAGCCGACGAACCCGAGGCCGCCATAGGGATGCTCGGAACAACCCGCCGGGATCGGGAACGGCTTGCCACCCTGCTCCACGACATCGCTCATGGCCTTTTCCCAACTTGGCCGGATACCAATATCGAAACCTGCCGCGTCCAGTCGAACGTCAGCCCCCATGATGCGCGACATCTCGATGTTGCCCACCCGGTCATACACCGCGTCGGAATAGTTCACCCAGTTTTCCTGCACCAGCACGCACTTCATGCCCAAGTGGGCAGCGACGGCAGCGACCTGGCGGGTCTGGTTCGACTGGATGCCGCCGATGGAGACCAGCGTATCGCAGCCTTGCTCGATCGCTTCGGGAATCAGGTACTCGAGCTTGCGTGTCTTGTTCCCTCCGAAAGCCAGGCCACTGTTGCAATCTTCACGCTTGGCATACAGCTCGACCTTGCCACCCAGGTGTTCACTGAGACGCTTCAAGGGCGTGATGGGAGAAGGACCGAAGGTCAACGGATAACGTTTAAAACGATTCAGGTTCATGACTCTGCTCCTCGATTATTGAATATCCAAGCGCCAGGCCGAGAAGCAAAGGGCTGCATTCCAGGCTCTTCCACGGGGGCTTCGATGAGTTCAATACTAAGAAGAAATCGAAAAATATGTATTGCAAATTATTAGCGATTAAAGAAACATAATTTTCAGCAAAAACCATCAAACATACTTTTACTGCGTAGAAATACATATGAGCGCAATAAATACTCGCAAGAAGCCGACCGAAACAGCCTCGACGCCGCAGCCGCTGGATCGAACCGACCGCGCCATTCTCAAGGCCCTGCAGCGAGATGCCTCCATCTCCAATGTGGCGCTGGCAGAGAAGGTCAAACTGAGCGCGCCAGCCTGCCTGCGACGCGTCGAACGGCTCAAGCAGGCCGGCCTGATCAAGCACATCGTCGCATTGCTGGACAATGAAGCGCTGGATGCGGGGATGGTGGTCTTGATCGGCGTGGTGCTGGACCGTTCCACACCGGAGTCCTTCGCCGCATTCGAAGCGGCCGCGCAAAAAGTGTCCGGCTGCATGGAATGCCATGTGGTGACCGGGGAGTTCGACTACTTCATGTTGATACGAACCAAGGACAGCAACAGCTTCAACCGGCTCCACGCGGAGCAACTACTTTACCTGCCCGGGGTTCGCCAGATTCGCTCGTTCATGGGGTTGCGCCAGGTCTTGTCGACCACCCACATTCCCCTTTGAGGCGCCAGTCAGGCTGGGCAGCTCTTCATTGCTTACTCAGCGAAGCATCAAGAGGAATATCGAGGGTAAAGGTTGCGCCCTGTCCAACCCCGTCGCTGTGCACGGTCAAGCTGCCACCCATTTCCTGCGCGGCCAGCGCGCAGCTGTGCAGGCCAAAACCGTGACCGTCTTTGCGCGTCGTGAAGCCATGGGTAAAAATACGCTTCAGGTGCTCAGGCGCAATCCCATTGCCGTTGTCGGCCACCGTGATACGCAATACTGCCCCGTCAACGAGGGACACGCTGAACGTGACGCATGGGCTGCGATCGATCACGCCGTCCAACGCCTGCTTGGCATTGCCGATCAGGTTCACCAGAATCAGCAGCACCCGGTGCCGATCCAGCGCCAGCAGGGGCAAGTCGGCAATGTTCTTGACCATCGTCACCTCCTGGCGCGCCAGTAATCCAGCACTCATGCGCAAGGCATCGTCGATTAACTCTGCGACCGGCACTGTCTCGACAATACTGACGGCGACGGCATAGGACTGCTGGGCAGCGACAATGGTTTTGATGTGGTCAATGCCCTTGGTGAGTTGCCCAAGTTCTTCGATGATGCCCTGTTGCTCCTCCGTCACCACTTTCGCCAACCTGAGCAGGTAGTCGGGCAGCATCTTCCCTTTGTGGTCCCTGGTGAGAAAATCGCTCAGGTCATGGACGTGTTCGCTCAGCAGTTGAGCCACCTTGCCCAGCCCCTGGGCTTTGGAGGTGCGCATCTGGCTGCTGACCAGTTCTGCCGATACGTTCACGCTGTTGAGGACGTTGCCGACGTTGTGCAGCACAGTCGTGGCGATTTCGGCCATGCCCGCCTGACGAGATTTAGCATTCAGTTCGGTTTGCACCTGGCCCATTCGTAGCGCCGCGCGTACGCGAGCCTTGAGCTCCAGCGGCGAGAAGGGTTTGGCGATATAGTCATCGGCGCCACTCTCCAGCCCGGAGACGCAAGCCTCGCTACCGCCGCGAGCGGTCACCAGGATCACGGGCAAATGGGCGAAACCGGCGCTGGCCTTGATTCTGGCCGTCAAGCCAAAGCCGTCGAGCTTCGGCATCATCACATCCGAGACGACGACATCGATGGGCCGACGCTGCAGGAGTGCCCAGGCCTGCTCTCCATCAGTTGCGGTGGCGACGCTGTAGTCATCGCGCAACAGCTCGCGCAGATAGCTAAGCATTTCCGGGCTGTCGTCTACCACGAGCACTTTGGATCGCAAGGCGTGTTCCGAGTGCTGCTCGCCCGCGTCTTCCATCGGCGCCCGGTCATTGCGACTGCCATGGCGGCCGTCGTCGAAATGCAGGTGGCGCTGCTCGGTTGTGCTTGCTGTACCCGGCGACGATCGCTCGTGCATATGGCTGGTTTCGGCCGGTACAGTGTCTTGCTCGGCCCCCAGGGGAAGTCGAACAAAGAAGCACGAACCCCATCCGGGCTCGCTATTGACGCCGACTTCGCCCCCCATCAATTTGACCAGATCCTTGACCAGGGCGAGACCGATGCCGGTGCCGCTGTAATGGCGCGTGGCGGAATTGTCGATCTGGGAAAAACGCTGGAACAGCAACGGCAGTTTGTCAGGCGCAATGCCAATCCCCGAATCTTGCACCGCAAGTTCGAATCGCTCGCCATCAATCGCGGTCACTGCCACGTGCACGGTGCCGCCAGCGGGCGTGAACTTGATGGCATTGCTCACCAGATTGAGGAGAATCTTCTCGAAGTGCCGGGGGTCCAGGAACACCGTGCCGAGCGCGGGATCAATGCTGCAGGTCAAGGTGCAGCCTTTGCCCTCAGCCACCATGGCGGCATCCTCGGCCAGCACACCCACTGTCTTGTTCAAGTCCACGGGCATCGGACACAACTCGAACTTGCCCGCTTCGGCCTTGGAGAAATCGAGGATGTCGTTCACTCGGTTCATCAAGCGCAGCGCGTTGCGTTGGGCGCGGTCGACTTGCACATGCCAGTCCGCCGGCGGGGTGGTCGCCGCCCTGAGTTGCTCCAACGGAGCGAGAATGAGGGTCAGGGGGGTGCGCAGTTCGTGGCTGACCGTGGCCACGAAATCGCTCTTTGCCTGGTTAGCCGTCTCGGCCTGGTTGCGCGCCTGAATGAGTTCGATGGCCTGCGCCTCCAGCACCTCGGTCTGGTGGTGCAGCGCGTCGGTCCGTTCAGCGACCATTCTCTCCAAAGAGGCCTGGACTTGCTGTCGTTCGGCTTCGGCCTCGGCCTCCAACACCCGGATGCGCAGGGCATTCTCCTGGAACACCCGTACGGCGCGGGTCATGATGCCAATCTCGTCGCCGCGTTCGGCGCTGGCGATCTCGGCGTTCAGGTCGCCAGCCGCCAGCCGGCGCATGACCGAGGCCAGGGCCACGATGGGCTGCGCGACAAATCGCGATGTGCTCCAGGCGATGGCGCCGGCCAGCAGGATGGCGACGGTACCCGCAACGATCGTCGCAAGCATGCCGCGATCATTGTGGACCAAGGCGTCGGAGCGCGCTTGACCAGCGAAGCGCGCTACTAACAGTCCGGCGCTGCGTGCCTCGTTGCGAACCTGGTCGCGCGCGTCGCCCAAGGCATTGCTCGCCTGATGGAACCTGGCGAACGCCGCCCGGTAGCCGGCGATCTGTTCGCTGACTGTCAAGGGCGCCGTCTTGGCTTGCAACCCCACAGACGCAGGGAGAACCCGAGCGAGCCGGGAGAGCTCGTCCAGGATGTGGCCGACAGAGCCAGCGACCTCGGCCGACGGTGACAGGCGAAACGACAAGGTCTGCGCCTCCAGGGTGGCCACACGCTCGGCGAAACGCTTGGACAACGCGGCGGCATTTCGCAGTAAACCGGTTGCTGCCTGAATGTCGCTGGCGTCATGGTCAACATGCCCTTGCACTTCCTCCAACATTGTCTCGAGGCGCTCGGCCGCATCCCCGGCGGCGGCGAGATGCCGCAAAGCCTCGCCTCCCCGGAGCTTGGGCGCCTCGCCAAGATGCTCGACAGCCACGCTGGCAGCGTCGAGCGCCGTGGCCAACTGGTCCAGGGCCTCTCTCTCCTGCGGTGCCCCCATCAACTCGCGCAATTGTTCGACCACGGGGCGGAGTGCCGCGCTGGCGTTCCGTGCCGCGGTGGCAGCCGTCCCGTCACCAGTCACCAGCATCCTGGCCACGTTGGCGGTGATGATCCGTTCGCCGTTGCGCAGGATATCCAGGATGCGATGGGCGCTTTCGATGTTGCTCACCCGCGCCTCGTGCGCAGCGGTGCGGGACTCAAGCCCCTTCATCCCATCAGCGATGCCCTGTTCGACGAGGATCGTCGCCTCTCGCATCCGCCCGTAGTGGGCTGTCATGTTCTCCGTTTCGCCATCCATGGTCAGGGTCGCCGCGCGCAAGGCGGCGATTGCCGCGGCGAGTCTTTCCAGACTGCCTTTGAGCGATTGCGCCTCGGCCACCGGAATGGCGGTGAGGCCGGCGATCGCCGTCGCCACCATACCTTCGGCCTGGGACAGGCTTTCCTGGTCGCGGGTGGCGATGAAGTTTTCCACCCGCCCGGTGGCCCCGTTGACCGAGGCCAGAATTTCCGCGGAATGGCTGGCGGAATCCACCGCACGCACCATGCCTCGCAGGCCATAGAGGTTCACGAGCGATACCACCAGCATCAGGAACACCAGCGCGGCGACCGCCAGGCCAATCCTGACGGCGATGGGCCTGTCTGTGGAGGACTTGAATGTCAACATGGCGCCTCGCCTCCCCGCTCCACGCCTGCCACTACTGCTTCGTCACCTCCGGCAAAGGCGTCGGCGGCGCCGTATTGCTGATGGCCGCGTCAATCATCGCCGCAACGGAAGCCTGGTCATAGGAAGGATTGGCGGCGCCGCCCACCGGCATCGTGGCGAGCCAGGCGTCCAGGTCTTTCCCATCGATACGCACCAGCGGCACTTCGACGAACTTCGGCACCTGCTTGCCTGCCAGAATCTGCTGGGCCACCCAGAAACCCACCTGGGAGACGCTCGGGGAAGCGGAGACAGAGACGGTCTCGTAGCCATTGGCATCGCGCTCCTGTTTCCACAGGGCGAGTTCGTCCTGACGGTTCCCCATCACGATGATTGGCAAAGGGCGTCCCGCCGCCTTGAACGCCATGGCCGCGCCATAACCGTCGCCCCCCTGAGTCGCGACGGCATCAATACTGGGCAGCGACGGCAGCGCCAACGCCACCTCCTTGCGTGCGACAGAAGCCGTCCAGTTCCCGTATACCGTCTTGGCGAACTTCAGGCCCGGATAGTCGCTAGCGGCCTTGCGGATGCCGTCGCTGATGTTTTTATCGGTGGCATCGCCGGCAATGCCGCGAATCTCCAGCAGCGTTCCGTTCCCCTTGAGGCGCCCGGCGATATAGTCCATTTCCACGCGCCCCATGGCGGACCAGTTGTAGTCCACGGTATAGACGCAGGGTTCGGTGACCAGGCTGGCCATGACGACCACCACGATGCCAGCGTTGCAAGCATCGCGGATCACGCCGTTGAGGGCCGTGTCGGACGCGGCCAGGATGACGATGGCGTTGGCACCCTTGACGATCATGTCCTGGATATGGGCCGCTTGTTCCGAGGCCGAGTTATTGGCACTGACCACCGGAGCCTCGCGGATCAAGCCATCCTTTTGCGCCTGGACCGCAATCTCCTGCCAGTTGCGCACCATCACCTTGCGGAAATCGCTGCCCGCGTAGGAGTTGCTGAAGGCAATGCTATAGCTCGCGGTAGGGCCGCCGGCGATACCACCGTCGGCGGCGTGGGCTGGATTGACAGCAACCAGCGCCAGCCCAGTCACGCAGCCGGCCAAGCGCCAGAAGATTTGGTGAGTGTTCGAAATGCGCCGATGGACACGCGTTACCAGACTGCGCATTCGACCATTCAGATAATAGAACCAGGCACGAATAATCAGACACATACAGACTCCTTTCCTTAGTGGGTGACCAGTGAAAACAGTACATTGCCTGCAGTGGCAATGAGCATAGTCTCAACGTGCCCGCTTCGCGCGCGGCCATGGAGGGATTTCAGCCAACTGAGTGCCTCACAGCGCAGTTCACGTTTAGCAGGATTGAATGACCTATGGCAGAAGGGTGATGCCAACCTGCCTGTACATTTTTTGAGCGCCCGTTAAAACGCCCTGCCTATCGGGCATCTGCTCGGTTATCCACAGACATACTCACGGATTTCTTGGATAAGTGGATGGCATCGTGAAGCACGCCTGCCGCAGCGAACCTATGGATTCGATGCCCTGTATTTCGCGAGCTGCAAACCCACCTTTAATGCCCCGACACTTTCAACGGATCAAATTCGGTGTATGACAACATCCAGCCCTTCCGCCTGGTCGGGTGCACGAAAGTAGCTCGTGATCAGGTCGAATTCAGCATCAGTGGCTGCGAAGTCATGCTCGCCACGGGCATTCCTGCGGTGCAGCCTGCGACGGCAGGTGTCATCGTCCACCTCGACGTAGTGAACACGGTGAGGGACTTTCGCAGCGTCAGCCAGGCTGCGTAGCCAATGACGATCTGCCGGAGTGTTGGCAGGAAAATCGAGAATCACGGGAGCCCCCGTCGAGAGCATGTCGATGACCAGCGGCCCCAGGACATCCCGGATCCGCTGCGCATGCAGGATGTAGTCCGCTACCGATTTGATCTGATCAGGGTAGAGCCTTGAAAGCCAGTGATCTTCGCTCAACAAAATGGCTGAATGCTCAGCCTTTAACGATCGGGCCAGCGTGGATTTTCCCGAAGCGATTTTACCGCACAAGAGGTGGAGTACAGGTGTGGGCATGGGACGTGTCCTTATGTCGAGGTCCGATAATGGCCCATCGAATATCATGGGCACAATGCGGTGAATGGCGAATAAGCAACGGACTCGCAGTGTTCACACCCATCAGGAAACATGATGAAGGGCCTGGACACATCAACCCAAGTCAAAGCATCCAGCCGGGAGATGACCGACCTCGGGCCTTGCATACAAATATCCCTGCATCAGCTCGATCCCCATGCCTAGAAGCGTCGAGCTTTCTTCACACGTCTCGACACCTTCGGCAATGACCAGGATATCCAAGCGCCTGGCGACCAGGACGATGCCTTCGACGATCGCTTGTTTGACCGAATCTTGATCGATGCCTCGGGTCAGTGCCATGTCAATCTTCAGCACCTGCGGTTGGAACATGGCCAGCAGGTTAAGGCCCGAATAGCCCGCGCCAAAATCGTCGACGGCGGTCATGAAACCTTGGCGCTCGTACTCCACGAAAATCGATTTGAGGTGCTCGGGGTCTACCACCTTCTCGCCTTCGGTCACTTCGAACATGAGCCTCTCTGGCGGAAAATGGGTCAGGCGCGCCGCTTCCAGGGTGGCCCGGATACATGTCTCCGGCCGGTATACGGCGTTGGGCAGGAAATTGATGCTCAACAAGCAATCGGGAATCTCCAACAGGCCCAGCCTTGCGGCTTCCTCGATGGCTTTCACCCGGCAGGCCTGGTCGAATCGGTAGCGGTTGCTGTCGTTCACCAGCCCCAGGATGTAGCCAGCCGATTCGCCATCGACGCCTCTGACCAATGCCTCATAAGCAAACGCAGCGTGTGTCCGGACGTTGAAAATAGGCTGGAAGGCCATAGTGAAATCAAACCCCAACGCCTCGCGGTTGCGGCATTCGGCGCAGCCAAGCGATTGGAACGGAGGGCGTTTCGTCATGATCAATATTCCGTGGCGGTCGTGATACATTCCTGTGGTTACAAGGAACTGTAGCCGACACCACCAGAGTCGGCGCAGGCCGAAGTTTCTGAAACACTATCGGCCGGCCCCACCGCTCACCTTGATCGGTGCGACCTGTATCAGGCACTGCTGATCTCGAATGCTCAATGCAGCTTAACGGTAAGATCAATCAAGCTGCCTTGAGGCCTGCGAAGGAATCGACACTGGATGCAGAGCTGACGGGATGATCTCAACACTCGCTGTCATGCCTGCGGCCAATTCAACGCCTGCTGGCACCCTATCGATATGGATGCGAACCGGGATCCGCTGCGCAAGACGCACCCAGCTAAATGTCGCCGCCACATTTGGCAGGCCGAGATGACCAGGCAAATCGTTACTGTTCTCGATACCCCGTCCGATGCTTTCGACATGCCCCGACACAGGCAGATCAAAGCCCATCAGCATGATCCGCGCCGGCTTGCCGACGCGGATCTGCCGGATCTTCGTCTCCTCGAAATAGCCAGTAACCCAGAAACTCGCCGCGTCGAGGACAGCAACCGTTGCCGAACCAGCCGTCGCATAGTCACCCGGGCGCAACCTCAGATTAGTGACATAGCCATCGACCGGCGAGCGGATCGTAGAGCGGGCGAGATTGAGTTTGGCGAGGTCCAGAGCCGCTAGCGCTGCTTGATAGGTGGCGCCCGCCACTGCGGCCGCGCCTCCTGTTTGCTGAACATCTTCTTGGGACACGATATCGCGGAGTTGGCCGCGCCGCCGCGCCGCCGCTTGGCGAACGAGCCTATCCTGACGCTTGGCTTCGACGTCGGCTTCGGCCGCCGCCAAGGCGAGCCGGTACCGCTGCGGGTCGATCACATACAGAACGTCACCCCGATGAACATACTGGTTATCAACAATCGGGACGGCACTGACAGTGCCGGAGACTTCCGGTGCGATTTGCACGACATCCGCGCTCACTCGCCCGTCGCGAGTCCAGGGCGTTCGCTCGTGATGGTTCCACGCCCCCAGCGCAATGAGCGTGGCGCCAGCAACGAGGCAAAGAGTCAGGGCATAGCGGCTGAGCAAGGATAGAACTGGCTTCAAGATTAGCGTCCGATTGATGGCAGGTGCTGCACGAGCAGACCGTAGATGAGCGCGAAAATGGCGAGTTCGACGAGCGGCCGGCGAGCGAATAGGCGGTAGATGCCCACCACGCAGAGAACGCGGATCATCGCGACGGTGGCAAAAATAGCGACGAATACCAGCGCCAGTAAACCGGGGATGAGGACGCCACCGACGTCGAGATCAACGATCATGAGGCGCGCTCGCCGTATGACGGGGACCTAGTGCAAATCCAAGGTCCATGAGCAGCTCGGCGATCCGCGAGCGGTCGTTGATCGAGCTGTCAGCGATCATCACCTGCAAGGTCTCGATACGCTGGTCAAAACCGATCGAGTCAACATGATCCGTAAGGTCCCTGGCGCTGAAGTGTGCCGCGATCGCGAAAAGCATTTCACCCAGTTTTTCGGCAATGTCGCCGTCGACCTGCGGGATCATCTTGCGCAGCGATCCAACAGCGTGGCCGACACGCAGATGGTGCAGGGTATCGTCGAGAACATCCGGATAGCCTTTGTTGGACACCCGTAGCCTTGGTAGCAGCAGCGCCGTGCGATCGATCATAAGGTTCGTCCAATACCGGTCATCGGGCACATCACCCAGCGCTCGACGGCTGACGCCCCTGCGACTCAATCGAAGCAGCCGACTGATCGCCGCGTCGACCGGGACGCTCTGGAACAAGGTCATGCTAACCGCCCCGAATCCGACCGCCGCAAAGAGCGCAACAACGGTATTGAGGGATGCCGCGAAGTCGCCGGCGTAGGTGGCGCGCAGCCCCGAAAGGATCGGAATGGTCAGGGTGATACCGAGCGCCATGAGCGTCGTCGGCGGACGCGCTTGCAGGGACCCCGCGAACAGGAACGCCGGTGCTAGCACCATAACAAGGAGAACAAAGTCCGTGACCTGAGGAAGAATGACGAAGCTGTAGGCAAAGCTGATGACCGCCCCATAGATCGAGCCGAGCATATATTTGATGACGTTAGGGACTGGCTCATCGACATTCCCGAACAGCGTGCAACATACGCCGAAAATGGATACGGCCGTCCCGCCCTCGGGCCAGGCCGACCAGATCCAGAAAGCGCAACTGATCAGGATGCCGACGATGGCACCCAACGCGGCCCGGCCCGCCATCCAGCGATCGCGGTGATAGATGTAGCCCTTCGCGGGCTTGGGCCAATGAAGCACTGTCGCCTCGTGTGATTGCTCGGCAGTCACGATGTGGCGCCCCAGGTTGTCGCAGTCTTGGAGCAGGCCGATCATTTCGCCAAGATAACCGGCGAGATTAGCGGCGAGCCTGGCGCCAGACGTTGCGGCGCCTACACCGCAACGTTTGTTGATCGCCTGCGCGCGGGCGATTAAACACATTGCAACGTCCTCCCGGTCGGCCGCCTCGACAGCTGGAATCCACGTCGCGATATCATCGAGCAAAGCGACCAGTTCATCGGGCGAGTTGTAGCCGCCCATACCCAGGGAATGGATCCGGTCCTCAATCTCCGCAGCGAGCGCAAGCAATCGCGCCAGCCGGTCATGGATCAGTTGTACCGACTCGTGCCGCGGCGCAGGGGCCGGTTCATAGGGCAGGTGCGATGCAAGCCCCTGAAGGGCAAGAAGATCCGCCGCGAGCTGGGTCCAGTCGCAACGATTCTCGCTCGGCGTTCCCTTCAAGGCGTCAGCTGCCAGCCGACGGGCGTCCCGCAGCGCTGCCAACAGCTTGCCAATGAACTGACCCGTCATACGTTTGGGCAGGATGTAGCGATGCACTAGAACGGCACACAGTATCCCGATGGAGATTTCCTGGACCCGCACGGAGGCTGTATCAAACATCGCGCCTGGATCGAGGACGCTGGGAAATCCGATCAGGCTCGCGGTATAACCAGCAAGGACAAAAGCATAGGCCCTTGGCGTGCGATCGAGCAGCGAGAAATAAAGACACAGGCCGATCCAGCAGGCGAGCACCACGCTGCATACGATAGGGTCATTCACGAAATTCGGAATGATTGCCACCGTTGCCGCCGCCCCGACGAGGGTTCCCACGAAGCGATAGACACCGCGACTGAGCGACGCCCCAGCAGAGGTTTGCGAGACAATGTAGACGGTCACTATTGCCCAGTAAGGATTGGCAAGTCCTATACGCAGCGAAACATAGTAGGCCAACATCGCTGCGGCAAAGCTCTTCGCCGAAAACAGCAACGCATCCACGTCGGCCCTCATTGCAGGGGTTTGCAGGAGGGACACCATCACGTGCGCTATGCCGACGCCGGCGCTCCCTGGTGGTTTGTTCACAGCGGATAGGATGTTCATGCGAACTATTATTGCGGCGTTGCAAACGCAAATAAATTCAGTATTCTTCCAAAATATCCCTAAAAACTGCCAATTGTATGCCGCTCACGCGATCAGCCGTTTCCGTCTTCGACCCTGACCTCACGGACCGGCCGGCGGTGGCCCGGCAGCTCGACTTTGCAGATCACCAAGCGGAAGTGCCGACACATGTACATCGCAAGGGCCAACTGATCCTCGCGCTGCACGGGGCGGTCACTTGTACTGCGGACAACGAGATCTGGATCGTACCGCCCTACTGCGGCGTCTGGATTCCGGGCGGCGTGCCGCATAGCGCACGGGCGACAGCGAATGCTCGGCTCAATTATCTTTTCGTGAACCCCGGAGCGGCGAAGCTACCCGAGGGTTGCTGCACGCTGTCCATCTCCCCAATGATCCGGGAAATGATTGACCGGCTAGCACAGGAGCCTGCCGATTATCCTTCAGTTGGCCATACCGCCAGGCTTGCGAGAGTGATCCTCGACGAATTGGTCGAAATGCCGCGTGAGCGCTTCAACCTACCCATCTCCAGCCATCCAAAGATTCGTGCGATAGCAGATGCACTGACGCTCGCCCCTTCCGACCGCAGTACGTCAGCCGAATGGGCCAAACGCGTGGCGATGAGCGACAGGTCGCTGTCTCGATTGATGATTCGTGAGACGGGCCTTACGTTTGGACGCTGGCGGCAACAGTTGCACCTTGTTGTTGCACTGCGAGAATTGGCCAGTGGTGCGAAGGTGCAGAACGTTGCAACCGAGCTGGGCTACAACTCGGTCAACGCCTTTATCACAATGTTCAAAAAGGCCCTGGGGAGCACGCCCGCACAGTATTTTGCTCAACGTGGGGCGCAATTGCCGTCGGCTCCAAAACGAATACCGAATAACTGAAATTCATGACTTCGAAATCGCCTGGAGACCACAGTTGGGGGGCAGTTGCGAGGCATGGAGGTGAAACACGAGGTAATTTACGCCAATTACCTACTCAGCCCGCGAACGCTGTGCTTGCCATCAATGGCTCGCCTCTAACGGGTTCATTGGGCCCTAGCTGACTGCAACTAAGATTGCGAACCCTGGCATTAATTAAGTCAACTAAACCATTCAACAAATCACGTTCAGGTCTTCAAGGAAGGCTCACCGTGCGAAAGCCAATATGGTTAGTTCCCATGGTTCGATCCTGAGCATGTCGCGCACTCGGACGGTAGCGTTTGCAGTACGAGGGTGAACAAAGAAAGGATCCCCCTTTGATTGTACCCAGCAGAAGCGTTCGCGCTTGGACGCTGAGTGAATCCTCAAGATCAATTTCTGGATGAGGCTCTTCCTCGATGGAGTGATAAGGCGTCCAGTCATCCATTACCCACTCCCAAACATTACCCACCATATCAAAAAGATGGTAGGCATTCTGAGAAAAACAGCCAACAGGCGCTGTCGCGATGAAACCATCAGTGGCGGTATTCTGAAATGGAAACACGCCGGTCCAGGTATTGGCCATCTCCTTCCCGTCCAAATGAAGACTCTTGCCCCAGGGGTAGGTTGTACTGCTTGCACCTTTAGCCGCGTACTCAAATTGAGCTTCGGTCGGTAATGCACGGTTCATCCACTTCGCGTAAGCCTGAGCATCTTCAAAGGCTATTTGTACAACGGGATGATTATCCATGTTGTCGATGGAGCTGCCTGGACCGCTAGGGTGTTGCCAATCAGCTCCTTCTATAAAGTGCCACCACTGAAGGTTGATGACCTGCAGATCGCGAGGGGGTTCGAACACTGTTGATCCTGGACGGTACATCTGATCGGGCAAACCGGGGAATACTTTAGGGTCTAACCCGCGCTCAGCCAATGTTTTGTATCCCGTCGCCTCAACGAACGCTCGGAATTGCGCATTCGTCACTTCATGCCGATCAATCCAAAACCCACCCACCGTAACTTTCCGCTCTTGCGCTTCTTCCGGATAGTGCGTATTGGAACCCATAGTAAAGGTGCCCCCCGGCACCCATACCTGCTCTATAGGTACATCCTTGGGCGGTAAGCCTGAATATTGCTTGCAAGATGATACGTCCCCCAAAGATGAATAAACAGGTTCAGCACTGACATTATCAATGGTAACCATCACGCTCAATAATGCCCCGGCTATCAGAGCACGCCTGTAGTCATTCATTTTCATAACTCATCAATGGGGCCTCTCCACGTGGGAGGCCCTCTGTATCAATAGTCACGACGTGGGTAGGTTGTATCACGCCCCGTACTGATGACATTGTTCTGCCGCACATACTGCGCCCACTCAGTCAGCAGCTCATTCAACTTGTCTGGGTGCTTACTGGAAAGATCGTGTAACTCACCGCGGTCGGTCGCCAGGTCGTACAGCGCCCAAGTACCCTTGCCATCATCAAAGGAGTAAACGATTTTCCAGTTGCCCTTGCGGATAGCATTACGCCCCATCAATTCAATGCCGACGGTATAGGTGGAATCATGCACTGCGTGGCTTTTACCTTGGAGCATGGATAAAGCACTCGCCCCCTTCATCGGCTCAACGGTTTTGCCTTGGTATTGCGTACCGGGATGTTTGATACCTGCCACATCAAGTATCGTTGGCATGACGTCCATGGCAGTCACCACGGCGTCGGTGCGTTGAGGGTTGTCATTGAATGGAAGACGCATGAACGATGCAGAACGAACACCCCCTTCATTGGTATAGGCCTTGAACATTCTGAATGGTTGGGCGCTGACTTGCCCCCAGGCGGGTCCCTCATAAGCGAAAGAGTTTGGACGTCCAATATTGTTTAACGAGACGTCAAAGTGTTTGGGGATCCATTGATCATTTTCAACATCTTTGCTCCAATCATTACCTTCTGGTCCATTATCGGACAAGAACACGATCAAGGTGTTGTCATAAAGCCCTTTGTCCTTGAGGTGATTGATAAGTCTGCCGATCTCATGGTCAAAAGCATCAACCATTGCCGCGTAGGCTTCCATTGTCCGTGCCGAGTATTCTTTCTCTTCGACACTGAGTGCAGACCATGGCTTTACCCCCTTGGGCATCGGAACTGGTGTAGCTTTTGCGTCGACCAGGCCAAGAGATTTGAGTTTTTCGATTCTGCGTGCCGCGGTCACTTCGTAACCTTGGTCATAACGTCCCCGATATTTCTGCAGATAGGCGTCGGGAGCCTGGGAAGGTAAATGCGCGGCGGTGTAGGCGGCATAGGCAAAGAAGGGCTTTTTTTCTCCCAGGCCAGCATCGACGTATTCAATCAACTTGTTCGTAAAGTTGGTCGATGAGTAAAAATCCACTGGCAACTCTACCTTGATGTCATTCTCCCTGTAGACGGGTTCCGGGGCGTCTGACGCTATTTGCATAGGTGCCGTTTGCTTAAAATGAGCGGCCCCACCACCCATAAGGACATATGACTTATCGAACCCACGCTGCTGTGGACGCAGTCCATCAGCGCCACCCAAGTGCCATTTTCCGACCATGAAGGTCTGGTAACCAGCATCCTTCATCAACTCTGGCAGGGCCGCTACGCGCTGGTTTAGATAACCCTCGTAGCCAGGCTTGCCCATCTGCTCAGGTGTGAGGTGAGGCGTCATCATTTCCGCCATATTACCGACACCTGCGAGATGATTGTCGGTCCCCGACATCAACATGGAGCGGGTCGGCGAACAGGTGGGGGCAACGTAAAGCGATTGAAGCAAGGTACCGTGCTTACTCAGTTCATCCAGATTCGGGGTGTCAATTTCCCCGCCAAATGCTCCTAGATCTGAATACCCCAAGTCATCGGCAACAATTAACAAAATATTGGGTTTCGCTGAGGCTGCGAAGGCCTGGGGGACAAGACACGCCACAACGAGCAAGGCACTAGAGGCGAGCCAGTTCAAGTTTTTTTTCATTTCTTCAGAACCTTTTCTGTCATTTTTTAGAAGTGAAAAGCCACGACTAACTGGCTGTAGACGTTAAGATTATCGTTCCCCAGTTGGGAGCCGCCTTGTTCTGCACTTTTCTTAGGTTTATAGAGCCCCACCAAGGGACTGATAACCCAGTTCTCTCCCACCGACCAATCCAGGTATGCATCCACTTCACTGGCGTCCAGGTCGCCTTGTCTTTTGTCCAGACTTCTAAACGAGTAAGCCAATGCGCCCAAGGTCAGATTGGCGGTCGGATGCAATTGGAGCTCCGCCATATGAATGCCAGCATTTCGCTGAAATGGCCCTGAGTAGTTAGAGGCGACTTCGCCTTGAAACCAAGTGCCGTAACCACGACTGTAACCACTGAAGAGGGGGTCGTAGTCTTCGGAGTAACGACTGTAGCGATAGCCCAAGCGAGGCGTCCATGGTAACTGGGAGAAGGTCCACGCGCCTTCCGCGTACCAGGCATGTTCCTGCCCCTGTGACTTGTCCTCATGGGCATATTCGAACGATAAAAACAGGTCCTTGATACCGAAGTCACCTTGCCCACGAAGGCTGACAACTTCAAGACCATCCCTCTGGGCGCTGAAACTGTTCGCCAAGCTTTCGTCAACCCCCAAACCCTTTATATAAGTGAGGCCGAACGTAGCATGCTCATCTCCCCTTTCCAGTACCGCAATCCCGAGTTCTGGTTTGGCTTTGATCTCATTATCCGATTTCAGCCAAATCAAATCGCCACGCCATAGATCCTGCGCCCCAAGGTGCAGCTTCACCGTATTATGAAAAGCATTGCGCGGGGTGAGGTAATAGGCGCCACCTCTATCCAATTGACCATCGGCAATATTGTTGCCGACACTTAAGCCATCCCCGTTGATGATGAATCCATCACCTATCTGAATTTTCTGGCTGCCCACAGATAGATCGACAAAGTCTTTTCCCCAGTCATGCATCAGATTACCCGAGCGCCAGCCGATATAAGCCCGATCGATTGATGCCCGTCGCTCGGAGCCGTCCGTGTATCCCGCAGCATCGCCACCATCCCAGGTACCGCTAGCCACCCAAGTGGTTTCTCCGTAGAGCGAACTGTCATATAACCCAGGCAATAGCGTCTGGCCTTTAAACCCAGCCCTGAGTACCCCTTCTTGCCAACCGGCGGCACCAGACTTGATAGGACCGCCCTGATTATAGGATTCACTGCTGTGAAACGCCCCGTAGATCGCCTGTACCGTGAAGTCAAGCTTCGTGTTGTCGTCTTTATAAATCGTTGCAGCCGAAGCACTGTGATCCACTACAGCCAGCGCTAATCCGAGGAAAATATTAACAGCGCCGAACTGAACCTTGAAGGAGTGAACCTTCTGTTCATCCGGCTTCTTGTAAGTCAAGGTGATCCGGCTTTTCGAAGACATACTTCACCATTTTAATTATTGGAGGCAGGAAGGTAAGTTCACGACGCCGAGCGTTTTTTTAAGTGTGCTCGCTTGGAGGTGATCGTATGCCCGGATCGGGAGGCATGGCTTGTCTCTGCGTGACAGCAGAATTAGCTGTCGCTGCCATAAATCACTCGGAAAACAGCCTGAAACCAGCACTACTGTCTGTGCTGGATTTGTGCCGATTGGAGGTGGGTCAGTGTTGCGTTAGCACATGAATCAATCGGTGCCGGCATCAACAATCCCATCAAAAGCCCGGGGGTCACCTCAAGCCATTGCTTGATCAGCCGCCATACCTACGGCCATTCGGCGCATCGTCTGCATGAGACGCGTGCGAAATAAGACAGGCGATGACTGGGGGGCTCTCTTACGACTGCACGACCTGACAACCTTGAGCAAGATGGCCGTTTGGATCTCCTGTAGCTATCCTCGCCCGACGTTGACGCGGGCACATCCCTACCGATGTGCGATACGCACCAATCCCTGGTCATGCAACGCGCCGAATTCGCTACTGCTCAACCCCAGCACGTCCATCAACACCGCCTCGGTATCAGCCCCCAATTGCGGTGCCGGCTGTGGCGTGCGGTAGTGGCCGTTGAAACGCAGGGGCATGCCGGGGGTGAGTATTTGGCCGATGCCGGGCTGCTCCAGCAATTTGAACAAGGGGTTTTGCTCGGAGCAGGAAGGGTCTTCTTCAAGCAGGGTGCTGATGCTCTGATAGTGGCTCCAGCACACGCCGCGGTCTTCAAAGAGGGCGGTTATCTCTTCCAGGGTGCGCTCCGCCACCCAGGGGCTGACCAATGAGGCCAAGGCCTCGCGGGCGTGAAAACGCTCACCTTCGCGATTTAGATCGACCTGTAGGTGTCGACCCAAGGCCTCCACCTGTTCGGTGATAGCTGTGACCTCGCAGAGGCTGCGCCACTGTTTGAGGGTCAGACCAACCACCATAATGCGCTGCCCGTCACGGGTCACGAAGTCGCGGCCAAAGGCGCCGAACAAGTCATTGCCGTGGCGTTGCCGTTGTACGCCGCGCTGGGCTTCGGCAAGAAAGCCCAAATGGCCCATCACTGCCAGCGCCACATCTTCCAGAGCCAGCTTCACCTGCTGACCAATGCCCTGCCGGCTGCGCTGACGCTCAGCAGCAAGTAGCCCAACGGCCGCCATTTGCCCAGTGATCAAATCCCAGGCTGGCAGCACATGGTTGACCGCGCCATCGACGTCTTGGGGGCCGGTGAGATAGGGCAAACCAATGCGCGGATTAATCGTGTAATCAACCGCCGAGCCGCCATGTCGATCGCCCTGAATGGTCAACTGAATCAGGTCCGCGCGCTGGGCACGCAGGGTGTCGTAGTCCAGCCAGCCTCGGGGCGGAAAGTTGGTCAGCAGCATGCCGGCATCCGTGCCCGGCGCAGTGATCAGAGCCTGGGCCAGCTCACGGCCCTCGGGGCGATTGATATCAATAGCCACCGAGCGTTTGCCTTTATTGAGACCGGCCCAGAACAAGCTGGTGTCGTCGTCGGTGACCGGCCAGCGGCGATAGTCCAGGCCGCCGTCGAGACCGTCGACGCGGATCACATCGGCCCCCATCTGCGCCAGGGTCATGCCACCTAGCGGAGCGGCGACAAAGGCCGATACCTCAATTACGCGCATGCCCTTGAGAATTGCCTCGCTCATCAGGCGACCTCGGCTTTCAGTGCGGCTTCCAGCAGGCTGCGGCCAATGACTTTCAACGCCAGGGTTTCTTCGGCGCCCTCAAAAATTGACAGTACCCGCGCGTCGACAAAGTAGCGGCTCACCGCCACTTCCTCGGCATAGCCCATGCCGCCGTGAATCTGCAGGGATTCGCGTGTCACCATTTCCGCGCTGCGGCAGGCAAACAACTTCACCAGGCTTGCTTCCATTCGGCCCTCGCCCTGAGCCAGCATGCGTCCCACCGAATAGGTGAGATAACGGCTGGCGACATAACGTGCAGCCATTTTTGTCAGCTTGGCGCCGGTCAGCGGATAATCCGCCAGTGGGGCTCCGAACACCTTGCGCTCCGTCGCATATTGCAGCCCCGCCAATAGAGCCGCCCGCATCACGCCGCTGGCCCGTCCGGCCGTTTGCATACGCCCGCCTGTCATCCCCGCCATGGTGTAGTAGAAACCTCTGCCCAGGCCCTGAGTCTCGCCAATCACATTACCGTCGGGCACAAAGAAGTCCTCGAACGACAGATCGAACGAATGCATGCCACGGTAGCCGATGGTAGGAATTGCCCGCCCAGTAAGGCGCCCTCCCCCCGGTTGACGAAAATCAAAGTCATGGCCGTCGTAACTAGGCTTCTCCGCCAGCAACAAACTGAGGCCGCGGTGCCCCAGTTTTTTGTCGGGATGAGTACGGGCGACCACCATCAGCACCCCTGCCTTTCCGGCAAAGGTACACCAGGTTTTCGCTCCATTCAGGCGCCAGCCGCCCTCGCAGGGAGTTCCTCGCAGGGTCAGGTTGGCCACATCGGAACCATAATCAGGTTCGGTAATTGCAATCGCGCACAACGGCTCTCCCACAGCCAGTCGCGCAAGCCAGTGCTGCTTCTGGGACTCAGTGCCGCCGCTGAGTAGCGCTCTCGAGAGAATTTCCGGACGAGTGATCAGGCTGCCTGCTGCAGCCAGTGAAGCCTGAGACAGGGCCTCGGTGACCACAATCATGGTTAACGGATCTTCCTGATCGTCTGGAGCGCTGCCGCCGTACTGCTCGGGAATGGACAGCCCGAAGACGCCCATATCGCGCAAGGCTGCCAGCAAGCTGTCGGGGATGGTGAGGTCTTCGCGATGAATGTGCTCGGCAAGTGGTGCCACGGTGTCAGTAGCGAAGCGGCGGAACTGATCCTCAATCATCGACAGTTCGTCCCCCATCGCCACCTGACCGATCTGCTCTGGACGTTCTGCCATTAAACGCGCACTGTCATGCAGGGCAGCACTCGATAAAACACTACGACGCAATGCACGCAGTCTAGGGTCTGCCGCGATGGCATGCAGGGCGCTATCAGCCAGATCCAGCTCTGCACAAATTGCCTCCAAGCGATTGCGCACCAAGGTGATGGCCTCCACAGCAAACACCAAAATCAGGCGTCGATCCACCGCGCTAGTACCGGCATCAATGGCCTGCAATGAACGCTCGGCGGCCAACAATTCGGCACTGGCCCAAGCGAGTTCGAAAGTCGGTACTTGCATCAGGTCCAGCAGGTCAGCATCCAGTTGCTGGCCCTTGGTGCAACGTGAAGCCAAGGCACTGGTGGCCTGCTCCAGTACGCCGCGCAACTGTAACAGCAGGCCCAGCAAATCATTGGTAGCGGTAATTGGCAGCATAGGTCGAACTCCAAACATTATTTAGCTGGCAGTCGTTGGCAGTGAATGGCAGACATGTGGCGGGTCAGCAGCTCTCGGGCACGGGCGACGATCGGCGCATCGATCATCTTGCCGCGGAAGGCAAAGGCGCCTCGCCCCTCGGCTTCGGCACAGGCATACTCAGCCAGCAGAGCGACGGAGTATTCAACCTCGGCATCGCCAGGAGAAAACACTTCGTTAAGCACCGCCACTTGCTCAGGATGAATGCAGAAGGCGCCGATCATTCCCAGTTGTCGCCCCAGTACGAGGGCCTGACGAAAACGTGGGATGTCACTGAAGTCGGCAATCGAGCCTGGAAAACCAAAGGGCAGAATTCCTGCGCGGCGGCAGGCAAAGGCCACTTGCTGGTTGGGCCACAGTAACGTTTCCGGCACAGGTTCCATTCCCGCGGACACGGAAAAATCTTCCGGGCCCAGGCTCATGCCCATCAGCCGTGGCGAGGCCGTTGCAATTTCATCCAGTAAAGGCAACGCCGCTACATCTTCGATCTGCGCGAGGATCAGCGTTTGCCCCGAGGTCATACCGCGCTCGGCTTCCAAACGGTCCAGTTGCAAGGCCACGTGGCGCACCACCTCGGCAGAGGCCACTTTGGGCAGCACCACGGCACAAACGGCTGGGCTGACAATTGCCTGCAAATCCAACACCCCGCCGCTATCGAGCGTATTGATACGCACCAATACATCCAGGCCATGGTTGGAGATGTTCTGTGCGGCGCTGCTGGCAGCGTCGCGAGCTTGTGTCTTTTGCCCGGGAGCAACACTGTCTTCGAGGTCTAGGATGCAGGCATCAGCGTTTCGCTCATGGGCTTTTTCAGTGAACTTGCCAATATGTGCGGGGACAAACAGCAGCGAGCGCCACATTGGGAATGCACGACTCATTGCGACACCTCCACGTTGGCGGTGGCGATCATGGTGACAAAGCCATCCTGGTTCTGCGTCCACAGATCAACACGATCGCCACTGCGTTTGCTGCACAGCAATAAGTGGTCAGTGTCGAACACCGGGCGCACAGCACGAAAACCAAAACTGCTTACCCGTACCTCGGGCATTTGTATCGTCACCTGCTCGGCCAGTAAGGTCGCCAACAATGGGCCATGTACCACCAGCGCCGGATAATGCTCCTGCCGCGTGGCGTAGTCGCGATCGTAGTGAATGCGGTGACCGTTGAAGGTCAGCGCGCTGTAGCGAAAGAGCAGTACCGGGTCAGGTTGAAATGGCTGCTTGACATCCGCTTCATCTGGCGCGGGCTCGCCGGGCAGCGACGGGCTGGGGCCGTTGGCCATTTCCCGGTAGACCAAGTGTTGTTTCTCCACGAGACAGCGTCGTCCCCGCTGGCTGATCTGATGTTCCAGGCTGACAAACACCAGGGCCCCGGTTTTTCCCTCCTTCAGCTCAACAGAAGTGACCACCGAGCGCTGTTCGGCCAGTTCGCCGATGCGCAATGGTCGCTCACACATGAACTCACCCGACGCCCACATACGTCGAGGCAAGGGTACCGGTGGCAGGAAGCCTCCGGTTCTGCCATGGCCGTCAGCACCCAGGTTGGTACGCTGGGCGCAGTCATTGAAGTACAGCCATTGCCAGGTAGGTGGCAGCGTCTCGCCTTGCATAGGCACCTGTTCGCGATCCAGCGTAGCGCTCAGCGCCTGGACGGCGAACGGCGCCAACAGTTCTTCACGCACACGCTCGCGGCCTACCCAGCCACGCAAGTAGTCGATATCAATTTCAGTCATCGCGCGCTGTCTCTGCGGTGAGTAACGAGAGCCCCAATGCCGCGCGCCGGGCCAACCAGGGGCTGGGGCGGTAACGCGGGTCACCGCTGAGCTCATGCATGCGAGTAAGAATGTTCATCACCCGCTTGCCACCAATGGCATCGCCAAGGCTTAGCGGTCCTTGCGGGTAACCCAGACCAAGGCGCACCGCATCTTCGATGTCAGCGACGCTGGCGATACCCCGTTGAACAATATCGGCAGCGATATTGACGATAGTCGCCAACACTCGCTGGACAACGAACCCGCAGCTGTCGTTGATCACCGTCACTGGTGTGTCTTGTGCGGCCAGCATCGCCCAGGCGGCATCGCGCACCTCTGGACGGGTGACGCTGCTGAGCATCAGGGTACGGTGGTTTTCCAGGCCAGGCAGCGGGTCCACGGCCACCGTTCGGGTGGGGTCGAGACCGTGCACTGCGCAGTAACGCGAGACGTCATCGCCCCAGAACTGCACCAGCGATATATCCGCCTCATCAGGTAGATGGTGCAGCATCATGCCGACCTCCAACACCAGACCTTGCAGGCGTTCGTAGTCGTCGGCAGCCGGGTCCACCCAGACCAACAACTCGTGGTTGAGCGCAGGAACAGGCCGAGCAGGTGCCACCTGTTTTTTGAGGTTGTCGCTGTAGCGATACCAGCCTTCACCCGTCTTGCGTCCATAGAGGCCAGCACCCAGGCGCGGCGCGACCAGAGGCGATGGACGAAAACGCGGCTCTTGGTAAAACTGCTGGTAGATGGACTCCATCACCTTGCCGGACACATCCAGCCCCGTAAGGTCGAGCAGCTCAAATGGGCCCATGCGAAAGCCACCGGCTTCGCGCATCAAAGTGTCGATGTCCTGTACCGAGGCCACCTGCTCCTCGAGGATGCGCAAGCCTTCGGTGTATAGCCCACGGCCGGCATGGTTAACCAGAAATCCCGGCTGGTCTTCGGCCACCACCGCGCGGTGACCCGCCCCCACTACCACTGACTGCAAGGCAGCGACAGTGGCGGGCGCAGTACGCACAGCGGCGATGACTTCGGCGACCTTCATCAAGGGTACCGGGTTGAAAAAGTGCAGTCCGGCCACGCGTTCGGGACGGCGGCAACCGGCAGCGATATCAGCGATCATTAGCGAAGACGTATTGCTGGCCAGAATCGCCGTATCACCCAGCACCGCTTCCAGGGCACGGAACAACTCACGCTTGATACCGAGGTCCTCCACCACCGCTTCAATAGCCAAGTCGCAACCGGCCAAGTCTTCGATGTGTGTGCAGGCGGACATGCGCGCGATAATCGCGTCGCCTTGCTCGCGGCTGTAACGTTCTTTGCTAACAGCCCTGTCGATCAGGTCACGGACAAACTCGATGGCGCTCTGCGCGGCGCCCTCGACAGCGTCATAACATCGCACCGAATGGCCGGCTTGGGCGAATAACTGAACGATTCCGCGGCCCATGGTGCCGGCGCCGATCACGGCGATACTGTGGATACTCATAGTTAGTTTCCCGTGTAACGCGGCGGGCGTTTATCAAGGAATGCACGCATGCCTTCGGTTTTGTCCTGCGTGTCGAACAGCAGTAGGAATTCGCGGTTTTCCAGGGCCAGTGCAAGGTCCAGCGATTGATCGGCGCCCAGTGCCAACACCCGTTTGATTGCTCGCAAGGCCTTGGGCGGCATGGTTGCCGTGGCTTGGGCAAGGACGATGGCGCGCGCCAAGGCGCTGCCCTCCGTCACCAACTCGCTGACCAAACCCAACTGGCTAGCGCGCTCGGCGCTGAGCAGTTCACCGGCCAACAGCATCAGGCTGGCCACTGGTTTACCCACGGCACGCAGCAAACGCTGAGTACCGCCAGCGCCGGGCATAATGCCCACCCTCGCTTCGGGCTGACCGAAGCGCGCCGAGTTGTCGGCGACCAGGATGTCGCACATCATCGCCAACTCGCAGCCCGCCCCCAGGGCAAAGCCGCTGACCGCCGCAATCAGCGGCTTCTGGCTTTTCGCCACAGGCGCCCAGTACTGGCCCAGGTCCAACTCCGCCACTTGTTGGGCGCCCTTGTCCACCAGTAGATTGAGATCGGCACCAGCGGCAAACACGCTATCACCGCCGGTAATCACGATCACCGCCACACCGTTGTCATGCTCCAGTTCCTGCATGGCGCTGGCGATGGCGACACGCATGCTGAGGTCCAGTGCATTGCGCTTTTCAACACGGTTCAGCCGCAAGATAGCCACCGCGCCATTGCGCTCTACCACCACCGGTGTGCTCATACGAGGTAGTCCACGGTGCTGGTGAACTGCGGCTCGCGCTTCTCTGCAAAAGCGGCAAAACCTTCGCGAAAATCGGCACCGAGCAACAGCACCGCCTGGTCGTCTTCCTCGCGCTGCAGCTCTTCGGCCAAGCTCGCCGACGGGTGATCCAGGCGATTTTTCATTCGTGAAAACGCGTCGCGCGGTAAACGACTCATCCTGCACGCCAGGCTGACTGCTGAGTCCACCACATTTAGACCAACACATTCATCCGCCAAACCTGCGACGACGGCCTCCTCGGCGGATATGTATTGGCCGTGGGTCAGCATGCGCTTTGCTTCGGCGACACCCACTCGGGCAGGTAGTGTTCGCAGCAATCCCCAATCGGGAGAGAGACCCAGCTTCAGAAAAGGGAACAGAAACCGAGTCTTGGTGCCGGCGAGCACAACGTCTCCCAGCAACGCCAGTCCAACCCCCGCTCCTGCACAGATGCCTTCTACTGCCGATATGACAGGCATCGGGAATTGCCCCAACAAACGGCAGAGCTGATGGATGTGCTGCATTCGCTCACGCGCACCGGACTCGTCCAGATCGGCCATGGTCGCGATGTCGCCACCAGCGGAAAACATCCCTCCAACGCCTCCCAAGATAATGGCTCGACAAGCCGCCTGCTCACGCGCCTCAGTCAATGCATCGATGAGTGACTGGCGTACGTCATGGTTTATCGCATTGCGCTTCTCGGGACGGTTAATCAGCAACCGCCGGACGCCGGGTGCGGGATCATCAATCAGGATGGCCATCAGTCTTCTTCTCTACCAATGATGGAAATCGAGCAAACGTTCTGTGATGGCTGCCCGCCAAGGTTGTGAATCAACCCAGTACGCGGGTCTGGCAACTGCCGCGGACCGGCGCGCCCCTGTAGCTGCAAGTAGATTTCGTAGAGCATGCGGATCCCGCTGGCGCCGACCGGGTGACCGAAGCACTTGAGACCGCCGTCAATCTGGCAAGGCACTCGGCCTTCAGCGTCGAAGTCGCCATCCAGTACGTCGCGCACCGCCATACCTGGCTCAGAGAGGAACAGATCCTCCATGGTCACCAACTCGGTGATGGAGAAGCAGTCGTGCACCTCGGTCAGACTGATCTGTTCACGTGGCCGGGTGATGCCGGCTTCGGCGTAGGCTTTCCTGGCAGCAATGCGGGTGGTGTGCACATAGCTGCCATCCCAGCCATTGCCCTGCATTTCCCAGCCATTGGAGACTGCCACTTGCAGGGCCTTGAAGGTCACCAGATCGGTCTTGCCCATGGCCCTGGCAATGTCCGGGCGGGTGACGATCACTGCCGCTGCCCCATCGGAAACCCCACAGCAATCAAACAAGCCCAGGGGCTCAGCGATGATCGGCGCCTTCAGGCACTGCTCTTCAGTGATGATTTTGCGCAGGTGCGCCTTGGGGTTTTTGGCACCGTTGGCGTGGCTTTTGACCGACACATGGGCGATGGCCCGTTTGAGTAGCTGCGGGTCAACGTTAAAACGCGCCTGGTAAGCCGAGGCCAGTTGAGCGAAATTGGCCGGGGCCACGGCGCTGGGGTACCACTGCGGAATATAGGTACCGACTGTTGCGACCGGCAGGCCACCGTAGCCGGTGTCTTTCAGCTTTTCCACGCCCAGGGCCAAGGCGATATCGCAGGCGCCAGAGGCCACCGCATACACCGCCGCGCGAATGGCTTCCGAACCGCCGGCACAGAAGTTCTCTACTCGGGTTACGCCAATGCTCGGCAACCGCAGGGCAATGCTCATCGGTGTACCGCCACGGCCGGTGCCCACATCTTCCATGTGGGTGGAGAACCAGGCGGCGTCGATTTGCTCCGGGGAGATGCCTGCATCAGCCATGGCCTCACTGTAAGCCTCGACCATCAAATCTTCCGGGCTGGCGTCCCAGCGTTCGCCGAAGCGGCAGCAGCCCATGCCGAGAATCGCAACTTTGTCTTTGATACCAATGGGCATGACGAATTACTCCAACGGCGCTTGCGGCGCGGGGGTGTGAACGGGGGTGGCTTTCCAGAAGTAGCGCTTGAAACCGCGCAGGTCGTCGATGTCTTTGATGCGAAAGACCATCTCCACCTCGAGCGCGGTCTGCACTTCGCCCTTGGCGACGTCGGTGAATTCCATCAGGATGCGACCGCCCCCCTCGAAGTCGATTTGCCCGTAGTGATGGGGCGGCGCCATATAGGACGACAGTGACTCGGCGGACCAGCTCAGCACCCGGCCAAGGCGGTCAGCCAGGGGATGGGCGTCCTGCGTATCCAGGGCGGCGGCATCGGGGGTGTAGGTCAGCCGTGAGGGTGGGAAATGCACGTCACCACTCACACGGCAACGCCCGGCCACCAGGCCGAGAATGGCGCGACGATGGCGGTAGGCTGTGCTCAGCGCGGTCTTCTTGTCTTGCTCACCGCGCACACCGCGCTCCAGTTGCAACTGGCCCTTGTAGGTGAGAAAGCGCGTATAACTGAGCTCTTCACGGCCACGGGCCAGCCAGCCGGACACGCCACGGCGAGCGGTGAAGTGTTTGATTTCATCGGTCACCCGCAGTACCACGGCGCGAGCACCGCTGCCAAATTGGGCGAGCACGATCACCTGCCCCGGCTCGGCACTTTCCAGGACATTGGCCAGCAGCAACAGGCCATGGCCGACGCCAGTGTTACCCACTTCTGCCGCCAGGCCATCGACCACCGCTTCGGTAGGGATGCCACAGGCCTGGGCCAGTTGCGCATCCATCTTCGCCAGCGAGGTGGGGAAGATGAAATGTGCCACCGCTTCGGCGTCCACGCCGCTGTCGCTCAGGGCGCGTTTGATCACCTGGGGCATGCAGCGACTAACGCCTTCATCACGCACCCAACGCTCTTCGCCGAAATAATCGATCTCGCGGCCAGTGAGGCGGAAGTGGTCGATAAAGTCGACGCTCGACGCCGCCTGGCCGAGCACTTCTGCGATCACCTGTTCACGACCGAACAACAGCGCGGCAGCGCCATCACCGTAATCCAGCTCCTGCGCGCTGGCGGCGCGGGTGCGGCGGTTGTCGGCGGCTGTCAGCAACACAGTGCCTGGGGCGCTAGCGGCACTGGCCAAGGCTTGGGAAAAACCGGCCAGGGCCGCGCACTGCGAGCCGGTGACGTCACTGGCGCCAGTGTACTCACCCAGGTTTAGCGCTTCGGCAACCACTGCCGCGTTGAGGCGCTCGGCAAACGGCAGGGTGCACGAAGCGAGAATCACCTCGCGCACTCGGCCCTGCAGGTCCTGTCCGCCCAAGGCATCGCGTGCAGCCGCGACCGCCATGGTAATGCTGTCCTCATCCCAGTTGGCCATGGCGCGATGGCCACGGGCTTTGCCTTTCAGCTCGGGGGCGTACCAGGCATTGGCCGCTACCACGGCTTGCCGGCTCAAACGCAGGCGCGGGATATAGGCGCCGAATCCGGTGATACCGATACTCACAGTGCAGTCCTCATTTTAGGTTCCAGTGCTTGCGTAAAAACGCACCGATGCAAGCGATGGCCTCGCGTGCTTCCGCCAGCTCGGCGGCGAATTGTTGGAAAACGTGGAACATTTGCGGCCATACCTGCAACTCAACCGCAACCCCAGCTGCGCGGGCCTTGGCGGCAAACAGCGTGCTGTCGTCCAGACCGGTTTCGCAGTCGCCGACTTGGAGCAGCAACGGCGGCAAACCGGTCAGATCGCCATGCAGCGGCGAAGCTAAGGGGTTGAACGGATCGCCATCCTTCCCCAGATACTGCGCGGCCAGGGCAACAATCATTGGGCGTTGGTGAATGGGGTCAGACTCGGCCCGGGTCAGGTAGCTTTCGCCACTGGCGCTGAGGTCGGTCCAGGCCGACAGCAACACAGCGGCGGCCGGCAGCGGGCGGCCTTTGTCGCGTAGGGCCAGCAAGGCCGCGGCGGCCAACCCACCACCCGCGGAATCCCCTGCGATGGCCAGTTGATCGGGTTCAAAACCCTGGGCCACCAACCAGTCGTAGACCGCAAGTACATCAAGCAGGGGTTCGGGAAAACCATGCTCAGGCAGCAAGCGATAATCGACACCCAGGATCCTGCAACCCGCGGCCACAGAAAGGCGCACCATCAGGTCATGGTGAGAGGTGAGCGAGCCCATTTTGAATCCGCCGCCATGCAGATAAATCAACACCTGCTGCTCGGCGGCACCGGGCGTTTTGATCCAGCGCACCGGCACACCGTTGGCGCTGGCGTCTTGGGTTTCACACGTCAGCTTATCGGCCCAAAACAAGTCATCCCAATCGCGGCGCAGGGTTTCAATCGGCGTGTGCCGACGCCAGCGGCCGTACACGGTCTGGATGCGGGCAATTACCCGTTCCACCGCCTCGCTTTGAGCGCGCATCAGCAACCCATCCCGCCCGAGACACCGAGGGTTTCGCCGGTAATAAAACTGGCGTCACGACTGGCGAGAAACACCACGGCAGCCGCCACTTCATTCGGCTCGCCCAAGCGACCCACCAGGGTGGAGGCCTCCATGGCCGCCAACAATTTTTCACCGCCACGGTCGAGGGCTTTGCGCAGCAAAGGCGTATCCACTGGTCCTGGCGCGACCACATTGACAGTGATGCCATAACGGGCATTTTCCCGGGCAATGGATTTACTGAAGGCGATCACGCCGCCCTTGGCAGCGGCATACACGGCGCCACCTTTGGAGCCCTGACGGCCAGCCTCTGACCCGACATTAATGATTCGCCCGTAACCGGCCGCCTGCATCGCCGGTAGCGCGGCGTGGGTTGAGGCAAATACGCCTTCGAGGTTGACCGCCAACAAGTAGCGCCACTGCTCCACCGTGGTTTTGGTGAAGAAGTCATGCTGGTCATAGCCAGCGTTGTTAACCAAAATTTCGAATGGACCTAGCATGGTCACCACACGCTCTACTTCGAGCAGGTCGGTGACATCCAGGCGAACGGCCAGGCCGCCCACTTCATCGGCCAGCCGCTCGGCGCTGATCATATCCTGCGCGGCAATCACTACCTTGGCGCCCTCGGCTGCCAGACGCCGAACGATGGCTTCGCCAATACCTTTGGAACCGCCGGTGACAAAAGCCCGTTGACCGGTCAATGCACGCATGGTCATTGGCCCTCGAACTGCGCGGTGCGCTTTTCGATCACCGCCGCCAGCCCTTCACGCACATCACGGGTGCGGCACAGCTCGGCAACGGTACGGCTTTCTTCCGGCATCGCGGCATCGACGCCAAGACCAATGCCCGCCCACAGCAAACGTTTAGTCGCGGCCAAAGCCAGGGGAGCGGCCTCGGTCATCTGCTGGGCGTAGGCCATGGCGGTAGTCTGCAACTCAGCATCTGCGACGACTTGGTTGATCAAGCCCATTGCGAGCGCTTCCGGGGCTTTCACCACCGGGTTCATGAGCAACATTTCAGTGGCTTTGCGTGGTCCTACCAAGCGCGGCAAGGTCACCGACAAACCAGCGTCCGGCGCCATGGCCACGCGAGTGGCTCCGGCAAGAAACTTGGCTGACTCACCCGCGATCACCACATCTGCCGCACACACCAGTCCCATGCCACCGCCGCCCGCGGCAAAGCCCTGCACAGCGGCAATTACCGGTGCATCCAAATGGATCATGGCGCTGATGGCAGCCTGCAAATACACCGTGGCTTGGCGGATGTACTCCGGTAAATCGTCACCCTTGCCGACAAAGGTATGCACATCGCCGCCGGCGCAGAAGTTAGCGCCGGCCCCGGTGAGCAACACCACGCGCACACGCCGTTCGCCATGACAGCACATTAGCGCCGCGATAAGGTCTTGCAGCGTGGGAATATCCAGACCATTGGCGGCATCCGGGCGATTCAGGTGCAAGTGGGCAACGCTGCCATGCAAGCTCAGCAGCACGAAGCCGGAGGTGATCAACAGTTCAGGCTGGCTCATCAAAGGGCACTCAAATCAGGAATGAAAGGGTGTAGAGGGCTTTGTCGGTGTTGACCAACACCACCTTTTTTTGCGGGCCATGCGCAGGCCAACTGATTCGCGGCGCGCCAGACTGTTTCGGCCCGCAGGTTGGGCTCGAAGACCCTGGCGTTGGCCGTCACGCGAATTTCGTCGCCACCGGTTTCAACGCTTCGTACTTTAGGGATGGAGGGCGCGCGTCCAATCGTCGTTTTGGACGAATTTCGTTCGAACCATTGGTCAATCGACCTTTGCGGGTCGAGGCGGAATCGGAATACCGCCCATCCCTCCCACGACAAAGCGCATTCCCTGTACGGAGACTTCAGCCTCGATGCTTTTGATCCTGGGAGATGGAGGCCTTAAGCGCGGTGGCAACTCGGCCCGTGACATACAGTTCGCCATGCAGGCGCGATTGAGGTGGCGCAGGGATGCCGGCAAGCCGCGAAATGCTGGATAGACACACCTCCAGGGCACGCGCTTCGGGCAATGCCTCGCCAGCGCAAACACCCTGCAACACGCAGAACATTGCCAAGCACGTGTTACGCAGGTCCTCAAACTGAAAAAAACCTCGCTGTTCACCTGTCTGCAGGATCGTTTCCAGCTCAGCGTCATACTGCGATCTCAGTTCGCTGACCTGCGCCCTACCCGCTTCATCAAGACTACGAAAATCCAGCTGAACGATGCGGCTTTCAGCCCGCCTTGCGTAATGAAAGCTGACGTAGACGCTCACAAAGCGTTGCAACATCCGCACACTGTCCAAGCGCTTTGGGCGTTGTTCCAACCAGGTAGAAAGTAGGTCTTCCAAGAACTCACAGTGCACATCCAAGAGCAGTTGACCTTTACTTTCGTAGTGGGTGTACACCGAACCGGAGCGCACCCCGAGCGCCGCCGCGAGCTGGCGCAACGACATGGCCTCGAAACCCTTATCCGCCATCAGGCGCACAGCCTGTCTTTTGACTTCTTCCACCCTGCTCATATTTTTCACGCCCTCTGCTGATTTCTGAGGGCGCTCAGAGTCTGCGCGAGGTGTCTGGGTCAACTCGTCGGTTCCGACGGTTTTGCAGCGGGTGAAGAAAATTGTCCGACCGGGGGCATAATCGCTCAAGGACGGCGCTTACAAGCAATCCCCCATGGATTTCCAAAAGTGGATTGGCACGATGAAAAATTACTAACTGATTCATTGAGTTAGCTCGTCGCTGCGCCAGCTCGCCGGCGGCGATGCAGGCCGGTGCCAGCGGGCGTCCGGAAGCCTCGAAAGTGATGACGATAAAAAGCGATGGGCTGGCCGAGGCCCTATCTCGTCGGAAACGACGACAGGTAACCCGCCGTGAAGATTGAAAATAACCCAAACAAAACCCGGCGGCGGATAACCGGGAACAACAAACTGGAGTGCTCCATGAATCAGAATGTTCTGTTCATTACCGGTGCCGGTAGTGGCCTCGGGCAACTCAGCGCCAAGCGCGCGCTGTCCGATGGCTGGGCTGTCGCAGCCATGGACATCAACGAAGCCGGCCTCAACCAATTGGGCTCCTCACCCAGGCTGCTGAAGCTGGTAGTTGACATCACCGACCCCAGCGCTGTGGAAGCAGCGGTCGAGCGCTGCGAAACCGAGCTGGGCCCCATCACCCGACTGACCAACGCCGCCGCAATCATGCCGCTGGGGCTGCTGATGGAACAGCCGCGCGAGGTCATTCAGAACATCATGGCGATCAACTTCGGCGGCATGGTCAATCTGTCCAAGGCCGCACTGCCGAAGATGATCGCCCGTGGCCGCGGGGAGTTCGTCAGCTACGCCTCCATGGCGGGTCATTGGCCGATCATCTACATGGGTGCCTACAACGCCGCCAAACATGCAGTCACCGCCTACACCGAAGTGCTGTTCCACGAGACCCGCAACAGCGGAGTGCGCATCGTCTGCGTGTGCCCACCCATCGTTGCCACGCCGCTACTGGATCAAGCCAAATCGACGGTATGGCCAAGGATCTTCGACGTGTTCCCGCCTATTACCGCCGAAGTGGTACTGAACAAGATTGAGCGTGTACTCAAGGGCAACAAATTGTGGGTGTTTCCCGGACCGATGACTGCCATGTCCTGGAGACTGCGGCGCTGGATACCCAACATCCTGTGGTGGACTGTGCATCAGGTCGAAAAAATCTAAAGCTGTTGGGTGCGCTTCGCGCATCCGTCGGTCTGCGCTTGATAGCCTTGGTGCATACAGCCCCATGCATGGAGCGCGACCACCCTCACAGATTCGTCGGATGCGACGATACCGCCGCTCCCCGCTGTTTCCACAATAGCTGCCAGGCCGCTACGCATGGGCGTTGCGGACCTTTATTGAAACAGCGAAGGAGCACCATCGATGTCCGAAACCAATGCAGCAGAGTTTCCCACCCATAAGTTTGTCACCCATCGGCGCACCATCACCGAGACCGACATCGTCAATTTCGTCAACCTCACGGGCTTTCATGAGCCCTATTTCATCGACATGGAATACCTGAAGGCCAACATGTCCGGCGCCCACCAGAACCGCTTTGCCCCGGGGCCAATGATCATCTCCTACTCGATGGGTTTAGTCTCACCGATTCTGATGAAGGTTGTCGCCGACGTCCTCGAAGGCCATGCCGTGGGCAACTTTGCAGGCATGACTGGGCTGCAGGCACGCATTCATTCCGCCGCATTCCCTGGTGACACCTTGCACGTAGAAGGCGAAGCCAAGATCAAAGCCATCAGCAGTAGCGGCTTTACCATTCTCGACCTGCTGCACGTTACCAAAAACCAGCGTGGCGAAAAGGTCGTGGAATTCACCGAAACCGTACTGTTTCACAAACCCGGTACGACTGAGTAAACCGCACTACCCCGCTCGCCCCCCTACCTCGTCAGCGCATCAAGTTTTCGCGACATGGGCGGGTTGCCCGCGAGCGGCGGCAGAACCTTATATTGCGGCCTGCTGTATCAACCTTGCCCTTCTGCCCTGACGGGCGATCTCGCTACGCGCATGCACCAGACTAGCTCGTGTCGATGCGCGTAAACGGACTTGCGCACCCATGCTGCATCGCCACAGCATAGGTGCGGAAAACGTCAGACAGATGCCCTCACACTCTCAGCACGGGTCGAATGGCCAGTCGCCTGAAGCCTTCCCATAGAATTGCCTTGCTCGGCAAAAGCCTTCGCCTGGAATACATGAAAATGCCGGCCATTAAGCAAAAAGTGCGACAGCGCGGGAATCAGCACCAGCGCAGCCAGCATGTTCCAGAGGAACATAAACGCCAGCAGGATCCCCATATCGGCCTGGAATTTGATCGGTGACCATACCCAGGTGACTACACCCACCGCCAAGGTGACGCCGACCAGGGCTACCATCTTGCCAGTAAATTGAATGGCCCGACGGTATGCCTGCTGCAGGGAAAGTCCCATACGCTGGCCTTCCAATTGGACGCTGAGCAGGTACAGGGCGTAGTCCACCCCGACGCCAACGCCGAGTGCAACCACTGGCAAGGTGGCCACCTTAAGGCCGATGTTCAACTGCACCATGAGCGCTTCGGCCAGCAGGGAAGTGAGCACCAACGGTAGGAGGGCCACCACTACAGCACGCCAGCTGCGGAAGGTCATCAGGCACAGCAAGGCAACGGCGAAATAGACGGCCAGCAACATTTCCAACTGCACACTTTTCACAACGATGTTGGTCGCCGCCTCGATGCCCGCACTGCCGGCAGCCAGCAAGAACTGGCGGTCCTTCACAGTGTGTTGTTCCGCGAACTCGCTTGCCACCTTCAGCACAGCCTCCAGCGTGGCGGCTTTATGGTCTGAAAGGTAGGCCAAAACAGGCATCAGTGAGCACTCGCTGTTGAGGAACTGGGAGTTCCACACCAAGGCATTATTGACCTGCGGCCAGAGAACCCCCTTATTGTCGCTGATCGTGAACCACTTAGGACTGCCTTCGAAACCACCAGAGGTGTAGGCTCGTACCGTATCGGCCAGCGAGGCGGTGGCCTGGACGCCAGGTACTTGGGACAGCTGCCGGGCAAGTCGGTCAGCCTCGATGAGAGCCTCGTACGAGCCACACTGGTCTGCGGGCGTCTTTATCATGACTGCAAACACATCGCTGGAGACGCCGAACCTCGAAGTAATGAAGGCGTTGTCGCGGTTGTAACGCGAGTCGGGACGTAGCTCAGGACTGCCGGCGTGCAGATCGCCCACCTGCAGTTTGCTGCGCTCTACCAACGCCAACACCGTAAGGCCCAGCGCCACGGCAATCGCCAGGACAGCCCAGCGGCGCTCGGTGAAACGGTCGAGGCTGTTCCAAACCCGATCGATGCCCAGCTTATGGATAGTCGTATCGTGCTCGATGATGTGTCGACGCGCCGCTTCCTGGCTGATACCGGTAAACGACAGCAGCACCGGCAGCAGGATCAAGTTGGTGACCACCAGCATGGCAAAACCGAGGCTAGCCGACAGTGCCAACTCGCGGATGATCGGAATATCCACCAATACCAGCACGGCAAAACCGACGCCATCGGCAATCAGCGCGATCAGCCCCGGCAGGAACAAGCGACGGAAGGTATAACGGGCAGCGACCCAGGGGTGGGTACCACGGGCGATATCCTGAGCAATGCCGTTCATTTTCTGAAGGCCGTGGGATACGCCAATGGCAAATATCAGGAAGGGAATCAGGATGGTGAAAGCGTCCAGGACACCACCGAAGGCGATCACCAGCCCCTGCTGCCAAAGCACCGCAATAACCGAACAGAGCAGCACCAGGGCGGTGCTGCGAACACAGCGGGTGTGGAAGTAGATGATCAGCGCCGCCACCAACGCGGCGACAATGAAGAACAGCATAACCTTGTAGATGCCATCGATCATGTCACCGGAGATTTTGGCGAATCCGGTGATGTAGATGCCGAGATCAGCCCCCTCGTACTTGACGCGAATGCGTTCGAGGGCCTCGGACAAGTCCTGGTAACTCAGCGGCTGGCCGTCCACGGTCGCCAGCAATGGAATCTCGATCATGCTGGAGTGATAGTCGTTGGAGATAAGACTGCCCACCACCCCCGCACGGGCGATGTTCAAACGCAGTTGTTCGATAGTCTCGGGAGAACCATCGAAGTTGCCCGGCATCACAGGACCGCCGACAAACCCCTCCTCGGTGACCTCGGTCCAGCGCACCACAGGCGTCCAGATCGACTTGACCCAGGTCCTGTCTACGCCCGGGATACGGAAGAGTTCATCGTTCATCTGGCCGAGCGTCTTCAAGTATTCGGCATCGAACACGTCGCCCTTGCGGTTCTCGACCACAAAGCGCACGGAGTCGCCGAGCCCGCGCAGCTGCTCGCGGTTGTCCAGAAAATTGCGAATGAAGGGATGACTGTGCGGCAGCATCTTGTCGAAGCTGGTGGTCACTGTCAGGTTACGTGCCTGCCAGGCTGAGAGCAGCGTGGCGATGACGCAAAAGGCAATGATGAGCAGCCGATGGTTGAAGATCATGCGCTCGAAAAAGTTGCCGGAAAGCCGGTTGAATAGCGCGGGATCACGGATGACGCTCATCAGTCCCGCGCCTTCATGCTTGCTGTCGATCATCAGGTTCTTCTCATTGTTGTAGAGGCAGCGATCAGAGGTCTTCGACCCTGATCCCCAAGGCACCGACAAGCGCCAGGCGGCTGTCGCCCAGCAGAACGGCACCGTAGTAAGGCATCGGCTGGCTCAGACGCAGCGGCTTGAAAATCTGGGCTCCGTCGTCACTCAACAGCGCCTCTCCACTCTGCGCGACTACAAGTAGACGCTGCGCGCCGAGCGGCAGTACCCGCATCAGATTGCTGCCCAGTGGCAACGTGGTGCGACTCCAGCTTTGCCCCTGATCCGCGCTGCGGAAGAAGCTACCGCGCATCCCATAGGCATAGACCTCGCCCTCGGTCGCAGTAACGCCGAACAAGGTGCCGTTGTAGGGCGTATCTATCGAGACGAAACGCTCGCTCTGTGCATCGCGACGCCAGACATGGCCCTGCTCTCCAGACAGGTACAGCTGGCCATTGCGTCCCGTGACAGCGTAGAAGTGCCACTCCTGTGGGTTATTGGTCAGATGCATCTGCGGAAGCCAGCTACGCCCACCATCCTCGGTAGCGAAGATGCGATTGAAGGTGCCGACCACATAGCCGTGAAGCTCGTCGGCAAAGTAAACGTCGAGAAATGGTTGGGTCTCATGATCGACCGCCAGCCGCTTCTCCTTCTCCAGGTAACCCGCTGCGTCCGCTACTCGAGCGGCGCTCGCGGTATAGAAATCGATGGCCAACTGGCTGGCCTGCAGGCCATCGAGCTGTTTCTGCCAGGTGGCTCCAGCATCATCGCTGTGCAGAATCACCCCACCGTGCCCTACGGCCCATCCTTGGGTCGCATTGGCAAAAGCAACAGCGACCAGATCCACACTTACCGGAACCTGTGCCTGACTCCAGCTGCGCCCTTGATCGTCGGAAAACAGGATGGCTCCACGCAAGCCAACGGCGACCAGACGCTCACCGGCGCGGGTGATCGCCAGCATCGGACCGGCAGCCATGCGCTCGCTATGCACGGCAGCGACCTGTAGCGGAGGCTCGAACGCGTGCACAAAGGGCGTCGCCAGGGACAAGCAGACAAATAGCAGACGCCCGAGAATCGAGCGAGGCAGAGGGGCAGAATAAAACAGTATTCCAGCAAGCATGACAAACCTCACTTCAGGGCTTTCGAAACGCACACCCATCAGGAACGACCGTCCGCGCACACAGGCGATCGCTCCTGGTAGTCGACTCGACCTGTCAGAACGTGGTCTTGAAGGTCAGAGATACCCAGTCACGATCCCAGTACTTACCCAGGGAGGAGTTATTCAGGCTGCCAGCACCGAGCTCATCGTCCGAATGCTTGGAGATGAAACCGTTGTACTTCAGATCAACGCTGTACTGGGCATAGATGTCCGCAGACACGCCCATGCTCCAGGTGCCCTGCCCTTCGTTGCTACCGAACATGACCGGCGAGTTACCGTGCAAACCGATATCGACAAACAACGGCATGGACAAATCGATTCCCGGCATTACCTGGTACCAGGTCGGCCGGAACATCAGAGACGCGCCTAGAGCATCGCGAGTCTGGCAGGCAATCTTGGTGGCGTTATGGTCGTCGGCGCAATTGTAGCCTTTACCATTGTACGTCTGCGCGTTCTCGGTGACTTCGTCCAGATAGGAGTAGTTCAGCTCGGCGGTCAAGGAAGCAGCATCATAGAACGGCGACTTACTGAAGTAGGCCACACCGTTGAACACGCCGGACCACAGTTTGCCGCGTGGCACCCAAGTATCCGGGGCGGTACCTTCCGGCACAAAGTTAGAAAGCGGCGTAGTAGCCAGCACCGCATCCTCGCGGTAAGTAATGTCGGTACCCCAGGAAATACCCCAGACCTGCTTGGACAGGCTCACGCCGTATAACTTCTCCCGCTTGTTCGAGGAGTAGTCGATACCCGCTCCCGCCGGAAAGGCACCCACACCGGGAATGACCACCATCTTGGTCAGCACCAGCTGTGGGAAGCGGTTGGTGTACTCGCGGTAATAGAAACCCAGGGTGCCATCGAGCCACTGCGGCGACCAGCGGGCCGAAACGCCCCAGTCGCCGTGTTTCTTGTCCGGCTCATCGGTAATCTCAAAGGGCAAGCCGAAGACGCTGCCCCCACTGCCCAAGCTCAGGCCATCGATCGCGCCAAAATAGGTACCGCCGTTGGGGACCAGCATCGGCTTCCAGTCCAGGAGGTACTGCGCGGCAACGGTCAGATCCGGCTGCAACTGGGCGATCATGGATATCTGGTTGAGCGGTTTGAACAGTTCCTTGGCCTCGGTGCCCGGCGTGGCGAGCGCCTTGCGGATATCCACCGGGCCCTGCTGGTAAGACACACCGTTGACGAAGGAGAACAGCGATTCGCCCCAATACACGTTATGTTGGCCGGCCTTGAGGTTGACCGGCACGCTGCCCAGGTCGAAGCCGGTAAACACGAAGGCATCCAGGATCTCGCCAGAGGGGCCGTTGTTCCAGCGATCGGTGTAGCGGCTGTAGTTGTCACCGTCACGTCCCGCACCGTTGCCAGCACCACTGGCATCGAGTGCACGGTCGCCCTCGACATCACCGTCATAGGCCTGATCGTACCAGCCGCTGGCACTCAGACGCGCACCGTGACGGTCTTTGTAAATGAAGTCCATCTCAGTGAGGATATCAACTCGATTGGTGACCACGTCGCCGGCATCAGAGAACTTGCGGTCGGACTGGTAGGCCGTCACATCGCCCGCGCCCGCGTCGTTTCCACAAATATCCTTATCGCAGTCATTCACCCGAAAACCCACGTTGTAGCGCACGGTGTTATCCCAGCGCAGCGACATATCAGGATTGCCGAGATCGACCGTAACCGCATTTGCCGGCCCAGCCACACAAAAAACCATCATTGGCGCGACCAGCAGGTTGCCGCCCACTGCCCGGTATCGACTTGCCATATTCATAGACTTGGCTCCTTCTTGTTATTTATTAGCCCACTCGCACATCCCGAACATCGCGGCGGAACACTCCTGGCAGAGGAGCATGAATGCCCCGTACGATGACTACTGGCAGACGACGTTACGCTCCACGGCCCCCACCCCTGTCGTCGGAACCGACGAATCCAGTTAGCGGGACGTGAGTCGATAGAAGTGGCCATAGGAAGCCCGGAAACAACAAGGCCCGCCGAAGCGGGCCTGTCTGCTGCCATCCATCGTCCAATACATCGGATAGGCCGGCATCTGCACCTAGGGAGCGACACCTCCGGCCTCCAGCGATCCTTTTTGCAGATAGCACCAGGCCGCCCCCGAAACGAATTGCGGCCTGTACCGTTACTCATTCAACGGATACCCGTCTGCCCCATGTTTTCGGGGGACCAGGTGGACTCCGGGGGTTTGCCAATCGCTGCGTAGCCGCCCCCCTTGAAACCCGTAAAGGACGGCAGAATGTAAGCACCTCGCTCCAGATCGAACGTCAGCGTATTGTCCGGAATCAGTCCATAGCCGTACACATAGTTCGGGATGGTCAGCATGCTGTCGATGCGAATCAGCTTGCCGGTGACATCGTAGCTGTCGGCAGTACCGGCCCCGCTCGCATCTTCATCGATGTAGAAGCGCCGCTTGGGTAGCAGATGACGGAAGCCCGGTTTCAGCGTGGCCTCGACCACCCGCACACGGTGCAGCTCCCAGCGGATGCACTCCGGATTCGGGAAACTCTTTGTGAACAGCTTGTCTTCCGAGCACGCCTTGTAGTCGTAGACGGCGAAGTTGTTGTAGTTGATCAGCTTCTCCTCCACTCCCAGATACTTGAAGTCGTAGCGATCCTGTTTCCCCAGGATCAAACGCTGCTGATCCATGGTGGTGATGCCGCCCGCCACTGGCGACGGTGTGTCATAAGCCAGATCCGGGGCCAATTTGACCCGACGCTGGCCAGGAAGGTACTGCCAAGCGCGCTGTTCGCCGCTGACCTGGTAGCGTGCCAGCGTCTGCTCGCCGTTACGCCGGGCCGGGTCGTACACGAAGAAGCGTACGCGCCAAAACTCGGCACCGCTGCCTTTCGGACCGTTGTCGGTGGTATCCAGAAACTCGCTGGATTCCAATACCTTCAATGCATTCAGCAAAATCCGCCGAGCACTACCATCGACCAGATAGGATCGGGCGTTAGCTTGCAAGGGCGGGGAGTACTGCAACTGGTGGTTCCAGATCACTTCGTTGCCGGTCTTCGGCAGCGGGAACGGCAGACCCGCATAGCAGCCCTCGATACTGACCCCGGCGTTGGCGGTCTTACAGGCGTCCACGTTCTTGCGCGTATTGTCCTGATAGGTTTGCGGGAAACGCACAGTACGCCGAGTCTGGTACACATTCATCTTGTACTCGGGGTAGCGCGCGAACAGCGCCTTTTGCCCCTCGGTCAGGCGCTCGGCGTACTGGGAAAGGTTCTGCGGCGTGATGGTAAATATCGGCTTATCGTTCCACGGATCACAGAAGTTGGTCGGCTCGTCCTTGTCGTAGCAGGCTGGCAGGCTGAGCGGCTCATCCGAGTACGCCGGGATGCTGCCGTCGGCATTACCGCTACGCTGCGCACCGAACGCCGTCAGCTCAGCCCCACCCAATTGCCCGGCCTCGCTGGCGAAAGCTGATTGAACGGCGCCGGCCAGGACGGCAAGCGCCAATACGCTGGCTAGGTTGCTTCGCTTCATGTTTCCCTCTCTTGTTATATTCATCGGGTGGCGCCACCGTGGCAGCACCAGACTAGGGGTCAACGGGCTTGAGGACTTTCGCCCAGTACCCGCAAGCATTTCAGGCATTGGTGCAATCCGTCCGCCCCCAAGCTACGCGCCCGGGTCGCGGGGGGTCGTTGAATTTAACTTACGCTCAGCCCCTCCCGTTTCGGTCGTCGAAAGCGACGAATTGCGCCGTCACCAGGGTTAACGCAGTTCTTCACCTTTGGCGGCCTTCTCCAGCAGCAACACCGGTGGCGTAAAGCGCTCACCATAGGTCTGCGCAAGCTCACGGGCACGCCGAACAAAACGCTCGACGCCATAGCCGTTGACAAACTGCAAGAAGCCACCGGTCCAGGTCGGCGCACCAATGCCGAGGATCGAGCCGACGTTACCGTCCGCCACCGAGCGCAATACACCCTCCTGCAGGCACTTCACCGCCTCGATAACCTGACGGAACAACAAACGCTCCTTGATATCCTCGACCGGCAGCACCACCTCCGGCCTGACGAACAGCTCGTAGAGCCCCGGCCAGATGGTCTTTTCGCCGCCTTCCGGGTAGTCGTAGAAGCCACCGCCATAGTGACGCCCCGGGCGGTTGTACTCCTTGATCAGGATGTTGCCGACCGCGTCGCTGTGGCTGTTGTCGAAGACGGTGGCAAACACGCCCATCTCCTTCTGCGTCTCGTTGACCTTACGCATCAGCTCCAGGCTGACTTCGTCGAGTACGGTCAATGGCCCTACGGGCATGCCGATCTGCTTGCCTAGGTTGTCGATCAGCAGTGGATCAACACCTTCCTGGAGCAGCTTGCAGCCTTCGTCGAAGTAGCTGCCGAAGGTGCGCGAGGTAAAGAAGCCCAGCGAATCGTTGACCACGATGGCGGTCTTGCCGATCTGCCGGGCAAAGTCGAAGGCCTTGGCCAAGGCCGCATCACTGGTCTGCTCACCACAGATGATTTCCACCAGCGGCATTCTCTCCACCGGCGAGAAGAAATGGATACCGATGAAATTGGCCGGGCGCTTGGAGGCATTGGCCAACAGGGAAATCGGCAGGGTCGAGGTGTTGGTGCCAAACACGGCAGACTCAGGCAACTGCGCTTCAGCCTGCTGGGTGACCTTGCCTTTCAGATCGACGCTTTCGAACACGGCCTCGACGACGAAGTCGACGCCCTGCAGGTCGGCATAGTCCACGGTGGGCTTGATCAGGGCGAGAATCTCGTCCTTCTTCGCTTCGCTCAGGCGCCCCTGGCTGACCATCTTGCTCAGCAGTTTCTCGACATTGGCCTTGCCGCGCTCGGCGGCCTCCAGACTGACATCCAGCAGCATCACCTCGATGCCGACCTTGGCCGACACATGAGCGATGCCGTTGCCCATCATGCCGGCGCCAATGATGCCGAGCTTGCTCACCTTGCTCTTGTCGAAACCTGTCGGCCGACTGGAGCCACCGTTCACTTCGTTCATCTGGAAGAACATGGTGTTGATGATGTTCTTCGCCTGCACGCTGGCGGCCAGGTGGGTAAGGCCACGGGTTTCCACCAGCAGCGCGGCATCGAAGTCCAGCAGGGTAGCCTCCACCGCCACAGCGAGAATACGCTCCGGCGCCGGCAGCAGGCCGCGGGTGTTCTTCGCTGTCATCGCCTGAGCCCCGGCGATCATCTGCGCCACATGGGGTTGCTGCGCAGTACCGCCGGGAATCTTGTGCCCCTTGTGATCCCAAGGCTGCAGGCTGACGCCATCATCGCCGACCTGCGCCTTTATCCAGGCCTTGGCCGCCGGCACCAACGCATCAGTCTGCTCAATCAGCTCATTGACCAGCCCCAGGGCCAGCGCTTCCGCCGGCTTCATGCGCTTGCCTTCAAGCAGCAACGGCAAAGCTCTTTCCAGGCCCAGATGGTGCACCAGACGAACGATGCCTCCGCCCCCCGGGAGCAGACCGAGGGAGACTTCGGGCAGGCCGACCACCGCGGCAGGGCTGTTGAGCAGCACCCGGTAGTTACAGGCCAGGGCGATCTCGAAGCCGCCACCCAGGGCCGCGCCATTGATCGCGGCGACCACCGGCACCGGCAAACGCTCAAGACGACGCAAGTCATTCTTCGTCAGCTCGATCTTGGCCTGAAAATCGGCTTCATCACCGGGCTTGAAATCAGTCAGCTCGTTAAGGTCGCCACCGGCAAAAAAAGTGCTTTTCGCCGAGGCGATGACGACACCGGTCAGGCCGTTTTCCTGCTCTAGGCGATTCACGGTCGCGGCCATGGTTTCGCGGTACAACTGGTTCATCGCGTTGACCGGCCCCGGCATATCCATGGTCACAGTGACAATGCCGTCGGCGTCCTTCTCGTAATTGAATGCGCTCATAGGTTGTTTCTCGTAGAAAGAGTGATCCGCCACGGCACAGACTCGCAGCGGCTTTGAAGTAGCTCAGAGGCGTTCGATGATGGTGGCGATACCCATGCCGCCACCGACGCATAGGGCGATCAGGCCGCGCTTGAGGTTGCGCCGTTCCAGCTCATCCAGCACGGTGCCGACCAGCATCGCGCCGGTGGCGCCGATCGGGTGGCCGAGGGCAATGGCACCGCCATTGACGTTGGTGACTTCCGGCGAGATATCGAGGTCGCGCATGAAGCGCAACACCACCGAGGCAAAGGCCTCGTTGATCTCGAACAGATCGATGTCCTGCACGCTCAGGCCCGCCTTGGCCAGGGCCTTCATGGCAGCCGGACCGGGGCCGGCCAGCATCAGCGTCGGCTCGGTGGAGAGCACCGCAGTGGCGACGATCCGTCCGCGCGGAGTAAGCCCCAGTTGCTGACCAATACGTTCGCTGCCCAGCAGCGTGGCGCTGGCGCCGTCGACGATGCCCGACGAATTGCCGGCCGTATGGATAGGTTCGATGCGCGCCACCTGAGGGTACTTGCGCAGGGCTACGTCGCTGTAGCCGAGCTTACCCATGGCCGCGAATGAAGGCTTGAGCTGGCTCAGGGCCTCCAGGGTGGTGGCTGGTTTAATGAACTCGTCGCGCTCGAGAACGACCAGACCATTAAGGTCGCGCACCGGCACCACCGAGCGATCGAAGTAGCCACTGTCGCGTGCATGGGCGGCACGCTGCTGGGAAACCAAGGCGAAGCGGTCAACATCCTCGCGCGAATAGCCGTCGAGCGCGGCCAGCAGGTCTGCCCCGATGCCCTGGGGTACCGACTGCAGCTTGAAGGCGATTTCCGGATCCTGAATCCAGGCCTGGCCGGCGGCGCCCATTGGCAGGCGCGACATCGACTCAACGCCACCTGCCACGATCAAGTCCTCCCAACCGCTGGCAATGCGACTGGCCGCCTGATTCACCGCCTCCAGGCCAGAGGCGCAGAAACGGTCGATCTGTACACCGGGCACGCTCTCGTCCCAGCCGGCGTACTGAACCACGCATTTGGCAACGTCGCCACCCTGCTCGCCCACGGGCTGGCCACAGCCGAGCACCACGTCATCGACACGCGAGGTATCCAGATCGTACCGCTGCTGCAGCTCGGTCAGCAGCCCGGCGGCCATGTGCACGGGTTTGACGCTGTAAAGCGCGCCATCTTTCTTGCCCTTACCACGCGGCGTGCGTACGGCGTCGTAAATGAATACTGCCTGTGACATTGGGAGGCTCCTCTTGGCGATTTCGGTTGCATGACCGAAGCCTATGAGCCTCCCTGACCGACCACATCGTCGGAAGCGACGATCACCGCAGTACTGCCGCACCAGACTATGCCAACCCGTATCTGCCGCCAGTGCCATGCGACCGCGGGCGGTAGCCCGATAACCAGCCCAGAACTCGTTCACGAGTTCCTGGATGTCGGCCATACGGTGTTTAAAACAGCCTCGAAATGCTCATTTACACCTCGTGGACTCCGCTTCCTCGGCTGTTTTAACCTTGCCTGGTTTTAGTCACAAGCGTTGAAAGGGCTTGCGCCAGGTACCGCTTGCCCCATAGTTTAAGAAACCAATAAGAACAGGCGGAGGCATCGCACCTCCATGAAGGACTCATGATGTCGTCGAATCACCGCTCCTTGCCCTACATCTCGCGAGCCAAGGTGACGCCTCCCGCCACCTCGCACTTCGAAGTCCCGCGTCAGGCCATGCTCGACCGCGCGGGCCAAGCCGAGACCAGCCGTGCCGTGCTGGTGCATGCACCAGCCGGCTTCGGCAAGACCACCTTCATGACCCAGCTGCTGGCCCGCTATCGCCAACAGCGCATGACCACCGTCTGGCTTACCCTCGACGCTGGCGACAACGATGTTTCGCGCTTCCTCAGCGGTTTCGCCACCGCCATCGCCGGCCTACAGCCAGACGCGCCGCAACAGGACCTGGGCCAGTTGCGCAACACCGATCTGGTTGCCTGGATCCTCGACCAGATCGGTACACACCAGACCCCGCTGGCCATTTTCTTCGACGACTTCGAGGCCATTCGCAACCCTGTCGTACTCGGCCTGGTGGCTCGCGGCATCGAGGCGATTCCGCACAAGACCTGCCTAGTCATAGGCAGCCGCACCTTGCCGGATATAGGCCTGGCCCGTCTGCGCGCACGTGGCAGCCTGACCGAGATCGATGCCGCCAGCCTGCGCTTCAGTGTCGAGGAAACCCAGGATTTCCTCACTCAGCGCCGCGGTGTCGGCCTGAGCAGCACCCAGGTCGAGCGCCTGCAGTGCAGCACCGAAGGCTGGGTCACTGCCCTCTGGCTGGCCTCGCTGGCCCTGGAGAACCACGGCGACACCGACAAGTTCCTCGATTCCTTCTCCGGTTCCAATGCGGCCATCGCCGCCTACCTAGCCGAGGATGTGCTGGCCGCCCTGCCCGAGCCACTGCGCCTGTTCCTGCTGCGCAGCAGCCTACTCGACGAGTTGAGCCCGGCTTTGTGCAACGCGATCTGCGGCTGCAGCGACAGCCTCGACATGCTGCGCGAACTGGAGCGTCACCAACTGTTCCTCGTCCCGATCGACGAGCAGCGCGACCTTTACCGTTATCACAGCCTGTTTCTCGACTTCCTCCGCCACCAGATGCAACGCCGTTACAACGAAGAGCTGCCAGCCCTGCACCTGGCCGCCTGCAATGCCTATCTTGCGCAAGGACGGGTCATTCCGGCCATCCGCCATGCTTTGCAGTGCGGCAATACACAGATTGCCATCGACCTGCTCCACCAGCATGTCGACATGCTGCTCAGCCAGGGCCGTCTACGCCTGCTGGCCGAGTGCATCGGTCAACTACCGAAGGCAGAGCTTCAGCGTCACCCCCGACTGCAATTGATCCGCGCCTGGTGCACGGCCTTCACCTGGGGCCCCAAGGAGGCCCTGACCCTGGTGGCAGATATCGACAGCAGCACCCTCTCGGGCGAGTCCGCAGCCTATCTGCTGGCCTTGCGCCCGATGCTGCTGGTGATGATGGACCAATCCGAACAGGCCTACGAGATGGGCACGCAGTCCCTGGCCCAGGTGACCACCGCATACCCCTTCGCCTGGGCCATGCTCAACCAGGCGCTGACGCAGACCAGCATCCTCCTTGGCCGACATCAGGAAGCGCACCAATACGTCGATGAGGCTCGTCGGGCGCAGAGCGATTCCGCTGGCGCGTTCGGTTTCGTCCTCGCCGAATCGGCCGAAGCGCTGCTCGACATGATGGCCGGCCGCCTCAAACAAGCGACCGCGCGCCTGCGCCTGGCCACGACCATGCTCGAAGGCTCGCGCCGACGTGATCGCAATGGCAACGCCCTGGCCGCCGTCCAGCTGGCCGAGACGCTCTATGAAAGCGACGAGTGCGAGGAAGCCCTGCGCCTGTTACTGATCTATACCCCCCTGGTGCAAGATCTCGGTCTCTCCGACGGCCTAATCACCGCCCATACCCTGCTGGCCCGCATCGCCGACGACAAGGGCGACCGTGATCGCGCCCTGCAAATGCTCAGCGAACTGGAAAACGTCGGCCACCGCCTGGGTCTGCCTCGCGTCTCGGCCAGTGCGCGCCTGGAACGGGCCATGCAAACGCTGGCCCATGGCGACCAGAACGGCGCCCTCGAACAATTGGCCCTGGCCGAACAGACCTTTCCCTGGACCGAGACCGCGACCCACTGGGGCATCGCCAACGACACCCTGACCCCGACCATCGGCCGCCTGCGCTGGATGATCCGCAGTGGAGCGTCCGGCAAGGCCATCGCGCCGCTGCGCAGCGAGTTGGCCGAAGCCGAACGCCTGCAACGCGGGCGCCGGGCGCTGAAACTGCGCATTCTGCTGGCCGAGGCGCTGTACCGCGACAACCAGGCGAAAATGGCCCTGCGCACCTTGGAGCGGGCCCTGAAGTTCGCCCAGACCGAAGGCTTCGTGCGTACCTTCCTGGAGGAAGGCGCGACCGTGCAGGTCATGCTGCGCGAGCTGCACAACGAACGCGAGGACAAGGACGCAACGGATGACAGCAGCCTCGAACGCTGGCTGCGCAGCAGCGCCACCGCTCAGCCCGCAGCCGGCAGCAACGGCACACTGGTCGACCCGCTGACGCAGAAAGAGCTGAAAGTGCTCAACCTGCTGGGCCAAGGATTGTCCAATGCAGCGATGGCGGAAAAGCTGTTCGTCTCCGACTCGACCGTGCGCACCCACCTGCGCAACATAAACCTCAAGCTGCACGCCAGCAGCCGCACCCAGGCCATCGCCATCGCGCGACGCATGGGCCTGTGCACCTGAACGCAAAACCACTCACCAACGAAAAGACCGCCCTTGGGTGTAATGCCGATCAATGGTGTCGCCAGCCTTGGGGCTGCTGCGCAGTCCAGCGGGAGCAAGCTCCCTCGCCACAAAAGCGGCCCTGGCGCCTGATGCCGATCAGTTAAGCCTCAAACCTGAGGGAGCAAGCTTGCTCCCACAGGTTTTGTGTCATGTGATCCTTGACTGACTGGCATTAGCCCGTGCGCCTCATTTATCTGAATGAATCAACCCGGATACAAACACTTGGTAGCGGCTGGTAAAAAATCAGTTGCAGCGCCACAGCCCCCTGTGGCGAGGGAGCTTGCTCCCGCTGGGGCGCGAAGCGGCCCTAAAACCTGAATCCCGGTTATGCCAGATACAATGGTGTCGCCAGCCTTGGGTCTGCTGCGCAGTCCAGCGGGAGCAAGCTCCCTCGCCACAAAAGCGGCCCTGGCGCCTAATCCCGATCAGTTAAGCCTCAAACCTGAGGGAGCACGCTTTGCTCCCACAGGTTTTGTGTCATGTGATCCTTAACTGACTGGCATTAGCCCTTGGGCGGCCTTTTTCGTTATGGCACGGTGCTCAGGCTAACCGGGCACGGTATTCGTCACGCAGCAGGCGCTTGAGCAGCTTGCCGTTGGGCTCACGCGGCAAGCTCTCGGCGAAGTCAATCACCCGCGGACACTTGATCGGTGACAAGTGCTCGCGGCAGTAGGCAATCAGCTCATCGACCAGCGTAGGGGAAGGTTCCACGCCCGATTCCAGTTGCACCACCGCGCGCACCTCCTCACCAAAGTCACGGTGAGGCGTACCGATCACCGCCACGTCGAACACCTTGGGGTGAGTGATCAGTACGTTCTCGGTCTCTTGCGGGTACACGTTGACCCCACCGGAAATGATCATGTTGTTTTTGCGGTCGGTGAGGTACAGGAAGCCATCGGCATCCACATGTCCGATATCGCCCACCGTGGCCCAGCCGGCCGCATTGTAGGCCTCGGCGGTTTTCTCCGGGTCCTTGTGGTAGCTGAAGCGCGGGCCGTTGGCAAAATACACCAAGCCATCCTGACCCACCGGTAACTCCTGACCGTCCTCACCGACGATATGCAGCTCGCCGAGAATGGCGCGACCGACAGTGCCGGGACGCGCCAGCGCGGTCTTGCTATCGACCATGGTGGAACCGATGCTTTCAGTGCAGGAATAGAACTCAGCGAGGATCGGGCCCCACCATTCGATCATCGCCTGCTTGGTCGGTACCGGACATGGAGCCCCTGCATGCACCGCAACCTTCTGACTCGACAGGTCATAGCGCTCACGCACTTCCTGCGGCAGCGCCAGCAGGCGGTGGAACATAGTCGGCACCCACTGACTGTGGGTGACGAGGTAGCGCTCAATGGCTTTGAGGGCGTTTTCGGAGTCGAACTTCTCCGCCAGCACCAAGATGCCGCCCAGGATGGTCATGCCTTGCCCCCACTTCATTGGCGCGGCGTGATAGTAAGGCGATGAAGAGAAATACACCGACTCTTCGTTAACACCAAAACCGCGCTGCATAAGACCTGCGATTACCGCCGTACTACCCAAAGGCAAACCGGTAAGGTTCGGCTTCACCCCCTTTGGCCGCCCAGTAGTACCCGAGGAATAGAGCATTTCGCTACCTTCCACGGCACCACGAATGGGGCTGCCATCGAACGCTGACAACGCGTCATCGAATAGCTTGACGCCAGGCACCGGGTCGAGGCTGTAGATCTGCGGTGGCCTTGGCAAGGCGCGCACGGCATCAAGGATCGCCGGTGCTGTCTTGGCACTGACCAGCAGTACCTGGGCTTCGCAGTCAGCCACGATATAGGCCGCCTCGAGAGCAGTCAGACGCGTACTGATAAAGGTGTAATACAGGCCAGCATAATGCGCTCCCCACTGTACTGCTGGACACTCCAGGCGATTTTCCAGGCAATAGGCCACGTGATCACCTGGCTTCAGACCCAACCACTGGTAAAGGCGGCCGAGCCGGTTGGCATAGGTATCCAGTGCGGCGTAGGTCAGCGTGGCGCCTGTTTCAGCCATGATCACAGCGGGTTTTTCCGGCGTACGCATAGCATGCACGCCTGGGTACAGTTGGGGTTGCTTGTCGCTCATTGCAGCGGCCTCTTGACAGTTGGCATTGCTTACGCTCGTGTGGCTGCACACGATTATGGTTGTTATGCAGTGGTTCACAGATGCTTGAGTATCCAGCCGAGTATCTTGCGCACTCGTGGCTTGTAAGGCGGAAAGAACATAGTCGCCAAAAGCACCTGCGTCTTGACGATGGCGCGCTCATGGGAAAATGCGCGAATGCCCCATTCGCCATGGTAACTGCCGATGCCGGAGTTATTGACTCCACCAAACGGCAGGTTGTGGTGCAGAAAGTGTGCGGCAATGTGGTTGACACAAGTACCGCCAGCACTGGTACGGACAATCAGCGCATCGGCACTGGCCGGGTCGCGACTCCAGATATACAACGCCAGCGGTTTGGGCGCTGCGTTGATGCGTTCGATCACCTCATCCAGATGATTGAAAGCGATAATTGGCAACACTGGCCCGAAGATTTCTTCTTGCATGATCCGCGCGTCATCAGGTACGTCCCCCAACAACGTCGGCGAAACAAAATGCGCGCCGACATCCACTGCTCCGCCATAAATCAGTCGCGCACCGCGGGTCTTGGCGTCGTCGATCAGGTCGGCCACACGCTGGGTGTGACGCACGTTGATAACCCGTGACAGTTCAGCATCCATGGCGGCCAGTCCCTCGCCGTACCAGGTGTCAAGGTGAGCGCAAACGCGCTGCACAAACTGCGCACGGATGCTGCTGTGAACATAAATGTGGTCTGGCGCGATGCAGGTCTGCCCAGCATTGATGAACTTGCCCCAGGCGATGGTCTTGGCCGCAAGCTCGATGTCAGCGCTCTGGTCGACCACCACCGGCGACTTGCCGCCCAATTCCAGGGTGACACTGGTGAGATGCTTGGCTGCAGCGGTCATCACCACCTTGCCAATCGACGGCGAGCCGGTGAAAAAAACATGGTCGAAGGGTAGCTCGAGTAGCGCCTGTGCCACACTGGCATCGCCCTCAAACACAGCCACTTCGGACTCATCGAACACTTCACGAATGATCTTTACCAATACCGCCGACAGGTTTGGTGCAATCTCCGAGGTTTTGATCATCGCCGTATTGCCACTGGCAATGGCCGGGATCAGCGGCCCCAGGGTCAGCGTTACCGGGTAATTCCATGGCGCCAGAATCAGACAGCGCCCCCGCGGCTCATAGCGAACCCAGGCGCGAGTTCCCAGCATCATCATCGACTGCCGCACACGACGTGGCTTTAGCCATTTCTTCAGGCGCCTGCAATAGTCCGAGATATCCATGATCACCGGCATCAGCTCGGTGAAATCGACCTCCACCGGCGGCCGTTTGAAATCTTTCCCGGCGGCCTCGACTATGGCTTCGCGATGCATCATCAGGACCTCACGCAAGCGTCTCAGCTTGGCGATGCGTTGCTCGACAGTGGAGCTGCGCAGGCTTAGTGCCGTCTGGCGCTGAATCGCAAATATCCGCTGGATATCCGCCGCCAACTGCGGCGTCAGTGTCTCGGTAGGGAAGATCGGTGCCGGGGCAGCGGACATGGCGCAACTCTCTGGTATAGGACTGACTGACCCTCATCATCGCCAACGCTTCGAAGATGGAAATCGTCGTAAACGACGACACTGAACAATCCCCCCTTGCCTAGCATGCAGGCATCAGCCCAAAGCAAAGCAGGGACATTCCTATGATCGACAGTTACCAACCGCGCTGGATGAACGAAGAGCTTCTGGCGCTGCAAGATCTTGCCAGACGTTTCACCGCCGAAGAAGTTACCCCCAATCAGGAGCGCTGGTACGAACAGGGCGCCACCGACCGCGAAGTCTGGCTCAAGGCCGGTGCCGCCGGCATCCTGCTACCGGACATCTCCAGCGAGTACGGCGGTTCCGACGGCACCTTTGCTCACGAAGCGGTACTGGCCCAAGAACTGTGCTTGGCCGGTGATACCAGTTGGCGCTGTGGCCAGCAGATCCATGTGATCGCCGCCCACTACATCGAACGCTACGGCAGCGAAGAGCAGAAACAGCGTTATCTGCCAGGCCTGGCCAGCGGCGAACTGATTGCCGGCATGGGCATGACCGAACCCAGCGGAGGCACCGACCTGCAGAACATGCGCACCCGCGCCATCAAGCAGGGCGACAAGTACATCATCAACGGTGCCAAGACCTTTATCACCAACGGCTCCATTGCCGACATCCTGGTGCTGGCAGCAAAAACAGACCCCAAGCAAAAAGCCAAGGGCGTCTCGCTGTTCATCTTTGAAACCAACAACCCGGGCTTTCGCGTCGGCCAACGCCTGAAGAAGATCGGCTTGCACGGCTCTGACACCTGCGAGCTGTTCTTCGAAGACTGCGAGGTGCCCGAAAGCGCGCTGCTCGGCGGCATCGAAGGTCGCGGTTTCTACCAGATGATGCAGGACCTCACCTACGAACGCACCTTGACCGGCATCAACTGCGCCGCCGTCATGGAACGCGCTTTCCGCGTGACCCGCGACTATGCCCACGACCGCACCATGTTCGACAAGCGCCTGATCGATCTACAACACCCGCGCTTCGAACTGGCCGAGATCAAGACCGTGGCCACTATTGCCCGGGTGTTCTCCGACTTCGCCGTCGAACGCTATCTAGATGGCACCATCACCGCCGACATTGCCTCGATGAGCAAGTGGTGGATCAGCGAGCAGCAATGCGAAATCATCAGCCGCTGCCTGCAGTTGTTCGGCGGCCACGGCTATATGCTCGAGTATCCGATTGCCCGCATGTACATCGATGCACGCATCGAACCCATCTACGCTGGCTCCAACGAGATCCTCAGGGAAATCATCGGCCGCGGCCTGTAACGCCCCCTTGGCGCAAGGAGACAATGATGTCGGATAACTTAGAATTTGACGCCTTAGTCATTGGCGCGGGTGCCGGTGGTCTGTTTACCGCAGCACTGCTGGCAAAGCGCGGCTACCGCACATTGCTCGTGGAGCGTCTCGGCGAAGTCGGAGGCCGCGCATCGACTCGTTACAAAGATGGCTTCGCCGTGAATACCGGGGCGCTCGGGATTGAAATAGGTACAGAAACTGAAGAGGTGTTCAACGAAGTTGGCGCACGGTTGATAGTGCGTCAACCCTCGCCGGGTATAGTTTGCCGGGTCTCAGGCAAGGATATAAACATCTCGGCGGGCCTTCCTGGCATGGCAAACCGTGTCGCTATAAAGCTACTGCGGCTTGCTCTCCACGTTATCCCACCACTCCAGCCCCGCACAGGTGAGTCCAGTCATGCCTGGGTTACACGCTTCACCAACAATCCGACGGTCCTGGGTCTACTTCACAACTTCATTGGATCAATCTTTGCCACCACGCCACACCTGTTACCCGCCGATCTTTTTTTGCACTACCTGACGACCAAAGGAGCATTCAAGCAATTCGGATTCCCTCCTGGTGGAACCGTAACGGTATGGCAGGAACTCCTCACTGCCTACAAACGTCACGGCGGCGAGATTTGGTTGAACGCGCAAGTACAGCAACTGAGTTTTGCAGCCGACGGCACGGTGAACGGTGCTACGGTCTATCGCGATGGAATCCCACGGCAACTGACAACCAAGCTGACGGTGAGTGACATAGGGCCACAGGCAACCCTTGGCCTGTGCGGGGACGCAAACCTTCCCGCCGACTACAGCGCTACGGTAAAACGCCAGTGCCAGCCAAGCGCTATCATCACGATTTACTTTGCCAGTACTACGCCCCTGGCAAGTTTCCCAGGATTTGCCTGCTTCAGCTCCACCCGGCGGCTCTGCTACGCAACGAGTTTCACGCAAACCTGTCCGGAAAACTCGCCGCCAAACTGGCATCTTTACTCCGGAGCCAGCGTACCGCAACCCTGCACCGGCGACTTCAATGAAGCCAATGAAATAGAACTCCTGAAAGCCGACCTGCTAGACGAGTTCCCTGGCTTCGCGCAGGCACGCATTTTGGACGTGGTAGTGACCCGCGACGAGTGGCCCGCGCAACGAGCCATGGCTGGCGCGGACTTGCCGAATGAAACCCCCATTGCGAACCTCTGGAACGTCGGCGATGGCGTCAAAGAATGGGGTAGCGCGGCAACGACCGCCTGTGCCGAAACTGCCATTCTGGTAGCGGCCAAGATTGGACGAGCATACCCCAGGCAAGCAGCACAAGCGGCGCTCGAGCCCCAACAACAAGAACATGCAAAGGCCGTATCACAGCCCATCCCACAATCCCACGTTGTTGACCACACCAGCAATAGCCCTAAGGAAGCACGATGAACCAGCGCGTTTTCAGCATCAGCGCCTGGAGCGGTACTGCCGCATTAGTTGTCACCTGTGTCGGCTGGCTGATCGCAGGAATACTGCCACTCCCCCTAGGCCCCTCAACCAGCGCTATAGAAGTCGCCGCGTTCTTCATCGACGATGCGACGGTGACGAAGATGGGCTTTGTCATTGCTTCCGTAGGGGTTGGACTGATGCTTCCCATGTTGGCTGCCATCTCAATGCACATGTTGCGCATGGAAGGTCGTTACCCATTGCTCAGTTTTACCCAGATGATTGCCGGCGCAGTTACCGTGATACTTAACACCCTCCCCCAGTTACTGTGGGCGACCATCGCCTTTCGTACCGATCGAACACCCGAGGAGTATCAAACACTGAACGATATCGCTTGGTTGTTGCTGTTCACGGGGATCATACCTTTCATGATCCAAAACATTGCCATCGGCACGGCAGTGCTCAGCGCCCCCCACAGAGTTTTTCCACGCTGGGCAGGGTTCCTCAATCTGTGGGTTGCACTGGCCTTTGTACCTGACGTACTCGCTTACTTCTTCATGAGCGGACCATTCGCCTGGAACGGGATCTTCGTCTTCTGGTTGGCATTGGGGGCTTACGCGGTATTTCTGGTAGGCATGGGCGTTGCAATCAAACACGCCAATGCACAAATCATTGCCCTCGCCAAAATGGAAAGCGCCTCTGCATGACCTCTCAGGTCCCGGACTTTCTCTGCAACGACGTCGCAATGCCCATAGAGGGTAAACCGTCGCATGCCACCGATAACAACCACCCTGGCGAAGCGGGAATCTGGGTATTCATCTTCGGTGACATGATGATTTTTGGTGCCCTCTTTTTGACGTTCCTTTGGAACAACCGCCAAGATCGTAGTGCCTTTTCAAACGATGCAGGCAGTCTGTTTCAGAGCATCGGTGGCATCAACACACTCATCCTACTCCTCAGCTCATACTGGGTTGCGCTCGCTGTGGGCGCACAGCGTCGCGGTCATACCGTCCGCGCCGGCCGCCTGATACTAGGCGCTTTGGTCTGCGCGTTAGGATTCGCCAGCCTCAAGGCAATCGAATACAGCATTGAAGTAGCCAATGGGCATACACCTACAAGCGCCTTGTTCTTCACCTTTTACTTCGTTCTGACTGGCATCCACTTATTGCACGTTCTGATTGGCGTATGCCTGCTCAGCCTCTGGTGGAGCAGATGTCACAGCCAAGCGCCTTGGAGCGATGAGCGCGTCTTTGTCGAAATCTCGGCGGTCTACTGGCATATGGTCGATCTGCTGTGGATCCTCATCTACACGCTGCTCTATTTGGTATGCATCGCATGAGTGCTTCTTCGCAGCAACATGTGACCATCGTCTGGCTCTCTCTGGTATTAGCCACCTGCGCTACCTGGTGGCTGAGTACCAGCCATCCTTTTTCCGCCACCAGCGAACACCTGACGTCCTCCATTGCGATAGCCATCGCCTTCATCAAGGTCTATTACATCGGCATGGACTTCATGGAGCTTCGCGGGGCTCCTCGGGTACTGCGCCACATATTCATGGCCTGGATCGGACTGACTGGCGGTGCAGCAATCGCACTCTATGCCATCTAGGTGCAACCATGGTTACCGCCAGGCCGTCAGTCTTCGTGATCGTAAAGTGTGTTAGATCAATCCATTCAACTTCGTAGCCTCGCTTGCTGAGGCAGACTTACAGGAAGTCTGCACATCAACCCTGGCTCACTGGAATCCTGACCACCAGCCCATCCCACTCCTCGCACATTTTCAATTGGCAGCCCAGGCGACTGCTCTCATTGACCTCGAAGGCGCCTTCCAGCATGAAGGTTTCGTCGCTGCTGCGCGCCGGCAACAGTGACTGCCAGGCGGGATCGACATACACATGGCAGGTTGCACAGCTGCAGGCCCCACCGCATTCGCCGTCGATGCCCGGCACCAGATTGTCGACGGCGATCTGCATCAGCGAGCGGCCTGTCTCGGCCTCAACGCTGTGCACCACATCAGAATTTTCGATAAAAATGACTTTCGGCATAGTTCTACTTCCTACTGTTCTGGCAACGACGTCAGAGCGCTGCGGCAAGTAACGACTTGAGGTCAACACTTTCGTCCGCCAGCACTTGTGGATCGACTTGAACCCGCTCGGCAACCAGACGCTTGCCGACCATGAAGTCCTGCGGCCGGTTGACCGCGTCGACGGACAACACCACCCCCTTGCGCAGGTAAAAGGCGCAGAAGGATTCAGCAGCCATATCGCCCCGCAGCACCAGTTGGTCGTAGCCCTGGGACAGGCCGACTATCTGCAGCTTGAGATCAAATTGGTCGGACCAGAACCAGGGTACGGCGATGTGTGGCAGGTTCTTGCCACAGATCGTATGAGCGGCCGTGCGCGCCTGCTCCTGGGCACTCGGCACCGATTCGATGCGGATGAGACAGCCGAGGAAACCGTTGACGTGTCGGGCGCAGTCGCCAACCGCCAGGATGTCTGGATCAAGGGTCTGCGCGTAAGAGTCGACGACGATGCCGTTGTCGATCTCCAGACCGGCGTCACGGGCCAGTTGGTCATTGGGCAAGATTCCGATGCCGACGATGATCAAGTCGACCGGCAACTCACTGCCGTCGCTTAGCTGCACCGACTCCACTCGCTCGGCACCCTGGAATACCTGCACGCTGGTTTCCGTACGCACATCCACGCCCCGGCGGCGATGAACGCCCTCGTAGAACGCGGAAATCTCCGGAGCCGCGACCCGTGCCAGCACCCGTGGCGCCGCCTCCAGGACGGTGACCTGCAGGCCGTTCTTGATCCCGACCGAAGCGGCCTCCAGACCGATGTAACCGCCGCCGATCACCAGCAGACGCTTGCCCGCGACGAAGTCCGGCTGTAACCGTTCGATATCCGCCAGGTTACGAATGTAATGGACATTGGGCTTCTGCGCAGCCGGCTCCTCCAGGCGACGCGGCCGCCCGCCGGTGGCCAGCACCAGCTTGTCATAGGCCTGAGTCCGGCCATCACTGAGCGTGACGGTCCGCCGCTCGCGGTCGATGGCGCAGACCTGCACGCCGGTCCAGCACGCCACCTGCAACTTGTCGTACGCGGCCGCACTGCGAATCAGCAACGACTCGCGGCTCGCCTCACCGGAAAGGTAGGTCTTGGACAACGGCGGGCGCCGATAAGGAAGCTCGGGCTCATCGCCGATCAGGATAATCCGGCCGGGATAGCCGTTCTGACGCAGCGTAGCCACCAGTTCGGCACCTGCATGACCGGCGCCGACAATGACGGCAGTTTCGTTCTGTGGATACATGGGGCGGCTCTCTTCGAGATGACTATGGCTTGCATTTTTCAGTCATGCTCGCCCGCCGCCGGAAGCCGCACATCGTCGTTTGCGACGAACTCGTGGCGGCTCCCTTACCTGCCATCCAGGGGTCAGCAACGGGCTCACGCCTGGTTGATCGAGCCGCCTGAACAACGGGGCTGCCCGGCGCAGGAAGCGGCTTCAGGCAGCAACTGCATGACGCACTGGTAGCAGCCCCAGCACGCCTCCCAGGCCTCGTAACCGACATTGATGACCCGCCCTCAACCCGCCGCCGTGCAGCCCCAGCACCTGCGCCATTCCATACTGCTCATGGAAGACGAACTCAGATTAGGAAAGACAGGGTGAAAAGGGCCTTGTCGTTGTTAACCAAGACCACTTTCTTGCGCGCCATGCGCAGGCCGCCTTCTTCTCGACGCAGCAGGTATTCGTTGCGGGTGCACCACACGGTGTCGGCGCGCAGGTTGGACTCGAAGACCATGGCATTAGCCGCCACCCGAATCTCGTCACCACTGGCCTCGATGATCTCGACGTTGGACAGCACCCGCCCCAGGCGCGAGCGCGGAGACTGAGTGTGGCGCTTGCCAGTATGGAACTGCTTGATCCGCAGGGCGATGCGCGAGCGGTTGTCATAGATAATCGACATCTGCGTTTCCGGGTCGATGTCATCGCCGTTGGCCGGCACCCAGTACACACCGTCGGTGGTCCATAGAGCCTCCCAGTCGTCGTACTCGTGAGTATCCTGCAGGCGGGCTTCGCGGTAGAGGAACTGGCTAACTTCGACGATCAGGTTTTTTTCCGGGATAACTGCACTGCCCATTTATTGCGCCTCCATCAGGGAGCGGTAGTGGCTCCAGATGCCACGTGTGGTCACTTCGTCGGTAGCGTCACCGATCAGGAAGCCGTCAGCATCGCGGCGCTCACGCGCCAGGCCGCGGCCGAGGTAGTTCCACTCCGGATTGCGGCTGCGAACCCCACGTTGGGTGCGCTCGTACATTTCCGAGTCGTCGGCGAGCAGGAAACCAGCCGGCCCGACCGAGCCCATTGTCTGCTGGCGCAGGCGCCGATTGAGATCGGGCGCGCCCTTGAACTGCAGCGCGGTGACGTGTTGCACGGTCTCGTCGACCGCCAGCGGTTGGATCACGAAAATCTGGATTTCGGCGATGAACAGGTTGGGGAAGATCATGATGTGTGGCGTGCCATCGATCATGATTTCGTTGGCGCGCTCGGTGCCATATGCTTCACGCATCTTGCTCACGTACTCGGGCAGGCGTGCTTCGGTGGTGCCAAACCAGCCCATGGGCTGGCCGATGCGGCGGAACTCTGGTCGCAGGTCGATCTCGGTGTGGCCACCGCCCATATCCCGGGCCACGGCAGTGGAGTCAGCACTGTACAGATCGCCGATACCGCTGGAGGCGACATCGAAGATCGAGGCATGAACGAACTGAGGATGGTAACCATCGGTCTCGTTCTCGACGATGAACTTCCAGTTAGACTTGGCCTTGTGCTGCAGGAAGCCGGCAGTGATTTCCACCTCACCCTCGGGCGACGTCACCACCAGCGCATCGAGCGCGCCACGGGCCGCACCCAGGTGCTCCTCCAGCGTCGGCCCCTCCACGGCCATGCTGCCGAACACAAAGCCCTGGTAAATGCCGATGCGCGCCACCTTGCCCAAGCCCAGAGTGCTTCGGTCGGTGCCTTCGTAGCCGGCCGCGAACGGATAACCGCGCAAGCTACCGGTATTGGAGAAGGTCCAACCGTGATAGGGACAGGTGAATGACTTGCGATTACCCGCATGCTCCAGGCACACCTGGTTGCCTCGATGCGGGCAACGGTTGAGTAGCAGATGGATCTGCCCCTCCCCGTCGCGGGTCATGATCACCGGTTGCGGGCCGATCGACTTGACCACGAAATCGTTGAGCTTGGGAACCTCGCTGACATGGCCAACGTAAACCCAGGTGCGGTACCAGATCCGTTCCAACTCGAGCTGGAAAAGCTCTTCGTCGGTGTAGACCGAGCCATGCACGCGGTCATGCTGGACCAGGTCATCCCAGTTACGGGTGGGAATTAATGTCGTCATCGCGAACCTCTGAAGGGGAGTGAAGACTCGATAGCCGGCACTGTATCGATGTCCCCGAAACCCCAGATCGTCGTTTTCGACGAATTCCCCAACACCCGCACCAGACAGTCCAGTCGCTGCCGACTAACTGCTTAATTGAACGACCCGTTTCTTAACCTCTTCAATACGACTCACGCTCCTGCATTCGCCCAGAAAACCAAGGGCGCCAGGGTCGAGCACACCCTACATTCCCGCTCGTCGGATTCGACGATTTTCAAACACCTGCCGAAACCGGCAAGCAGGCGAAATCACTTTTTTATTCAGATAGATAGCAGCAGATCAGCGGCTCTCAAAGATTAACAACGTTATTTTTACACAGTTAACAATACTGAAAAATGCTGTTAATTTGGCCCCACACCCCACTGAACACGATGATCCATGGCCCGCCCAGTCTACTCAGCCGATGAAACCGAGAACCTCCGCCAGACCCTGGTGCGAGGAGCCCTGGAGCTGTACCTGGAAGAGGGTATGGACAACGTCACCCTGCGTCGGATCGCCAAGCGGGTGGGACTAAGCCACACCGTCGGCTACCGCTACTTCGCCAATAAGGAAGCCCTGGTCGCCGAGATGCGTCGCGCATGCCTTTTGGAGCTGAAGGCCGCCGCAATGCCGGCCAGCGATGACGAAAGAGATCCGATCGAACGCATCCGCTCGACGCTTCGGGAGTTACTGGCGTTTGGCAGCAGCCAACCAGCCAAATACCGGCTCATTTTTTCTGACACTCAGCCGGATCTCACCGAATACCCACCGCTGCTGACAGAACGCTGGGAGTTTTTCGCCTCGTGCGTCGATCTGGTACAGACCGCCATTGACCAGAAACGCCTGCATGGCAATGCCCTGTTACTTACCCACGGTCTATGGAGCCTGCTGCACGGGATGCTCTCTCTGCACACGGCTAACCAGCTGGTGCATGGCCTGTCTCTGCGCGAAATGGCATGGCCGCTGATCGACAGTTTTCTGCACGCAGGCGATATCGCCCCCCCAACAAAAAACCCGCAGCCACCGACTAGCCAGTCGTCGCATAGCTGATGTAGAGGAGAAGACCTGTGACTATCAATGCCCTGGCTCGCTTTACCGTCCCCCTGGAAAAGCGCGCGGCCCTCGAAAAATTGTGCCGTGTCCCCGGCGCTTCCCCCATGGTGCTTGGACTGCTGATCGCCTCCACCGGCGGCGTGATTGTTGCCGACATCCTGGCCGTGCTCGGCTACTTCAACCTAGGCTGGACCTGCCTGCTCAATACCTTCCTGATGTACTGGCAGTTCACTGTGGCCCATGACTCGATTCACCGTTCAGCGGCGAAGAATCAGAAGCTCAACGACCTGTTTGGCCATATCGGCATGGCCACCTTCGCACCGCAGATCAGCTTGGGAATTTTCCGTTGGGCGCACATCCAGCATCACCGTTTCACCAATGGCCCGAAAGATCCCGACAACTGGATGCACGGCCCCTGGTGGAGCCTGCCGGCACGCTGGTCCATGCTGGAAATTGGTTACCTGCTATTCATCATGAAAAACCGGGATCCGATCGCCATGCGCCACCTGCGCGGCACACTGCTCAATGCGGCGATCACCCTGGCCATAGTCGCGGCGTTGACCTACCTGGGTTATGGCATGCATGTGCTGCTGTTGTGGTTCATCCCCTCGCGCCTGGTCTTCATCTTGGTGGGCTGCGTGTTCTTCTGGCTGCCCCATGTCAAGGACGACGTGGAATCCGAGCAGGACTTGACCCTGGCTACTTCCATGCGCCTGGGCCACGAGTGGTTGCTGACGCCGCTGTGTCAGTACCACAACTACCACCTGATTCATCACCTGTTCCCGACCATGCCCGCGTATCAGCATGTGAAGGCCTGGCAGCTGCTGGAGCCGGAGCTACGACAGCGCAACCTGCAGATTCAGCATGGCTTCGCCATTCAACCCGTCATCCATCTGGCCACCTGAAGAGGAGCCGACCATGAAACGTTGGCAATGCAGTTTCTGCTCACACATTTACGATGAGCGTCTTGGTGATCCGGACAACGGCATCCCTCCCGGCACCCCGCTGGAAGACCTCCCTGACGACTGGATGTGCCCGGACTGCGGAGCCGGCAAGGCGGACTACTTCGAGATTGTATGACTCATCATCGCCCGGGCCACTTTGGCCCGGTGTACCTGCACAAATGCGTTGAATGAGACTCCCCTACGCCCTCCAAGCTGCCCAGAAGCATCCGCCAGAAGCCAAGGAGCGTCATATGCGCAATCTGTCCGTGCGTGCAAAGCTGTACTTTCTGATGTTCTGCTTCATCACAAGCCTCGCCGTCGTAGGGACCGCCAGCCGGCTCGGTATCCACAATGCCGGCCACAGCATGGAAGAGGTCAGCGGCGCGCTAAGTGCCGTTGATGCCTTGGCATCTCTGCGTCACGCGCGACTGATCTCCATCGCCGCCATGCAGGAGGGCGCCAGTTGGCGCCCCGAGGCGTTCGACTCGATGAGCGACAAGAGCGACGCCCTGGCCGAGGCCCACGACCTGTTCAACGACATCCTCACGCGCCACCGCCAAGCCTTGACACAGGCCGAGCTGGCGTTCAAAGCCTACGATACCCAGACCAAAAGCATTGAAGAGCAGGCCCTGTGGCAGGAATTCAGCGCGCTGTGGAACGAATTCCAAAGCGCCGACCAAGTGCAGACCGAAATCTGCGAGACCCTCGCTCAAGCGAAGAGCTGGGACGACGTACATATTCGCTCGTTGGAGCTGGTAACTAACACCCTACCCTGGGCAGCGGCGATCCACGCCTCCAGTGAGCCGCTGGAGAAACTGCTCAAGCTCGGAGTCACCGATGCCACGCAGGCGCAGGCTGGCGGCGAGTCGGTAATCGCCACCGCCAACAGCCTGATCGCCAGCGTACTAGGGGCCACCATGCTGATCCTCGGTATTCTCGCCGCCCTGATCGTACGCAGCGTGGTCAATCCGCTGCATCAGTTGCGCTCGACCTTCGAACAGGTGCGCAGCAGCAACGATTTTTCCCTCCGTGCACTTAACCATGGCCGCGACGAGGTGGCGCAAGCCGCCAGCGCATTCAACGCCTTGCTCGAACGGGTGCAGACTGCCTTGCTCGAAGTGATGGTCGGCGCTAATCGCATCGACCAAACGGCCCAACAGACCAGCACCATGGCTAAACAGGTGGCCAAGAGTTCGGTGCAGCAGAACGAAGCAGCCACAGACATCGCCAGCGCGATCGAACAGATGAGCGCCTCCATCGGCCAGATCAATGCCAGTACCCGCGATGCTCACGCCCGAGCCCAGGATGCTGCGGACGCCGCCGGTTGTGGCGCGCAGGCAATCAGCCGCACAGCAGAGGAAACCGACCAGGTGACGCGCCAGGTCGGCCGAGCGAGCGAGACTATCAGCGCACTGGGCAACGAAACGGATCGCATCACCACCATCGTCGAGGTGATCAAGGCGGTTGCCGAACAGACCAACCTGCTCGCCCTTAACGCCGCCATCGAAGCAGCAAGGGCCGGCGAGCAGGGCCGTGGCTTCGCCGTGGTGGCCGATGAGGTACGCCAGTTGGCCGAGCGCACGCGCACTTCGGCCGAGGAGATCCGCGATATGGTCAGTTCCATGCAGGCCTCCGCCCGCCAGGCCGTCGTGGAAATGGCCATAGTGACCAGCCGCACTCGCGAAAGCCAGGCGCTATCGGAAAACGCGGCGGCCAGCATGAACGAGATCCTGCAGAGTGCCAGCCTGGTATCGGAGGGAATCAGCGCGGTTTCCCTGGCACTGATCGAGCAGGACCGCACCACCCAGATAATCGCCCAACGGATCGAGGCGGTGGCGCAGATGAGCCAGGAAAATTGCAGCACCGGCGAACACGCCGCAGCGGTCTCCCGCAGTTTGGACGGTGCCGCTGCTGACCTGCGCCAGGCCATTAATCAGTTCAAGGTCTGACCCCCGTTAATTCGTCGATTTCGACGACGCCGGGTGGACGTCAGGGGGAGAAGATAATACCTAAATAACAGTGTTCGCGATTCATCGCTCAGGGAATGCCTGAAGAAGACTTACCGAATCTAGTGAAATGCGCCGACCTCGTTGCCTGGACTTTTTGACGATGCAGACCGTCTTCCGACCGACGCAAACTCCGCGAAACTATATTCACCCTGACAGACCGCATACTGAATTTCATGAAACAAATACAACAAGCGCATAGCCATCGGAGAAAAACCATGAAATCCATATACAACATCCCCCAACGCCCCCACTTCACAAGTTGGCGCTGGTGCGGCTGGGCAGGTTACCTATACTGCATTATCGTCCTTATAGCCTGGGCTGGAGTTGCGGGCTTTTTACCGCCTCCCGCACAGAGCCTTAGCGTAGATGAAACCCATCAATACTATATTGACAACAGCCTCCGCATCCGAATCGGCATGTTAATGATACTCCTATCCACCCCCCTCTATTACATATGGGGCAGTGCAGTTTCTAGAACCATGCAATATGTCGAAGGCCCGAATGGCACGCTTTCCCTCATACAATTAATGGGGGCTTTCGGCACTGTAGTGGCGACCTGGGCCTCATGCGTAGGCTGGGAGGCATCCGCCTATGACCCCGAACTGAAGACAGCACAAGACATAAAATTGCTGGCCGATTACTCTTGGTTGTGGTTTGACACCACAGTCATGGTATCCGTCACCCAGTTTGTTTCATTTGGCTGCCTGTGCCTAATTGATAAAAACCCAAGACCGCTATTCCCCAAATGGCTGGGATGGTTCTCGATTGCCATGGGCCTATCGTTCCTTATGGCAGTATTAATTCCATTCTTCCGGACAGGCCCATTCGCGTGGAACGGTCTACTTTGCTACTACGTTGGCCTGTTTGATTTCTTTATATGGATCATCATCGCCACTCACTATGTACTGAAAGCCATTAAGCGCATCGAGCAGGATTCTATTGGCATCGCTTGACTGCAATTGTTTACCGAGCGCCATTGATTCCCTGCAAAAAATGATAGAGCGACCGTCCTATTGCACACTCGCGGGCGTGCAATTGGGCTTCAAACTTCCATAACAGAGCGATTTGAAATGGTTGCCAGCATTGAGAAAGTAAAAAACAGACAGTCCAACTACCCGCTCGGAGCACTACACAGCTCTCGCCCAGAGCAACATGAAACTATTCCTACTCGAACAGAAAACAAGCACGCCCCTGGCGAGGAAGGAGTGTTCATCCTTGTCCTGATGGACATGATGTTATTTATGATTATTTTCTGCTCTTACTTTTATGAAAGAGCCAAAAATCCTGACAGCTTCATTCAATCTCAATCATCGTTATCCGTAAATGCGGGAATTTTCAACACGCTCATTCTCTTAACCAGCTCATGGTTTATCGTATTGGCCATACGTAGCCTGTCCAAGCTGAACCGGCGCACCTGCATGGTGTTTATTCTCCTGACCCTAGCGTGCAGCTTGGCTTTCTCGATTTCAAAGATCCTAGAGTACAAAGAAAAACTGTCTGCCGGCATAAGCATGCTCACCAACGACTTTTTCATGTTTTACTACATGATTACCGGCCTGCATTTTATGCATGTACTCATTGGATCAATTGTTCTAATCGTCATGTTTTTTCGCATAAAAAATGGCTCATCGGGCGTTCACGGACTTGAAAGCTCCGCCACCTTCTGGCACATGGTGGATTTACTGTGGATTATAATCTTCCCCCTGCTCTACATCATGAGATAGCAAGATGATTTACTCATTCCCATCTCGCGAAACTTTTGTCTGGCTGCTTCTGATAATGGCCACGCTAGCGACTTTTTATTTCTCGGGCAGCACGCTTGGCAGTGCGTTCACTAGTAGTAAGAGCCGCTTGATCATGATCGCCATTGCAGCATTTAAATGCAGGCTAGTCATGCGGGAATTCATGCAGATCAAGAACATGGCACTGCCATGGAAATTAGCGTTTGATGGCTGGCTGCTGCTTGTTTCCACAATCATATTTATTGGACTCGGCCTAGGCCAAGATTAAACACTTCACCTCCAACACCCCAGTAAAAAAAAGCAATCCAAAGCGTTTATTTATACGCCTCACCGACCCAACCGATCACGCACAAATTGAAGGGGCAACATGAAACCTATCATTCGCAACCCTGCAGAGTTTACCCCAGCTTGGTTAACGGACACCCTTACCAAGGCCGGTGCGCTTACAAAAGGACATGTGTCCAATCTTACGGTGGAGACCGTTGGCACAGGGCAATTGGGCTCTGTCGTACGCCTGACGCCTACTTATGAGGGAGCCGATGAATTTGCCCCCAATACCATTATTGCCAAACTGGCTTCCGTAAGTGAGACCAGTCGTCAAACGGGCGTTGCCATGGGAGTGTATGAAGCCGAAGTACGCTTTTATCAGCAAATCAGTCGCACCGTTGAAATCAGAACGCCACGTTGCTGGTTCGCAGAGTTCGACCCGACCGAAGGCTGGTTCACTTTGCTGTTCGAGGATCTTGGTGCCTACAGTGTGGGCAATGTCATTGAGGGAGGAACCGTCGAGCAAGCACGTCTCGCGCTACAACAACTTGTCAGGTTACAGGAACCTCGCTGGAACGACCCATCGCTCCTGGATCTGCCATGGCTCGCGGACCAGCGACGCACCGTGGGCTTGTTCTCTCTCTTCCCTGGTACTCTGGATGGGTTTTCCAAAACCTTCGCGCCCCTTATCGACCCCGAGCTGATTCGCCTGGCGGAGCGCGTAGTGCCTCGCTCAGTCGAATACATTAGTAGGTTGGACGGCCCCCGAGTCATACAGCATGGTGATTACAGGCTCGACAATATGCTCTTCGGTCACGATAGCGACCATTCGCCATTGATAGTTGTTGACTGGCAGACGGTGCGCTTAGGGTCACCGATGGTCGACGCAGCGTTTTATCTCGGAGCCGGCCTCTCCACGAAACTCCGCCAGCGCCATGAGCAAGAGTTAATCCGTGACTACCACGAACAGCTGCTTGCCATGGGAGTAAGGGACTTTTCTTGGCAAGCCTGTTGGGATGGCTACCGCCTGCATGCCCTGTACGGCTTTTTCATGGCGGTGGGTACTTCCATGCTAGTTCAACAGAATGAGCGCGGCTTAGCTATGTACAAAGCTTCGCTGGAGCGTCACGGCGCGCATGTTCTCGAGCTGAATGCAGAAGCACTCTTCAACTAAAACTGAAGTGAGCATCCGTCGAGAGCTGCGTCATACGTCCGGACAGGCAGCATTCTGTAGCAAGGCGCTGCCCTGTAAATACGATAATAATCAGGAGTGGACATGAACAAGGTAGGTAATAAGTCTTCAACAGCAGCATTTTCCCTAGGACCGGAACACGACCTCCGTCATAAATTAGGTAACGAATCCCATGCGCGCGAGTCGCTGGTTTTCATGTTGCAGCTTGCCGAGGAAAACATCGCCGCTTTCATTTACACCTGGGTGAGCGGGGACAATAAAGCAGGCGCCGCCCTGAGCGTTTACGGTTCCGGCGTGGGCAAAGAGCCCATATTTGAGATTTGCGACGGTATTCTTGTACCCAGTGATATGGATTTTGACGATTGGCACGTGGGTGATGTCCAAGTCCGCCATCGCTTACCGCTTGAGTCTGCGGAAGTTCACTACTCCGGCCAGAAAGCCAGTATCGAATACCAGTTCGAAGCGATGCACCCAGCCTACAACTACGGCTCCAGCCCGGAAGGATGTCCGACCTGGATGGCGACAGACCGTTTTGAGCAAAGTGGGCGCGTAAAGGGCGTGCTTCGCCTTGGCGAGCGCACGATTCCCTTCGAGACGTTTGGTCATCGTGACCACTCGTGGGGGACGCGTGATTGGGGGCAAGTGCAGCAGTCGAAGTGGCTCGAAGCTCAGGCGGGCCCCGATGTGGCCTTGAATGTCTTTCAGTACATGGCTGTTGGCCGCACTGGCTTCATGGGATACATCCAGAAAGAGGGACGCATTGAGCAGGTGACGGACGTGCGGGTCGACTTCACGCTAGACCCGATGTTTTATCACACCGAGATGGCCTTTGTTATCGAAGATGCAGCCGGACGCGTCACCACCGTGCGTACCAAGCTATTTGCCTTGTTTGAGTTCGAAGTCAGCCCCCTGTACACCCTTAACGAGGGTTCGATGATTGTGGAGATTGATGGTGAACCAGGTGTAGGTCACGTCGAAATGGGCTGGTCGAAGGCTTATCTTGATTATCTGCGTCAAAGCGAAAGCTAAGAACCAGGGCTGTAAATAGAGTTTTTGCACATAACAGCAGGATCACCCAACAAGGGGATGCTTACCAGCGCTGGATAGTGGGTTTTTCATGGGTAGTTAGCAGATACCGTGTCAACCACCTGTGTTGGCGCCGCATATTTTCGAACTATCAGCAAACAATCCAGCGCTGTTACACCAAATCGTCGTAACCGACGATTGGCCACGCAGCGGAGATGGCTAGCTTTCGTGGTATCGACTAGATGCAGTCTCACTCGCGTAACCAGACCCCATGCTCGACGCCTACCGCCCCCACCGGATGAACGACGAACTCGATCCCTGCGCAACCTTACTCGCCGCTTCGGGACGAAGCAGGTTGTGCCGTACCAGGAGCGCTGGTGCGAGCTGGGCGCAACCGACCGAGCGGGTGACTGTTCGACAATTGCTGCCTTACCCGCCGCAGCTGTTCGGGACGTGGAAAAGCGAGCGCCAATAATCGGGCCGACCTACACCTAAACCAACGAACTCCTCGAGAAATTGATCGGACAAACTCTATGATGCTTTCGCCAACACAAGAAAAACTGACTATTCGCCATAAAAAAGGACCTCTCGCGATGACGACCGAACGCTCGGCAAGTTACCGAATCCTGCATCTGTGCAACTACTCTGTTCTGATCGTCGCGCTTGGTGGACTACTTGGGTTTGCTGTATTCGCGGGCTTCTGGCCCCCGCCTCCGGCCTACCTCAGCGCAAGCGAAATCAGCAGCTATTTCCGAGATAATAGTTTCGGTATTCGAGTGGGCATGATGGTCATGTTCGTCTGTATGCCCTTCTACCTGACCTGGACTGCGGTCATGGCCAAAATCATGGAACGCATCCTGACGGACTCCATGAGCGTTCTCTCGCAGGTGGTGCGTACTAGCGGCGTAGCTGCCATGTTGACCTTGATGCTGCCTGCACTCTACTGGATGACCGCCGCCTTTCGGCCCGACAGCCGCTCCGATGGGGAGATCCAGATGCTCTACGACCTAGGCTGGTTCATGTTCGATCCACCCTTTGTGATCTTTGCGATCGAGTGGTGCGCCATTGGCATCTGCATGCTGATGGACAAGCGGGAGCAGCCCCTATTCCCATCCTGGATCGCGTGGTTGGGTTTCTTCACCTGCGCAACTTTCATCTCGGTCCTACTGATTCCTTTCCTGACCACCGGCATCTTTGCATGGCACGGCCTGATCACCTTCTGGCTCGTGTTCGTGACGTTCTTCGTCTACCTCTTTTGCCTTGTGCCGTTGACCCGGAAGGCTTTGCTGCGACTCGAAGCGGAAGATCGGGGGAAGAATTGAAGTTAATTCCGTCACGCCAGCGTGTTACCGCCAGGCTCATCTCGCCCCCCATGTGCACGCCACAAGTCCGTCGCCTGCCGGGTTTGGAAGGTATCTGGGTATTCGTCGGCCTGGACATGATGATCTTCGCGCTGCTGTTCGGCTCATTCATGGTCGAGCGCTTAAAGAATCCTGGCACCTTCGAGGCTTCACGTCAGGCTCTAAACCTCCACTTTGGAGGAGGCAACACGCTGATCTTACTGACCAGTTCCTGGTGCATGGTCCGCGCCGTCCAGGCGGCGCGCCGGCGCACCGCGGTCGGTCCGTGGCTGGCGGCCGCCCTCGCCAGCGGCATCGCGTTTGGCATTTCGAAAATCTTTGAATACATGGGGAAGATTCAGGCCGGCTACACCATGCTGACCAACGACTTCTTCATGTTCTATTTCGCGCTGACCGGCATCCACCTCCTGCATGTCGTCGCCGGCTGCGTAGCGCTTGCCGTATTTTGGGCACACGCTCGGGCGGGGACATACGCCAGAGACAGCAGCCTGGTTGGTATCGAGAGCATGGGAATCTACTGGCACATGGTCGATTTGCTTTGGATCATCCTTTTCCCGCTACTTTATCTCATGAGGTAATACATGGACCGCGCACAACGATGGGTGACCAGCGTGTGGTTGTTGCTGAGCATCGCGACAATCGTCACGACCTGGGGCTTGTCGAAAGACAGCGTCACCGCAGCAACCGCCACGATCGCGACGATATTGATTGCCGCCTGGAAGGTGCGTATGGTCCTGCTCCACTTCATGGAACTGGATCACGCCCCCTGGCGGGTGCGGCTCTTGTTCGAAAGCTGGACGGTGCTGGTGGCCGTCGTCATCCTCGCGCCCTATTTCCTTGCTCCGCTGTTGGCGTGACGCGCGCCAATGACCGCTCTGCTCGAAAAGTCTGACCCATTCTTCAGATCATGACCTGCGAACACAGAATCGCGATATGCGCCTTGGTTCAGCCCTGTTTAGCCAGAATCTGGTCGTCCTTCTCGCCAGCGCGAACGGGACCATGGGCCACGCGTGGAGGAGTAAGGCTGGACAGCCTGCGCGGTCGACTCGAACGAAATGGCCACCACCTGCCAGGAAGCCAAACAGCCAGTCAACCTGCTGTCCCGGGCGGACTGCCCTCCCCCGAAGAATTGAAGCGCCTGGGCGTTAGACGACTCAGTGCGAGTTCAAGAATCGCCGACCTCTCACACCACCGTCCAAACGAACTTGCTCAAGCTTAATGACGCGATAGAGGCGACGCATGCCGGAGAGGAAGCGATCCTCAGGCTTGCGTGGGGCGATTTCGCCTATAAGCCATAGTTGTGCTCATCCTCAACACTACCTGTTTCGCGTCGCGCAAACGCCAGTCGCCGTCGCCGCAGTGAGCTCCACCCAGATACCACTTCCATCCGTCGAAACTTAATGTGTGAGTGGTACTACCCCCCTCCGCGCCTTTGGTAGTAGGCGCCTTTGTACAATTGACGCTTCTGGTCAGCCCTCCCAATACTTCACGCCGCAAAACCAGCCAGTCACAACAATAATAATTACTGCCGGGCGCCTAGATGCGCCGATGAGACAAGGAGTTCTTAAATGCTTGGTTACTATGCGCAATACAGCAAGGAATACATCACAACCCTGATGGTGGTGACCACCCTCTTCTTTGCCTTACCCATCTTTTTCGCCCCGCTCCAATGGGCCCGGCTCATGCGCTGGACCGTCCCCGAACACGAACACCTGGCTATCTATTTCGGTCGTTGCCTCGGTGCGTTCATCCTTGTCGTTGAAGTAGCGATGTTGCGCTCGGCCACCACAGGCACCAGTTTCAGCTATGCCTTCGATATTCTTTTCGTCGTCTTCACGCTGATGTTCGTTGTGCATGTCTACGGCGCAATCAAGAAGATCCAGCCTATTACCGAAACACTGGAAATCGGTTTCTGGATGATCCTCTTCGTACTCAATATTTTGTTCTACCCCACCCCCAACATCACGCTGTAAACCTTCGCCGGACCGCGGTCGGAAGTTTGCCGGTCGCCGTTCAACCCCATTGAAAGTCCGCATTGCCTGGCGCCTTCGCGTCGGCGGCCCCGTATCCGCCGAACGCTGCGCCATGGTCAGTTCAAGGGGTGAACATGATCCAATCCAGGGAAGACGCCGTGCTCAAGCCGGCGCTCAAGGAATTAGTGCGCGACCTGCTCCTGCAGGCCACCGGACTGGCCCCGGCATCGCTGCACGATGAAGCGCCGTTTCATGAGATCGGCCTGACCTCCCTGGCGATCCTCGACTTCAACGAGCGAATCCAGCCGGTGTTCCTCGGCCTCAACAAGACCTTGCTCTTCGACTGGCGGTGTGGTCGAGCACCTGCTGCGCGAGCATCCCGAGGCCTGCAACCGCTACTTGCAACTGCAGCTATAGAACATACGCCTTCCCCTGTGCCTCCACATTTTCCAGCCCGAGGGCTTGATCGATCGCGCTCAGTGCGCGCAGCATGCACGGTCGGCACGCTTGAGATCGTCTTGTGAGGTGGCGGATGTCACCGGACCGGTGATCGTGAGATTGCCTTTGCGCAACAGCTGGCCACTGACGTAGACCACCCCGCGGTGCACCACGTCGGGTACGTAGTCGCGGCGCGGGCGGGTCGGGGAGCACGACACCGAGTTGGGCAAGCTTTGCGCACGAGATCATGCGGGCTCCATGTGATGGGCAGACCGTCGGGAGCCGACAGCCTACCATCCGGAAACCTGCGGTTTACTTGCCCAGGATGTTCTTCAACGCAGCGGTATGGCCGGCCGGGTCGTTTACGCTGGACATCACTTCGATGATGGTGATCTCCTGATCGTTCATCGTCATCAACGAGGCCATCAGTAGTTTCAGGCCGTTGAAATCGTCGGTGCCGTCCAAGCGGTACATCTTCAAGCCGTTCACCTGAATGGTCTTCTCGCTAGTCATGCGAAAGTTGGGTGACGCGGCCTGCTGCTTTTCGTTCAAGGTATCCACGGCAAGGCGAAACGCAGCGTCCGGGGTAGTGCCCGCAGTCGGCGCCGGACCTTCAGTAACGATGATGGCCCGCTCGCTTTTCGGATCGAAGTACATCGTGCCGCCGTTCTCGCTGTTCAAGGTACGGGCCTCGACACCTTTCAGCACGAACGTCAGCTTGCCGCCTGCCAGGGACACCGATTGCGTGTCCGATGCCGCCGTAGCGGTTTTTTCAGGCTCGGCGGCAACTGCCATGGTGACCGCGCCGCTCAAGGCAGCAAGTACGCACAAGGAACGGGTCCAGCCCAACAGCAAATGTTTCGACATTGATAGCGCCTTTGTTTTCAGGCCGTCGAATACCAACGGCCAGTCGTGCGAACAGCCTAGCTTACTTGCCTGCTCACTTGCCCAGGATGTTGTTCACAGCCGCGGGTGACCGCGTCTGACTACCCGACAACCAGATACAGCCTCGGGCGCTGGGGCGCAAGAACTGGCTCTTTGCTGGGTCGCTACGCAGCGGGCGAGTGAGATTGCAGCGCTGCTACCGCATAGGTGGCGTCCGGCTTAGTCGTGCAAGACGGTTTGCCCGTGCGCTTACAAATAGTCCCCCTATTGCTGGTTCCAATGCATGGCGGTTGCTCAGAGACACGGGCGAGGGTCGTGGGACCTATGGCGCTCCTTTCGCTCTCCAGAAAAGCGCGCGCCCACCGATTGAACGATTACTCCTGCTGACCCAATGCGGTTGCTACCCGAGGAGAAGACACAATGGAGAGTAAATCTGCTGTTGCGCCTACAGAAAATCACCTCAAGGAAATGCTGAGGTATTGGAAAGCAGCTGCGAGTCGTAGATCGCTCCCCGCCGGACCTTGCGCTTTTAACTCCAACCCTCCCCGAAGTGGCATGCTTACGTCACAGATGCCCCATACTTAAGCAACGTGCATTGCACAACCGGCCTCTAACACACCGCCCCTCGCCATTAAAGGCACAACTTTCAAAGGAATTGGATTGTCATGACTGCACTGGATACCGCTTTTCACAATCTGCATCAGAACGGACTGCTGGTCTTGGCCAATGTGGCCGATGCGGGCGGTGCACGCATCGTCGAAAGCTTGGGCGGCAAAGCGGTAGCGACCAGCAGCGCGGCCATGGCCTGGTCTCATGGTTATCAGGATGGCAACAAGTTGCCTCTCGACCTCCTGAGCACCACCGTCAAGTCGATGGCACGGGGGCTCAGCGTACCGCTCACGGTGGATATCGAAGGCGGCTACTCCGATGACCTGGAGCAGGTCGGCCGAGTAATCAACACAGTCATCGCCGCCGGGGCGGTTGGGATCAACATCGAAGACGGCCTGGGCTCTCCAGAACTGCTTGTTCGCAAGATTGATGTCGCGAGAAAGGTGGCAAACCAGGCGGGCGTCAAGCTGTTCATCAACGTACGGACCGACGTCTACCTGAAGAACCTTTTCCCCGCCGAACAACGCCTGGAGGAACTCCTGAAGCGCACCGCACTGTATGCCAGTGCCGGGGCGGACGGTCTGTTTGCCGCTGGCGTGGTCGCTCCGAACGAAATTGCCACCCTCTGTCAGGAGACCAAACTACCCGTCAACCTGCTGTCCCGGGACGGACTGCCCTACCCTGACGAATTGAAGCGCCTGGGCGTCAGACGACTCAGCGCGGGCTCCAGCATCGCCGAGTTTCTGCACGGCGCCATGGGAGCATTGGTCCGCAGCTTCCTGGACAATGGCCAACTCGACACCCAAACCTTGAAAGCCCACACATACGGCGAATTGAATGCTTTGATGGCGGTGAAAACCGAGTGATGCTGTCCTGCGGACGAGGGGCGCAATTCGTTTACTCGCCCGATGGGCCAACGATTTTCTGGCCATACCCCACCTAACCCGTGTGTTGCACTGATCGATTCCAGGGGCTGACGGGAAGGATTCAGGAGACCCACAGCGTATGGTTATTGGTTTCCGTCCCGACGGCCTACTTGCCCAGCCTGTACTGACCGAAATTATTGATGTGATCATCCAAATTATCCTCAAGCATCATCCGATACTGATCACAGAAATACTTCAGCAACGCCTCCCTCGCGTCGGCCATTTCGGCACCGGAATTGAAGTTCTGCGCACTGGCCCATGCGTTGAAACGTGATGTGCCAAACATCATCGAGGCGCTGATCTCACCGAGGTTTCCATAGGTTTTAAGCTGTTCGTTTGACAACTCAATATGGGCGTCTGCGCGGTCATAGAAGGCGTGGTCCGTAGCGTCGGCCATGGTAAAGCTCCGGTAAGCAAATGAGGGGCGTCATTGGAACATAACCGCCGGCAGGATTGCAGATGCCTCAAGAGGTATTGATCGCTCATCAGTGCGAGCGTTGATCGTTTAAGCCCGATACCGGCCAGACATTGGCACCCCTTTCGCGGCCAACCCAAGCGGCCGAGTGGGCATTACTAATTTGGTGTTCACTGGTGTGGTCACCCGTTGCTGTGTCGAGCCAAACCTTACCTTCGCGGCTGAGCATTCCCCGGAAACGTTGATGTTTAAAGTCGATCTATCCCCATTCGCACAATTTTTGCGCACTGTGTGAAAGCTTAAAAGGGGACGTGCATGGCGGACAGTTGCATTGCGAAGTCTATGTTTAGGTATTAACAGATCAATACCAAGCACCACCCCGGCGCACTACGCACGAATCGATGCACAATCTGCATAAGCAGCGGAAATTGGTTCAATGATCCACGAACCAATCCTCTTTAATCCCCTGAACCAACCCGACGAACCCTTGCTTATCGGCCCCCGCCGCCGCTGCTCCTGAGTAATAGCTAAGCACATAGCGCTAATCCCGAGGCGAACCAATTTCAATTGGCATCACGCTTGCACTTACCCTTTTGCCTCGATCTCCTGCCCACAGTCAGCTCGGAGCCGTTTTTTATACTCTGGCGCGAGTACCACGATGCAAAGGTTCGACCCTGACACACCCATCGACAACACTTCGAAACTAGCGCTGGATGCCTTGCGGCAGATGGTTGCGCAACATGCTGCCTTCCCGCACCGGGCATTGCCGACCGAGCGGGACCTGGCCGCCGATTTTGGCCTCAGTCGCCGGGCCATCCGGCGGGCGCTAGCGGTGCTGGAAGCCGAAGGGCAGATCTGGCGGCGCCAGGGCAAAGGAACCTTCGTCGGCCCTACTCCACCCAGTGCGGCCATGAGCTTTGCCCGGTTATCCGGGCGGACTAACTTCAGCGAGGTTATGGAAGCGCGCCTGCATCTGGAGCCTGCACTGGCGTCCCTGGCGGCGGTTCGAGCCAACGGCGACCAGATAGCAATTTTGCGCCGCCTTGCCGAACGCACCAGACACCAACAGGCCGCCGAGCCTGCCGATGCCGAGGGCATTGAGCTGTGGGACAGCGCCCTGCATCGCGGGATCGCCGAGGCCGCAGGTAACCGCCTGATGCTGGATATCTTTGAAATGCTCGATGCGATCCGGCTCGACCCGGCCTGGCGTGACCTGCGTCAGCGGGCTCGCAACGCCGACCGCCTCGACGCCTACAGCCACGACCACAACGACATTGTCGACGCTATCGAAAACCGTGATCCGATCAAGGCCGCCACGGCCATGCGTGGCCATTTGCGCGCGCTGCAACAGGCGCTGGACAACGTCATCAATCAAGATCTGGAGGCAAGTTTATGAGCACCACAACTCAGGCCACCGACACGGTATTGAGTGTCAGCAACTTGACCGTGTGCTTTGCAGGCGCACCCGCCAATGTCGTGGACGGCGTCTCGTTCGCGGTCCAGCGCGGCAAGACCCTGGCCATCGTCGGAGAGTCCGGGTGTGGTAAAAGCGTTACGTCCATGGCGCTGATGGGCTTGCTGCCCGACACCGCCAAGATCGCCGCCCGTACGTCCGCCCTGCTCGATGAAGCCTTGCTGGGCATGCCCGACGAGCGCTTGCTGGATGTGCGCGGCAACCGCATGGCGATGATTTTCCAGGAGCCCATGACCTCCTTGAACCCGGTCTTCACCATTGGCGAGCAGATCGCCGAAAGCGTGATCCGCCATCAGGGGCTGTCGGCCAAGGACGCCCGTCAGCGCGCCCTGCAAATGCTCGAAAAGGTCCGCGTGCCTGACGCCGTTCAACGCCTGGACGCCTACCCCCATGAACTGTCCGGCGGCATGCGGCAGCGGGCAATGATTGCCATGGCCCTGGCCAACGATCCGGCGCTGATCATTGCCGACGAACCCACCACCGCCCTGGACGTGACCATTCAGGCGCAGATCCTGTCGCTGATCGCCAATCTGCAGGCTGAAACCGGCACGGCCATGATCCTGATCACCCATGATCTGGGCGTGGTCGCCGAGGTCGCTGACGACGTGATGGTGATGTACGCCGGGCGAGTGGTGGAAAGCGGTCCGGTAAAAACCCTGTTCGATGACCCGCAGCACCCGTACACCATCGGCCTGATGGGTTCGATGCCATCGATTGGCCCGCGTGAAGGTCGTCTGGCAACCATCAATGGTCGCGTCCCGACGCCTGCGCAAATGCCCACCGGTTGCCGATTCGCCGGGCGCTGCCCTTTTGTGATTCAGGCATGTCGCGAGGCGCGCCCGCCGCTGCTTGAGCTTTCCCCCGGACATTTCGCCGCGTGCATTCGTGCGCCACTGGAGCAGCATATGGGAGTCAGCGCGTGAGCCTTTCTGAACGCCAAATAGTTGAGCGTGCAAGCCCCGAGATCATTCTCGACGGCATCGACCTGAGCAAACACTTCGAGGTGGAAAGCGGCTTGTTCCAGCGCAAGAAGCCGCCGGTGCAAGCGGTCAACCAGGTCAATCTGTCGGTGCGCAAAGGGGAGACCCTGGCGCTGGTGGGCGAGTCCGGCTCGGGTAAATCAACCCTCGGCCGTCTGCTGCTCAACCTGCTCAAACCTACGGCGGGCGACGTCATTTATGAAGGCCGTAACCTGGCCAATCTGACCCCGGAGAAGCTGCGCCAGGTGCGGCGTAATTTGCAGATCATCTTTCAGGATCCGTTTGCCTCGCTCAATCCGCGCATGACTGTGGAATCCATCGTCGGTGAGCCTATCTGGCTGCACAGCGATGCCAGCCGCAGCGACCGCCAGGCCAAAGTCGCCGAGTTGCTGCGCACCGTGGGCTTGGCCCCCGAGCACGGCGGCCGCCACCCTCACGAGTTCTCCGGTGGCCAGCGTCAGCGCATCGGCATTGCGAGGGCCCTGGCGTCTGACCCGCGTTTGATTCTGGGTGACGAACCCGTGTCCGCGCTGGACGTTTCGGTGCAGGCGCAAGTCGTCAACCTGCTGGAAGACCTCAAGCATCAATTCGGTCTGACCCTGGTGATTGTCGCCCACGGCCTGGCCGTGATCCGCCACATGAGCGACCGGGTAGCCGTGATGTACTTGGGGGAAATCGTCGAACTGGCGCCGGTCAACGGCCTGTTTGAAAACCCTCTGCACCCTTACACCCAGGCGCTTATGGCCGCCGTGCCGGTCAGCCACCCGGACCTGCGCCGGCCGCGCCCATTGCTGGGCGGCGACATGCCGAGCCCGAGTCGCCCGCCATCGGGTTGCCGCTTCCACACCCGCTGCCCGCACGCCCGGGCGCTGTGCAAAGAAGTGGTGCCGGTGATGGAAACCGTCGAGGCCGAGCGTCAGGTGGCGTGCCACTTCTGGCGTGAAATCGCCCATGCCGGTGCAGGCACCCTGATTTTGCCGACACCCAGCGCTGCCTACACCCAGCGCCTGAATCTGTTCAAGAACCATCAATCCCTTGCAGTGGAGAGCCAGCCATGAAAATTGCACGCGTCATGACAGGAACCTTGTTATTGCTGGCCGCCAACGCCGCCTTTGCCGAATCCACCCTGCGCATCGGCATTCAGGACGATCCTGATGGGCTCGACCCGCATCGTTCGCGTACCTATTCGGGCCGTCTGGTCTATACCGCACTGTGCGACAAGTTGGTGGATGTGAACCCGGACCTGACTTACGTCCCACAACTGGCCACTGCCTGGAACTGGAGCGAAGACGGCAAGACCCTGACCATGACTCTGCGCGAAGGCGTGACTTACCACGACGGCGAAGCGTTCGATGCTGCCTCGGTGAAGTTCAACCTGGACCGCGCTCGCACCCTGCCCGACTCCCTGCGCAAGAGCGAGCTGGCCTCGGTGGACAGCGTTGAAGTGATCGACGCCAAAACCGTTGCCATCAAACTCAAGCAAGCGGACGCCACCCTGGTCTCCCAACTCTCGGACCGCGCCGGAATGATGCTTGCGCCGAAGGCCGCCCAGGGTGAGTTCGCCTCCAAACCGGTGTGCTCCGGCCCTTACAAATTCGTCCAGCGCGTGCAGCAGGATCGCATTGTGCTGGAGCGCTTCGACAACTACTGGAACAAGCAGGCTTATCACTTCGACAAGGTGATTTTCCTGCCGATTCCGGACACCTCGGTGCGTCTGGCCAACCTGCGTTCCGGCGACCTGGACATCATCGAACGGGTTGCCCCCACCGACGTGAAAACCGCCAAGGCGGACAGCAAGCTGGCGGTCTATAACACGCCAGGACTTGGCTACATGCAGTTGATGTTCAACATTAACAACGGCGAAAAGGCCAACTCGCCGATGGGCAAAGACAAGCGCGTGCGCAAGGCATTCGAGCTGTCCATCGACCGTGATGCGATCAACCAGGTGGTGTTCGAAGGCCTGTATGCGCCGAGCGCCCAGCCGTTTCCGAAAAACAGCCCGTACTACGACAAGGACCTGCCGATCCCGACCCGCGATGTGGAAAAGAGCAAGGCCTTGCTGGCCGAAGCAGGCGTGAAGCTGCCACTGGCAGTGGACCTGAAAGTCGCCAACAACCCTATCGCACAACAGGTCGGGCAGATCATTCAGGCCATGGCTGAAGAAGCGGGTTTCAAGGTCAATCTGATTGCCACTGAATACGCCACCATGCTGAGCGAACAGCAAAGCGGCAACTTCCAGATCGGCATGAGCGCCTGGTCGGGCCGTCCTGATCCGGATGGAGACATTCACCAGTTCGTGACCTGCAAGGGCGGCCAGAACGACGGCAAATACTGCAACGCCAAACTCGACGAGTTGTTGAACAAGGCCCGCACTGTCAACGATGTTGCCCAGCGCCAGGCCCTGTACAACGAAGCCCTGCGTTTGCTGGCTGACGAAGTGCCGACCGCGTACCTGTATTTCGATCCGCGCATCATGGCCATGCGTAACAACGTGACTGGTTTCGTGCCAAACCCGGATGGCCTGATTCGTCTGAACAACGTCGCGTTCAAGCCATGATTGTGAATGATCGCCGCAAAAACGAGGGGCCGGTATGCTGATGTTTATCCTGCGACGCCTGCTTAGTGCGATCCCGACACTGATCCTGGTTTCGCTCTTCGTCTTCACCCTGCAGAAACTGTTGCCGGGTGACCCGGTGCTGGCCATGGCGGGTGAAGAGCGCGATCCGGCGGTGATGGAATACCTGCGCGACAAATATCGACTCAACGACCCGATCCCCGTGCAGTACCTGAGCTGGGTCGGCAATGTGCTGACCGGCGACTTCGGCACTTCGCTGCGCACCGAACAACCGGTGACCACGCTGTTGGCGTCCAAGTTGCCGGTGACCGTGGAGCTGGCGGTGCTGGCCTTGTTGATCGCACTGCTGATCGGCATTCCCACTGGAATTATCTCGGCCGTACGCAAAGGCACCGTCGTGGATTACGGAGCCAATGTCATCGCGCTGTCGGGGATCTCGATTCCGCACTTCTGGCTGGGGATCCTGCTGATCATGGTCTTCGCCGTGAAACTGCAATGGCTGCCGGCCTCGGGTTTCGTGCCCATGGGCGAGGACTTCGGGCAAAACCTGAAGACCTTGATCCTGCCGGCCTTCGTGCTCGGTGCAGGGTTGTCGGGGATTCTCATGCGCCATACCCGCAGCGCCATGCTTGAAGTGTTGCGCACCGACTACGTGCGCACCGCCCGGGCCAAGGGCCTGCGCCCGCGCACGGTGATCCTCAAGCATGCCCTGCGCAATGCATTGATGCCTATTGTGACCCTGACAACCCTGCTGTTTGGTGAACTGCTCGGCGGCGCGGTGCTGACCGAGCAAGTCTTCAGCATACCTGGCTTCGGCAAGATGATTGTCGACGCCGTGTTCAATCGTGATTACGCCGTGGTGCAAGGCGTGGTGCTGTGCATCGCAATTGGCTTCCTGCTGCTGAACCTGCTCGCCGACGTGCTGTACCGGATGATTAATCCGCGTCTGAGGACTGCTTCATGACCGCTATTTCCAGCCTCCCTCTTAGCGTGATCGCACCCCGCAGCCGCTCGCCGTTCGTGAAGAAATTCCTCGCCAACAAAGGCGCGGTACTCGGCGCGGCGGTGTTGCTGCTGTTTATCCTGGCGGCCTTGCTGGCGCCCTGGATTGCGCCCCATGACCCGCTGAAAGCCAACTTTCTCGCGGTCCGCAAGGCACCATCGCTGATCTACTGGATGGGCACTGACGAACTGGGTCGCGATCTGTTTTCCCGTCTGCTCTGGGGCGCACGCAGTTCGTTGCTGGCCGGTGGTGTTTCGGTGTTCATCGCCATGGCCATCGGCGTGCCTTTGGGCCTGTTGGGCGGTTATTTCGGCGGCAAACTCGACGCGGTGATATCCCGTGTCATGGAAGCGCTGTTGTCCTGCCCGTTTCTGGTATTGGCGATTGCGCTGGGCGCCTTCCTCGGCCCGAGCCTGACCAACGCAATGATCGCTATCGGCCTGTCAGCCATGCCGATCTTTGCCCGACTGACCCGTGGTCAGGTGCTGACCATCAAACACGAAGATTACCTGGAAGGTGCTCGTGCCATTGGCTTGCAGGATCGCTGGATCATCCTGCGCTACGTGCTGCCCAACGTGATGTCGCCATTGGTTGTGCAAGCCACCTTGACCATCGCCTCGGCGATTCTGGCTGAAGCCAGTCTGTCGTTCCTCGGCCTGGGCCAGCAACCGCCCTCACCTTCCTGGGGATCCATGCTCAACACCGCGAAAAATTTTATGGAGCAGGCACCCTGGATGTCGATTGCGCCTGGCGTGGCGATCTACATCACGGTCCTGTGTTTCAACCTGCTGGGGGATGGTTTGCGTGATGCGCTGGACCCCAAGGGCTAACTTTTCTGCCAAAGAGAAACGCTAATGTTTGATGATCTGGATTACAGCCAACCCTACGCTTCGGCACGCTCGCCAGTGATGGGCAGTAACATGGTCGCCTGCTCCCAGCCATTGGCCGCCCAGGCCGGGCTGGACATGCTGCGCAAGGGTGGCAACGCCGTCGACGCGGCCATCGCAGCCGCCATGGTCCTGACCGTGGTCGAGCCCACCGGTTGCGGGATCGGCAGCGACGCTTTCGCTATCGTCTGGGACGGCAGCAAGTTGCAGGGCCTGAATGCTTCCGGTCGCGCACCGCAAGCCTGGACCCCTGAGTTTTTCGCCGGGCAGAGCAAAATGCCCCAGCGCGGCTGGCCAGCGGTGACGGTGCCAGGCGCGGTTTCGGCCTGGGTCGAGCTGTCCGAGCGTTACGGAAAACTGCCTTTCGCCACCCTGGCTGAACCGGCCATCGGCTATGCTCGGGATGGCTACCAAGTCACCCCGGTCATAGCCCGGCTGTGGAAGCTCGGCGCTGAACTGCTCAAGGATCAGCCGGGTTTTGCCGAGTGCTTCCTGCCCGACGGCCAAGCACCACAGGCCGGAGAGAAAATCCGGCTCAAGGATCACGCCCGCACCCTGGAGCTGATCGCCCAAACCAAAGGCGAAGCGTTCTATCGCGGCGAACTGGCCCAAGCCATCATCGCCCATGCCAACGCCAATGGCAGCGTCATGAGCCTCGACGATCTGGCGACCCACACTGTGGACTGGATCGACACCCTGTCGGTGCCCTACGCCGGCGCCGTGGTTCATGAATTGCCACCTAATGGCCAGGGCATCGCTACCCTGTCCGGCCTGACTATGCTCGAAGCATTGGGCATCGGCGAGCACCCAGTGGACAGCCTGGAAACCGTGCACCCAGTGTTGGAAGCCATGAAGCTGGCCCTTGCCGACCTGAACGAACACGTGGCGGATAACGACCACATGCGCGTGCCTTCCGAGCATCTGCTGGACAAAACCTACCTGATGGAGCGCGCCGGTCTCGTCACCGACAAGGCCGCCAATCCGGGGCATGGCTCGCCTAAACCGGGCGGCACCGTTTACCTGTCGGCGGCCGATGAAAGCGGCATGATGATCTCGTTCATCCAGTCCAATTACATGGGCTTCGGCTCAGGTGTCGTGGTGCCTGGCACCGGTATCAGCCTGCAAAACCGTGGCGCGGCCTTCTCCTTGGATCCGCAGCACGTCAACTACGTTACACCGCGCAAACGTCCGTTCCACACCATCATCCCCGGCTTTGTGATGAACGCCGACGGCACGCCGTTGATGTCCTTCGGCCTGATGGGCGGCCCGATGCAGGCACAGGGTCACTTGCAGATGATGATGCGCATCCTGCGCTACAAACAGAACCCGCAAGCCGCCGCAGACGCACCGCGCTGGAGGCTCGAATCTGGCCTGAAAGTCGTAGTGGAACGTGCATTCGACCCACAGGTGGTCGAAGCCTTACGTGCCAAAGGCCACGACATAGATGTCGAAGAACCTAACGGCGTATTCGCCTTTGGCGGCGCGCAGATTATCCAGCGCACTACTCATGGTTATGTGGGTGGCACTGATCCCCGGAAGGATGGTCTGGTGGCCGCGTACTGAAATACGAAGATCCTACGCGTAACTTAGTTGCGCGTAGGATTACTCTCTTAAACCGCTAACTCTCATCCCACCGCAAGCTATTGCCAACATGCTTTCTCGCCTGGGACTCCGAACTGTGGCGAACTTGCATTGGATATTGCAGCTAACCACCTTAAGGCGCTGTCGCAGCACTTGCCCGCCGTATTCGGTAGAGTTCGTACCCATAGAAAGCAGGAGCGCGCGATGCTTAAGCGGTACGAAATCTCCGATACAGCCTGAGAGTTGGTTGCTGATTTTTTTGAACAGCCTCGGCGCAGAGGCCGAGGACCGATGATGCTTAATGGGGTGCTCTAGATGCTTTGCTCAGGTGCTGTGACGCGACATGCCCGAACGTGCCAGTACGCGCCGTTCATGGCAACTTAGCGGATTTCATGATCCAGAACGGACCGTTGAAAAACCTGTCATTCCGCCTGCGCCAGGTGACCTATCGCAACTCGTTCAGTGGCGACGTCGACGACGTCAGGTTCATCACTCAGTACCCGATTAACCTGTAAGACGAAAGGCCCGGGGGCAGTCACCTCCGGGTTCCTTTCATTTTTCCCGTGCGCGCTTGATGTCTCTCGAGGGAGGCGCTCCAAAGCGCCGGGCATATTCGCGGCTGAATTGGGCGACGCTTTCATAACCTACTCGCAACGCGGCGGTGCTCACGTCTATCCGCTCGGTCAACATCAGGCTACGCGCGGCTTGCAGCCGTAGCGATTTTTGATACTGAATGGGGCTTGTGCCTGTCAGCTTGCGAAAGCGGTGATGCAGCGTGGAGCTGGCCATGCCTGATCGTTCGGCGAGGTCGGCCACCTGCAACGGTTTATCGTAGTGATATTTTAGCCATTCAACGGCTCTCACGATGCCCTTATCCCGGTAACCATCGCGAGTGACGCTACGCAACAAATCCCCCGCTTCACTGAGCAGCAGCCTGCCGTATATCTCCCGCTTGATAAGGCCCGACATCAAGCCTGCTTCAAGCGGCCGTTCGATCAGCGTGGCGAGTCGAGCGAACGCATCGAGCATCTCGCTCGTCGCCACCCCGGATACGAAGCCCCGCGCCTCAGTAGCCATTTCCTGCTTTGGCGGTTCGAGGGTCAGGATCACTTCATTGAGCAGGGAAAAATCGAGCTTCAACACAACGGATAAATAGGGCGTTTGCTCGTTAGCCGCGGTAACGCGAGCCAGTGTGGGAATATCGACCGATGTGACGAAAAACGCCCCTTGCCCGAAATCACAGGCTTCCTCGCCGAACGAGATCTCCTTCGCCCCCTGCAGAATGATGGCCACGCAAGGCTCATAAATGCAGTACGTGGGCGTACCTAGCTCGGCTATTCGATAAAAGCTCAAGCCTGGAATCGACGTTTCGCAAACCTCGCTCAAGCCAATCTGCAGGGTGACTTTTTCGATAAGCCGTTGGAGCGCCTGGAAGCGTTCGGTGAACTGCACGGGATCGCGCAAGGTCAGGGAATGCACACGGCTGAAACCGAACTGCGAGAAGGAACCGCTCGTCATCACATGCCCCCCAATCTACGGAAGGTTCGAGTCTGCTGAGAATGCGTGACCAGCACAAGCGTTCGGCAGGATTGTGCAAAAGATATGGCGCATTAGGGTCACCCGGCCAACCCTCGTTGTTCTAACTTTTACGCGTACCGGCTTCGATGATCCCGTGAAACCTTGGTCGCGAAAGGAAAGTTGGATGGACAGACGAGATTTTCTTACCTATTCGGCAGTGGGTACTGTTGCAGCCGCTTTGCTGCCCGCATCGAGCATCGCAAGTTCGCTGGCTACGGCCCCGGTGCCCTCTTCGCTGAAGGAGCCTGGAAGCGTGATGCGTACCGAAGGACGGATCGTGCGCGCAGACCTGCCCGTCAATTTACCCTCGCATACAATGAGGTACATGACGCCTCAACGCTTTGGCATGGGCGGGACGCAGATCGGCAATATCTTTGCGCCGATCAGCGACGAGCAGGCGGGTTCGGTTCTGCAGGCAGCTTGGGAGGCAGGTGTAAGGCTTTACGACACCTCGCCGTTCTACGGGTTTGGCTTGAGTGAGTATCGTCTAGGCCGCTTCCTGCGCGGCAAGAATCCAGACGACTATGTGGTGTCCACCAAGGTCGGCCGCGTATTGACGGCCGCTGGTGGCCAGCGCGCGGACCATGCTATCTGGAAGTCGCCGGCGCCCTTCAACTACCGATATGACTACACCGCGGCAGGCGCGCGTCGTTCCGTGGAAGACAGCCTGCAGCGGCTGGGGCTGCCGCGTATCGATATCGTCTTTATCCATGACATCTCGCCAGATAACACCGAACTGGAAGGCGGTTGGGAAACGGCGTATCGAATTGCGCGCACAGGGGCGATGGTTGAGCTGGAAAAAATGCGCGATGAGGGGCTCATCAAGGCATGGGGCTTCGGAGTCAATACGCCGAATGCCGTGGTTCAGGCAGTAGCCGGTTACGACCCGACTCCCGACATCGTATTGCTTGCCTGCCAGTATTCCCTCCTTGACCACGGCGAGGCGTTGCGCAACACCTTTCCGGCGTTGAGCAGGAAGGGAACCAGCGCCGTGGTTGGAACACCACTGAACGATGGATTTCTGGGAGGGCGCAGCCGCTATAACTTCAGCCCGGACCTACCTGCCGGAGCGGTGGAAAAGCGCGCGCGAATCATGGCGGTTGCCAGCCGACATGGCATCGACATTCATACTGCCGCCCTGCAGTTCGCGGCCGCACATCCGCAAGTGTCTGCGATCATTCCAGGTGCCCGCTCGCCGGGACAGATCGTTTCCAATGTGCAGGCGATGAAGGTCGGTATCCCAGCAGCCTTTTGGGAAGAGCTGAAGAGCCAGAGCTTGATCGATGCTCAAGCACCGGTTCCTTCCTAAGGGTCTACGCCCGTGCTACCTGCTGATGTGAGGCTATCGTCGCTAGCCTCATTGAACCCATCCTCAGCGAAGCAGATAGCAGTCAGCCTTACTAGAGCTTTACCGAAGCACGTTTGAAAGATTTATCGCGGCAATCACTTATACCCATAACGTTGAGAATTAAAGGACCTTATTCTCCAGTAAACAAACTGCGCACGCGTTCAAACAAGAACGCGGGCCTAAGGTCGTAATAAATGAACATACGAACGTCTCTCATGATTGTCGGCGGCCTACTTGCGTTCTCCAGCAGTGGTCACTTATTCGCGGACACACTTGCGTTTAGCGTTCCATTGCCTGAGCCATTCCCGCAGATAAAGGTTCTGACGGTTCTTATAGGCATACATCTGCTCGGCATGTGCTTCGGTCTCGGCGGGGCGACGATGCTCGACCTCTGGATTTTGCGTTGGATGCGCAGGGGCAGCCTCCCCGTTGAAATCGGACGCACTTTTCACTTCATCAGCGACGCGGTCACTCTTGGACTATGCCTCCTGTGGCTCTCAGGCCTTGGTTTCCTTGCCCTTTACGCGATAGAGTCACCGGGAAAGTTTGAAAATCCTAAACTCTGGGCGAAGGTCATTGTGGTGAGCGTCCTGACCCTAAATGGAATCATCATTCACGCGTTTGTGTTGCCAGAAGTACTACGCGACATGAGTCGGCCCCTGCTCTTTGGCGTGTCCCGCAAAAAAGCAGCCTTGTTTCTCGCCTCCGGTGCAGTTTCGGGTGTGTCTTGGTACACGGCTTTTGCCTTCGGCATTTTTCGTGAGTTAAATAATAGTGTCACACTCTCTCTGTTGGTCATTATGTGGCTTACGTTGATAGTGGCCGCCGCGCTTGCAGCCATTTTACTTTATACCTTCCTGAAGCCGTTGTTAGAAGTTAGAACCCACTGGAAGGCAGATGGCGATTTAGGTGAACTTTAATTCGTTAGTTCGATGATGCTAGCGCCGGACCACTGCTTGCGGATCTGGCGTACGTGCTCCCAGTTCAAGTGGCCGCGGTCAGTGAAGTCACGCACAACGCTTGCAGACAAGACCGGCGCTCCGCGTGTCGCGTAGTTATTCTCGAAGTGAGGCATTCCATGCTTCACAAGCGTGCGCAGGAAGGTTCCAAACAACCAGCGCGGATGCGTCAACCCTTGGTAAGCCAGCGCAACGCTTGGCCGAAGAGGAGTGGAGAACCCTGCTCGCACATTATTTTCCCTATTCGCCTTCACTGGCGTGTCGACCGTAATGACCAAGGTCTTGACACCGGCCTTGCGCACACGCTCGATCAGCGGCGCAATTTGTGCTGTATCGCCGGGCAGGTAGGCCTGAAACCAGATATTGGGGGCGGCATCGACCACCTCTTCCAAGCGTATCAGCGAGGAGCTACTCATCACGAACGGCACATTGGCCGCCGCTGCCGCCTGCGCCAGAGACAGATCGCCCCGATAACCAGTCAGCGCGGCAATCCCCATAGGCGCGATGCCTACCGGCGCGCTGTAGCGATGACCAAACAGATCGACGGAAATATCTCGGGTTGATACATCCACCAAAACATTGGGCCTCAGGAAATAGTCGTCGAACACTTGAAGATTGGCATGGAGCGTCAGGTTGTCCTCGACACCGCCCTGCACGCAGGCGTAAAGCGGTTTGGGCAGCAGCTTGCGAGCGCTGATTTCGAAGTCAGCGAGTGAGAGGTGACGGGATCTCGACAGCGTGGAGCGCATCGCTTAGCTCTAGCGCGAGCGACAGGCCTGCCACTCCACCTGAAACCTACCCGGTGATCGAGCCAGCGCCCAAGGCAAGTTAGCCTGGTTGTCTACTGCCCAGCACCAACGCAATGCCCCCCAGGACCGCCACGGATGCTACGACCAGCCTGACGCCCAGGCTTTCGCCAAGAAAGACGATGCCCGCCAGCGAGGCCAGTATGGGCACGCTCAACTGCACCGTTGCGGCTTGAAACGCGCGAGAGTAACTCAAGGACTTGCGCGTGCCGGCGGCGACCTGAGCCGACGTTTGGTAATAATGAAAAACCGCAGACCACCGTTACGTATCCAGGTTCTGCGCAAGATAATCCACCAGCTCGAGCGGACTCCGGCTGTCGATCACCTTGTAGATCAAATCACGCTTGCTGCGAGGTAACTTCTTGACCACGCTCCTCGCCGAAGCCTGACGGCTTCATCTGTTCCGTGAATACGTGCCGCGAGCAGCAGCACGAGCCTGGCGTCAGTGTGGTTCAAGGCAAGACCCAATTTCTCAGTGCAAAAAAAAGCCACTCATCTGAGTGGCTTTTTTCTGAATCTTGGAGCGGGAAACGAGACTCGAACTCGCGACCCCGACCTTGGCAAGGTCGTGCTCTACCAACTGAGCTATTCCCGCGTCTTGGTGTGGCGCATTCTATAGATTCAGATTACGCCGTCAACCCTTTGATTCAAAAAAGTTTTATTTCGGCTCTACATCCGTCCGCAGATGCGGCCAGGCGGCGCGCAAGTATTGGACCATTGACCACAACGTCAGCCCAGCGGAAACCAGCAGCAACGCGTAACCCAGCAGCACCCAGAAGCTGAAATCCGACGGGTTGGCCAGCAGGATCACCAGCGCGAGCATCTGCGCGGCGGTTTTCCATTTGCCGAGGTTCGACACGGCGACCTGGGCACGGGCGCCCAGCTCGGCCATCCATTCACGGAGCGCCGAGACGACGATTTCGCGACCAATGATCACCGCCGCCGGCAAGGTCAGCCAGAGGTTGCCATGTTCCTGCACCAGCAGCACCAGGGCCACCGCGACCATCAGCTTGTCGGCCACCGGGTCGAGAAAGGCACCGAACGGCGTGCTCTGCTCAAGGCGTCGGGCCAGGTAACCATCCAGCCAGTCCGTCGCGGCGGCGAAGGCGAAGACCGAGGCGGAGGCCACGTAGCTCCAGTGGTACGGCAAATAGAACAGCAATATGAAGATCGGGATGAGCAGGACGCGTAGGACGGTAATCAGGTTTGGGATATTCATCGGCACAACTGGCTACGAGGTTGACGGGCATTCTACTCGCTATGCAGGTTTGCATAAATCGACTCTGCGAGCTTTTTACTGATACCGGGTGCTTTGGCTATCTCCTCGATGCTGGCACGAGACAGTTCCTGCAATCCACCAAAATGTTTCAACAAGTCGCGGCGTCGCGTCGGGCCGACGCCTGCCACACCTTCCAGTGTAGACGTCCGGCGCGTCTTGCCACGGCGGGCACGGTGTCCGGTGATGGCGAAACGGTGGGCTTCGTCGCGAATCTGTTGGATCAGGTGCAGCGCTGGCGAATCGCCCTTGAGAGTGAATTCATGGGCGGCATCGTTCAGGTACAAGGTCTCGAAACCGGCCTTGCGCGTCGCGCCCTTGGCCACGCCTAGCAGGATCAGGTCCGGGACCATCAACTCATTGAGCACATCGCGAGCCATGGACAACTGGCCTTTGCCGCCGTCCACCAGGAGGATGTCCGGCAACTTGCCCTCCCCGTCCTTCAGCTTGCCGAAGCGCCGCATCAACGCCTGATGCATCGCCGCATAGTCATCGCCCGGCGTGACGCCTTCGATGTTGTAACGGCGGTAGTCGGACTTGATCGGGCCTTCCGGACCGAACACCACGCAGGACGCCACGGTCGCCTCGCCGCTGGAATGGCTGATGTCATAGCACTCCAGCCGCTGCGGCGGCTCGTCCAGGTCCAGCACTTCGGCCAAGGCATCGAACCGCGCCGCCACGTGTTGGCGGTTGGCCAAGCGTGCGCCCAGCGCCTGTTCGGCGTTGGTCACGGCCAGTTGCTGCCAACGGGCTCGGGTACCGCGAACACGGTGGCTGATGGTCAGTTCACGACCACGGAGCTTGTCGATGGCTTCGATCAGGGCCGGGAAGTCCTCATGGACCACGTTGACGATCAGCTCGGCAGGCAGGTCGCGTTCCGGACTGCTGATGTAGTACTGGCCCAGAAACGCCGCCATGACCTCGGACACGTCTTCCTCGATGCCCACTTGAGGAAAGAAGTTCTTGCTGCCCAGCACCCGACCGCCGCGCACACTGATCAAGTGCACGCAGGCGCCGCCCGGGTTGATGAACGCGGCAACCACATCGACATCGCCACTGCCGCCTTCCATGCTTTGCTGGTCTTGCACGCGGCGCAGCAGGCCGATCTGGTCCCGCAGCTCGGCGGCCCGTTCGAATTCAAGGTTGACCGCCGCGTCCTCCATGGCTGCCGACAGCTCATCGGTCAGCGCATTGCTGCGCCCCTCCAGGAACATCACCGAGTGACGCACATCCTCGGCGTAGACCTGCGGCTCGACAAAGCCCACGCAAGGCGCCTTGCAGCGCTTGATCTGGTACTGCAGGCAAGGCCGGGTGCGGTTCTTGTAGTAGCTGTCTTCACATTGGCGAACGAAGAAGGTCTTCTGCAGCAGGCTGAGGCTTTCACGAATCGCCCCGGCGCTGGGATAAGGGCCGAAATACCGACCCTTGGCCTTCTTGGCACCCCGATGAATGCTCAGGCGCGGAAACGCCCCGTCGGACAGAAACACGTAGGGGTAGGATTTGTCGTCGCGCAACAGGATGTTGTACGGCGGGCGCCATTCCTTGATCAGCGTCTGCTCGAGCAGCAGGGCCTCGGTTTCATTGGCGGTGATCGTCGTTTCGATTTGCGCGATGCGCCCCACCAGGGCAGAGGTCTTCGGGGCGAGGCCGGTCTTGCGAAAGTAACTGGCCAGGCGTTTCTTGAGATTCTTGGCCTTGCCGACATAAAGCAGGCGTGCGTCGCCATCGAACATGCGGTACACGCCGGGGCGACCGCTGCAAGTGGACAGGAACGCGCTTGGATCAAACAAATCAGTCATTTTCAGGCGCTGGCATCGACCATGCCGTGGCGCACCGCCAACAGTGTCAATTCGACGTCACTGCTGATCGAAAGCTTCTCGAAAATACGATAGCGGTAGGTGTTGACGGTTTTTGGCGACAGGCACAGCTTGTCGGAGATGATCTGCACCTTCTGGCAACCGACAATCATCAGCGCAATCTGGATTTCCCGCTCCGACAGTGCATCGAAGGGAGAATCGTTGGTTGGCTGGAACGACTTGATCGCCAATTGCTGAGCGATTTGCGGGCTGATGTAGCGTTGCCCGGCAAAAACCAGACGAATGGCCTGGACCATCTCGTTCAAGCCAGCGCCCTTGGTGAGGTAGCCTGCCGCGCCCGCCTGCAACAGCCGGGTGGGAAACGGATCCTCCTCGCATACGGTCACCGCGACCACCTTGATGTCAGGGTGACTGCGCAGCAGTTTGCGCGTGGCCTCAAGGCCGCCGATGCCAGGCATCTTGACGTCCATCAACACCACGTCGGGCTTCAATTCGCGCGCTTTGATCAGGGATTCTTCCCCGGATTCAGCTTGGCCAACTACCTGCAGGCCATCGATGTCAGCCAGCATTCGTGTAATGCCCGTACGGACGAGATCATGGTCATCGACCACTAACACCCTAATCAAGCAGACACCTCACGATTTGGTCTTATTTGGGTTGCACAACACCTTAGCAAAAAGCGTCCAGCAGACCTAGCGCAAAGGAACAGATAAAAGTTACAACACATCTTTATTGGCACAACGTCCGAGGCTTCAAGCACCGGCGTCTCGCTGCATCCTCAGGAAATATTCGTCTTCGCCCACGACGCGCAGGCCCATGCGTTCGTACAACGCCCTGGCCGGATTTTCCTTGAACACCGTCAGGCGCAGCGCCGGGCGACGCTCCAGGCCCACCAAGCCCCAAACCTGTCCGATCGCCCAAGTCCCGGCGCCCTGCCCACGAAACGCCTCGTCGATCTGCAGCTCCCGGATATACAACGCCCGGGCGTCACGACTGAGACTGACAAAGCCCAAAACCTGACCGGCACGACTGATTATCCAGTTCTGGCGAATGATCCAGGCCAAGTCGAACGCTTCGTCCTGCCAGAGCAAATCATGCTTGAGGTAATAAGCAAGCATGTTGTCGCAGGTCAGCTGCCGGGCGAAGTCAATGTCCCCTGCCGTTGCCGCACGCCACTCGAAGCTCATGGACACCTCATCCAAGCACTGCCACCGGCACGACTTGTCCTGCCCAGCCGTTGACTTCGCGGCGGGCGATCACCAACAGCTCGCCCGCGCCGGGCGCTGCCGCGAGCAGCGAACCGTCCGGCCCCCAGATGGCACTGCGACCAGCCGATTCCCAGCCTCCGGTGGCGCCGCCATGATTGGCCATCAGCACGGTCATGGCATGCTGCCGGGCATATCCTTGCAGCAATGCCGTATCGGACACGTAGCCAGCCTCGGTGATCAACACCCCCGCCGCATAGAGCGTAGCGCCCTGCCCAGCTGCCGCGGCAGAATGGCTGGCGTGGGAAAAATCGGCGCATACCGCCAGGGCGATGCAATCCTGCCCCATTGTCAGCATCGAGCCACCATGCCCCGGGGCGAAGGCGACTTCTTCCCCTGGGTGCAGATGCTGCTTGCTGTAGACCCCGAGGGAGCCGTCGGCACCGAGGACCAACGCACCGATCAACACCGGGGCGTCCGCCGACAGGCGAATCGGCATGCCCACCACCGCTGTCAGGCCGAGCTCGCGGGCCAAGTCGCGCAGCGGTTGCAATATGGCATCCTCCGGCAGGATGGCCAGATCCGCCGCCAGGCCGCCTTCGTAGCCGGTGAGTGATAGCTCAGGAAACACTAACAACTGCACGCCCTGTTCAGCGGCCGCCTGCATGAAATGCTGATGACGCAGGAGGTTGGCGCGAACGTCCCCCGCGATGGAGATCGACTGGGCGGCGGCGAAGGCTGGAGCGGTCATGGATCATCCTTGGTAGGCGCTGCAAACCTGAAGTTTGTCATAAAGCCCAGCGGACTCAAGCCGGGACGAACAATTGCATGCCCTCGATAGAATTTTCTGATTGAACCGGCGCCCCGCCCTCTAGTAAGCTCAGGGCCATTCATCGGAGACAGACCATGTTCAACGCCCTCTCATCGCTTCAAACCGCCAGCGCCCCGCGCTCGGTTGCGGCTGCCTGGGCGAACAGTGTTCAAACTCCGGTCAGCTTTTATTTTGGGTATTGGTTTAGCCACTGGCGCGCCTGATACCCAACCGGCGCCCACTTTAAACGGGTCGCCTTCCAGAGTTTTCCAAACCCCCGGTCGGCCTCCCGACCGGGGGTTTTGTTTTTTCAGGCCCCACACATTTGCGACACCAGACAACTTGAGGATTGAGCCATGAACTACGCCACTTATTACCGTTACGACAGTTTTTCCGCCTGGCGATTTACCAGCCACCGCTCGGGACAGCCTGCCGCCTCCGATCGGTCACCTACCGGTGGCAAGCCTCAATTGCGGGCCAATCCGGCCAATTGTCGAACACCCCACTAGGACCGGCGCGCGGGAACGAACCCGCCGCCCGTCCAGGAAGCCAGATCATGAATTCGTCCGTCTCCGCTTTGCCGCTGTCCACGCTCAACCCTGCCAACGAAGCCCTGACCCTGCGTCTGCCGAGCTCGTTGCAACTCAAGCACCAATTGCCGCTCAGCACCGCGTTGAGCCAGCAAGTCAGCGCCCATCGCCAGGCCATCCGCGCGATCCTCGACGGTGAGGACTCCCGCCTGCTGGTCATCGTCGGCCCCTGCTCGATCCACGACCCGAAGTCCGCCCTTGAATACGCCGCCAACCTGGCTCGCGTGGCCCATGAAGTGAGCGACAGCATGCTGCTGGTCATGCGCGCCTACGTGGAAAAGCCCCGCACGACCGTAGGCTGGAAAGGCCTGGCCTACGATCCTGGCCTGGATGGCAGCGATGACATGGCCGCGGGCCTGACCTTGTCCCGGGAACTGATGCGAGAGATGTTGCAGCTTGGTTTACCTGTCGCCACCGAACTGCTGCAACCCATGGCCGCCAGCTACTTCGATGACCTGCTCAGTTGGGTCGCCATCGGCGCACGCACCACCGAATCGCAGATCCATCGGGAAATGGCCAGCGGCCTGGGCATGCCCGTGGGGTTCAAGAACGGCACCGACGGCGGGGTCGGCATCGCCTGCGATGCCATGCGTTCTGCTGCCCATCCCCATCGGCATTTCGGCGTAGACAGCCAGGGGCATCCGGCGATCATCCAGACGCCGGGCAACCCCGACACTCACCTGGTGCTGCGCGGTGGTCATCGCGGGCCGAACTACGACCAACAGAGCGTCACGCAGATACACCACGACCTGACCCGCCTCAAGATACCGGCCCGGATCATGGTGGACTGCAGCCACGCCAACAGCGGCAAAGACCCGTTGCGTCAGCCGCAGGTGTTCAATGACGTGCTGGAACAACGCCTGCAAGGCAACCGCGCCCTGATCGGCATGATGCTCGAAAGCCATCTGTTCGAAGGCTGCCAACCGCTGGGCACATCGATGCGCTACGGCGTATCGGTCACCGACGGTTGCCTGGGCTGGGAATCCACCGAGCAGTTGTTGCGCCAGGCCCATGGGAAATGGCTGTCCACTTAAGACTTTCCTGGGTTATGTGGCGAGGGAGCCCCCGCAGCCTGCGATGAGGCTGCGCTGTCGCGCAGAGCACATGCCGGTAAATCGGCAAATAATTTATCTTTAAAATCAATTAGATAAATTTTGCTCTACAAGAGTTTGCTTCCGCTTGAGTGCGAAGCGCTCACACAAAAGGGCTACTGCGCAGCCAGCGGGAGCAAGCTCCCTCGCCACGTTTTTTTCATCTACTCAACTCTGCGCCTTGGAACGCACCTGGACCGCGACCCAGTCGGATTGCTGGCTGACATCATCCAGGCGCTCGACCTGATAAAACAGACGCACCGATCGGTCGCGCTGCTCCTGCCAATACGCCGCCGGCACGACGAAGCTGACCGGCTGACCGGTCGTGTCCTCGGTGATTTCCCGCTCTTCGACATGGGCATAGTTGCCATTGCACTGGAACCAGACCAGCTCGCCCGCCTCAAGTCCAGCACCGTCAATGACGACCGTCAGCCCACCCTGAAGCTCATCGACCTCCACCACCCCCTCCGCCACCCCCAGGATCCGAGGCGCCTTCAGCGCTGGGCGCACCAGAGGGCCTATGTGCAACGACAAGGGCTCGGCGCGGCGTACCGAATGTCCGTGGCGGACGACATAAGCCAAGCTCAGTCCGTGGCCGACATGGGGCGCGATTTGCGAATGATCGATCCAGAACGATACCTCGCGACCGATGGCGTGGGCCTCTATCTCCAGCACATCGCGCCAGAGCGCCTTATCCTCCCGACTGGCGATCAGAATCAGGCGGTCCCCTACGGCCATTCTGGGATAAGGCCGGACGGTCAAACGCGTGCCTTCTGGCACCCGGGCCGGATCAAGGCTGCCACCCACCGCATCGTCGGCAACGGCGGCCAGCAGTTGCAAGGGTGCATCGCCGATCTGCAGTTGAAGGGGCTCCGAGTCCAGCGTGGCCGGCAATTGCTTGCCAGTCACTCGATAGGAAATCTCCAGCGAGCCGCCATCCAGCTCGGCGATATGCCGCTCTCGTACGACGAAAACGACGTCTCGCCCAACCTGGCGCTCCGTCACGAACCGGCTTTCTTCATGCCAGTAGGGCTGGGCGTCTGAATTGAGCCCTAGCCAACACAGCGACACCTCATCCCCACACGCCATCAGTGGATAAGGCTTCACGGTGATGACCGCTTTCCTCCAGGCGGGGTTGATCACCCCGCCCTTGGCGGCAGGCAGAGAAGGCGCCAACAGCCTCGCTGGCGATCTGAGCTGGGGTGGTTGGGCGGATCGGTAAGTAGTCATGCGTGGTTCCAGTCCTTGGATGAAGGCTCCGCCACACGACGGCGCCCGACACAGCCATTAAAACCCGACCGCCTCGCCCCCCGCAGTCAGACAAAACAACGGCATCAGTGGTCCTTGGCGCTTGAAGCTGTAGCTGCAAACCCACAAGGGCCATCGGAAGTATCCAGGCACCTTTGGCGCCGCCGGGCTTCTTGTCCGATTCTTCCCACTTTTTTTATTCCAGTTTCAGTAAGTCACTGCGGTTTCTTCCTACACCGCCCAACAAAAGCCTGCATTAGAGTGAGGTCGCAATCTCAACGTGAACCTCTTCGAAAAAGGTACGAACATGCAACGGAATGCAACCACTCAATTCCCCATCCTGCTGGTCCATGGGTTGTTCGGGTTTGACAGGATCGGCGGCTTCGAACTTTTCCATGGCATCAAACAGGCACTGCGCCTCGCCGGTGCCCGGGTGTTTATCCCCTACCTGTCGGCCACCCATTCCAATGAGGCCCGCGGCGAGCAGTTGCTGGCGCAGATGGACCTGATCCTGAGCGGTACCGACACCACCAAGGTCAACCTGATTGGCCACAGCCAGGGTGCGCTGGCCGCCCGCTATGCCGCCGCCCTGGCGCCCGGCCGGGTCGCCTCGGTGACATCGGTCAGCGGCCCCAACCATGGTTCCGAACTGGCCGACTTCCTGCACAAGGCCCTCACCCCGGGGCGGCTGCCGGGCCCCGTCGCCAGTAAAGTCGCCACGCTGTTCGCCGACTTCATCTCCTTGCTCGATGGCCAGCCTCAGCTCCCGCCAGCCGCCGTTGCCGCGCTGGCTGCGCTGACCACCGAAGGCGTCGGCGCGTTCAATGACAAATACCCCCAAGGCCTGCCAAGGCATTGGGGGGAAAGTGGCCCGAACAAGGTCAACGGTGTGCGCTACTACTCCTGGAGCGGCACGTTGCCAGATGCACAGGAAGAAGGACGCCCGGCCATGGACCCTGTGCACGCCTTCTGCCGCGCCTTTTCCGAATACTTCATTACCGAAGCCGGGCAGAACGATGGCATGGTCGGACGCTTCAGCTCGCACCTGGGCAAGGTCATTCGCTCCAACTATCCCCTGCACCACATGAGTACCCTCAACCCGGCGACCGACCCAGTACGCCGAGGTACCGACCCGACGGAGCTCTACCTGCGCCACGCCGAGCGCCTGCGCAAAGCCGGCCTTTGATCGCCGGACCCAAGGTTTTGACGCAATTTTGACAACAACCCGTTCATGAATCCGGTAGGCTCAACACCTTTAAAAATATCGAAAGGAATTTCCCCCATGGCCAAAGCCACTGCCCGCCACATCCTGGTTTCCACCGAAGACAAGTGCAACGAACTCAAGGCCCAGATCGAAGCCGGCGCCGATTTCGCCGAAGTTGCCAAGGCCAACTCCTCCTGCCCGTCCAGCCGTCAGGGCGGCGACCTGGGTTCGTTCGGCCCGGGCCAGATGGTCAAGGAATTCGACACCGTGGTATTCAGTGCCCCGATCAATGTGGTCCAGGGCCCGGTCAAGACCCAGTTCGGCTACCACCTGCTGGAAGTCACCAGCCGCCAGGACTGATCCCGATTTATCGACATGACGGCCCGCCCTTCGGTGGGCCGTTGTGTTTGGGTCACACGGGGCTGGCGATCCAGGCGCCGCTCGCGTACAACTCGTGTCATCGATCACCCGGCTTTAAGGCTGACAATGCGACTGGCGTTCCCTTCCCTGCTATTGACTGCCGTGGTCCTGCTGACAGGCGCCGTCGGCGTCGATGCAGCACCGCAACATGCCCTGACCGTCTATGGCGAACCGGCCAAATATGCCGAAGGTTTCGGCCACTTCGCCTACACCAATCCCCAGGCCCCCAAAGGCGGGACCATGCGCCGCTCGGCCATCGAGATCGGCCACTTCGACCATATCTTGCCCTACATCGACAAAGGCATCGGCGTCAGCCAGATCGACGGGCTGCTCTACTCGCCACTGGCCCAACGCTCGCTGGATGAGCCCTATACCGTCTATGGCCTTGTGGCGCAGAAAATGGAGCGGGCCGACGATGGCCTGTCGCTGCGCTTCTACCTGAACCCCAAGGCCCGCTTCGCCGATGGCAAGCCCATCACCGCCCAGGACGTGCGCTTCAGCTTCGAGCTGTTGATGACCCAAGGCAGCCTGCGCTATCGCACCCAGTTCGCGGCGGTCAAGGACGTCGTGATCGAGGAAGAACGCACCGTGCGCTTCAACTTCAAGAACAACGAAAGCCGCACCCTGCCCCTGGACATCGCCACCTTGCCGGTCTTTCCCGAACATTGGTGGAAGACCCGCGATTTCGCTAACGGTGGCGGCTACGAGCCCCCGCTGGGCAGTGGCCCCTACCGGGTAAGCAAAGTCGATTCCGGGCGCAGCATTACCTTCAAACGTAATGCCGATTGGTGGGGCAAGGATCTGCCGGTCAGTCGCGGCCTCTACAATTTCGACCATTTCAGCATCGAGTATTTTGGCGACACCGATGTGGCCCGCCAGGTGCTGCGCGGTGGCGCCTATGACTACAATCGCGAGTTCTCCGCCACCGGCTATGCCATCGGCTATGACAGCCCGGCCCTGCAGGACGGTCGCCTGCAAAAGGCTCACCTGGCCACCCAGGCTCCCCAGACCGCCCAGGGTTTCGTCTTCAACCTGCAAAAAACGCAGTTCCAAGACCGCCGTGTGCGCCAGGCCCTGGCGATGCTCTGGGATTTCGAATGGAGCAATCGCCAGATGATGCGCAACGTCTATGTGCGTCAGCAGAGTTACTTTTCCAACACTGACCTCGCCGCTCGAGAACTGCCCGATGCCGGCGAACTGGCGATCCTCGAGCCGTTGCGCGGCAAGATTCCCGACGAAGTCTTCACCCAAGTCTTCCAGGCCCCGAAAACCGACGGCAGTGGCGTGATCCGCGACAAACAACTGCAAGCCCTCGCCTTGTTGGAACAGGCCGGCTGGAAACCCGACGGCGACCGCCTGGTGAATGCCGAGGGCGAGCCGCTGAGCTTCACCTTCCTGAACAGCCAGAACGGTATCGATCGCCTGCTGCTGCCCTACAAACGTACCTTGGCGCAAATCGGCATCGACATGAGCATTCGCCGCATCGACGCCTCCCAGTACGTCAATCGCCTGATGAGTCGCGACTACGACATGATCATCACCGGCTACCCCGTCAGCACCTCGCCGGGCATGGAACTCTACAACTACTTCGGTTCGGCGGCCGCCAATGATCCAGGGGCCAACAACTACATGGCCTTGAAGGACCCGGCGGTGGACGCGCTGATCGACGGCTTGGTCAAGGCCAGCACCCAAGCCGACATGCTCCGCCATGCCCACGCCCTGGACCGGGTGCTGCAATGGAATTACTACTGGATTCCCAACTATTACCCGCCGGGCAGCTCGACCGTGTGGTGGAACCGCTTCGGCATCCCGAAAGTACAGGCCAGTAATGACGAAGCCATCGAAAGCTGGTGGGAAGTGAGCCCCACACCCTTGACCAACGAGCAGATGCGCGCCGAACTTATCAAGCGTGGCACACCCGGAGGGCGGCATTGATGTGGGCCTATATTGCGCGGCGTCTGCTGCTGATCATCCCCACGCTGGTGATTATCCTGCTGGTGAACTTCGTCATCGTGCAGGCCGCACCCGGCGGGCCGGTGGAACAGGCTATCGCCCACCTGCAAGGCATCGGCGGCGCCAGCGTCGGCGGTTCAAGCAATACCATGACCAACAGCTCCCGCGCCAGTCGCGGCCTCGATCCACAGTTGATCAAGGACATCGAAAAACAATACGGCTTCGACAAACCGGCCCATGAACGCTTGTGGCTGATGCTCAGCAGCTACGCCCGCCTGGATTTCGGCAAGAGCTTCTTCCGTGGCGCCACGGTCACCGATCTGATCCTGGAAAAGATGCCAGTGACCATTTCCCTTGGGCTCTGGGCAACATTGATCACCTATCTGGTGTCGATCCCCCTGGGCATCCGCAAGGCGGTGCATCACGGCTCGGCATTCGATGTGTGGAGCAGCACGGCGATCATCATTGGCTATGCGATGCCGGCGTTCCTCTTCGCGATGTTCCTGATCGTGGTGTTCGCCGGCGGCACCTCGCTGAACTGGTTTCCGGTGCGCGGGCTGGTGTCGGATAACTTCGAGTCGCTGTCGACACTGGGCAAGATCGCCGACTACTTCTGGCACTTGGTGCTGCCGGTCACGTCGCTGGTGATCGGCGGCTTCGCCACCCTGACGATCCTGACCAAGAACTCGTTCCTCAATGAAATCACCCGCCAGTACGTGGTCACCGCGCGAGCCAAGGGCATGAGCGAACGCCGGGTGCTGTACGGCCACGTGTTCCGCAACGCGATGCTGCTGGTGGTATCGGGTATTCCCCAGGCGTTCATCAGCGTGTTCTTCGCCGGTTCCCTGCTGATCGAGGTGATTTTTTCCCTCGACGGCCTGGGACGCATGAGCTACGAGGCCGCAGTCTCCCGGGATTATCCGGTGGTGTTCGGCTCGTTGTTCATTTTTACGCTGTTCGGCCTGCTGATCAAACTCGTCGGCGACCTCTGCTACACCCTGGTGGACCCGCGCATCGACTTCGCCGCGAGGAACGCCTGATGTTCAAGTTTTCACCCTTGGGTCGCCGACGCTTCGAGCGTTTCAAGAAAAACCGTCGGGGCTGGTGGTCGCTGTGGCTGTTCATCGGCTTGTTCATCCTGACGTTGGGCGGTGAACTGATCGCCAATGACAAACCGCTGGTGGTGAGCTACCAGGGCTCGCTGTATTTCCCGGTGTTCAAGCGCCATACCGAACAGGAATTTGGTGGGCAGCTGCCGTTCCAGGCCGACTACCGCAGCAGCTACGTGCAGAACCTGATCCACAAGGACGGCGGCTGGCTGTGGTTCCCACCGATCCCGTTCAGCGACGATACACCCAATTACGACCTCAATCAGCCGGCCCCGAGCCCACCCTCGACCGTGAACTGGCTGGGCACCGATGACCAATCCCGGGACGTGCTGGCCCGGGTGATCTTCGGTGCGCGAGTGTCGATCCTGTTCGCCCTGGCACTGACCGCCATCAGCACGCTGATCGGTATCGCCGCCGGTGCGTTGCAGGGCTATTACGGTGGTTGGGTGGATTTGCTCGGGCAACGCTTGCTGGAAGTCTGGTCCGGGCTTCCGGTGCTCTACCTGTTGATCATCCTGTCCGGCTTCGTGGAGCCGAACTTCTGGTGGCTGCTGGGGATCATGGCGCTGTTTTCCTGGCTGGCCCTGGTGGACGTGGTCCGTGCCGAGTTCCTGCGCGGGCGCAACCTGGAATACGTCAAGGCGGCCAGGGCCCTGGGGCTCAGTGATCGCAAGGTGATCATGCGGCATATCCTGCCCAACGCGATGAACGCCACCCTGAGTTACTTGCCCTTCATCCTCACCGGGGCGATCTCGACCCTCACCGCCCTGGATTTCCTCGGCTTCGGCATGCCGGCCGGCAGCGCGTCGCTGGGGGAACTGATCGCCCAAGGCAAGCAAAACCTGCAAGCGCCGTGGCTGGGGCTGACGGCATTTTTCACCCTGGCCCTGATTCTTTCCCTGCTGGTGTTTATCGGCGAGGCGTTGCGAGACGCGTTCGACCCACGCTCTTGAAAACAGCCATGAAGCGAAACCTTGAGATGAGCGACAACCTGATCGAAATCCGTAACCTGAGCGTGGCCTTCAACGACCAGACGGTGGTGCGCAACCTGTGCCTGGACATCCGCCCCGGCGAGTGCCTGGCGCTGGTGGGCGAGTCGGGCTCGGGCAAGTCGGTGACCGCCCATTCGATCCTGCAATTGCTGCCCGAGAATGAAGCCCACACCAGCGGCAGCATTCGCTATCGCGGCCAGGAGCTGGTGGGGGCCGACACCCAGGCTCTGCGGGAGCTGCGCGGCAATCGGATCGCGATGATCTTCCAGGAGCCAATGACTTCGCTGAACCCGCTGCACAGCGTCGAAAAGCAGATCGGCGAAACGCTGATGCTGCACAAGGGCCTGGGGGGCAAAGCCGCGCGCCAGCGGATTCTGGAACTGCTGACCCTGGTTGGCATTCAAAACCCTGTCGAGCGACTCAAGGCCTATCCGCATCAACTGTCCGGCGGTCAGCGACAGCGGGTCATCATCGCCATGGCCCTGGCCTGCGAGCCGGAACTGTTGATCGCCGACGAACCGACCACCGCGCTGGACGTGACCGTGCAGCGCAAGATCCTGCTGCTGCTCAAGTCCTTGCAGCAACGGCTCGGCATGTCCTTGCTGCTGATCAGTCACGACCTCAATCTGGTGCGCAGCATTGCCCAACGGGTGTGTGTGATGAAGGCCGGGGAAATCGTCGAGCAGGCGCCGTGCGAAACCCTGTTCAGCGCACCGAAACATCCCTACAGCTGTGAGCTGCTGCACGCCGAACCGGAAGGCGAGGCCCTGCCCCGGGACGACCGCGAGGAAGTGTTGCAAGTGCAAGACCTGCGCGTGAGTTTTCCCCTGGGCGGTGGGCTGTTCCGGCGCAAGGAATACCTGCGCGCCGTGGACGGTATCAGCCTGAGCATCCAGCGCGGCAAGACCCTGGGCATCGTCGGCGAATCCGGCTCCGGCAAGTCCACTCTCGGCCAGGCGATCCTGCGCCTGATCGAGTCCGAAGGCAGCATCCGTTTCCAGGGCCAGGCCCTCGATCATCTGTCGCAAAAAGCCCTGCGACCGTGGCGCAAGCAGATGCAGGTGGTGTTCCAGGACCCGTTCGGCAGCCTCAGCCCACGCATGTCAGTGCAGCAGATCATCAGCGAGGGCCTGGAGGTCCACCAGCCTTCCAGCCCCGAACAGTGTGAAGCCCGAGTGATCCAGGCCCTCAAGGAGGTCGGCCTCGACCCTTCGACCCGTCATCGCTACCCCCACGAGTTCTCCGGCGGCCAGCGCCAGCGCATCGCCATTGCCCGGGCCCTGGTGCTCAAGCCAGCGTTGATTTTGCTGGACGAACCCACCTCGGCACTGGACCGCACCGTGCAGAAACAAGTCGTCGCCCTGCTCCGTCAGCTCCAACAGAAGTACGACTTGACCTACCTGTTCATCAGCCACGACCTGGCGGTGGTCCGCGCCCTGGCCCACGACATGATCGTGATCAAGGACGGCAAGGTGGTCGAGCAAGGCGCCAGTCATGACGTGTTCGACTCACCCCAGCATCCCTATACCAAGGAGTTGTTGGCGGCGGCGCATCCGGGGTAATCCTGTCAGCTTGCAGGATTGCGTGCCGTGACGATCCACGCCGCGCCGTCCATCATCACCGACCGCTCACCAGGGAGGCCCGCGAAGGCGGAACGAACCGCGGCCCAGGCGCGGGTGCGGATGTCGTCGGACTGATCAGCTAACACAAGCGACAATGGGCCGCCCTCGAACGCCATCTTCACCGCGTCGTCGATCGCCGCGTCCCGCGTCCCGCCCTCACCGAACGGGATAGAAGCATCGAAGGGCGTGATAGCGATATCGGTGAAGCCGGCCGCCGTCAGGATGCGTGTCACCCGCCCACGGTCGCCGAACGAGAACGGACCGGGTGCTTCGGGACCGGGCGGCGCGGGTAGCGGGACGATGTCCTTGATCGCGCCCATCGGCAGGCGTAGCCAATCGTTCTCGGCCACGCCGCGCCAGCAGACGAAAGCGACTCGCCCGCCCGACCGGAGCGCGCGTCGCATATGGGTGAAGGCCCCTGTCGGATCGTCGAAGAACATGACTCCGAAGCGCGAGAACAGGATGTCGAACGCGCCCTCGGGCAGCTCGGCGCTGCTGGCGTCGGCTACCCGGAACTGGGCCGGCGTATCCTGTGGCGCCAGCGCGCGCGCTCGGCCGATCAGCGGTTCGGATATGTCCACGCCCAGCACATGGCCGCCCGCACCGACGCGGCCAGCCAGTTCCAGACTCGACGCGCCCGCGCCGCAGCCGACGTCCAGCACGCGTTCGCCCATGGCGGGCGCGGCGGCTTCGATCGCGGCCTGGCCGAATACCGCAAACATGGCGTCGAGCCGGGCCTGGTTGGCGGCCCAGTACTCACCGCTTTGGCCATTCCAGTCGGCGACTTGATGGGCATTTTGCTCTGTCATGACATCTCCTCGTCTTGAGTCGTTCTTCAGGCCACGCAAAAGCCGGGGACGGCGACCTTCTGGAACAGGTGCGGGCTGGCTACAACGGATGACGGATATGCAGGAAGTTTCGCGAGGAACGCGGGATCAGTGAAGGCGGCGCGGACCGCCTCGGTGGATTCCCACACCACATAGTTCAGGTAAGTCGGGCTATCGCCGATCGCTCGATGCAGTTGCATGGAAATGAAGCCCGGTTGCTTCGTTATGACTTCGGCAGCTGCCTTGAAAGCGTCCAGGAAGCCCGCTTCATCGGCGGGATCGACGACCATGAAGAGGTTGATAAGCACGAGAGGCGCGGCCGCGATACCGAGTTGGCGGTCAAATGGAAATTTCTCGTCTAGAGGTTTGAATGGTTTTATGGCGGGCATGGCGGCGCTCCTGTCTATTGTGCAATTGAAACTGGGGAGATCGATGCTGCTTGCCCTCAAACCAGCATCGACTGCTGAGCGGAGATGCCCGCCGTCGCGCCTTGCCATGATGCCGTGGTGACCGAGGGCATTGCGGGGTTGGCGAGGTCGCCGGCAGCGTAGATGCCGGGCACGCTGGTTTCGCGGCGCTCGTCGACCTTGAGGACGATGCCCTGGGGCGTTTCGACCGTGGCGAGACCCAGCGATTCATGCAGGCGTGCGGACGGCTTGTTGCGCGGATGCGCGAACAGGATGTCGACCGCGACAGAGGGGCCGGCGTCGAGCCTGACGGTGGCGTTATGGGTCTCGTCATGGTCGATTTCGGTGATCCGGCCATCGACGACAGGGATGCCACGGCGCGCCAGATCGGCCCGGATGTCGGGTGAAATGTCGTGACCATTGGCGAAGACCGTCAACGTGTCAGTCCAATCGTGGTACAGCCTGACGTAGTTATGCGACATTGGGCCGGACCAGACAAGGCCCCAGTGCCGACCGGCAACTTCAAAGCCGTCGCAATAAGGGCAAGGCACGATGGAGGAGCCCCAGCCTTCGGCAAAGCCGGGAACTTCAGGCATCTGGTCGGCAACGCCATAGCTCAGGATCAGGCGGCGCGCCCTGAGGGTTTCGCCCTCGCTCGTGAGGACGGAGAAATCATCGATGGCGCCGGAGACGCTCTCGGCCCGGGCATTGACCAGTTGGATCGTGGGATAGCGCGCCAGCTGCTGCCGCGCCTCGACCAGGATCTCCAGCGGTGGCTTGTGGTCGTGGCCGAGCACGCCATGGGAGTGGTCGGCGAAGCGATTGCGCGGCAGGCCGGTGTCGAGAACGATGACCTTGCGGCGGGCACGGCCGAGCTGCAAGGCGGCGGCGAGGCCGGCAAAACTGCCGCCGATGATGATGACGTCATTCATGGTGATGGGCTCCGCGCTGTGGATGAAGGGAGATTGGCTTGCAACTTTAAGATACTTTGAAGTACCGTAATTCAAGAATTAGAATACTGTCAAGTACTGGAATTTTTTATGACCGAAAACAACCAGACCCGGCGCGGCCGTCCTGCCAACGAGGCGCTTGGCCAAACTATAGTCGACGCTGCGGGCGAACTTTTTGTGGAGTTGGGTTTTCAAGCGACGACCATGGACAAGGTCGCCCAGCGGGCGAAGATCTCCAAGCTCAGCATCTATCGGCACTTCGAGAACAAGGAGGCGCTGTTCAGTGCGGCCATCGCGGCCCACTGCCATCAATTTGCACCGCAGGCCCTTATTGAAGGCGTCGGCGGTTCGGCGGCAGATCAGCTCATGGCGGTGGGAACATCCCTGCTGCGCACGTTGTTGAGCCCCGACGTGCGCAGTGTCGAAGCCATGATCATGGCCGACAAGACGAATCAAAAATCGTTAAGCAAGCGCCATTACGAAGCCGGCCCCGCCTATGTCATCGCCCAGATCGAGGCCCTGTTGCGTCAGTTGCACGCGAAGGCGGTGCTGAACGTGCCCGATCCTCTGGGGTCCGCCCGCTTGTTTGCCGCGCTTTTCAAAGGATCCGATCTCCTGATGATCGCGCGCTTCGATGAGGCCAGAGCAGAGGACGACAACGAAATCGAATCCTATTGCCGGTCGGCCGTCGCCATGTTCATCGCCGCGCACGGTGGTAACGACCACGCGGGCGGATAAGTATTTGATTGCTCCGGGCGGCTTGGCCGGGGCCGTCCATTTGGAGAGCTTCTAACCGTACAAGTTAGCTAGAAAGCAACAGCGGCGCTTCGATCCTGGAATTTCCCCCGGCATAATGCGGCTCTTGGCACCCGTCCATGGCTGCCGGCAAATCCCTCCTCTCTGGAAATGCCCGATGAACCCCACCGAAAGCCTCAAGGACTACAAGCGCGTACGCACGCTGGCGATCCGTTCGTTATTCGAGATCATCGAGCAGTCCAGCGAAGGCACGGTGATTGTCGACCGTGACGCGAACATTGTCTGGATGAACGAACGCTACGCCCGGCGCTTCGGCCTGAACTCGGCGCATGAGGCGATTGGCCGGGCGTGCGAAAGCGTGATTCCCGGCAGCCTGTTGCGCGAGGTTGTGCGCACCGGGCGCCCGATCCTGCTGGACATGCAAGACACGCCCAAGGAGCCGTTGGTGGTGATGCGCCTACCGATCCACGACAGCGCGGGTGCGGTGATCGGTGCCATCGGCTTTGCCTTGTTCGATGAGTTGCGCAGCCTGTCGCCGATGCTCAAGCGCTACCTGAGCATGCAGGAAGAACTGGCCTCCACCCGCTCGCTGCTGCGGGCGCGGCAGACCAAGTACAACTTTGCCCATTTCATTGGCACCAGCAACGCCGGCCTTGAGGTCAAGCGTCGTGCCCGGCGCAGCGCCAGCGCCGATTCGCCGGTGCTGCTGCTCGGCGAAACCGGCACCGGCAAGGAACTGCTGGCCCAGGCCATCCACAGTGCTTCGCCGCGGGCGCACAAGGCGTTCGTCAGCATCAACAGCGCGGCGATTCCTGAATCGCTGCTGGAAGCCGAATTCTTCGGCACCGCGCCAGGGGCGTTTACCGGGGCCGACCGCAAGGGCCGCGCCGGTAAACTGCAGATCGCCCAGGGCGGTACGCTTTTCCTCGACGAGATCGGCGACATGCCGCTGCCGCTGCAAAGCAAGCTGCTGCGGGTGCTTCAGGAAAAGGAATACGAACCGGTGGGTTCCAACGAGGTGCTGCAAAGCGACGTGCGGGTGATCGCCGCCACCTCCATGGACCTGGAGGCGGCGATCAAGCGCGGAGAGTTTCGCGCCGACCTGTATTACCGCCTCAACGTGCTGCCGATCCACGTTCCGCCCTTGCGTGAACGCCTGGATGATTTGCCGGCCCTGAGCGAAGCGATCCTGGAAGAGTTGCGCAGCCAGCACGAACTGAACCCCACCGCCCTCGCCCTGCTACGCCAACACGCCTGGCCGGGCAACATCCGCGAACTGCGCAACGTGCTGGAACGCGCCGCGTTGCTCAGCGACGACCTGATGCTCACGGCGGCGGACATCCGCGCGGCCATCGGCACGTTCATACCGGTAACCCGCCCGGCGAGTCCGAGCCTGGAGCCGTTGCCGCAAGAAACTTTCAGCCAGGCCCGGGCACGCTTCGACCGACAGTTGATCGAAACCACCCTCGCGCAATGCGGGGGCAAGGTGGTGGAAGCGGCCGAGCGGTTGGGGTTGGGGAGGTCGACGTTGTACAAGAAGATGGTGGCTCTGGGGATTGCAGAGTCTCAATAGAGAGACTTCATTCTCAAAATATAGACCTGTAGTTTTGGAGCGCTTTGCACTCATCGCGAGCAAGCTCGCTCCCACAGGGATAGGAGTTCCTCTGAAGTACGCGGTCAACTGTGGGAGCGAGCTTGCTCGCGATGAGGCCTGCACACTCCACAAAATTCTCAAAACAGAGACATACCTCTCATTCGCGCCCTACAATCTCAATTAATTCCCTTATATTTCAGTCAGTTACATACCTGGCACAAAACTCGCTAAAGCCCCTCCCACAGCTTCATCACAACAATAACAATCCAGGAGACACACCATGAGTGTGATCATTGCGTTGGCAGCCCTCGCGCTGCTGATGGTCGCCGCCTACCGTGGCTACAGCGTTATCCTCTTTGCCCCCATCGCCGCCCTCGGTGCCGTCCTGCTCACCGACCCGTCCGCCGTCGCCCCCGCATTCACCGGGGTGTTCATGGAGAAAATGGTCGGCTTCATCAAACTGTATTTCCCGGTGTTCCTGCTCGGCGCGGTGTTTGGCAAGCTGATCGAGCTGTCGGGGTTCTCCCGCTCCATCGTCGCCGCGGCGATTCGTCTGCTGGGGACGCGCCAGGCCATGCTGGTGATCGTGCTGGTCTGCGCCTTGCTCACCTATGGCGGCGTGTCGCTGTTCGTGGTGGTGTTCGCGGTGTACCCGTTCGCCGCCGAGATGTTCCGCCAGAGTAATATTCCCAAGCGCTTGATCCCGGCCACCATTGCCCTGGGCGCGTTCTCGTTCACCATGGACGCCCTGCCCGGCACGCCGCAGATCCAGAACATCATCCCCAGCACGTTCTTCAACACCACCGCCTGGGCCGCACCTTGGCTGGGTGTGATCGGTACGATCTTCGTGTTCAGCCTCGGCATGCTGTTCCTGCAGCGCCAGCGCAACAAGGCCCAGCGTGTGGGCGAAGGTTACGGCACCGAACTGCGCAACGAGCCGGAAACCGCCGAAGACATCAAGCTGCCGAACCCTTGGATCGCCGTTTCGCCACTGCTGGCGGTGGGCATCATGAACCTGCTGTTCACCCAGTGGATCCCACAGTGGTACGGCAAGACCCACAGCCTGGCGCTGCCGGGCATGGCGACGCCAGTGACCAGCGACATCGCCAAGCTCACCGCGATCTGGGCAGTGCAGGCGGCGTTGCTGGTGGGCATCATCATGGTCCTGATATTCGGTTTCCGGGCCATTCGCAGCAAGCTGGCCGAAGGCAGCAAGAGCGCCGTGGGCGGTGCATTGCTGGCGGCAATGAACACCGCTTCGGAATACGGTTTCGGCGCGGTCATCGCCTCCTTGCCGGGCTTCCTGGTACTGGCCGACTGGCTCAAGAGCATTCCCAACCCACTGGTCAACGAAGCGGTGACCGTCACGCTGCTGGCGGGCATCACCGGTTCCGCCTCGGGCGGCATGAGCATCGCTTTGGCGGCGATGTCGGAAAGTTTCATCAGCGCCGCCCACGCCGCCAACATTCCCCTGGAAGTGCTGCACCGGGTGGCCGCCATGGCCAGCGGCGGCATGGACACCCTGCCCCACAACGGCGCGGTGATTACTCTGCTGGCGGTGACCGGGCTGACCCACCGCGAAGCCTACAAAGACATTTTCTGCATTACGCTGATCAAGACCCTCGCGGTGTTCTTCGTGATCGCTGTGTTCTACGCCACTGGCATTGTGTGAGGTTCGTATGACAACCGCTCTTTCGGGCAAGACCGCCCTGGTCACCGGTTCTACCAGCGGCATCGGCCTGGGCATTGCCCTGAGCCTGGCCAAGGCCGGGGCCAACCTGATCCTCAACGGCTTTGGCGATGCCTCGGCGGTGATCGCCGAGGTGAAACAGTTCGGCGGCAAGGTCGGTCATCATCCGGCCGATGTCAGCGACCCGGCGCAGATCGCCGACATGCTCGCCTACGCCGAGCGCGAGTTCGGCGGCGTTGACATTCTGGTGAACAACGCCGGGATCCAGCACGTGGCCGCCGTGGAAGATTTCCCCGTGGAGCGCTGGGACTCGATCATCGCCATCAACCTGTCCTCGGTGTTCCACGCCACCCGCCTGAGCCTGCCGGGCATGCGCGCCAAGGGCTGGGGGCGGATCATCAACGTCGCCTCGGTGCATGGCCAGGTCGGCTCGGTGGGCAAGGCGGCGTATGTCGCGGCCAAGCATGGGGTGATTGGCCTGACCAAGGTGGTTGGCCTGGAAACCGCCACCAGCAACGTGACCTGCAACGCCATCTGCCCGGGCTGGGTGCTGACGCCACTGGTGCAAAAGCAAATCGATGATCGCATTGCCGCCGGCGTCGATCCGCAACAGGCCCAGCATGACCTGTTGGCCGAGAAACAGCCGTCCCTGGAATTCGTCACCCCGCCGCAACTGGGGGAACTGGTGCTTTTCCTATGCAGCGAAGCCGGCAGCCAGGTGCGCGGCGCGGCGTGGAATATTGATGGTGGGTGGCTGGCTCAATAACCCCACAATCCTCTGGCAAACGCGGTTTTGTGGCGAGGGAGCTTGCTCCCGCTGGACTGCGCAGCAGGCCCATTAGGCGGCCGCTACGCAACCGAGCGGGAGCAAGCTCCCTCGCCACAGAAGCGGTTCTCGCCATAAATAACGCCTTGTGCTGCAATGTTTATAAGCCCGAAAAAACAAGAGGCACCCCATGTCCGACATCCTCTGGCAACCCAGCCCCGAACGCATCGCCCAGTCGCGCATGAACGCCTTTCGCCAGTTCGTCAACGCGCGACATCACCTGCAACTGCACGACTACCCCGCCCTGCACGCCTGGAGCATCGACCAGCGCGAAGCCTTCTGGCAGGCCATTGTCGATTTTTTCGAGATCCACTTTCACCAAGCTCCCGACGCGGTACTGGTGGAGGGTGCGCAAATGCCCAGCGCCCAGTGGTTCCCTGGCGCCACCCTGAACTTCGCCGAGCACCTGCTGCGCCGCCGCGATGACGCCGTCGCGGTGGTGGCGCTCGACGAAAACGGCAGCCAGGAACAACTGACCTGGGCCGAACTCGCCGCCCATGTCGCTGGCCTGCAAACAAGCTTGAAAGCTGCCGGCGTCACCCAGGGAGATCGAGTCGCCGCGTGCATGCCCAACACCTGGCAAACCCTGGTCGGCATGCTCGCCACCACCAGCCTGGGGGCCATCTGGTCGTGCTCGTCACCGGACTTCGGCACCCAAGGGGTCATCGACCGCTTCGGCCAGATCGAACCCAAGGTGCTGATCACCTGCGCCGGTTATCGCTACGCGGGCAAGGTCATCGACCAGCGAACCAAGGTCAACGAAATCCTTGAACGTTTGCCGTCATTGCAGCAATTGATCGTACTGCCTTATGCCCAGCCTGACGCCTGCGTCGAGGACTTCAAGACCCCGGCCGCTGTCGCGTTGTGGAACGACTTTTATCAGAGCGGTGGCGAACCGGCGTTCGTCAGCGTGCCCTTCGACCACCCGCTGTACATCCTGTATTCCAGCGGCACGACCGGCGTGCCGAAATGCATCGTCCATGGCACCGGGGGCGTGCTGCTGCAACACGTCAAGGAACATGGCCTGCACGTCGACCTCGGGCCCGAGGATCGGCTGTTCTACTACACCACCTGCGGTTGGATGATGTGGAACTGGCTGGTGTCGGCCCTCGCCGTGGGCAGCACGGTGGTGCTCTACGATGGTTCGCCGTTCCACCCCGGTCCCGAGCGCTTGCTGGACCTGATCGACCAGCAGCGCATCAGCGTATTCGGCACCAGCCCCAAGTTCCTCGCCGCCCTGGAAAGCGAGGGCCTCAAGCCCCGCCAGACGCACCGTTTGGACAGCCTGAAAACCCTGCTCTCCACCGGTTCGGCACTGGCGCCCCATAGCTACGATTATGTGTACCGCGACATCAAGGCCGATGTCTGCCTGGCCTCGATGTCCGGCGGCACCGACATCGTGTCCTGCTTCGTCAACGGCAACCCGCTGTCACCGGTACGCCGGGGCGAAATGCAGGGCAAGAGCCTGGGCATGGCCGTGCAGGTCTGGAACGAGGCCGGCAATCCGGTCATCGGTGAAAAAGGTGAGTTGGTGTGCACCCGGCATTTCCCGGCGATGCCCATTGGTTTGTGGAACGACCCCCGGCAGGAAAAGCTTCGCGCCTCCTACTTCGCCCAGTTTCCCGGCGTGTGGGCCCAAGGCGACTACGCCGAAGAACTGCCCCACGGCGGTTTCCTGATCCATGGCCGCTCCGATGCCGTGCTCAACCCAGGCGGCGTGCGCATCGGCACGGCAGAAATTTATCGGCAGGTGGAAAAAGTCGAGCAAGTGCTGGACTGCGTCGCCATCGGCCAGCGATGGCAGGGCGATGTCCGGGTGGTGCTGTTCGTGCGCCTGCGCGATGGCGTGACGCTGAATGAAGCCTTGGCGCAACAGATCCGCCAGGTCATCCGGGCCAACACCACACCGCGTCATGTGCCGGCGAAGATCCTCGCGGTCAGTGATATTCCACGAACCATCAGCGGCAAGGTGGTGGAGTTGGCGGTGCGCAACGTGGTGCATGGCGAGGCGGTGAAGAACACCGATGCCCTGGCCAACCCCGAGGCGTTGGAGCAGTTTCGGGATCGACCGGAGCTTGCCGACTGAGCGCAACAGGCAGTTTTGTGGCGAGGGGATTTATCCCCGCTGGGGCGCGAAGCAGCCCCTGAATCTGACACCCCGGCATGTCAGACTGATTGAGCCAACTGTATCGGGACTGCTTCGCAGTCCAGCGGGGATAAATCCCCTCGCCACAGGGGTGGTCCCCGACACGATCAGTCCATAAGCCCCCACTCACCCGCCGCCGGATCGGCCGGTGGCACCGCGCCCGACTCGGTATGCAACTTCAACCGCAACCGCAGGTTGTTCGCCGAGTCGGCATTTTTCAGCGCTTCTTCCTCATCAATGGCACCTTCGACCACCAGGTTGAACAAGGCCTGGTCAAAGGTTTGCATTCCCAGTTCCTCTGACTTTTCCATGATGCCCTTGAGCTCGCCAAGCTCGTTGCGCCGGATCAGGTCGGCCACCGTCGGCGAACCCAGCATGACCTCCACCGCCGCCCGCCGCTGGCCGGTGCGGGTACGCACCAGGCGCTGGGAGACAAACGCCTTGAGGTTGTTGCCCAGGTCATTGAGCAATTGCGGCCGGCGTTCTTCCGGAAAGAAATTGATCACCCGGTCCAGGGCCTGGTTGGCGTTATGGGCATGCAAGGTGGAAATCACCAGGTGCCCGGTGTCGGCGAAGGCCAAGGCATGCTCCATGGTTTCCCGATCACGGATTTCGCCGATCAGCACCACGTCCGGCGCCTGGCGCAGCGTGTTTTTCAGGGCCGCATGGAAACTGCGGGTGTCGACACCGACTTCCCGTTGATTGATGATGGATTTCTTGTGCCGATGGATATACTCCACCGGGTCCTCGATGGTGATGATGTGGCCGCTGCTGTTGCGATTGCGGTAATCGATCAGCGCCGCCAGGGAGGTCGACTTGCCCGAGCCTGTCGCACCGACGAACAGCATCAACCCCTGTTTCTGCATGATGGTGTCTAAAAGCACTCGAGGCAGTTTCAGGTCTTCGAAGCGCGGGATGTCCAGCTTGACGTTGCGAATCACCATGGACACGTCATTGCGCTGCTTGAAGATATTGACCCGGAACCGCCCGACGCCGGCCAGGGAGATCGCCAGATTCATTTCCAACTCCCGATCGAACTCAAGGCGCTGTTCGGCGTCCATCAGAGACCCGGCGAGCCTGGCAATGTCGCCGACCTTGAACGCCTCGTTACCCAAGGGTTTGAGCACCCCCTCGAAACGCGCGCATGGCGGCGCCCCCGTGGACATGTAAAGGTCGGAACCATTCTGGCTCGCCAGGATTCGCAACAACGGATCGATTTCCATGGACTGAAACTTCCGCGAGACACCAATGAAACAAGCTGAGCCGAACATGAACCTCTTCAGACCCACCTGCACTTACGTTCCTCAAAGGATAGTAGACGCCGTGGTACAGACACGACAGCCAGGGGTCGCCTGATGCACGCGACACCCGCCGGCAGCGATATACAACGCCTGATCAGCCAGGCGGACTGGGCCCTGACCCCGCTGGGCGCTGCCCAGAACTGGCCCCAGAGCCTGCGCACCGCCGTGGACATCATGCTCCATTCGCCCATGGCGATGGCCTTGCTGTGGGGACCGCAGCTGTCCCATCTCTACAACGACGCCTTCGGCCGACTGGCCGGTGACAAGCACCCCCGGGCATTCGGCCAACCGACCCATACAGCATGGCCCGAACTCAAGAGCTCGACCGAAGGGATTTATCACCGGGTGTTGCAAGGCCAGACACACTCCTGCCGCGACCAGCAATGGCGCGTACCCTTCGCCGGCCGTCTCTGTGATGTCTGGCTGGACCTGACCTACAGCCCGGTGCGTGACGAAAGCAACAGCGTCGCCGGCATCCTGGTCACCGCCATCGAGACCAGCGAACGCCGCCGCCTGGCCATGGAGTTCGAACGCCGCTCCGAGGCCAGCCTCAAGGCCCAGCACGAAAGCGAAGAACGCCTGCAATTGGCCCTGGCCGCCGCCGATGCGCTGGGCACCTGGGATTGGGACATCAGCGAAGACCGCTTTATTGCCGATGCACACTTCGCCCTGTTGCATGGCGTCGACCCCAGCCTGTCACGCCAGTTGCCTATCAGTGCCTACCTCGAAGGCGTGCACCCCGAGGACCGGGCGATGGTTGCCCGCAGCATCAAGCACTGCATCACCCATGGCACCGAATACGCCGAGGAGTACCGACTGCTGCAGCCCGACGATGAGTTGCGCTGGGTGTACGTGCGCGGCCGTTGCTACAAGGATCGCCACGGCCGACCCAAGCGTTTTCTTGGCGCGGCGCTGGACCTGACCGAACGCAAGCGCACCGAGCAAGCCCTGCGCCAGAGCCAGACCGAGCTGCAGTTGATCATCAATGCCATGCCGATCCTCATCAGCTACGTGGACCGCGAAGAGCGTTTCCGTCTGAACAATAGCGCTTACCTGGACTGGTACGGCCTGACCCCGCAGGAGCTCTACGGCAAGACCATCCGTGAAGTGCTCGGCGAAGAGGCCTATGCCGCCCGCGCCCAGCAGATCGCCGATGCCCTGGCCGGCAAGCCGTGCAGCTTCACCGTGCAGATGGACCATCGCGACGGGCGCCCGCGCCATTCGCTGATCAACTACCTGCCTCGCCATGGCGCGGACGGTGCGGTGAACGGTTTCTACATCTTCGTGATCGACGAAACCGAGAGCCGAAAAACCGAGGAGGCCCTGCGCAACCTCAACGAAACACTGGAAGAACGCGTCATCGCCCGTACCCAGCAATTGGCCGAAGCCAATCACCGCCTGCAAAGCGAGATGTTCGAACGCGAGCGCGCCGAAGAAGCCTTGCGCCATGCGCAGAAAATGGAAGCCGTCGGCCAGCTCACGGGCGGCATTGCCCATGACTTCAACAACATGCTCACCGGCATCCTCGGCAGCCTCGACCTGATGCAACGCTACATCGCCGCCGGCCGCGCCGCCGAGATCGGGCGCTTCACCGAAGCGGCGGTTTCCTCGGCCAACCGCGCGGCGGCCCTGACCCATCGGCTGCTGGCTTTTTCCCGGCGCCAGTCCCTGGACCGCAAACCGCTGGACGCCAATGACCTGGTGCATTCGCTCGAAGACCTGCTGAGCCGTACCACCGGCGATCACATCGTGCTGCGGCTGCAACTGGCCAGCGAGCTGTGGCCGGTCAACACCGACGCCAGCCAGTTGGAAAACGCCCTGCTCAACCTGGTGATCAACGCCCGCGATGCCATGCCCGAGGGCGGCGAATTGATCATCGAAACCGCCAATGTCTATCTCGACGGTACGGACATCAACACCCTGGAGCCGGTCAAGGCCGGGGATTACGTGATGATCGCCGTCAGTGACAACGGCAGCGGCATGACCCCCGCCGTGCTGGCCAAGGCTTTCGATCCGTTCTTCACCACCAAGCCTATCGGCCAAGGCACCGGCCTGGGCTTGTCGATGATCTACGGCTTTGCCCAGCAGTCGGGTGGACACCTCAACCTGGACAGTGTGCCGGGCCAAGGCACGCGGGTGCAGTTGTACCTGCCGCGCTTGCACGCTTCGTCGACCCAACCACCCGAGACGCCAGAGACGGTCGTCGTTCCGCCGGCCATCGCCGGGGAGACCGTGTTGCTGGTGGAGGATGAACCCGCCGTGCGCATGCTGGTGCTCGACCTGTTGCAAGCCTTGGGCTACACCGCCCTGGAAGCACGGGACGCCATGACGGCCCTGCCCATGCTGGAATCGGACCAGCGCATCGACCTGCTGGTGACCGACGTCGGGCTACCGGGCATGAATGGCCGGCAACTGGCGGAAATCGCCCGCCAGCACCGCCCGGGGCTGAAAGTGCTGTTCATGACCGGTTACGCGCAGAAAGCCGCCGAACGCCAGGGGTTCCTCGAACAAGGCATGGACATGGTCGCCAAGCCGTTCACCCTGGATCTGCTGGCCAACAAGATCCGGACGATGATCAACCATGGCAACTGACTTGAGGCATAATCGCCGCCCCGTCGCACCGTTCAGGTCACCGCAGCAATGAAAGCCCAAGCCCGCCATATCCTGGTGAAAACCGCCGAAGAAGCCGAACAGCTCAAGCAACGCATCGCCAAGGGCGAAGCCTTCGATGTGCTGGCCAAGAAATACTCCACCTGCCCTTCGGGCAAACGCGGCGGCGATTTGGGTGAGGTAAGGCCGGGGCAGATGGTCGGCGTGATCGATGCGGTGATTTTCAAGAAACCGCTGCGGGTGGTGCACGGGCCGATCAAGAGCAAGTTCGGGTATCACCTGGTGCAGGTGTTCTACCGGGATTGAAACGATGGTGTGTTGCGAACACCGTCCCTGTGGTGAGGGAGCTTGCTCCCGCTCGGCTGCGCAGTAGCCGCCAATCGCTTATTGGGCCTGCTTCGCAGGCCAGCGGGAGCAAGCTCCCTCGCCACAGGGAAAGCAACTTTTGTGCCGTCAGTCCTTGGGCATCAACGCCCCCGGTACCTGGATCACCCGGCTCGCCAACAGGTGCCCTGCCTCGGCCGCCTCCGCCGGGCTGCCGCCCAGCAAACGACTCGCCAGGTACGCAGCACTGAAGGAGTCTCCCGCCGCCGTGGTGTCCACAACGCGCTCGACCCGCAAGGCAGGGACTTCATAGGACTGGCCGTCGCAACGAATCAGGCAGGCCTCGGCACCGCGCTTGAGTACCACCTCGGGGGTGCCAAGCTGCGCATAGGCGGCGAACACCGCTTCGCTGTCGGCATGACCGAACAATGCCTGCTCGTCCTCTACGGTCAGCAGCGCCAGTTCCACATAGGGCAAGACGCTGCGATACGCCACCCGCGCCGCTTCGATCGAGGCCCAGAGCCGGGGCCGGAAGTTATTGTCGAACACCACCAGCGCCCCGCGCCGACGCGCTTCGACCAGGGTTTCGATGAGTTTGCCACGCCCCTGCTCGCCGAGCACCGCCAGGGTTACGCCGCTGAAGTACAGCACCTCGTAATCCGGCAATGCGGCCAGGATCGGTGCGGCGGCCGGGGTGGTAAAACAATCGCGCACCGCCGCCTCGTTGCGCCAGTACAGGAATCGCCGCTCCCCCGCCGCGTCAGTCTGGATGCAATACAAACCCGGCAGGCGTCCAGGCAAGCGCTGGACCCGTTGCAGCCCGATGTTCTCGGCGGCCCAGTTTTCACACATGGCATCGCTGAAACTGTCATCGCCCAGGGCCGTGACGTAATCCACCGTGCCCCTGTCGCCCAAGGCGCGGGCCAGGTACACCGCGGTGTTCAGGGTATCGCCGCCGAAGCTTTGCAGCAGGCTGCCATCGGCGCGTTGTTGCAGTTCGATCATGCATTCGCCGATCAGCGCGATGCGGGGTTTGGGGTTGCTCATGGATGATCCTGATAATTCAGCGGTGTCTGGCAGGCCGCTATCGCGAGCTCGCTACCACAGGGAGATCACAGATTCTGTATTCACAACAATCCGGTGTGGGAGCAGGCTTGCTCGCGATAGCCGCGACTCGATCTCAAGCCTTAGAAACAAGTCTCCATGCTCTCGACCACCCGCAATTGCTCATCCACCAGGCATCCCACCCGCCACTTGTCGAACGTCAGGCACGGGTGTGAAGTACCAAACGAAATGATGTCGCCCACACGCAGCTCAACCCCTGCCGCCACATTCATGAACGCATGCTGGTCCATCACCGCCGTCACCTTGCAGCCACTCACATCGTCACCCGCCACCGTGTCCGATCCGGGCCGGTAGCGCTTGAGCGGCACCGGTAATCCGGCGTCGTAGGCCACGTCGCGCTTGCCCAGGGCGATCACCGCGAAGCCCGGCTCCGGCAGCGATTGCACATGGGCCCAGACTTCCAGCGCCGGGCGCAGGCCTTCGTGCAAATCGCTGCGCCGCTCCAGCACGCAGCACTGGGCTTCTTTGTAGATGCCGTGGTCATGGGCCACGTAACTGCCGGGACGCAGCACGCTGAGGAAACGCCCATGGGCATTCTGGGCTTCGAAGGATTCGGCGATCAGGTCATACCAGGCCGACCCCGAGGCGGTGATGATCGGTTTGTCGATGGCGAAGGCACCGCTGTCCTGCAACTGCACCGCCAGCCGTACCAACGATGCGGCGAATGCGCGGATGCCACTGATGGCGTGGTCGCCATGGATCACCCCTTCGTAGCCTTCGATACCGGTCAACGCCAGCGCCGGTTGACTACGAATCGCCTCGGCCAGGGCCAACACCTCAGCCTCGGTCCGGCAGCCACACCGACCACCGACCACGCCGTACTCGATCATCACGTTCAGCTTCATACCGCGCGAGGCGAAGAACGCCCCCAGGTCCGCGACGTTGTCCGGATGGTCGACCATGCAATGGAATTCGAACGCCGGGTCAGCCAGCAGATCGGCGATCAGCGCCATGTTTGGCGTGCCCACCAATTGGTTGGCCATCAACACTCGGCGCACACCATGGGCATAAGCGGCACGGGTCTGCACGGCGCTGGCGAGGGTCAGGCCCCAGGCACCGGCATCGAGCTGGCGTCGAAACAGCGCCGGGGTCATGCTGGTCTTGCCGTGGGGGGCCAGTTCGGCGCCGCTGTCGGTGACGAACGCTTGCATCCAGCGAATGTTGTGCTCCAGCGCCGCGCGGTGCAACACCAGTGCCGGCAGGCTGACGTCCTTGAGCAAATGAGCGCCGACGGTGGCCGCCCCCTTCTCTACGCCAGCATTGGGAATGACAGAAGACATGTTGGTACTCCTCGCACGCGACCGCTCGCAGCCACGGTTATCTATTCATTGATGCGCCGGGCCAGGTTGTTGGCGCTTTCGATCAGCACCCGGCGGTAGTCGGCGTAATTGTTCTTGGCGTCGGCCCGTGGGGCGACGATGCACAGGGTGGCGATGGCCACGCCGTCGGGGTTTTTGACCGGTGCGGCAAAGCAGTGGGTGAAGGTGTCGGCGACACTGTCGAAGGAGAAAAAACCATCGATGCCGGCCTGGCGGATTTCCTTGAGGAATTGCTCCAGAGGCAGGCGATCTCCGTCCGGCAAAATGAAGTCGTCAGGGTCGATCAGGTCGACGATCTGCTGGTCACTCAAATGCGCCAGCAGCAGACGCCCGGACGCCGTCCACGGGATTGGCGCATTTTCCCCGATGTCCGATGAAATGCGAAAATGCCGCTCGCCTTCCTTCATCAGCGCGACGGTGTATTTGCGCCCGTTGAGCAGGCACATCTGCGCCGTTTCCCGGGTCTGGCGCACGATCTCCTGCAAGGCCTGGTCAGCCTCGCGGCTCAGGTCGAAATGCCGCAGGTGTGCCTGCCCGAGAAAATACAGCTGGCGGCCCAGGTAGACATGGCCGTCCTTGCCCACCGGCTCGAGGATGCGGCGTTCCAGCAGCGACGCCACCAGTTCATAGACCGTGGACTTGGGGCTGCCAATGCCGCTGGCAATATCGTTCGGGCGCAGCGGCTGGCCGATTTCCTTGAGGAAGTCGAGGATATCGAACGCCCTATCCAATCCTCGGGCCCGGCGTTTGATGGTGTCTTCGGTCATGTCTTCGGTTCCTGAAGTTTCACTCATAGTCGCATGTATCTTTATTGTGGCGAGGGAGCTTGCTCCCGCTGGCCTGCGCAGCAGGCCCAATTTCTTGCGACTGCTGCGCAGCCGAGCGGGAGCAAGCTCCCTCGCCACAAAAGCGAATTCGCCAGAATATCCTGTTCACCCTTTTTTCTTGTAGGCCACACAATCGATCTCGACCTTGCAATCGACCATCATGCTCGCCTGCACACAGGCCCGGGCCGGGGCGTGTTCCGGGCTGAAGTACTCGCTGAACACCTTGTTGAAACTCCAGAAATCCCGCGGGTCATCCAACCACACGCCGCAGCGCACCACGTCCTTGAGGTCGTAACCGGCCTCTTGGAGAATCGCGATCAGGTTCTTCATGGTCTGGTGGGTCTGCTCGACGATCCCGCCGACAATGATCTCGCCGTTCACCGCCGGCACCTGGCCGGACACGTGCAGCCAGCCATCGGCTTCCACGGCGCGGGCGAATGGCCGTGGCTGACCGCCGCCTGCGGAGCTGCCGGTGCCGTAGCGCGTAATGCTCATGGGTGTTTCTCCTTACTGAATAAAATTAAAAACGGGTGTTCTTGAGGAATTCCGCCAGGCGTGGCGACTGTGGCCGTTCGAACAATTCCTTCGGTGGCCCTTGCTCTTCGATGCGGCCCTGGTTCATGAACACGATCTTGTCGGAGACCTCGAAGGCAAAGCGCATTTCGTGGGTCACCAGCAGCATGGTCATGCCGTCTTCGGCCAGGCCCTTGATCACGTTCAGCACCTCGCCGACCAGCTCCGGGTCCAGGGCCGACGTGACTTCGTCGAACAGCATCAGGCTGGGGTTCATCGCAATCGCCCGGGCAATCGCCACGCGCTGCTGCTGGCCGCCAGACAACTGGCCGGGAAAGTGATCGCGCCGCTCCAACAAGCCCACCCGCTCCAGCCATTTCTCGGCCAGGGCCACCGCTTCATCCTTGGGCAGTTTTTTCACCTTGAGCAGGCCCAGGGTGACGTTCTGCAACGCGGTCAGATGGGGAAACAGGTTGAATTGCTGGAAGGCCATGCCGGTCATCGCACGGTGCCGGGCGATGACTTTTTCGGCGTGGCGCACACGCTTGCCGTCGATGTCGTCGTAACCGATGGACTCGCCGTCGAGCATGATCTGCCCGCCCTGGAATTCCTCGAGCATGTTCACGCAGCGCAGCAGCGTGGTCTTGCCCGAACCGCTGGAACCGATCAGCGTGACCACGTTGCCGCGCTGCATGCTCAGGTCCACGCCCTTGAGCACTTCCAGCGGGCCGTATTGTTTGCGCAGGCCGCGAATGTCCAACAGCGGTTGGGTGTTGGAAGGAGTCGAAATATCAGTCATGGCAAGGCCACCCGCTTTTCAATGTGCCGTCCGAGCAATTCGATGGCGTAATTGATGATGAAAAAGAGAAACCCAGCGAACAGGTAAAACTCCAGGGTCATGAAGGTCCGGGCGATGATCTGCTGGGTGCTGAGCAGCAATTCGGCGACGCCGATCACCGACAGCAGGGTCGAGGCCTTGACGATCTCGGTGGAGGAATTGACCCAGGTCGGCAAGATTTGCCGCAAGGCCTGGGGCAACAGCACATAGCCCAGCGACTGGTAAAACGTCAGGCCGATGGCCTGGCTCGCCTCCATCTGCCCACGGGGCAAGGCCTGCAAGGCCCCGCGCACGATCTCGGCCACGTGGGAGCCGCAGAACAGCGTCAAGCCCAGCACGCCGGCCTGGAACGCGCCGATCTGCCAACCCAGGGCCGGAGCCATGTAGAAGCAGGCCAGCACCAGCACGAACACCGGTGTGCCGCGAATCAGGTCGACGTAGAAGCGAAACGGCGCGCGCATCCAGGTCCGGCCATAGGTCAGCACCAGGCCGGCCACCAGACCGATCAGCGTGCCCAACACAATCGCCAACAGCGAACACTGCACACTGGTCAGGAAACCGGCCCACAGGGTGTCCCGGGCGACCCACAACTCATGCAACCAACTGGGTGATTCGTACATGGGAGACTCCTAACGGCGGATCGCCAGGCGCTGCTCGAAATACCGCAGCACCATGGCAATGAGGTAACAGGCCGCGACATACAGGGCCGTGGTCACCAGCCAGGTTTCGATTACCCGGTAGCTCTCCACGTTGATCTTGCGGGCGTAATAGGTCAGCTCCGGCACGGCAATCGCCGCCGCCAGGGAGGTGTCCTTGAACAGCGAAATGAAGTTGTTCGACAAGGCCGGCAACACGTTGCGCAGCATCACCGGCACGGTGACGTAGGCTTTCACCTGCCACTCGCCAAGGCCGATGGCCAGCCCCGCTTCACGCTGTCCCTTGTGAATGCTCAACAGTCCGCCGCGAAACACTTCGGTCAGGTAGGCCCCGGCGTACAGCGAGAGGGTGATGACGAACGACGGCAGCTTGTCCAGGCGGATGCCCAGGCTCGGCAAGGCAAAGTAGATCAGCAGGATCAACACCAGGATCGGTGTATTGCGGATCACCGTGACATACACCGACGCCAGCACCCGCAAGACCCGATGCTTGCTCAGTAGCGCAAACGCCATCGCCAGGCCGATCACGCAACCGATGGCGATCGACACCAGCGCCAGGGAAAGCCCCAGGCCAAGCCCCGCCAGCAGCGTGTCGAAATCGCGCCAGACGGCGGCAAAGTTCAACTGATAATTCATGGTCGGCAGTACCTTCGACGAAGCGCCCGCAAGGGGCGCCCCGGGCTCACAGGGTCATTTGAATTCAACGGGGAAACCGATTGCCGGCGACGGCAGCTCGACGCCAAACCACTGCTTGAACGACGCCGCATAGGTAGGGAATTCCACGCCGGTCATGGCTTCATGCAAGGTTGTGTTGACGAAGTTCAGCCAGTCCTGGTCGCCGCGCTTGACCGCGCAGGCGTAGGTCTGTGGGCTCCAGGCGTAGGCCGGGCTGCGATAACGGCCGGGGTTCTGCACCATCAGGTATTTGACCGAGGACTGGTCGGTGGCGGCGGCATCGGCGCGGCCGGAGTTCACTGCCTGGTACATCAGGTCGACGCTGTCGTACTGGTCGACCTTGGCCTTGGGCAGCGCCTGGTGCACCAACTCCTCGGCGTAGACGTTCTGCAGCACCGCCACGGTGACGTCATCGCCCGCTGCCTTGAGGTCTTCGATTTCCTTGTACTTGCTGTTGGCCGGCAGCAGCAGGCCCACGCCTTCGCGGTAGTACGGCAGGGTGAACGCCACTTGCTGGGCGCGACTGGCAGTGACGGTGATGAACTGGCAGCTCATGTCGACTTTGTCGGTCAACAGGTTGGGGATGCGCGCATCGGAAGACTGCACCACGAACTCGACCTTCTCCGGGTCGTTGAACAGGCCTTTGGCGACCATCCGCGCGATATCGATATCAAAGCCCTGCAACTTGCCATCCGCTCCCTGGAAGTGCCACGGCGCATTGGTACTGCCCGTGCCCACGATCAATTTCCCCCGCTGCAGCACGCTATCCAGCTTGCTGTCGGCCGCCTGGGCGACACCCAGTGCAGCCGTCGTGGCCGCGAAGAGAAAAACACACGCTTTGAACAAGGAAGGTCGGCGTTGCATGGCAAGCACTCCAGATTGAGTTTATTCCGCTATACCGGAACATGGTATGTAACAACGGAATAGACAGCAGAAAGTGTGCCACAGGCTTGGAGCGGATGGGTGAGAAAAATGGAAAGTCAGGGAAATCAGGGAGATGGGAAAAACAGACCTGCGGGCAGCAGCGTCCGCATTCGAAGGGTGTTGCTACCGTTGGCTACGAGGCACGGGTAACAAGGCCCCAAACCGGGTACCCGGCGCACCGAAACGGAGCCACGCTGGAGTTGTAAATGGATACCCTGTGGGAGCGAGCTTGCTCCCACCATTGTTCGGCGGTGTACCTGGGCTATTTGCGCTTGTAGCTCTTGCTGCCGCCAGGTGTGAGGCAATAGACCCCGCCCCGGGGGCCGACACAGTAATTGCCACTGCCGCACTGGCAACCGTCGGCGGACTTGAGCAACGACTGCGGCCGGGCCTCGTTGCGAAGCCCCAGCACAGCGGAACAGGACTTCTTCGAAGCACTGATCGAGCCGTCGTTGCAGAGGAAGGTATCGCCATCACACCCGGCGATCCCGCCCTTGCGCCCGGAACAAGGTTGATTGGCGGCAAGGGCCGAAGTGCCCAGGACCAACAACAGGATCGCGACACAGGTGCGAAGTAAAGCGGACGTTCCGTGACAGCAGTTCATGGCAGCTTCCTGGCTGATAGATGGCTCTATGCTAGCACTGGAAAGAATTCCACAAACGCTATCGGGAAAATTTGGCCATCACCGCCTGGCTGCCTCGTCATAAACCTGGCCGCGCTCACGCTTACCCACTGCAATCACCGTGACGACCAACACATCATCTACCACGCGGTAAACCAATCGATAACCCGCACTGCGCAGCTTTATTTTATAAGCGTTGCCCAACCCGGTGAGACGGTCCGCTTGGACATGTGGATTCACCAGTCGCTCTTCAAGCTTTTTTTTGAATTGCTCCCTGAGTGTTGCCCCCAATTTCTGCCATTCCTTCCATGCCTTATCGGAAAATTCCAACTCATAGGTCATCGAGAGAAACCTTGATCGTTGGATCGTTTTCACGCTCGCGGCAAAGAGCAGCCAACTCCATGTCCTCAAGCCGGTCCATCATGGCTTCATATTCCCTGGCAGGGACGCAATAGAACGCGGGCTCATTACGATTGAGGATCGCTACAGATAATCCTCCACCGGCAGCAACGGTGCCCATTGGGTTTTTCTTGAGTTCAGAAATGCTGGCGACTACTTGGGAAAGCACGATATGTGTCATGAAACGAGTCCTTGAGTACTCTTAATAGCGCTAAAAATAGCACTCTAAAACACCCCTTGCCACTGCTCAGCGCCCGCAAAACCTCACCCTGGACAACATCCGCAAATCCCCCTCGCGGTAATAGTCATCACTCCAGCTGTCATCCACCGCCAGTGGCTTGACCTGCTTGAGGGCGAGTTTTTTCGCAAAGTAGCGAAAGCGGTAATGCTCATAGAAACGCAGCAATTCCAATCCGTAGCGGTCGGCCAGGTCGGTGTCGCCCTGGATGATCAGGTAGTTCTCGTCGTTGCCACTGCTGGCGGCAGCGCTGAGGTTGTGGCTGCCGCTGATGATGGTCGGCGTGTCGCTGGTGAAGTCGGTGACGATGGCCTTGGTGTGCACCAGCAGGTTGCCCTTCTGGCCTTTCATGTTTTCCTTGAGCCAGCCTTCCAGGCCGGTGTTGAGCAGTGCGGTGGCGGCGAATTCAGCGGTGCGGTCGGCATGGAAGCCGGTGATGCGGCTCTTGGTGTTTTGCAGGCCGTAGCGCAGCACGTCGTCATTGGGTTGGCCGAGCACGGCGTCAAGAATCCGGTCGGGCAAAACGAATGCGGTGACGAACAACAGGTCCTTTCGGGCCGCGTTGATGATGTCGACGAAGCGGTCCAGGTCGCCCTCTCCTGTGCGTGGCGAAAAACCGATGAACAACTGTTCCTCCGGGACCATGGGATTGTTCTGATTGATCCACTCACGGGTGGTCCCGACGTCCTGCGGTACGGCCCAGATCTGCTCGAACACCTGGCGATAGCTGTCGCTCACCCGCGGATCGTCCAGCACATGAACCACATTGGCCTGGCGGTAGACGCCGTTGGCGGTGAAGTTGGTACTGCCGCACAACACCGCCTCCGGTTGTAACGCACCGCCGCCATCGACCTTGCTCAACACAATGAACTTGTCGTGGAAAATGTTATGGGTGACCCGCCCACGCTTGTTGGCCGCCGGCAATTTTTCCAGGTTGGCTTCGTTGCGCAGCGTGGTGTCGTCGCCTGGCTCGGCGTGGTAAAGCACGCGAACCTGTGCGCCGCGCGCGTGAGCGGCGTTGACCGCGTCGACGATCACCGGCAATTCGTATTCATAGATGGCGACGTCCAGGGCCCAGTGGGCATCCAGCGCCCGGTCGATGAAGCCGGTCAAGCGCCCCAGCAAGCCATTTTCCAACCAACGACGCGGGGCATCGGGCCAGTCATCGATGGACAGGTTTTTATTGGCGCTTATCAGCGCGTCCACTTCGGGAAACTTGCGCTGGAACGCCTGGCTGGCGGCCACGGCCCGATTGAAGATCACTCGCTGGTTGATTGGCTGACCGTCGTCGCTGGTGACCGTGACGGCCAGGGATTCCCCCAGCTGTGGCGCGTCGGGACTGCCATAAGCCAGGTGCACACGGTAGTGGATCGTCACACCGGGGTTGACGGCGTAGTCGGCCCAGCGAAATTTCTGCAACGGTGCCTTGTCGCTGGGGGTGGCATGGAACTGGGGAAAGGTGTGGACCTTGTCGGGGAAGGTCAGGCTGTTGAACAGGAACAACCAGGGTTTGTCGCCCTGCTGCTTCTCGATGGCAAAGCCCAGCAAGCCCTTGCGCCGGGGTTCGGCCAGGTCCATGGCGAGCAGTACGCCGTTGGTGCCGGCATAGGCCTTGACCCGAAAATCGTCCTGGGCGTTGGTGACGAGTACGCGCATGGTTCACTCCTGTGAGGGGCTGCCTGAGCATAGTGCAGCAATCAATGCTTACCTCAGCCAGGTGACTCTTCATCAATATGCCAATACTCAGCCTGCAACTGCCCCGCCAACTGCCGGGCCCGGCCCAGGCGAATCGGGCCTCTCTCGATGTCGATCAACAGGCATGGGCAATCGAGAAGCGGCGGTGAAAGCCCCTCCTTGACTCGTCCGTCGGTCATCACCAACACCCGTTGCTGCTCCGCCGGGTAGCGCTTGCGGCGCGCCACCAGCCAGCGCCCGGCCTCGTTCAGCGCCGCCAGCAACGGCGTTCCGCCACCGGCACCCAACCCATCGAGCCAGGCGCGCAGGCCCGCCGAGGCCTTGAGCCCTTGCACCTGCCAATTGGGGAGCGTGCCGCTGGCCGTCAACAGCGCCAAGCGCGCGCGTTGTCGGTAGGCGTCGTCGAACAACTGCGCCAGCAGGCCCTTGCCGTCACTCAAGGCGCGATGACGCCGGGTCGAAGCCGACGCATCGACGATGACCAGCCACAGCTCATGGGGCGACCGATGACGACCGTGCCAGCGCAGGTCCTCACGCAGGCGCGGTCGGCCATGGAGCAACGTCCCCGGCCAGTTCACCGCACCGCTGGCCGCGGCTTTGCTGCGGCCCTGGCGTCCTTGCTCCAACTGTCCTGCACGGGGTCTGGCATTCGCCCCCGCCGTTGAACGAGGGCGAATGCCTAGGGCTTTTTTGGCCAGCTCGGCACGTCACGCCGGGCACCGGTCGGCAATGCCCGGGCCGGCAGATCACCCCACTGGCCTTGGCCTTCGTTGGGTTCAGCAGTTTTTTCCGCGCCGGTCGGCGCCTGGGACGGTGCCGGTGCCGAATGCCCGCGCCGCCGGTGCCGCAAGGCAAACTCGGCGACCGCATCGATGTCTTCATCCGCGATGGCATCGGCCCCGCGCCAGGCGGCATGGGCCCGGGCCGCCCGCAGCCAGACCAGGTCGGCGCGCAAGCCATCGACACCGGCGGCAAAGCAGCGCTCGGTGATCTGCGCCAGTGCGGCATCATCCAGCGCGATCCCGGCCAACCGGTTGCGCGCCTGCTGGCAGCGTTCACGCAACTGCTGTTGGGCGCTCTCCCACTGCGCACAGAACGCCGCCGGATCACTGTCGAAATCCAACCGCCGGCGAATGATCTGCCCGCGCTCAGTCGGCGCGGTATGACCGTCGAGGGCCACGTTCAAACCGAACCGATCGAGCAACTGCGGGCGCAGTTCGCCTTCTTCCGGGTTCATGGTGCCGATCAGCACAAAGCGCGCCGGATGCCGATGGGAAATGCCGTCGCGCTCGATCAGGTTGGTGCCGCTGGCGGCCACGTCCAACAGCAGGTCCACCAGATGATCAGGCAGCAGGTTCACTTCATCGACGTACAGCACACCACCGTCGGCCTTGGCCAACACGCCGGGAGAAAACTGCGCGCGCCCTTCCCCCAGCGCTGCGTCCAGATCCAGGGTGCCCACCAGCCGCTCTTCGGTAGCACCGAGGGGCAAGGTGACGAACTGACCGCTGGCCAGCAGGTCCGCCAGGCCCCGGGCCAAGGTGGACTTGGCCATGCCCCGCGGGCCTTCAATCAGCACACCGCCGATTTTCGGATCGATCGCGGCCAGGCACAAGGCCAGTTTCAGGTCATCGGCGCCGACCACGGCGGAGAGTGGGAAATGGGGAGTGTGAGTCATGCTGAAGGTCTCATGAATGTGCGAGGTTCCCCTGTGGCGAGGGAGCTTGCTCCCGCTGGGGCGCGAAGCGGCCCCCAGAACCTGGGGTCCCAGTGCCCTTCCAGAACGACGACTGCTGCGCAGCCGAGCGGGAGCAAGCTCCCTCGCCACAAGTGCGCGCCTGTTGTCCTCATTTCAACCATCCTCTTCAATGTCCAACAACAAATTCTCCAACGCCTCGCGGTACTCCCCCGGCGCCTGCCACATCCCCCGCTGCTGCGCTTCGAGCATGCGCTCGGTCATCTCCCGCAGGGCGTCAGGGTTGTGCTGGCGGACGAAATCCCGGGTGTCCGGGTCGAGCAGGTAGGCATCGGCCAGCAAGGCGTACTGGTGATCGTCGATCAACCGGGTGGTGGCGTCGAAGGCGAACAGGTTGTCCACCGTCGCCGCCAGTTCGAACGCGCCTTTATAGCCGTGACGCTTCACGCCGTCGATCCACTTCGGATTCGCTGCGCGGGAACGGATGACGCGGTTGAGCTCTTCTTTCAGGGTGCGGATCTTGGGCAAGTCTGGCTGGCTGTGGTCGCCATGGTAACTGGCCGCCGCGACTCCACCGAGAGTCTCGACCGCCGCCAGCATACCGCCCTGGAACTGGTAGTAATCATTGGAATCGAGCAGGTCATGCTCGCGGTTGTCCTGGTTCTGCAACACCGCTTGCACCTGGCTCAGACGCCGAGAGAACGGCTCCCGGGCGGCGGTGCCTTCATCGCTGGCGCCGTAGGCGTAACCGCCCCAGTTCAGGTATACCTCGGCCAGATCCTCGCGGCTCTGCCACAAGCGCCCATCAATTGCGCCCTGCACGCCCGCGCCATAGGCACCGGGCTTGGCACCGAAGATCCGCCAGCCGGCCTGGCGCGCCGCCGCTTCCGGCTCCAGGCCCGACGCCAACAAGGCTTCGCGTTCACCACGGACCTTGGCCGCCAGAGGGTTCATGTCGTCCGGTTCATCCAGCGCGGCGACGGCCTGCACCGCCGCATCGAACAAGCGGATCAGGTTGGCAAAAGCATCGCGGAAGAACCCGGAGACCCGCAGCGTGACATCGACCCGTGGTCGGTCCAGCAGGCTCAACGGCAGGATCTCGAAATCATCGACCCGCTGGCTGCCCGTGGCCCACACCGGACGCACGCCCATCAGCGCCATGGCCTGGGCAATATCATCGCCACCGGTGCGCATGGTGGCGGTGCCCCACACCGACAGGCCGAGCTGGCGCAGGTGATCGCCATGGTCCTGCAGGTGCCGTTCAAGGATCAGGTTCGCCGATTGGAAACCGATGCGCCACGCCGTGGTGGTCGGCAGGTTGCGCACGTCCACCGAGAAGAAATTGCGTCCGGTGGGCAGTACGTCCAGACGCCCGCGACTCGGCGCACCGCTGGGGCCGGCGGGCACGAAGCGTCCGCTCAAGGCATCGAGCAGGCCATGGATTTCCGCCGGACCACAGGCGTCCAGGCGCGGGGCCACGACGGAGCGCAGGTTTTCGATGATGCTGGCCACCGTCTCCCAGCCCGGCGCATTGAGCTGCTCGACCCCACCGTCCAGTGCTTGCTCGATCAACTGCGCGGCGAACAATTCCAGGCGCTCGCGCGTATCGCCGGCGGTGCGCCAAGGCTCGGCGCTGACCCGGCGCAACGCCTCGGGACACTCGCCGGTCCAGGGCTCGGCCAAGGCACAATCCAGCGGATCGAAACCCAGCCCGAACGCAGTGGCCAGCGCCCGCAACAGACTCGACTGCGCGCCCTTGCCGTCGCCCCGGGGAATGCGCAGCAACGCCAGCAAGGTGTCGATGCGCAGCCGTCCGCTGGGCGACTCGCCAAAAATATGCAGGCCGTCGCGGATCTGCGACTCCTTCAAGTCGCACAGGTAAGTGTCCAGGCGCGGCAGCCAGATCGCCGCATCGGCGTCGCTGTCGAGCCCGGCATCGAGTTGCAGTTCGCGGTCGATGTGGGTCTCGCGCACCAGGTTGAGGATGTCCCGTTGCAGCTCCCGGGCACGGCGCGGATCGAGCAATTGCGCCTCGTAGTATTCGTCGGCCAACAACTCGAGGTTGCGCAGCGGTCCGTAGGTTTCGGCCCGGGTCAGGGGCGGCATCAAGTGGTCGATGATTACCGCCTGGGTGCGACGCTTGGCCTGGGCGCCCTCACCCGGGTCGTTGACGATGAACGGATAGATGTTCGGTAGCGGCCCCAGCAGCGCGTCCGGCCAGCAGCTCTCCGAGAGCCCGACGCCCTTGCCCGGCAGCCACTCAAGGTTGCCGTGTTTACCGACGTGGATCACCCCGTGCACGCCATAGGTGTTGCGCAACCAGAAATAGAACGCCATGTAGCCGTGGGGCGGCACCAGGTCCGGGTCGTGGTACACCGCGCTCGGATCGACCTGGTAACCCCGGGCCGGCTGGATGCCGACGAAGGTCAGGCCCAGGCGCAGGCCGGCGACCATCAGGCGGCCGTCACGGAACATCGGATCGTTCTCGGGCGCGCCCCAGCGCTCCAGCACCGCTTGGCGATTGGCCTCGGGCAGCGCGTCGAACATGGCCTGATAGGCATCGAGGGCCAGGCTCTGGTGACATGGCCGCAGGTCGAGGCTGTCCAGGTCGTTGCTGACACCACCGAGCAACTGCTGGATCAACGCGGTACCGCTCCCAGGCAAATCAGGCGGCAGCGGATACCCCTCGGCCTGCATGGCCCGCAGGATATTCAACGCCGCTGCCGGGGTGTCCAGGCCGACGCCATTGCCGATGCGCCCATCCCGGGTCGGGTAGTTGGCGAGGATCAACGCCACACGTTTTTCTGCGTTGGGCAAACGCGCCAATGTTGTCCAGCGCCGCGCCAGCTCGGCGACAAAATCCATGCGTTCAGGCACAGCCCGATAACAGACCACGTCGCTCTGGCTGCGCTCGCTGCGCCAGGCCAGGTCCTTGAAGCTGATCGGGCGGCTGATGATCCGCCCGTCCAGCTCCGGCAAGGCAATGTGCATCGCCAGGTCTCGCGGGCCCAGGCCCTGCTCGCTTGCACGCCAGCCCGGTTCGTTGTCCTGGGCGCAGATCGCCTGGATCACCGCAATGTTGCGACGGAACGGTCGCAGGTGCGGCGCTTCCGGGCTGGATTGGGCGAAGCCGGTGGTATTGAGGATCACCCCGGCCTCCACCGCGTCCAGCCAGTCTTCGACCAGCGCCAGGCAACCGGGCTCCTTGAGGCTCGCCACGGCAATCGGCAGCGGATTGAGCCCCGCCGCTTGCAGGCGCTGACAAAACACGTCGATGAACGCGGTGTTCGCCGCTTGCAAGTGAGAGCGATAAAACAGCACCGCCGCCACCGGTTGTCCGGCCTGCCAGTCGGCTTGCCAATCGTCGAGGCTGGCGTTGGTCTTTCCTGGGTGATAGATGGCCGTGCGTGGCAGGACTTGCGGTTCGGCCCACGGATAATCGCGGCCGAACCATTGACTGCCGAGGTTGTGAAACAGGTCCAGGGCATTGCCCAGCCCGCCCTGGCGCAAGAACTGCCAGAGCCGATCGCGGTCCTCGAAGGGCACGTTGCTCAGGTCGCTGAGTTCCGGGTCCGGACGATCATCCCCCGGCACCAGGATCAGCTTCACCCCGCGCCCGGCCAGTTCCATCAGGCGCTCGATGCCGTAGCGCCAATAGCCGATGCCGCCGTGCAGCGACAACAGGATGACCTTGGCGTGGCGCAGCACGCCTTCGAAGTACAGGTCCACCGAGGCGTGGTTCTGCACCTGCATCGGGTTGGCGAGGCGAAACTGCGGATAATCGCCCGGCAACTGCTTCGCCGCTTCGGCCAGCAGCGCCAGGCTGGAGTCGCCACTGCACAGGATCACCAGCTCGGCGGGGGTTTGCCCCAGGTCGGCAATGTTGTCATCCGACACGAAACCGCCGGGCTGGGTCCTGAGCAGGTGCATGGCTTAGGCGCCGAGGGCGGCGCGCAACTGCGCTTCGAGCAGCGCGGCGTCGAGCGCCTGGCCGATCAGCACCAGGCGGGTGACCCGCGCTTCGTCGGCGCCCCACTGACGGTCGAAATGCTTGTCGAAACGCGTGCCGACCCCTTGGATCAGCAGACGCATCGGCTTGTTCGGGATCGCCGCGAAACCCTTGACCCGCAGTACGCCGTGCTGGACCACCAGTTGCGTCAGCGCGTCGAGCAACAGGCTTTCGTCGGCCTGGGGCAGCTCGATGGAGATAGAATCGAAGGCGTCATGATCGTGGTCGTCATCGTCGCCGTCATGGTGGTGATCGTGATGGCTGTGGCGGCCGTCGATGTGTTCTTCGGAACCGGCGCCCAGGCCAATCAGTACGTCCAGCGGCAGGCGACCGCTGCTGGCCTCGATGACCTTGACCGCCGGCGGTAGCTCTTCGGCGACTTCCAGGCGAACCTTGGCCAGGTCTTCAGGGCTGATCAGGTCAGCCTTGTTGAGGATCACCAGGTCGGCGCTCGCCAACTGGTCGGCGAACAGTTCGTGCAGCGGCGATTCGTGGTCCAGGTTCGGATCGAGTTTGCGCATGGCATCGACCTGGTCCGGGAAGGCCGCGAAGGTGCCCGCGGCCACGGCCGGACTGTCGACCACGGTGATCACTGCGTCGACGGTGCAGGCACTGCGGATTTCCGGCCATTGGAAGGCCTGGACCAGCGGCTTGGGCAGGGCCAGGCCGGAGGTTTCGATGAGGATATGGTCGAGGTCGCCACGCCGGGCCACCAGTTCGCGCATCACCGGGAAGAATTCTTCCTGCACCGTGCAGCACAGGCAGCCGTTGGCCAGTTCATAGACGCGGCCGTTGGCTTCTTCTTCGGTGCAACCGATGGAGCACTGCTTGAGGATCTCACCGTCGATGCCCAGTTCGCCGAACTCGTTGACGATCACGGCGATACGCCGGCCCTGGGCGTTGTCGAGCATGTGCCGCAGCAAGGTGGTCTTACCCGAGCCGAGGAAGCCGGTGACGATGGTGACGGGGAGTTTGGCCAGTGTTTTCATCGGATGCCCTTTGGCAAGGTGGCGGGCAAACGGGACGACAACCGCTGGCACAGGCGCGCGCGGAAGATTTCGCCACCGGATCACCCCGCCCGGTTGTAGTGAGAATCTGTGTCGAGGCAGGTCTCCTGGCTGACGGCGGGCCAATCTTTCGACTGGCAATTGCTGCGCCTTCCCGTGCGCCCGTTTAATAAGGGCATGCACAGTGGCCTTGCAGAAACAGCACCGTTCACAGTTGCGGGGGCAGCCGCGGCTTGGACCGCGTTCCCTTCTTAGCTCCGGCACGTGCCGAAGAACCTCGAAGGCGCAAGGCTACGCAGGGTGTGGGGGCGGGTCAATCTCCGCAAGTAAGATGCAGGATGCTGTTGTGGCGAGGGAGCTTGCTCCCGTTGGGCAGCGCAGCGGCCCCCAGCTCTTTACGGTCGCTGCGCAACCGAGCGGGAGCAAGCTCCCTCGCCACAACAGCCCGCTCGTCGGCCCTTGTACATTGACGGCCCCGCCCCGCCCATGCTCTCCTGTGCGCCTAGTTACGGGTGCCCTTCACAGGGTGAAACGGGAAACCGGTGAATCGTGCGCTTTACTCCAAGGCCACGTCAGTCCGGTGCTGCCCCCGCAACGGTAAGCGAGCGAAGCGTCTGAACCACTGTGTCCCAGGACATGGGAAGGTGACGCTTGCAGGCCAGGCGCAAGCCCCGCCCCTCGCGAGCCCGGAGACCGGCCCATGACTCATGCACCAACAACCCGCGGTGGGCGGGCGCTGTTCGAATCCTGGCGGGCCTTCGCCTGGGGTTTCATTGCGCTCGAATCACCCACTGAACAAGAACAGAGGGAAGCGCCATGTCGACCATCAGCAGCACCGCCCGCACCGCCAGTAGCACCACCACCCTGAGCCAACGCCTGAGCGCCGCGATCTTCGCTTCGATCCTGGGTGCGAGCCTGGTCTATTTTGCCGGGTTCTCTCACATCGAAGCGGTCCACAACGCCGCCCACGATACCCGTCACAGCGCCGCATTCCCTTGCCATTGAGACCTGACGCCATGATCAAGCGTATCGCGCAGACCGCTGGTTTCAGCGGCTTGCTGGCCGCCCTGCTGCTGACCCTGCTGCAAAGTTTCTGGGTATCGCCGCTGATTCTCCAGGCGGAAACCTTCGAGAAGGCCCCGGCGACCGAGGTCCATGAACACGCCGACGGGGCGGCTCATACCCATGATGCCGAGGCCTGGGAGCCGGAAGACGGTTGGCAGCGCGTGCTGTCCACCACTGGCGGCAACCTGGTGGTCGCCGTGGGTTTTGCCCTGATGCTGGCGGGCCTGTACACCTTGCGCGCACCGACTCGCACGTCCCAAGGCCTGCTCTGGGGCTTGGCCGGTTATGCCACTTTCGTCTTGGCGCCGACGCTTGGCCTGCCGCCGGAACTGCCTGGTACCGCAGCGGCCGACCTGGCCCAACGGCAGATGTGGTGGATCGGCACCGCGGCGTCCACGGCGGTGGGCATCGCCCTGATCGCCTTCGGCAAGCATTGGCTGCTCAAGTTGCTGGGCGTGGCGACGTTGCTGGTGCCCCACGTCATCGGCGCGCCCCAGCCCGAAGTCCACTCGATGCTGGCGCCCGAAGCGCTTGAAACGCAATTCAAGATCGCCTCGCAAGTGACCAACGTCGCGTTCTGGCTGGCCTTGGGCCTGATCAGCACATGGCTGTTTCGCCGTGACGGCCAAGCCCGCCACGACGCATGAGCAACGGGCCGATGCTGGTGGTCGGCCTTGGCTGCCAACGCGGTTGCCCGGCCAGCACGCTGCGGGCCTTGCTCGACGAAACGCTGCAGGCCCACGGCATCGAACTTCATCGGGTACGGGCCCTGGCCAGTATCGACCTCAAGCGTGACGAACCAGGACTGCTGGATCTGGCCGGGCAACTGGCCCTGCCGCTGACCTGCTTCAGTGTCGAACAGTTGGCCGGCTACGAGCAGCGGCTCAGTCACCGCTCCGAGATCGCCTTCCAACGAACCGGTTGCTACGGCATCGCCGAAAGCGCCGCCCTGGCCTTGGCCGACCAATTGGGCACGACGCCCGCGACGCTGCTGATTACTCGCCAAAAAGGGCCCAAGAGCACGTTGGCATTGGCGGTCGTGGCGTAAATCCCGATAATCGGCGCCCAGGATCATGAGCGATCTTCATCTGGGCGACGCTCACCCACCTTTCACAGGAGCCGGTCATGACCGTTTACTTCATCGGCGCCGGCCCCGGCGACCCGGATCTCATTACCGTCAAAGGCCAGCGACTGATCCGCCACTGCGCGGTGATCATCTACGCCGGTTCCCTGGTACCAACCGCCGTCCTTGAAGGCCATTGTGCCGAACAGGTGATCAACAGCGCCGAGCTGCATCTGGAACAGATCATCGAATTGATCAAGAGCGCCCATCTCAAGGGGCAGGACGTGGCCCGGGTGCATTCCGGCGACCCAAGCCTGTACGGCGCCATTGGCGAGCAGATTCGTTGCCTGCAGGAACTGGGCATCCCTTTCGAAATCATCCCGGGCGTGACCGCGACCTCAGCCTGTGCTGCTTTGCTGGGTGCAGAACTGACCTTGCCTGACGTCTCCCAAAGCGTGATCCTGACGCGCTACGCGGACAAGACCGCGATGCCCGCCGGGGAGGAATTTGCCAGCCTGGCGCAGCACGGAGCGACCATGGCGATTCACCTGGGGGTCAATCATCTGGAAAAAATCGTCAGTGAACTGCTGCCCCACTACGGCGCGGATTGCCCGATCGCGGTGATTCACCGGGCAACATGGCCGGATCAGGATTGGGTGCTGGGTACACTGGCAGATATCGCCGAGAAGGTGCAGGCCAAGGGTTTCCGCCGAACGGCGCTGATCCTGGTGGGGCGTGTGCTGGGCAATGACGTGTTCAGCGAATCATCGCTGTACCGTGCCGGGCATGCGCATCTCTACCGCCCTTGACGCAACCGGCTGGAGCCAACCCGAGTCCCCTGTGGGTCCAGGCTGACGACTGAAACTATTGTGGCGAGGGAGCTTGCTCCCGCTGGACCGCGAAGCGGTCCCCCTGCAACTCATGTGCCCATCACGAAGAGCACATCGGTTGCCTTGCGATTGCTTCGCAATCGAGCGGGAGCAAGCTCCCTCGCCACAGCGAACACCTATCAGTAGTAGGCGTTTTCTTTCTGGGTATGGTCGGTCACGTCGCGTACGCCCTTGAGCTCCGGAATGCGCTCGAGCAAGGTGCGCTCGATGCCTTCCTTCAAGGTGACGTCAGCCTGGCCGCAGCCCTGGCAGCCGCCGCCGAGCTGGAGCACGGCGATGCCGTCTTCCACCACGTCGATCAGCGAAACCTGGCCGCCGTGGCTGGCCAGCCCCGGGTTGATTTCGGTTTGCAGATAGTAATTGATGCGCTCGTTGACCGGGCTGTCGGCATTGACCATCGGCACCTTGGCGTTTGGCGCCTTGATGGTCAGTTGACCACCCATGCGGTCAGTGGCGTAGTCGACCACCGCATCGTCCAGGAAGGCTTCGCTGAACGAGTCGATGTACGCGGTGAAGCTCTTGAGCCCCAGCGCGGTGTCTTCGGGTTTTTCTTCCCCCGGCTTGCAGTAGGCAATGCACGTCTCAGCGTACTGGGTGCCGGGCTGGGTGATAAAGATGCGGATCCCGATACCCGGGGTGTTCTGCTTGGACAGCAGGTCGGCCAGGTAATCGTGGGCGGCATCGGTAATGGTAATGGCGGTCATGGAAACTCCTCGCAGGCTTGCCGGCAGTTTACGCCAATCATCGCGCCGGACAAAGTCCCAGTATTTTTGTCAGGAAAGCGTCCGGCGGCACGGAGTTTGCCGCCGGAGCTGTCGATCAGAGGTTCTGGTAGCGATTCATGTCCAACACGCCGCTTTCCAGGGGCTCCGTCTCCTGGATGTACTGGCTCAGGTCGTGGAAGTAGTACCAGAACTGCGGGTGGCTGCGACGAATGCCCCAGCGCTCGACAATCCGCTCGAACGCCGGTGCATCCTGGGCGCCTTGCATGGCCTCGACGAATGCCGGCACTTGCCCGGCCGGAATGTTGAACATGAAGTTCGGATAGCTGCTGAGCACGCCCGGGTAGACCGTGAGTGTGTCCAGCCCCGGCTGGTATCGCGCCTCCTCGCCCAGCAGGAACGCCACGTTGCTATGGGCTCGGTTGCGCAGCAGGCTGTAGACTTCACGATGACCACTGGCGGTTTCGACGCGCAGCAGAGTCGCTTCCGGCAGTTGGTCGATCACCTTGAGCCCCGCCGCAGGGCGCGACACCAGCCGACTGAGGGCCTGTTCGGCGTTTTGCAGCGCCGGGTCGATGTTCGGGCGCGAGCAGTAGGCGCCGTCGCAGCGGTTGATCGGATCGGGGCGGGCATTCAGCTCGCCGTACCGGGCCAGCAGTTGCTGGGTGAAATCGCCCTTGGGGTCGCGCTCATCAAGCTTGAGGGCGGTCGGTTTGTCATCGTCGATGGCCTCATAATCGAGCCACATCTTGAATTTGCCGCCGGCCTGGTACCAGTCGTCAAGATAGCCTTCCCGGGAGTCGGCCGGCATCAGGCGCAGGAAGTTCTGCTCCGCACCGTTGCGGATCAGATCGAAATACAGCCGGGTCTGGGCCTGGTGGGACACGTTGCCGAATACATCGAAGTTCACCGCCAATTGGTAATAGGTGCGCTCCAGCAACGGGAAGTCGAACAGCCACATCGTCTGCGGCACTTCGCCGATCAAGCCCTTGTTGACCGAGGCACTGTCGAAGTGCCGGAAAATGCTCAACAATGCATTGTCATTCCCGGCCCACAGCGTCGACCAACTCGGCGCCGGCGCATCGGCATAGACGTCGCGGCGCAAGGCTTCGTACTCGTTGCGCTTGTCCCGGTAGTCGAGCCACAAGCTGAGGACGCTGCCCACGTCGTCGTTCTGCCCCGGCATTGCCAGCAGCGGCGTGGCCTGGCCGCGGTAGTTCGGATCTGTAATGTACAGGTCATGTTCGGGGGCCTGGAACAGCGCCCAGAAATTGTCGCGGATCACGTCCGTGGCAATCTGGCCCCGGCACACCGGCCCGCGAATGAAGGTGCGCACAAAATACTCGGCGTTATCGAGCATGAACTGGTAGCGAGCCTGGGCCGGGATCGCTTCGAAGGTGGAAAATGGATTGGCCCGGCGCTCCGGACCGTAGCCCGGCAACGCGGTCACCTGCCATTTGCCGCTGTAGAACAGGCTCTTGATGCGCCCCATCTTCGCCGCGCTCAAGCCGTAGGTGATATGGGTCTTGTGCACGATCACCCCTTGCACCGGCCAGAGCCGGTAATAGACGCGGGTGCCAGGGTCATCATTCGGACGGCGGGTATTGATCAGGTCGATCGGCTGGCCGGTGGGCGTGCGCGAACGGACCCACTGGAAGAAATGCCCCGGCTCGCCGTCCTTGAAATAGATGTGCGCCAGGAACCAGTGCTCGAACAACCAGCGGCCCACCAGGCTTTCCCGGGCGCCAGGGGCGTTGAGCAGGTTTTCCCATTGCACCACCTGCAAGGCTTCGGCGGCACTCGGGGCCAGGGCCTGCTGATCGATGGGGGCGCCTGCGGCCAGCCAGCGTTGCAGGGTCTGGTATTGCTGGTCCGTCAGGCCGGTGACGGCCAGGGGCATGCCTTCCTTGGGATGGGCGCCGGCGTATTCGTTGAATTGATCCGGCATCGCGCAGCTGTTTTCGCGATTGAGGCCCAGCACGATCTCTTCCGGCAGCTTGGCGTTGGGCTGCAACGGCGTGCGGTGGCCCAACTCCAGCATGCGCGCCATCAGGGCAGCCTGGCTGCCTTGGGCATCGAGCACCGAATAGAAGCCCTTGCGCTGCCAGGCGCGCTGGCCGGAGGCGTCATAGAACAAGCGGGTCGGCTCGGCCGCCTGGCGCCGCTCGCCGTCGTACACCGACAGCTTGCTCGCGCCCCGTGCCGCGCCTTCGCCGCTGCCCAGGTTCAACTGGCAAGCGGAGTCGTAGCAGGCATGGCAGGCCACGCATTTTTCCGTGAAGATCGGCTGGATGTCGCGGGTGTAGGAGATCGCTGGAGCGCGGCTCCCGGCGGCTGCGGTAAAACACAACAGCAGCAACAGACTGCCGAATAAGACGCGGTACGGCATGTCTCGGGTCCCTAAGAGATAGTCCGGCGATTCTACCGGGCCAGCATCGCCTTGCAAACATGAGCGATATTCATGCAAAAGCCCATCATGATCAAATCCTGCACAGGTTTGCTATCATCCTGGCCTTCGTAATGGTCTTTTTTTCCAGGTAGTCCTATGTCCGATCGCAGCGCTCGCCTTTATCTTCTCCAGCAAGCCCTCAAGGAGCGCATCCTGATCCTCGACGGCGGCATGGGCACGATGATCCAGAGCTACAAGCTCGAAGAGCAGGACTACCGTGGCAAGCGTTTCGCCGACTGGCCGAGCGACGTCAAGGGCAACAACGACCTGCTGGTGCTGAGCCGCCCGGACGTGATCGGCGCCATCGAAAAAGCCTACCTGGATGCTGGCGCCGACATCCTGGAAACCAACACCTTCAACGCCACCCAGGTGTCCCAGGCCGACTACGGCATGCAAGGCCTGGCCTACGAGCTGAACCTGGAAGGCGCGCGCCTGGCCCGTAAAGTGGCTGACGCCAAGACCCTGGAAACCCCGGACAAGCCACGTTTCGTTGCCGGCGTACTCGGCCCGACCAGCCGCACCTGCTCGCTGTCGCCGGACGTGAACAACCCCGGCTACCGCAACGTGACCTTCGACGAACTGGTGGAGAACTACACCGAGGCCACCAAGGGCCTGATCGAAGGCGGTGCCGACCTGATCCTGATCGAAACCATTTTCGACACGCTCAATGCCAAGGCAGCGATTTTCGCCGTGCAGGGTGTTTATGAAGCGTTGGGCGTCGAACTGCCGATCATGATCTCCGGCACCATCACCGATGCGTCCGGTCGTACCCTGTCCGGCCAGACCACCGAAGCCTTCTGGAACTCCGTGGCCCACGCCAAGCCGATTTCCGTGGGCTTGAACTGCGCCCTCGGCGCTAGCGAGCTGCGCCCGTACCTGGAAGAGCTGTCGAACAAGGCCAACACCCATGTCTCGGCGCACCCGAACGCCGGCCTGCCCAACGAATTCGGTGAATACGACGAATTGCCGGCCGAGACCGCCAAAGTCATCGAGGAATTCGCCCAGAGCGGCTTCCTGAACATCGTCGGCGGTTGCTGCGGCACCACCCCGGCGCACATCGAAGCCATCGCCAAGGCCGTGGCCGGCTATGCCCCGCGACCGATTCCAGAGATTCCCCGGGCCTGCCGCCTGTCGGGCCTGGAACCGTTCACCATCGATCGCAGCTCGCTGTTCGTCAACGTCGGCGAGCGGACCAACATTACCGGTTCCGCCAAGTTCGCCCGGTTGATCCGCGAGGACAACTACACCGAAGCGTTGGAAGTGGCACTGCAGCAGGTCGAGGCCGGCGCCCAGGTGATCGACATCAACATGGACGAGGGCATGCTCGATTCGAAGAAGGCCATGGTGACCTTCCTCAATCTGATTGCCGGCGAACCGGACATCTCCCGCGTGCCGATCATGATCGACTCCTCCAAGTGGGAAGTGATCGAGGCCGGCCTCAAGTGCATCCAGGGCAAGGGCATCGTCAACTCCATCAGCATGAAGGAAGGCGTCGAGCAGTTCATCCATCACGCCAAGCTGTGCAAGCGCTACGGCGCCGCCGTGGTGGTGATGGCGTTCGACGAAGCCGGCCAGGCCGACACCGAGGCGCGCAAGAAGGAAATCTGCAAGCGCTCCTATGACATCCTGGTCAATGAAGTCGGCTTCCCGCCGGAAGACATCATTTTCGACCCGAACATCTTCGCCGTCGCCACCGGTATCGAAGAGCACAACAACTATGCCGTGGATTTCATCAACGCCTGCGCCTACATCCGCGACGAACTGCCCTACGCGCTGACCTCCGGCGGCGTGTCCAACGTGTCCTTCTCGTTCCGAGGCAACAACCCGGTGCGCGAGGCGATCCACTCGGTGTTCCTGCTGTATGCGATCCGCGCGGGCCTGACCATGGGCATCGTCAACGCCGGCCAACTGGAGATCTACGACCAGATCCCGGTGGAACTGCGCGACGCCGTGGAAGACGTGATCCTCAACCGTACCCCCGAAGGCACCGACGCCCTCCTCGCCATCGCCGACAAGTACAAGGGCGACGGCAGCGTCAAGGAAGCGGAAACCGAGGAATGGCGCGGCTGGGAAGTGAACAAGCGCCTGGAACATGCCCTGGTCAAGGGCATCACCACCCACATCGTCGAAGACACCGAAGAATCGCGACTGTCGTTCGCCCGACCGATCGAGGTCATTGAAGGCCCACTGATGGCCGGCATGAACATCGTCGGCGACCTGTTTGGCGCCGGTAAGATGTTCCTGCCCCAGGTGGTGAAATCCGCCCGGGTGATGAAGCAGGCGGTGGCCCACCTGATTCCGTTCATCGAGGCGGAAAAAGGCGACAAGCCGGAAGCCAAGGGCAAGATCCTGATGGCCACGGTCAAGGGCGACGTGCATGACATCGGCAAGAACATCGTCGGCGTGGTGCTCGGTTGCAACGGCTATGACATCGTCGACCTGGGCGTGATGGTGCCGGCGGAGAAGATCCTGCAGGTAGCCAAGGAACAGAAGTGCGACATCATCGGCCTGTCCGGCCTGATCACCCCGTCCCTGGATGAAATGGTGCATGTGGCGCGGGAGATGCAGCGCCAGGATTTCCACCTGCCGCTGATGATCGGTGGCGCCACCACCTCCAAGGCCCACACGGCGGTAAAGATCGAGCCCAAGTACAGCAACGACGCGGTGATCTACGTCACCGATGCCTCCCGTGCCGTGGGCGTGGCGACCCAGTTGCTGTCCAAGGAACTCAAGCCGGCTTTCGTCGAGAAAACCCGCCTGGACTACATGGACGTGCGCGAGCGTACATCCAACCGTAGCGCTCGGACCGAACGCCTGAGCTATGCAGCGGCCATCGCCAAGAAGCCGCAGTTCGACTGGAGCAGCTACCAGCCGGTCAAGCCGACCTTCACCGGCGCCAAGGTGCTGGATAACATCGACCTGAACGTCCTGGCCGAATACATCGACTGGACGCCGTTTTTCATCTCCTGGGACCTGGCCGGCAAGTACCCACGCATCCTCACCGACGAAGTGGTCGGCGAAGCCGCCACCGCACTGTACGCCGATGCCCGGGCCATGCTGCGCAAGCTGATCGACGAGAAACTCATCAGCGCTCGCGCGGTGTTCGGCTTCTGGCCGGCCAACCAGGTGCATGACGACGACCTGGAAGTCTACGGTGACGACGGCAAGCCCTTGGCGCGCCTGCACCACCTGCGCCAACAGATCATCAAGACCGACGGCAAGCCCAACTTCTCCCTGGCCGATTTCGTCGCGCCCAAGGACAGCGGCGTGACCGATTACGTCGGCGGTTTCATCACCACCGCCGGCATCGGCGCCGAAGAAGTCGCCAAGGCCTATCAGGAGGCCGGCGACGACTACAACTCGATCATGGTCAAGGCCCTCGCCGACCGTCTGGCCGAGGCCTGCGCCGAATGGTTGCACCAGCAAGTGCGCAAAAATTATTGGGGCTACGCCCAGGACGAGAGCCTGGACAACGACGCCCTGATCAAGGAGCAATACACCGGCATCCGCCCTGCCCCCGGTTACCCGGCCTGCCCGGACCACACCGAGAAAGCCACCCTGTTCCGCCTGCTCGATCCCGAGGCCAGCGAACTGAAGGCCGGACGCAGCGGCGTGTTCCTCACCGAACACTACGCCATGTTCCCGGCAGCGGCGGTCAGCGGCTGGTACTTCGCCCATCCCCAGGCGCAGTACTTCGCCGTGGGCAAGATCGATAAGGACCAGGTCCAGAGCTATACCGCGCGTAAAGGCCAGGAGTTGAGTGTGACGGAGCGTTGGTTATCGCCTAATTTGGGGTATGACAGCTGATATAAGATCTTGGCCCAAACAGACCGCAGCCTTCGTCAACTGCATGGATACATAATCCTGTCGTTGCCGAAGGCTGCGATTTTCAGGACTCAACTGTCGTCTTTCGAAAGCCCAGCAGCGCTTCCAACGCAAAACACCGCGATAAAATACTGACGCCACCGCTTTATTTACTTCTTCACCGAGACAATTATATTTATCGGTTCCTTCCAATCGGAATTAGCCCTTCGAGCCTCCAACTGCAACAATCCATTATAGTATCCCGCCGGAAGCGCTACGTTATCCCGAACATCGTATTGTATTTCAAGCCCAACCATGGGGCCGAGCGCTCCGAGAAAACGCTTACTGTTCATATTTTCCCGCCAACCATTTTCCTCTTGAACGCGAATCCCCCGTAACTTAACGACCACTTCATTACCTACCGCATTGAACAACTTCACCCTCAGCATCGTGAACTTTTCATCTGTTCCTGGCGCCAGCTCTGTAGGACCCACATCGGCTGACAGAGCAACAATCCCACCCATATAAAGTCGCTCTATTCCAGGAATCCGGATGTAAGTAGACGCCTGATTATGGAGGCCACTGACGACAAGCATACGCAGACCTGGCAGTTCCGGTTTATAGCCCGTCAATCGCGCCGTACTCTCACGCCAGACGCGTGCCATGTCGGCCGTCCTTGCATCCCCTATCGGCAAGCCGTAAGTATCATTGACGGCAGGTGTCGAATAGTAGAGGGATCGACTACCGGTACACATATTGGTTTTGGTTTTGCCGTTATTGTAGCCATAGTTGTAGTCCGAACCGTTTGCCTCTTCGCAATGGTCCCCTCCGACGTTATGCCCTATCTCATGGGTAAAAGTGGTGGATGCATACCAGGCGCTGACGCTTGAATATCCACGAAAATAGGCTCTTCCCTGCTCTTGGTTGGTACCCGTCGCAATGGCTGCGTTCACATCGGTTTTGTACCGGTCCCGATAGGGGCTGAGAAGATCTTGCCAATTGGTCAATCCCTCGTTACTGGTATTGTAAGGCACATCAAAAACGCTGACGGCACCGAGTCGCAATGAAACTTCCCCGACGCGCGAGTTTCGTAAGCTGAGATTGACCATTTCAACCTGTGCAAGCGCGTGAGCAATGGGATCGACCTCCAGCTGATTCAGCGCATTGGCAGAATAAGCGAAGAGCATATCAATATAAGAGTGCCCGTCACTGGCCGCCTCCGGAGGAGCAGGATCTTCCCGTGATTTGACCGTATCGTTTTCCAATAAGTCTTCAGCTGGCTCGGCGATGAATGTAAGGCGCCCCTGGGGATCAACTTTTAACAAGCCGTGCTTATCGGGCTCATTGACGACCCCAACGACCGCTCCATCTGGAGACCGAACCACCACCAACGACCCCGTCTCACCATCACGGGCATACAAATTGCCACTTTCAATCGTATAGCCCTGCTCAACGTGTATCGCCGAACGTTCAAAGCGGGCATCGCCAATCGCATTGGCATAAACACTCGCCGACGTCGGTTGAGGTGTGTTCTCTTGGCTTTCGGTTGCCGCATTGCTTACCGGCAACCCCAAGAGGAAAACCAGCGTAGCCGTAGCCCAACGGTAAAAAACCGTGGCCGTGAACGAGCTTCGGACGTTCATGGCTGATATCTCCGCAAGTGACAGGAGTCATCAGCGTGATCCAATCCCACCGAAGCGGATACTGACAGAAGTACCAGTAGCGACACGGGTCAGGAAGGCTTAGGTTGACTGATTTTCTGTCTGCCAAGGCGTTGGGGGAAAACCGGGCGCCAGAGATCCATGACTGAGGCCACCGCGGATCGAGATCTTTTGTCTATGCTTGTCCCACACACATGACAGACGAGGGATTTATGGACGATCCAACCGACAATAAGCCACCCACTCTGTTGCAAATGCTGCACAGCGTGGGGGCGGCGGCCTTTGGCGTGCAAAGCGGGAAAAACCGCGCCCGGGACTTTACCCATGGAAAGCCAAGTCACTTCGTGATCCTCGGCATCCTGTTTACGGTCATTTTCGGGTTGACGTTGTATGGGATCGTTAATTTGGTGTTGTACTTTGCGGGTGTGTGAACACTTAGTATCCACAGATCATTATGGACAGCTTGCCTGCAATCCGGGCCGAGGCTAGCGACGCCCCAGCCCATCGAGCGAAAAGGCATAGCGCTCGCCATCCGGGTGCGACACCAGGCTGAAGCGCTTGAAATCCAGGCGATAGTCCTTGGCAGGATCCATGTTCAGCCACGCTCGAGCGCGGGCCGGATCGAGCGATTGCATCAGGTCGATCTGCTGGTTGTAGCCGCCATGACGCGCGAGGTCAGTGCCCCGGGCGTGATCATGGAGTAGCACCATGGCCCACCCTCCCAAACTGAAGTGCCCGGTGAACAGCACGCTCAAGCGCCCGTCGATGCGGGCCTGGAGCGCCGCCCTGGAACTGTTCATGGCGCTGAACAACACATCCTTGCCTGGCTGGCGACCCGCCTCCTCGAACGCCTGCATGGCGCCCAGGGCCATCTCATCGTTGGCGGACCACACCAACGCGGTCTGCGGATACCGCTTGGCCAGTTGGCTGGCCTGCTCGTAGGAGCGCTCGCGATTCCACTCGCCATAGACCAACTGGCGCAGGTGTACCTGTGGATGCTCCGCCAGCGCCCGGTACAGACCTTTCTCACGCAGTTGCGCCGAAGGCGTGGACTTCTTTCCGGAAAATGCCAACAGGTCGAGGGTTTGCCCAGGCGCCAGCGGCCCATGCTGGCGCAACAGCTCGGTGAGCATCAGGTAGCCACTGCGCTCGTCGTCGGGCACCAGGCTGCCAAGCAGTTCGGCAGGCGGCGCGCCTTGCTGTGCCAGCAGGCGGGTCTGGTCGCTGGTCAGCGTGTTGTTCACCAGGAACAGCTTGATCCCGCTACCCTGGGCCAATTGCAGGATGCGCGGGGCAACATACTGTTCGTTCACCAGCACCAGGTAGTCCGGACGGTCAACCGACGTGATGACGTCTTGAGCCTGGCGGATCATGCGCTCGGGATCGCGCTCGGCGTACTCCACGCGCAGGCGCAACCCCAAGCCATTAGCCGCGGCCTGCATGAACTCGCTATAGCTGACCCAGAACGTCTCGGTCGAACGCCCCGGATTGAGGAACACCACCGAAGTCGCAGCCCTCACCTGGGCTGAAGGAGAAACAGCGCCGGCGGCGTGCACCGGTAACCAGAATGACAGGCATAACAACGCTACCAGCCTGCAGATAAACTTAAACATCCCGCCCGCCCTGAATAATACGCCACCCAGTATAACGACCCGGGTGGCGAACGGGCACATGAACGCGAGACCTTCATGTAGCTGGCAACGGCTCGAACCTATTGATGACTGACCCAGAACACTGCGGTGCCCACCACCAGGATAATCAGGAACAAAATGGCCCAGGCATCAACGGTACTGTCGCTTTTCCTTGCTTTGGTCGGATTGCTCATTGCATCGCCTCTTGTCGGTTTTGTAGGTGATTGCATAGGGACTCGACCACAGTTAAGACGATGATTGCCCGCACGACAAATGTGGGTTAGGCAATAATCAATCTCATTAGTCGATTTGGTTCTTTACATATACTCAAACATCACTTTTGCGCATAACTCAAAACAGGTATCTTGCACCGGCTCCTCTAGGAGTGCGCGGCCGTGCGCGCAGAATTGCCGAGGCAGAACCCGATTCCAGCGAGCCAACATGCAGCTGTTTCTGATCGGCCCAAGCCTGAGACCGAGACTTATATGTACGTATATGACGAGTACGATCAGCGGATCATCGAGGACCGCGTCAAGCAGTTCCGTGATCAGACCCGACGCTATCTGGCAGGCGAGCTGAGCGAAGAAGAATTCCGCCCTCTGCGCTTGCAGAATGGCCTGTATATCCAGCGCTTCGCCCCGATGCTGCGGGTGGCTGTGCCTTATGGCCAGCTGACTTCGCGCCAGGTGCGCAAGCTGGCGCAAATCGCCCGCGATTACGACAAGGGCTACGCCCACATCAGTACCCGGCAGAACGTCCAGTACAACTGGCCAGCCCTGGAAGATGTGCCCGAGATCCTCGCCGAACTGGCCACCGTGCAGATGCACGCGATCCAGACCAGCGGCAACTGCCTGCGCAACGTCACCACCGACCAGTTCGCCGGTGTCGCAGCCGACGAGTTGATCGACCCGCGCCCGTGGTGCGAGATTGTCCGCCAGTGGACGACGTTCCACCCGGAATTCGCCTACCTGCCACGCAAGTTCAAGATCGCCATCAACGGCTCGACCTCTGACCGTGCGGCCATCGAAGTCCACGACATTGGCCTGGAGACGGTCTACAACGCGGCCGGCGAGTTGGGCTTCCGTGTACTGGTGGGCGGTGGCCTGGGGCGTACGCCGGTGGTCGGCGCGTTCATCAACGAGTTCCTGCCGTGGCAGGACCTGCTGAGCTACCTCGACGCCATCCTGCGGGTATACAACCGCTACGGCCGTCGCGACAACAAATACAAGGCGCGGATCAAGATCCTGGTCAAGGCCCTCACGCCTGAAGTGTTCGCCGAGAAGGTCGAAGCCGAGATGGCTCACCTGCGTGGCGGCCAGACCACCCTGACCGAAGCAGAAGTCCACCGTGTGGCCAAGCATTTCGTCGATCCAGACTACAAAGTCCTGAGCAACCAGAACGCCGAGCTGGCTGCCCTCGACAAGGAACACCCTGGCTTCGCCCGCTGGCGCACCCGCAATACCCTGGCCCACAAGAAGCCGGGTTATGTCGCGGTGACCCTGTCCCTGAAGCCAACCGGCGTCGCGCCGGGCGACATCACCGACAAGCAACTGGACGCCGTGGCCGACCTGGCCGAGCGCTATAGCTTCGGCCAACTGCGCACCTCCCATGAGCAGAACATCATCCTGGCGGACGTTGAACAGAGCCAGTTGTTCACCCTCTGGGGCGAGTTGCGCGAGCAAGGTTTCGCCACCCCGAACATCGGCCTGCTGACCGACATGATCTGCTGCCCGGGCGGCGACTTCTGCTCCCTGGCCAACGCCAAGTCGATCCCTATCGCCGAATCGATCCAGCGTCGCTTCGACGACCTGGACTACCTGTTCGACATCGGCGAGCTGGACCTGAACATTTCCGGCTGCATGAACGCCTGTGGTCACCACCACGTCGGCCACATCGGCATCCTGGGCGTGGACAAGAAAGGCGAAGAGTTCTACCAGGTCTCCCTGGGCGGCAGCGGTAGCCGCGACGCCAGCCTGGGCAAGATCCTCGGCCCGTCGTTTGCCCAGGACGATATGCCTGACGTGATCGAGAAGCTGATCGACGTTTACATCGAACAACGTACCGAAGACGAGCGTTTCATCGACACTTACCAACGTATTGGCATCGACCTCTTCAAGGAACGCGTCTATGCAGCGAATCATTAAGAACAACGAGGTCATCGACGAAACCTGGCACCTGCTGCCCAAGGACGCGACCCTCGATGGCATCTCCAACTGTGACGACCTGATCGTGCCCCTGGCCTTGTGGCGCGATCATGCCCACGCCCTCAAGGCCCGCGACGGCGGCCTGGGCGTGTGGCTGGACGCCGACGAGGAAGCCGAGGAAATCGGCGAGGACGCCAACCAGTTGCAGGTCATCGCCTTGAACTTCCCGGCCTTCACCGACGGGCGCAGCTACTCCAACGCCCGCCTGCTGCGCGACCGCTATGGTTTCAAGGGTGAGTTGCGGGCGATTGGCGACGTACTGCGCGACCAGTTGTTCTACATGCGCCGCTGCGGCTTCGACGCCTTTGCCTTGCGTGCCGACAAAGACCCCTTTGAGGCCCTCGAAAGCCTCAAGGACTTCTCGGTGACCTACCAGGCTGCCACTGACGAACCGCTGCCGCTGTTCCGTCGTCGCTGAGACAGCCCTATGAAAAAGCCCTGAGCCGGGTGTACCGGTTCAGGGCTTTTTCATTTGATGGTCCTACCACCGTGGCGGCCCAGCCCGCTCCCACAGGGGCAGTGCGAGGGCGGGCTACGCGGATTACCAGAACCGCTGCTGGGTCAGGCGGCTCCACCAACTGAGCAGCACACGATCCACCGAACCGCTGGCCGCCATGCCGATGCGTTCCTGCAGGCTTTTGCGTTCGGCGTAGTGCAGGTGGTACAGCTCGGCACCCTTGGCGCGTTCGGCCAGGTATTCATCGCTGGTTTTCAGCTCGTCCACCAAGCCCTTGCCCTGCGCCGCGACACCCAACCAGACCTCACCGGTCGCCACTTCATCGATGGCCAGTTGCGGGCGGTAGTTGGACACGAAGTTCTTGAACAGCTCATGGGTAATGTCCAGGTCTTCCTGGAATTTCTCCCGGCCCTTCTCGGTATTTTCGCCGAACACCGTCAACGTGCGTTTGTATTCCCCGGCCGTCAACACTTCGAAATCGATGTCGTGTTTCTTCAGCAGCCGGTTGACGTTGGGCAATTGCGCGACGACGCCGATGGAACCCAGGATCGCGAAGGGAGCGCTGATGATCTTCTCGCCGATGCACGCCATCATGTAGCCACCACTGGCCGCGACCTTGTCGATGCAGACCGTCAACGGCACGCCGGCCTGACGGATCCGCGCCAGTTGCGACGAGGCCAGGCCATAGCTGTGGACCATGCCGCCGCCACTTTCCAGGCGCAGCACTACTTCATCCTTCGGCGTCGCCAGGGTCAGCAGCGCAGTGATTTCATGACGCAGGCTCTCGGTGGCCGAGGCCTTGATGTCACCGTCGAAATCCAGCACGAACACCCGGGGCTTGGCCGCCGGTTTGTCCTTGTTTTTCTTCCCGGCCTTTTCAGCCTTGCCTTCGGCCTTGCGCAGCGCCTTGAGCTGATCCTTGTCCAGCAGCGTCTGTTCCAGGCGCTCACGTAGCCCCTTGTAGAAATCGTTGAGTTTGCTCACCTGCAACTGACCGGTCGACTTGCGCCGCCCCTTGCTGCGCAACGCAGCAAAACTGACCAGCACCACCAGGATGGCGATCACCAGCGTCACGGTCTTGGCCAGGAAACCGGCGTACTCGATGAAAAACTCCACAGCAACTCCTTAAATGCAATGTGCCACTGAACACAGGCGCGTAACGGTCCCAGCATACCCATGCGGCTGCGTCGCGACCAGTCATGAAACCGGTGGTTACGTTAACGCGAGCGAGGCAGGACAAGGCTGCAACGGGCATTTCAAACAAGCGTATGTTTTTTCATTGACAGCTCACCGCCATCCCCATAACCTCGCCAAACCTTCAACGTACCGGGATGACGCGGACGTGGGCAGTATCTATCTGATTCGACATGGCCAGGCCTCCTTTGGTGCGGACGACTACGATGTCCTTTCACCCAATGGCGTGCGCCAGGCGCAAGTGCTCGGCGGCCACCTGGCGGAGCTCGGTGTCGTGTTCGATCGCTGCCTCTCGGGTGACCTGCGTCGCCAACAGGATACCGCCATCGGCGCGCTGGAACAGATGTCCGCCGCCGGGTTACCGGTTCCCGGGCTGGAAACCGACACCGCGTTCAACGAGTTCGATGCCGACGCGGTCATTCGCGCCCTGCTGCCGGACATGCTTCCCCAGGAGCCCGAGGCGCTGCATATCCTGCGCAACGCTGCGCAGAACCGCGCCGAATTCCAGCGCATCTTCGCGCTGATCGTCGAACGCTGGCTCAGCGGCCAGTATGACCCGCCGGGCCTGGAAAGCTGGCTGGGTTTTGTCGAGCGGGTCCACGCGGGCCTGCAGCGCATCCTGGAGCAAGCCGACAACACCCACAAAATAGCCGTGTTCACCTCCGGCGGCACCATCACCGCCCTGCTCCACCTGATCACCCAGATACCGGCCCGACAGGCCTTCGAACTGAACTGGCAAATCGTCAACACCTCGCTCAACCACCTGAAATTCAGGGGCCGCGAGGTGGCCCTGGCTTCCTTCAACAGCCATGCCCACCTGCAACTGCTGAAGGCCCCGGACCTCATCACCTTTCGCTGAGTCCGGATTACTGTAGACCCTTGCTGTACCACCCAAATAAGGATCGAAACCATGACCTCCGTAGCCGACGCCGTACAAGCCATGAAAGCCAAGTTCAACCCAGCCGCCGCTGCCGGCCTGGATCTGGTATTCGGTTTCCGCATCGACGATACCAAGAATTTCTCGCTGGTCGTCAAGGACAACACCTGCGAACTGCAGGAAGGTGAAAACCCGGACGCCCAGGTGACCCTGGTGATGGACGGCGAAACCCTGCAAGGCATCGTCGACGGCAGCACCGACGGCATGCAAGCGTTCATGAGCGGCAAGCTGCGTACCGAAGGCGACATGATGCTGGCCATGAAACTGTCCGAGCTGTTCCCTGGCTGAGACTGCGCTCGCGTTTTTCGCGGGCCTCTGATTGCAAACGAATCCCGCCCCCGTGGCGGGATTCGTGTTTCTGCCCTGCGCTGATTCTGCCTTGCACTCACAACCTTGATCCCTGTCAGTTGTCGCTCCTCCCCCAGCCGCTAATGTAGCGCTTCCATCAAGCCAGGGACGGCTCATCGGGAGCCGGCGCCTGCTCATCTCACGGAAGAGAGACTCATGCCCACACTGAAGATCATTTTGCTGTCGAGTGCCTTCAACGGCCTGACCCAACGCGCCTGGCTGGACCTGCGCGAGGCCGGCTATCGCCCTAGCGTCGTGCTGTTCACCGATCCGGCCTCGGTCTGCCGGCAAATCGAAGAAAGCGGCGCCCACCTGGTGATCTGCCCGTTTCTCAAGGACCGTGTACCCGAGCAGTTATGGCGCAATCCGCGGCGCCCGGTGGTGATCATTCATCCCGGAATTGTCGGCGACCGCGGCGCCAGCGCCCTGGACTGGGCGATCACTCGGCAGCCCGAGCGCTGGGGCGTCACGGCATTGCAGGCGGTAGAGGAAATGGACGCCGGGCCAGTCTGGGCCACGTGCGAATTCGACCTGCCCCAAGGCCTGCGCAAATCCGAGCTGTATAACGGCCCGGTCAGCGACGCCGCCATTCGTTGCATCCGCGAGGTCGTGGAGAAGTACCTCGACGGTTTCATCCCGGTACCACTGGACTATGGCCGTCATGACGTGGTCGGACGCCTGCAACCGAACATGACCCAGGCCCATCGCACCTTCAGTTGGCACGACAGCAGCGGTTTCATCAAGCGCTGCATCGACGCGGCCGACGGTCAACCCGGCGTACTCGCGAGCCTGGCCGGCGAACAGTTTTACCTGTACGACGCCCATCCGGACGTTCGCCACGGCCTGCCCGGCGAACTGCTGGCCGTGCGTGACGATGCGGTGTTGGTGGCGACAGGGGATACAAGCCTGTGGATCGGCGCCCTGCGCCGCAAGCCGCAGCCCGGCGACCAGACCTTCAAGCGTCCGGCGCGCCATGTTTTGTCGAACCTCCTCGAAGGCGTCCCGGTGCTCGACGGTTCCCTGGCCCGCCAGCCGTTCAGCGATGAGTCTTATCAGCCCATTCGCTACCGGGAATGCGGCCATGTGGGAGAGCTGACGTTCGAGTTCTATAACGGGGCGATGAGCACTGAGCAATGCCAGCGCCTGGTGGCGGCATTGCGCTGGGCCAAGTCCCGGGACACCCAGGTGCTGTTGATCCGCGGCGGGCGCGGGAGCTTTTCCAACGGCGTGCACCTGAACGTTATCCAGGCCGCCGCCGAACCCGGCCTGGAGGCCTGGGCCAACATACAGGCCATCGATGACGTTTGCCTTGAGTTGTTCAGCGCACGGCAACTGGTGGTCAGCGGTCTGACGGGTAACGCCGGGGCCGGCGGTGTGATGTTGGCTCTGGCGGCCGATATCGTGCTGGCGCGCCGTGACATCGTGCTCAACCCGCACTACGCGACCATGGGCCTGTACGGCTCTGAATACTGGACCTACAGCCTGCCCCGCGCGGTCGGGCCGGACATGGCCTGGAAACTCACCCGGGACTGCCTGCCGATCAGCGCCCTCCAGGCATTGCGCTACGGCATGGTCCAGGAGATCGGACCACGCTGCCCCGACGAGTTCGGCCTGTGGCTGCTGCAACGAGCCAACAGTGCGCTGCTCGATCCGAACTATGAAAGCATCCGGGTTCGCAAGGCCGAGCGGAGCCTGTCAGCGATCCAGGCGTGCCGCGAGGGTGAGCTCGCGCAGATGCGACATGACATGGTGGACAATCGCCACGGCTTCGCCGACAAGTGCCGTGGTTTCGTCTTCAAGCACAAGGCCTGCCGCACGCCAGAACGCCTGGTCGCCCCTTGGGCACGAACGGCACAGGTCCAAGCCGTCCAATAATGTCCGGTATCGGCGAGGCGCGGCAGCTCTTACAATGCCCGCTTCCCCCGTATCGGCCTGAACATGGACATCGATCTCGCCCGCACCTTCCTGGAAATCGTCCGCCACGGCAGCCTCGCTGCAGCGGCCGAAAAGCTGCACGTGACCCAGACGGCGATCACCGCCCGGGTCCAGAAGCTCGAAAGCCAGCTTGGCTGCGCGCTGTTCGTACGCAATCGTGCCGGCGCGCGCTTGACCAGCGATGGCGAGGCGTTTGTGGTCTACGCCAACCAGCTCGTGCAGACCTGGGAAGCGGCCCGTCGGGACCTGCCACTGCCCGAGGGCTATCGCAACGTCTTGCACCTGGGGGGCGAGGTCAGCCTGTGCAATCCCTTGATGCTCGCCTGGGCCGGCGAGCTGCGCCAGAAAATTCCCGGCCATGCCCTGCGCATGGACATCCGCGACGGCGAGAAACTGCTACAACAGCTGGAGCTGGGTCTGCTGGACGCGGCAGTGGTCTATCAGCCCGAATACTGGCCGCGCCTGCAGGTAGAACAGCTGTTGGAAGAGAAACTCATCCTGGTACGCCTGGCCGCCCGTCCCGAGCCCTACGTGTACATCGACTGGAGTGCTGACTTCCGGCGCCAACACGACACCGCGCTACCGGACAAGGCCAAGGCCGCCGTGACCTTCAACCTCGGCCCCCTGGCCCTGCAGTACATCCTGGAAAACGGCGGCAGCGGCTACTTCCGCACCCGAGTCGTGCAGAGCTACCTGGACAGCGGCATCCTGGAACGGGTGCCCAAGGCACCGGAATTCAACTACCCCACCTACCTGGTCTACTCCCGCGATCGGGATTCAGCGGCGTTGCAGCAGGCATTCGAGGTATTGCGAGAGATCGTCAAGACCGGCAGCGACTGGTCGCAGCGTTGGGATCCACTGACCTGATAAATCCCCTTGCCACAAAAGTGTAAAACCTGCCAAAGCGTTTTTCCGGGTGCCCCGTGTCGAATGGTTTTGGGGCTGCTGCGCAGCCCAGCGGGAGCAAGCTCCCTCGCCACGGGTTCATTGAGTTTCGCCCTACACGTTCAGGGCCCTTCAAAAAGGGCCCCTCAGGCAGGCCAGCCTCACGGCTCCTTCAATTTGTCTGCAATCTTATCCTTGAGCAGCAAGCGTTTCTTCTTGAGCGTCTCCAGGACATCGTCGGACAGACCCGGCGATGATGGTTTTTCAGCGTCAACGACCTCGGCATCAAGTTGGGAATATTTCTGAAGTAACGAGTCGAGCCTCGGATCCTCGCTGCGTTTTTGCTGGATGTGGTCTTTTGTGCAGTTCAGGTCCTGGCACAAATCGTGGGACACCGGCATGGAACACCTCCTTCAGTGGGTCGGTGGAAGACGCCTTTACAGCGCTCATCGATGATCAGGATGGCCTCGTCGACGGGGTTCTGTCGACCGCCAATCCGACCAGCGGTGACCGTTCGTCGTGCCGGATCGCTTGGCGATCAAACCTTTGCCGGTACGTCTCCCTCCATTAAACAGAGACGACAAGAATCGCTCGTTCAACTTGTGTGGAGACTTACCTATGGACAGATTCACCCTGCGTCAACTCGGCCTGGCAGTTGCCCTGAGTACCAGCACGGGCATGGCATGGGCCGCGACTTCCAACGACTTTGTCGATAACGCGGCGGCCGGTGGAATTGCAGAAATCGAGACCAGCAGACTGGCCTTGGAAAAAAGCCAATCGGCGGACATCAAGGCATTCGCCAACAAGATGATCACTGACCACACCAAGGCCAACGAAGAGCTGAAAGCCCTGGCGCAAAAACATGACATCGAGGTACCCGACGACACCACGTTGATGAAAAAAGCCAAGGCGAAGATTCTCGACGTGCGCGATGAGTCTTTTGATGCGGCCTATGCCAACAACCAGGTCAAGGCCCACGAAGAAACCATCGTCCTGTTCAAGAAAGAAGCCGAAACCGTTACCGACGATAAGAAGGCTGGCAATACCGAACTCAAGGCGTTCGCCCAGAAGATGCTGCCAGACCTGCAACATCACCTGGAAGAAGCCAAGAAACTGCAGGCTGCTCATCCGAGCAAGTAATCCTGAGGCACAGAATAAGGGCCGTCTTCATGAAGATGGCCTTATTCAACCCAAGTCCATCGGTGTTCATGGCTACCGCTGGTCAGCACTGTCATTTCTGACAGTAGAATATTGCAACCCACGCTCCTAGGGTCTTGCTCAAGACCATCCTGCTGATACAAGCATCCAACCTCTTGGGGCTTTGCAGTCGCAGGTGCCGCGAAGCAGGAGCCAAGTCATGAGCGATGAACCGGTGTTAACGCAAAGCGCTGGCGGTATCGCGGTGAAAATTGCCGCACTGCTGGGATGGTTCGCATTGATCCTCCAGCTCTACCTGATCCTGACTTCGCGCTGGCAGGGCGGCAAGAGCCTGTGGGGCGGAGTAGACATCTTCTTTAGTTATTTTACGGTGCTGACCAATATCCTGGTGGCAGTGGTACTGACCTGTGCGGCCACCTCAGGGGATTCGGCGCTGCGGCGATTCTTTCTCAAGCCCACGGTCCAGGGCGGTGTAGCCGCTGCCATCATACTCGTGGGGGTGGCGTACAACCTGCTGCTGCGCAATGTCTGGAACCCCCAGGGCTTGCAGTGGGTGGCCGACGAATTGCTGCATGACGTGATGCCGGTGCTGTTCGTGGTCTATTGGTGGTTCTGCGTGCCCAAGGGCACTTTGCAATGGCAAGATGTCTGGCCGTGGCTGATCTATCCGCTGGTCTATTTCATCTACGCCTTGGTGCGTGGTTACTTTGTCGGCGCCTACCCCTATCCCTTTATCGAAGTGGACACGCTGGGTTACCCCCGGGTGTTCCTTAATGCGGTGATGGTACTGCTGGGATTCGTCGTGGTGTCTCTGGTGCTGATTGCCTTGGACCGCTGGAAAGGCAGGCACTGAGGCAGCCCAAGCGCCAAACGACTCATCAGCACCACTGTTCCGACAAATCGGGTTAGCGGTTAACCACCGTCGGTGTCGATATCCGCATCCGTGCTTTCGCCGGACTTCGGCCGATCTGGATCCGGCTCGAAGCCAGGGCTGAAGGTATTGTCGTTGTCCCGATGAAGATTCTTCTGATCGACCTCCGGGGCCGCGCTCTGGGCCTGGTCAGTCCCGGCGGGGCTGACGGACTGGGTGTCCGATGAGTCCGCCGCAAGCTTGGGATCGATCGCCGGGTCATTGCGCGGGGACGGGGTTTGCGTCTGGCCTTGTTGCTGGGTGTTTGCGGGATCGTCGTTCATAGGCACCTCGTTCATGACAGGGCCGGATGGATGACCGGTCTTGAACATTCGAAGGTGACGCGACGGCTTCGGTTCCATTTGTTTGCAGCGCCGCGATCAACCGCCCAGCACACGCCTCACCATCCGGGTCAGCGCGTCCGGGCCGTAGGGTTTGCTCAACAAATGGGTATCGGGGCTCAGTTGATGATTCCGGGAGATGATGTCCCGGGTGTGCCCCGAGGTGAACAGCACCGGGACCGGCGGTTTCTGCACCTTGGCCCAGGCGGCCAGGTCGGAACTCTTGATCAGGCCGGGCATGACGACGTCGGTGAAGATCAGGTCGACCGAGATGCCTTCCAGCAGCAGCTTCATCGCCTCATCGCCGTTGGCGGCCGTGAGGGTCCGATAGCCGGACTGTTCCAGCAGTTCCACCGACGCGCTGCGCACCTCGTTGTTGTCCTCCACCACCAGGATCGTCTCTTGCCTGCCGGACTGAAGCATGTCGTGTTGCTCGGCTTCGCCCGCTTCGGGTGCAAGGCTTCGAGGGAAATACATCCGTACTCGCGTGCCCTCGCCCAGGTCGCTGGAGATCTCGATATGGCCGCCACTCTGCTTGACGAACCCGAACACCATGCTCAGTCCAAGCCCCGTGCCCTGGCCATCGGTCTTGGTGGTGAAAAAGGGTTCGAACACCTGCTTCAGGATCTCGGGTGGCATGCCGGCACCGCAGTCGATCACCGACAGCCGGACATAGTCGCCGGCCGAGATCCCCTTGCCGGCACAGAACGCTTGATCGAGCACGATGTTCTCCCCAATCAGGCGGATGGTGCCCTCGCCGCCCATGGCATCGCGCGCATTGATCGCCAGGTTCAACAGGGCGTTTTCCAATTGATTGCGATCGACGTGAATGCACCAGGGCTCCTGGGGCAAGCTCACGTCAATCTGGATGGTTTCGCCCAAGGCCCGTTGCAACAGTTCACCCATGCCATCATAGATGCGTCGTGGGTTGTAGACCGCCGGTGACAATGGCTGGCGCCGGGCAAAAGCCAGCAGTTGCGATGACAACTTGGCCCCCCGCTCCACGGCTTCGATGGAGGCACTGACCCGCCGTTGCACGTTGACGTTGTCCCGTTCGTGGCGGGCCAGCAAGTGCAGGTTGCCGGCAATCACTTGCAGCAGGTTGTTGAAGTCATGGGCCACGCCGCCAGTGAGACCGCCAATGGCCTCGAGCTTTTGCGACTGACGCAACTGCTCTTCTGCCGCCAGCCGCGCCTGCACCTCGTCGGCGACCCGCTGTTCCAGGTCGCGGGTGAATTTGAGCAGCGAAGCTTCGGCTGTCTTGCGTTCATTGATGTCAATCAGTACACCTGGAAAACGCAGGGGCTTGCCCGTGGCATCGAATTCGCAGCGACCGCTGGCCAGCACCCAAAGGTAATCACCGCCCAGGCGGCGCACCCGATATTCAGCGCTGTAGGGGATGCCCGTGCGCAAGGTCAGTTCGATCCGCTGGTTGACCTCTTCGAGGTCATCGGCGTGGATGCGCTGGCGGGCAATTTCGATGGGCAGTGCGTCCAGTGAACAGTCTGGCGGGTAGTTGAAGGTACGGGCGAAACGCTCATCGCCCGACAGTGTGTCGGCCTGGATGTCCCAGACGAACGACCCCAGCAATGGTCCGGCCGAGAGGGCCAGTTGGATGCGCTCGTTGACGGCTCGGTAACTGCGTTCGGCCTCTTGCCGGGCGCGCTCGGTCAACACGAGCTCGGTGGTTTCCACCACAATCGCCAGCACGCCCGCCGGGGACTGGTCGTCATCGGGCACCGGGCTGTAATAGAGGTCCATCCACACATCTTCAGGCTTGCCATCGCGTAGCAGGACCAGCTCTTTGCTGCGGTAGGACAAGGTGCCGCCGGCCAGGCAGACGTCCAGCACATGCCGATTGAATTCGGCGACCTCCGGCCAACCCAACTCCACTGCACACCCCAGCAGGTAAGGATGGCGGCCACCGGCAAACTCGGCATAGGCATCGTTGTAGATCATGAAGCCCTGGCGGCCCCACAACATCACCATCGGCAGGGGCGAAGCCAGCAACAACTGGACGGCACTGCGCAGGCTGGCGGACCAGTGCTCGATGGCGCCCAACTCGGTCCGGCTCCAATCGAACGCCCGGATACGCCCGGCCATTTCACCGCCCCATCCAGGGCACCCGTGATTTTGGGATAGAAACTGCATGATCGATTCTGAACCTCAAAATGCCTGCAGGGAGTCGGCATCCACAAACCCCTTGGGATCAGAGCTTCGAGCGCTGGGTTGGCGTTTGGTTTCATGCTGGTCGATCCAGGCCCGATCCTGTGGTGAGGGAGCTTGCTCCCGCTCGGCGGCGCAGCCGTCGTAAACCGGCTGATGCGGTGTGCCTGATGGATTGCATAAACCATTTTTTGGGGGGCTGCTACGCAGCCCAGCGGGAGCAAGCTCCCTCGCCACAAAAACGGCGGTGTTGCTGGGGCTCAGCGAAAGTCACGGCTTTGCACCTGGATACCCGCCAACAACTCGGTCAGGTCGCTCAAGCGCCCGGCGATCAGGTGGCGGACCTCGCCGACGCTTTCCCAGCGCCCGTCGACCTTGAGCAGTTGCGAGCCCACCAAGGTCTTGCGCTGGCGTTCGGCCAAGTCGCGCCAGACCACCACATTGAGGTTGCCGAATTCATCTTCCAGGGTGACAAAGGTCACACCGCTAGCCGTGCCCGGGCGTTGGCGACCGGTAACCAGCCCGGCGACGCTGACGTTGCGGCCATGCTCCACCTCTTGCAGCTCCCGTGAGCTGCGGCAGCGCCGTGCGCGCAGTTCGGGGCGCAGCAGGGCCAATGGATGAGGGCCCAGTGTCGTGCCGAGCGTGGTGTAATCGGCAAACAGGTTTTCCCCCAGCGTAGGTTTTGGCAGGGCCACGGGCGGTTCCTCCTGGCAGGGCAAACCGGCGAACAAGCCCAGTTGTTTCTGCACCCCGGCCACTTCCCAGCGGGCACGATGGCGATCACCAGCCAGGCCCTGCAAAGCCCCCGCATCGGCCAATTGCGCCTGGGCCCGGGCATCGAGCTGCGCGCGCTCGCCCAAGTCAGCCACGTCGCTGAAGGGCCGATGCCGGCGGGCCGCTTCGATACGGCGGGCATCCTCTTCGCGAAAGCCCTTGATCATGCACAGCCCCATGCGGATCGCCGGTTGTCGACCGTCCATGGGCTCGAGGCTGCAATCCCAATCGCTGGCGCGCACGTCCACCGGGCGGATCGACAGTTGATGCCGGCGGGCATCCTGGAGGATCTGGTCCGGGCTGTAGAACCCCATGGGCCAACTGTTGATCAGGGCACAGGCGAACGCCGCCGGTTCGTGGCATTTGAGCCAACTGCTGGCGTAGGTCAGCAAGGCGAAACTGGCGGCGTGGGATTCCGGGAAGCCGTAATTGCCGAAGCCTTTGATCTGTTCGAAGATTTGCGCGGCGAACTCAGCGGTGTAGCCGTTTTTTTTCATCCCCTGCGCCAGGCGTTCCCGATGGGGCTCCAACCCACCGTGACGTTTCCAGGCCGCCATGGAGCGACGCAATTGGTCTGCCTCACCCGGGGTGTAATCGGCCGCGACGATGGCGATCTGCATGACCTGCTCCTGGAACAAGGGAACACCCAGGGTGCGGTTGAGCACTTGCTTCAACGCTTCAGAGGGATAAGTCACCGCCTCTTCTTTGTTTCTGCGGCGCAGGTACGGATGCACCATCCCACCCTGGATCGGCCCGGGGCGTACGATGGCCACTTCGATGACCAAATCGTAGAACGTCTTGGGCCTCAGCCGAGGCAACATCGACATCTGCGCCCGGGACTCGATCTGGAACACACCGATGGTGTCGGCGCGACTGATCATTTCGTAGGTCGCCCGATCATCCTTGGGCAGCGACGCCAGGGCGTAGCGCTGGCCCCGATAGCGCTCGATCAAGTCGAAACAGCGACGAATCGCACTGAGCATGCCCAGGGCCAGGATGTCCACCTTGAGTAACCCGACCGCGTCCAGGTCGTCCTTGTCCCACTGGATGATGGTGCGTTCGGCCATGGCGGCGTTTTCCACCGGCACCAGGGTGTCCAGGGGTTGCTCGGAAATCACGAAGCCACCAGGGTGCTGGGACAAATGCCGGGGAAAACCGATCAATTGCCGGGTCAGGCTCAGGACCCGGCGCAACACCGGGCTGTCCGGGTCGAAGCCACCTTCACGCAAACGCTCCACTGGCGGCGCCTCGTCGCTCCAGCGGCCACAGCAATCGGCCAGGGCGTTGACCTGGTCCGGCGGCAAGCCCAGGGCCTTGGCCACATCGCGCACCGCCCCGGCGCCGTGGTAACTGCTGACCACCGCCGTCAATGCCGCACGATGACGACCGTAGCGCTGGAACACGTACTGCAGCACTTCCTCGCGACGATCGTGTTCGAAGTCGACGTCGATGTCCGGCGGCTCGTTGCGCTCCCGGGACAGGAAGCGTTCGAACAACAGGCTGGTAAGGCTGGGATCGATTTCGGTGATGCCCAAGGCGTAGCACACCGCCGAGTTGGCCGCCGAACCACGCCCTTGGCAAAGAATATGACGGCTGCGGGCGAAGCTGACGATGTCCTGTACGGTGAGGAAATAGCTGTCATAGCCCAGCTCGGCGATCAGGCTCAGCTCCTTGTCGATCTGTGCCCGCACTTTGTCTGTCACGCCATCCTTCCACCGCTCGCGCATGCCGCGCTCGGTCAGCTCCCGCAGCCAGGACGCCGGATCATGCCCCGCGGGCACCAGCTCACGGGGGTATTGGTAACGCAGTTGGCCGAGGTCGAAGGTGCAACGCCGGGCGATGTTCAGGGTTTCATCGAGCAAGGCCCGCGGATAGAGATCGGCCAGATCCTTGCGGCTGCGCAAGTGACGCTCGCCGTTGGGGTGCAAGCGCTGGCCAGCCTCGGCCACCGTGACGTGGTGGCGGATGGCGGTCATGGTGTCCTGCAGGGCACGACGGCCGCGCACGTGCATGTGCACATCACCACTGGCCACAACTGGAAGACCCAAGCGTTCGGCCAGCGCCAACGAGTCTGCCAATCGGCGGCGGTCGTCCTGTGCGCAATGCAACTGGACCGTCAGCCACAGGCGCCCGGCAAAGATCGACTGGAGCCAACGGCCGTGTTCCTCGGCGTCCTTGCCCTCGGCTATCCATAACGCCAGCAGCCCCGACAAGGGCTGGTCGAAGTCCTCTCGCACGATGCGATAGTGGCCTTTCTCGCTGCGCCGCCGGGCGCGGGTGATCAGCCGGCACAAGGCTTGATAGCCTTCCAGGTCTTCCACCAGCAACACCAGTTTCGGGCCGTTCTCGACCTGGATTTCGCTGCCGACGATCAGTTGCAGCTCCAGCTCCTTGGCCGCCTGCCAGGCCCGGACGATTCCGGCCAAGGTGCATTCGTCGGTGATCGCCAGGGCCTGGTAGCCCTGCTGCTTGGCGCGACGGCACAACTCCAGGGCACTGGAGGCGCCGCGCTGGAAGCTGAAGTTCGACAGGCAATGCAGCTCGGCATACTCAACGTTCATGCGAACCAGCCCTGCAGCCACAGCGGCCCGCCCTCGCCCACCGGTCGATAGGCCCAGCCACGTTGTCCGCGGCGGGTTTCGATCAGGTAATAGTCACGGCGCACATCCGCGCCGTCCCACCAACCGGTCTCGATGCGCTCGGGGCCCATGAGGATGTGCGCCTGACCTTGCGCCAATGCCTGGGGCTCCTCCAGCAGCCAGCCGGGACGCTGCACGCCGTCGCGCACCGGACAAGCCTGGGAGCGGGGCTGGGAGGTCATCTGCCAGGCGCACTCAGGCCGATGGTCGTCGCGAAACCCCAGGCCCTGCACGGCCTCATCCCCCAGCCGGGCCCGCAAGCGTTCGCGCAGTTGCTCCCAGGGCAATGATTGCTGGGGACGTTCGTCGAACAGCTCCAGGCGCTGGGGCACGAAACTCGGCAGGTCCTCGGCACACAAGCGAAAGCCCCGCACCGGGGCCTCGACCTGCACCTGTTCCAAGCGACCGCGGGCCAGTTCGAAGAGCATCGCCGGGGCCCGCTCGGCGCTGAGCAGGCCGACCTTGATCACTGTATCCGGCAACCCGGCATGCTCCAGGTGCAGGTCAAAGCGCTGCACGCCGCTGTCGCGCCCGCAGAGGAAGGCCGACAAGTCACCGGTCAGCCGGCGCAACGGGAACAACAGCGCTTGATGGGATTGCACGTCATAGTTGAGCTCGATGCGCACATCAAAACGGTCCGGCGGCAGGTAGAACGACAGCGCCAGGGTGCGATGGCCCATCAACGCGTCGAGGTGCTTGAGCACTTGGGCCTCGAAGCGCCGCGCCAGGGTCTGCCGGGGCAAGGCCTGGACCTGGCTCAAGCGGCGCAGGCCCATGCGCGACAGCGCCGTGGCGACGTCGGGTTCCAGGCCGATACGCTCCACAGGCATGTCTCCCAGGCACTGTTGCAAGGTCTCGGCGTCGGGCACCACCAGGGCATCATAGGCATTGGCCAACACCCGTGCCGCCACCGGATTGGGAGCGGCGACGATGCGATGACGAAAGCCCAGCTCGGTCAGCTCGGCCCGCAAGCGCGCCTCGAACACCGGCCAGGGGCCAAACAGGCCAAGGCTCGACTCGATCTCGAACAGCAGCGTACGCGGGTAATGCACGCTGACCTGGGCGCTGAAACGGTAGGCCCAGGCCGCCAGGAACTGTTGCCAGTGTTCGATTTGCGCCGCGTCGTATTCGGCGGTGGCAAAGCCTTTGCTCAAGGCCTGGGCGGCGGTCATGGTCTGGCCAGGACGCAAGCCCAAGGCTCGTGCCGGCGCATTCACCGCTTGCAGCACCCGACGCTGGGCCGGACCGGTCAGCAATGCCAGGGGCTGATCGGGATCGGGGCGCTGACGCAGCGCAGCGTCCAGCGCCAATTGCGGGAAGAGAATACAGACCCAGCGCATCGCAACCTCAATGCCCGGTTTGTGTGGCGAGCGTGGCAAAGGCAATCGGCGCCGAACGAGCCAACCCGCCGCGGCATTTGAGCACGCGCAATTGCGCCGGCCGGGTATCGATGGCGATGCGCAGCGCCGCTGGCGACGGATTGATGGCCTCCTGGATCGAGCGCCAGGCGAACGCCAGGGTCTGGCCGGTTTCCGCCGCCACTTGCAAACGGCGCAAGGCCCGGTCATCCGCCTGGCGGGGCCAACACAGCACCGCGCCACAACTGCCAGAACGCAAGCATTGTTCGGTGGCCCACAGGGCATCGCGCTCATCGGCGCGGATTACCGACAACTGACGCAGGTCGACGCCAGCGTTCTGCCAGGCCTGGGGATAGGGCACGAACGGTGGCGCCACCAGCACGATCCGCTCCCCCGCCGCCGACAGCCGCGCCAGGGTCGGCCACACCAGTTGCAACTCACCCACGCCCGGCGCGGCGATGAGCAGTTCCGTCAAGGCCGCCTCCGGCCAGCCACCACTGGGCAACGCCGCGTCCAGTGCCGCATGGCCGGTGGGTTGCGGGCTGGCGGCTGGCGGCGCAGGCCGGCCCTTCCAGACCTGGCCGCCGTTGAACAGCGTGTCCAGCGCAACGACAGCGCCCATCAGCCTTGCCTCACCAAGCCACAGAACACCCCTTCTATCGCCAGGTCCTGGTCGGCCTCGACGATGATCGGCTGGTAAGCCGGGTTGCGCGGCAACAAACGCACCCGCTCGCCAATGCGCTCGAAGCGCTTGATGGTGACTTCGCCATCCAGGCGCGCCACGACAATCTGGCCGTTGGCGGCCTGCGGCGTGCGCTGCACACCCACCAGGTCACCGTCGAGAATGCCGTCCTCGATCATCGAATCGCCCTGGACCCGCAGCAGGTAATCCGGCGCCTTGGTAAAAATCGCCGGGTCCAGCATCAGGCGACTGTGGACCTCGGCATCGGCGCCGATCGGCAGCCCGGCAGCCACTCGCCCCAGCACCGGCACGTCCAGCAGCTCGGGTCGTGGTGGCTGGTTCAGCAAGCGAATGCCCCGGGCCTGGTGCGGATTGACCTCGATGAAACCGGCTTCGGTCAGCGCCAGCACATGCTTGCGCGCCACACTGCGGGAGGCAAAACCGAACGCCTCGCTGATTTCAGCGAGGCTGGGAGGCTGGCCCTGATCGGCGATGCGTTCGCGGATGAAGGTCAGGATGGCGGTGCGGCGAGGAGTGAGAGTCGTCATGGAGTACATTTGTACTCTTTAAGGATTTTTCTGACAAGCGCCGCCAGTCAGTTCACAGTTTGCCTGTACCCATCATTGTGGCGAGGGAGCCTGCTCCCGCTCGGCTGTGCAGCGACCGTGGGAACAGCGCGCCGGTGAAGGGACGCCGTTCGACATGAGTTATGCCCGCGCGGGCTCGCCTCAACGGCGTTGGAGAATGCGGTCCATCACCCAGTCGGTCTTCAAGGCCTCTTCGGCCACGGCGGGATGCTTCGACTCACCACGGATATGGGCATTCATGCCGAGTACATGGTGCCACTGGATATGCTCAGGATGATGAGGAATGTCGAGGCTGACGGAGGTATCCGTGCACAGTTGCAGCGGCGCCTCATCGAACACCGAGAAGCTGATCCGCCCCTGGCTGCCAATCACCTCCACGCGGTCCTCACGTCGGTCAGCGACGAAGTTCCAACAGCCCATGCCTGTGGCTCCGCAGGCAAAACGCCAATTGGCCACGACCGCATCTTCTGCCTGATACAAGCCGTTCTGGCGAGCGGCGAGACCTGCCACTTCGACGATGTCCCCCAACAGGAACTGGAACAGATCAAGGCCATGGCAGGCCAGGTCCGTGAAATAACCTCCGCCTGCAATCGCCGGATCGGTACGCCAGTTGGTCGCGCCGTTGATATCCGCCAATGACGCGGGCTTAGTCAGCGTCCAGGTCAAATGCCGGATGTCACCGATGCATCCTTGCTCGATCCATTGCCGCACTTTGCAAAAGCGCGGCAGCGAGCGCCGGTAGTACGACACAAACAGCTGCACCCCGGCGCTGTTGAATACTCGCTGCATTTCCCGGCTCTGCGCGACATTGAGGGACATGGGTTTCTCGACACAGCAATGCTTGCCGGCAGCAGCCACCAGCAGGCTATAGCTGAAATGACTGTCGGGCGGCGTCGCAATGTAAACCGCATCGACTTCGGGATCATCGATCAGTGCCTGCGCGTCGGTGTAGAACCTGGCGATGCCGTGGCGTTCAGCATAATCGGACACGGCCTCCAGACGTCGCCCCATCACCGCAACCAGCGCTGAACCGGGCGCCTTGTAGAAGGCCGGCCCACTTTTGCGTTCCGTCACGCTGCCACACCCGATCATGCCCCAGCGTACCGTTTTCATCGTTTGACTCATGGAATCAAGGCCACCGGCTGCGCAATGAAGCCCCTCAAAAAAGGCAGGAGTTTAATCAGCCCCGGGCTGAATGTCTTGGCTACAACGTTTGCCCTTCGTTGCGAAACGCGCTCGGGCTCATGCCGGTCCAGCGCCGGAACGCCCGGCGGAAGCTGCGCACATCGCTGTAGCCGACTTCTTCGGTGATGCGCTCGATGGACAGCTCGGGATTGGCCAACAGGTTCAGGGTGCGGCTGCGACGCACCTGTTCGAGCAAGGTTTCGAAGGTCAGGTTGTGCTCGCTCAGGCGCCGACGCAGGGTGCGGCTGCTCATGTTGAGATCACCGGCGATTTTCTCGATGTGGCTGCCACGGGTCAGGTCTCGGGCAATTGCCCGTTCCACGGTCTGGATCAGGTCAATCTTCTGGTGAACTTCGATGGCTTCCTGTTCCAGCAAGGCCAATGCCTGGCGCAGGGCCAACGAGTGGTGATTGGGCAAACGCATATCCAGCCAGCGCACGTCGATCAGCATGCGATTGTGTCGGCAACCGAAGTGCACATCCGGTCCCAGGATCCGCTGATATTCCTGGGCATAGGACGGCGCGGCGTGCATGAACTCCACGGCCAGGGGCTTGAAATCGGGCCCCGCCAGGGCCCGGCCATAGACCATCAGGCTGGCGAAGAACTCTTCCACGGCAAACACCTGGATCTCGGCGAAAGGCAGCCGGCAGGTCGCCTCGACCATGATCCGGCCAGTGGCTTCTTCGACGCTGGTCACCGCGATGCCACCGGTGGTGTGCTGGTAACGAACCCCCAGGGCAAAGGCATCGCGCAGGGTTTCGCACAATGATAGGACGTGGCCCAGCAGGCCGAGGGTGCCAAGCACGTTGCGGTCCCCCACCCACAACCCCAGCCCCTGCTCGGGCAACAGCTTGAGCGCCCGTTGAATCATGACCACGGCCTGGCGGTGGGAAATGCGCTGGGCGGGATCTTGCAGATCATCAAGGCCGAACCCCAGGCCGCGACACAGGCTGGCGGCATCGAAGCCCTTGTCCGCCACAACCTCGGCCAGGGTCTGTAGCAGGAATGGCGATACCAACGCCAATTCATAGGTCGGGTCGATGACTTTCATCTGCATGGGCGGGTTCCGGAGGACGTTAGGTCGCGTTTTTGTAACCGGTTATTTCACAAAGTTAGCATGCCCCGGCGGATCGTGGGGCACAAAAATCTGGCCGCCCAAGTCCCCTGTATGGCCGCCAATACCCTGCCCTGTTGGCGGCGAACGGCTTATTTGTATGGCTCGGACTTTCGGTGCATCTCCAACAATAATAATGAGCCCCCACATGAACCCGATCCGCACGACATTCGCCTTGCAATTGACCCTCGGCCTGGCCTGCGGCGGTGCCCTGCCCGCCCTGGCTACCGAATCGGGGGTGGACAACATCGGCCCGGGCACCGACGGCTTTTTTGTGTTGCCGCTGGAGGTCGACAGCCTTCCGGACCACATGGTCGCGTTCAACCTCTACTACAACCATTACAAGGCCCGGAAATTCAACATCAGTTCATTGGGCGGCGAACTGCCGGATGTCGAAATCGAATCCACGGCAGTGGTCCCGCGCATCGATTACCTGAGCCCGTTGCGGGTGGCCGGTGGGCGCGCGGGGATCTACATCGCCCAACCCTGGATCAAGCAGGAAGTCTCGGTATTCGGCCTGCACGACACCCGCGAAGGCATGGGCGACACCACGATTTCGCCCATCGTGCTCTGGGACATGGGCAAGAACCTGACCCTGGCCGCGGCGGTGGAAATCACCGTGCCGACCGGCGAATACAGCACCGATCGACTGGCCAATACCAGCAACAATTTCTACACCTACAAGCCGCTGTTTTCCTTCACCTGGCTACCCACGGAAAACACCGAGGTGTCGATGAAAACCACCTACAGCTTCAACCGCAAGAACAAGGACACCGACTACCGCTCGGGGCAGATCTTCCACTTCGATTATTCCGCCAGCTACCGCGTGACCGACAACGTGATGCTGGGGCTCAACGGCTACTACCTCAAACAGACCACCGACGACAAACAGTACGGCCGCACCGTGCAATTTGCCGGGCAGGACGTCGACGACGGCGTACGCGGCCAGGTCTTTGCCATCGGCCCGGCGCTGCACCTGACCTTCCTCAAGTACGCCAGCGCCGAAATCCGCTGGGCCAAGGAGTTTGCAGTGGAGAACCGCACCGAGGGCGAAATGCTCTGGGCCAAGGTCAGTATTCCGTTTGCGTTCTAGAGTGTTTCACAGCACCTGTGGCGAGGGAGCTTGCTCCCGCTCGGCGGCGTAGCCGTCGTAAACCGGCTGACGCGATCTGTCTGGAAAGCAGTGTTATCCGATTGGGGCCGCTGCGCTGCCCAGCGGGAGCAAGCTCCCTCGCCACAGGTTTTGTGCCTGACAGGAATGACTGATGCACCGCCATCGCGAGCAAGCTCGCGCCCACAGGTTCTTCCTTCAGCTCAAACCCAGAATCGATGAAAGATGCCCATTGAGGAACTTGCCGCTGGGGTCCAGCGCCTGGCGCACCTCGGTGAATTCCGTCCAGCGCGGGTACAGCGCCTGGAGTGCCTTGGCGTTCAGGGAATGCAATTTCCCCCAATGCGGACGGCCCTGGTATTTCCAGAAGATCGGCTCGATGGCGGCAAAGAAATTGTGATGGTCCATCTGATAATGCTGGTGCACCGAGATCGAGCAACTGTCCCGGCCTTCGAACATGCTCAGGGCAATGTCGTCGGCCTTCACGTAGCGGTACTCAATGGGAAACCAGGTGCGCAGGTCCTTGTCACGGATCAGCGCCAGAATCTCCCGCAGGCACGCCGGACCGTATTCGGCCGGCACCGAGTACTCCATCTCGTTGAAGCGCACAGTGCGCGCGTTGGCGTAGATGTCATGGGAGTCACCGACCCGGTCGTCGAAATCGGCCACCAGCCGCAGGCTGTTGAGCAGCGCTCGCCGGATCGTTGGAAAGTCGCTGCCGTACTTGTCGAGGTTTTCGATCAGGCTGACGAAATCGTTGCCGCCCTCCTCCTCGGGGCTGATCGGCGGCGTGGCCGGATCCGTGGTTTCGTTCAGGGTGATCGACAACGCATAGTCGGAATGGGTGACGACCTGCATTTCCCAGTGCTGGTTGTCCCGGGTGTTGGTGCCCACGTCCTCGAGCAACTCCTCGGTTTTCGCCACCCACTGGTGCTCGCGCAAGCGATAGGCGGCGCGGTTCTGCAGGCGCACGCGAGTCACCAGCCCCAGCGCGCCAAGGGACACCCGGCCGGCCTTGAACACTTCTGGATGACGCTGGGCATCGCAATCGAGGACCGCGCCGCTGGCCGTCACCAGTTGCAGGCCGACCACTTGGGACGCGTACGAGCCGAAGGCATTGCCAGTGCCGTGGGTCGAGGTGGCGATGGCACCGGCCAGGGTCTGGTAATCCACGTCGGCCATGTTCGGCAGTGCCTGGCCGATGGCCTTGAGCGCCGGACCCATGCGGGACATGGGCGTGCCACCGCCGAACTCGGCTTGCAGGCTGGCGGCATCATGAGCCAACAGGCCGCTGAAAAAACTCAGCGACAACAAGGTGCCGTCAGTGGGCACCAGGGCGCTGAAGGAATGCCCGGAACCCACCGGACGAATCCGCCCTTCGGCGCGCCTCACCACGTTCACCAGTTCATCGAGGTCCTTGGGGGCCAGGCGCGCCGCCGGCAAGCAGCTCTGCGCACCGGACCAATTGCGCCAGGGGATCAGCCGCGGCGCGCGCATCAACTCGGCCAGGGCGCCCTGGCTGCCCAGGGCCGTAAAGGCCGCGACAACGCCGGCCTGTTGCAGCAACCGACGCCGTGAGTAATCCATCGTCATGCCGTAGTACCCGTAGTTATTATTGGAAGTGATGACCGGACATGAAGGCGATCAGGGCCAGGAACTGTTCTTCGGAACAGTGCATGCACAAGCCCATCGGAGGCATGCCGTTGTAGCCGTTGATCGCGTGATCCAGCAGGGTGTCGGCGCCCTGGGCCACCCGTGGCGCCCAGGCGTTCGTATCGCCGGTCAACGGCGCCCCGGCACCGGGGTTGGCATGGCAGAGCTTGCAGCTGCTGTCGTAGACCTGAGCCAACGCCGCGTCGGCGGGCATCGCCGTGAATACCGTGGGCACGGGCGGCTTGGCCTCATCGCCACACGCGGCAAGCAACGCGCCGAACGATACGACGGCAGCGGTTCGAAGCAGGAAGGAAGGCGTGATTGCCGACATAAGGCCCCTCTTGGCGGCGCAAGGGTTGCGCCTTTCTTGTTGTGGGTCTGGCAGTTCCCACACTAAGGCACGCCACCGCGTTGGCTTGAGGTCATTGGGGGCCATAAAAGGGGGCTTGGGCGGCCAGCACTTGCACAGCCCTCTGTGGCGAGGGAGCTTGCTCCCTCGCCACAGTCAGGGCAGCAGCAGCGCCTGCTCGCGCTCGCACAACTGCACCACGTAATCCCACAGCACCCGCAGGCGTACGGACTTGTGCAGTTCGCGGCGGGTGCTGATCCAGTAGCTGCGGCGAATGGTTTCGTCCGGCAGCAACGGCACCAGCGTCGGGTCGCCGCTGGCCATGTAGCAAGGCAGCACGGCAATCCCCAGGCCGGAGCGCGCAGCCTGCTGCTGGGCGATGACGCTGGTGCTGTGGAACACCACCCGCGGGTTGCGGCAAAAGCTGTTGAGGAACATCAGTTCCTGGCTGAACAAAAGATCATCGACATACCCGATCCAGGCATGGCGGGCCAGGTCCTCGCGGCTGCGCAGCGCTGGCGAGCGGTCCAGGTAGGCCTGGCTGGCGTACAGCGCCAAGCTGTAGTCGGTGAGTTTGCGGGTGACCAGCAGGTCGGCCGCCGGGCGTTCGAGGTGAATGCTGATTTCCGCCTCACGGTTGAGGATGCTGACAAAGCGTGGCACCGCCACCAGTTCCACTTCCAGCCCCGGATAGCGCTGGAACAGCCCCTCCATGCGGCAGGCGAGGAACATGATGCCCAGCCCTTCGGTCACTCCCAGGCGGATCTTGCCCAGGGGCGCACTGGACTGGGTGATGTCCTCCTGGGCCAGCAACGCCACGTTCTCCATGGCTTCGGCGTGCTTGAGCAGCGTCTCGCCGGCCGGGGTCAGTTCATAGCCCTGGGCATGCTGGACAAACAGCGCGGTGCCGAGGCTTTTCTCGATGGCCTCGATGTGCCGTGCCACGGTGGCGTGGGTGGTGTTCAGGCGCCGTGCAGCCGTCAGCAGACGCCCGCTGCGTTGCAGCTCCAGGAAATAACGCAGGTCATTCCAGTCGAACATGAGGCGATCCTTGAACGCGCCTGAAGGCATGACTGTTTATAAACGCACAGCCGCTGCGCAAAAACTAACATTCTTTTGACGAAAACTAACAACTAGGATGGGTCCCACAACAACAAGAATGAGGTCGCGAATGCAACCTGTCGTCGATGAATACGATTACGTGATCGTGGGCGCCGGCCCTGCCGGATGCCTGTTGGCCAATCGGCTGTCGGCCCATCCGCAACACCGGGTGCTGCTGCTCGAAGCCGGCGGGCGCGACAACTATCCGTGGATTCACATCCCGGTCGGCTACCTGTTCTGCATCGGCAACCCACGCACCGACTGGTGCTTCAAGACCGAAGCACAGCCTGGCCTGCAAGGCCGCGCCCTGAGCTACCCCCGCGGCAAGGTCCTGGGTGGCTGCTCTTCCATCAACGGCATGATCTACATGCGCGGCCAGGCGGCGGACTACGACGGCTGGGCCGCCGAGGGCAATTCTGGCTGGGCCTGGAACGACGTGCTGCCACTGTTCCGCCAGAGCGAAAACCATTTTGCCGGCGCGTCCGAATTTCACGGCGCCGCAGGGGAATGGCGGGTCGAACGCCAGCGCCTGTCATGGCCGATTCTCGATGCGTTCCGCACCGCCGCCGAACAGAGCGGCATCCCCAACGTCGACGATTTCAACAGCGGCGACAATGAAGGCTGCGGCTACTTCCAAGTCAACCAGAAAGCCGGGGTACGCTGGAACGCGGCCAAGGCGTTTCTCAAGCCGATTCGCCACCGCGCCAACCTCACGGTGTTGACCGACGTCGAGGTCGACCGCGTGTTGCTGCGTGACGACCGCGCCCACGCCCTCAGCGCGCGCTGGCAAGGCAAGGGCATGACCTTCAAGGCCCGCAAGGAAATCGTCCTGTGCGCCGGGGCCGTGGGATCGCCGGGGATCCTGCAACGTTCCGGGATCGGCCCGCGCAGCCTGCTGCAACGCCTGGGCATCGGCGTGACCCATGAACTGCCCGGTGTCGGCGGCAACTTGCAGGACCACCTGCAACTGCGGCTGATCTACCAGTTGGAAAATGCCCGCACCCTGAACCAGATCGCCGGCACCCTGTGGGGCAAGATGGGCATGGGCCTGCGCTACCTGTACGACCGCAGCGGCCCGCTGTCCATGGCCCCCAGCCAACTCGGCGCGTTTGCCCGCTCGGGGCCGGAACAGACCTCGGCCAACCTCGAATATCACGTACAGCCATTGTCCCTGGAACGCTTCGGCGAACCGTTGCACAGCTTCCCGGCGTTCACCGCGTCGGTCTGCGACCTGCGCCCGCAAAGCCGTGGCCGGGTGGACATCCGCTCCGCCGACCCGCACGAAGCGCCGCTGATCCAGCCCAACTACCTGAGCCATCCCGAAGACCTGCGAGTCGCCGCCGACGCCATCCGCCTGACCCGCCGCATCGTCGCGGCCCCGGCCCTGAGCGCGTTCAAACCGGTGGAATACTTGCCGGGCCCCAGCCTGCAAACCGAAGAGGAACTGCACCAGGCCGCCGCCCGGATCGGCACGACGATTTTCCACCCGGTCGGCACGTGCCGCATGGGCCAGGATCGTGACGCGGTGGTGGATGCACAACTGCGTGTCCACGGCATCAAGGGCCTGCGCATTGCCGACGCCTCGATCATGCCGCGCATCACCTCGGGCAACACTTGCTCGCCAACATTGATGATTGCCGAGAAGGCGGCGCAGATGATGCTCAATCCCGCGATGAGGAACACCGACGTCGAAAAAGCACCTGCTACGGTCTGAAGAACAACAGAAACACCTGTGGGAGCGAGCTCCCAAAAGGTGAGGAGTCGATTCAAGGAAAGTGTGTCAAATCAGGAGACGCCACCCCGGCGTCGCAGTGGAACAACAAAAACAATCACTGTGAGGGATACCGCTATGTCCGAGCATGTTCAGCCCCTGGAAGCCACGCGCAGCGTCGGCACCAGCCAGGAAACCCAGAAAGTCATCTTCGCCTCGTCCCTGGGGACGGTGTTCGAGTGGTACGACTTTTTCCTCTACGGCGCCCTGGCGGCGGTGATCAGCAAGCAGTTCTTCGCCGGGGTCAACGACACCACAGCATTCATCTTCGCCCTGATGGCCTTCGCCGCCGGTTTCATCGTGCGGCCGTTCGGGGCATTGGTGTTCGGTCGGTTGGGGGACATGATCGGGCGCAAGTACACATTCCTGGCGACCATCATCCTCATGGGCGTGGCGACGTTCTGCGTCGGCCTGCTGCCCAACTACGCCAGCATCGGCATTGCCGCGCCGATCATCCTGGTGGTGCTGCGCATGCTCCAGGGCCTGGCCCTGGGCGGTGAGTACGGCGGCGCGGCGACCTACGTTGCCGAGCACGCGCCAATGGGCAAGCGCGGTTTTCATACCAGCTGGATTCAGTCCACGGCCACCCTCGGGCTGTTGTTGTCGCTGCTGGTGGTGCTGGGCTGCCGCTATTTCACTGGCGACCAGTTCGAGGTCTGGGGCTGGCGCATTCCGTTCCTGCTGTCGATCCTGCTGCTGGGCATTTCCACCTGGATCCGCCTGAGCCTGCACGAATCACCGGCCTTCTTGAAAATGAAAGAAGAAGGCAAGAGCTGCAAGGCGCCGATTCGCGAATCCTTCGGCAAGTGGGAAAACCTTAAGGTGGTGTTGATCGCCCTGTTCAGCATCAACGCCGGGCAAGCGGTGACCTTCTACGCCGCGCAGTTCTACGTGCTGTTTTTCCTCACCCAGTTCCTGAAGATGGACCCGGCCCTGGCCAACAGCCTGCTGATTGTCAGCGTGGTGATCGGCGCACCGTTCTTCATCTTCTTTGGCTGGCTGTCGGACAAGGTCGGGCGCAAACCGGTGCTGATGATCGGCCTGCTGCTGGCGACGGCGCTGTACTTCCCGATCTTCAAGACTCTGGCCCATTACGCCAACCCGGCCATCGACCAGGCAAGCCGCCAGGCACCGATCACCGTGATCGCCGACCCGGCCACCTGCACCTTCCAGTTCGACCCGGTGGGCAAGGCGCGTTTCGACAGCCCGTGCGACAAAGTCAAGACCTTCCTGGTCAAGCAAGGCCTGCCCTACAGCAGCGTCGCCGCCCCAGCCGGCAGCACGGTGCAGGTCAGCGTCGGTGACGTGAAACTCGAAGGTTACGACGAAGCCGCCCTGCGCGGCGCGGTGACCCTGGCAGGCTATCCGCAACAGGCCGACGCCCAGCAGATCAACCGGCCGATGATCGTCGCCTTGATCGTGGCGCTGATCATCATCTCGGCGATGTGCTACGGACCGCTGGCAGCGTTGATGGTCGAACTGTTCCCGACCCGCATTCGCTACACCTCCATGTCCCTGCCCTATCACATCGGCAACGGCTGGTTCGGCGGTTTCCTGCCCACCGTATCGTTCGCCCTGGTGGTCTACACTGGGGATATTTTCTATGGGCTGTGGTACCCGGTGGTGATCACCGGGGTGAGCCTGGTGGTGGGCATGATCTGCCTGCGGGAAACCCGGAGCGTGGACCTGGACAAGAACTGAGGAGAAACCGTGGCGAGGGCGCTTGCGCCCTCGCCACCGGATCAGAAGCGCGCTTTCATGGACAGGGTGAAGTTGCGCGGCTCGCCATAATAGTTACCAAAGCCCTCGGTCCCGATGGTGGCGTAGTAGCGCTTGTCGAACAGGTTGTTGCCATTGAGTGCCAACGACCAGGTGTCATCGATGCGGTAGCCGAGGCGACCGTTCCACACCGCATAACCGGCCTGGGTGATCTTCTCGCCCGTCGCTGGCGACACTCGGAAGTTGTCGCTTTGTGCGTTGACGCCTGCGCCGACGCTGAACCGTTCCAATGCCCCGCCGAGGGCATAATCGCCCCACAGCCGCAGCACATGGCGCGGCACATAGCTGTTGAACGAACCACCGTTGAGGCTGGTGTCAATGTCTTCGAGGGTCTTGGTCTGGGTGTAGGTGTAGCCGGCCAGCAGTTGCAGGCGCTCGATGACTTCACCGCTGATCTCGGCTTCGAAACCTTGGGCGCGGACCTTGCCGGCGTTCTCATAGCAGAAACCGTCCGAGGACGAACAGCTTGAGATGTAGTCGGTCTGGGCCTGGTCCTTCTGCAGCGTGCGGAACAGGTTGAAGGCGCTGTTCAGGCGCCCCTCGAACCATTCGCCCTTGATCCCCAGTTCGTAGCTTTCACCCACCAGGGGCTTGAGTGCCGAACCGCTTTCGGAGCGGTAGTTGCCTTGGGGCGTGAAAATGTCCGAGTAACTGGCGTAGGCCGTCAGGTGTTCGTTGAGGTCCAGCAACACGGCGGCAAACGGAGTGACCTGGCCCGTCTCCGTGCTCTTGGCGTGTTCCGAACCGCCGGTGAGGAACACCGAGTCGGTCTTGGAGCTGTACCAGCTTACCCGGCTGCCCACCACGAACGTCAAGGGATCCGCCAGCTTCAGGCGCAGGGTCGAATACATCCCTTGCTGCTCGGTAACGGTCTTGACCGGACCACCGCGCGTCGAGTTTTCGATGAAGTAACTGTCGTCCGGTTCGGGAATATGACGATCCGGATCGAACACATTCTGTTTCTCTGGCAGCAATGCCACCGAGAAAAAGTCATCTTTGTCCGAGCGACTGGCGTTGAAGCCGATGACCCATTCGTGCTGCTGCCCAAAGGCATCGAACTTGCCGTCCAGATACGCATCGAGGCCGTAATCGACCTGGTCGTAATCGTACATGCTGCCCAGCATGTTGGTGGTCGAGATGCCTGGCGTCACCGAGCCCGATGCAAACGCGTATTTGATGTCCTGGGTGTTTTTCGTATAGACACCGGCCACCTTCACGGCCCAGTCGTCGTTAAGCTGATGCTTGAGATCGCCGAATACCGTGGTCCGCTGGCTACGCCAGGTATTCCACGACGGATCCAGGCAAGTGGAGCGGCTGAGCTTCAGATCGCTGCCATCCCTGTAGCGAGGCAGCCCGCCCCAGCAGGGGCTTGCATCGACGTCTTCATAGGCAACGCCCAGGCCGAGCGTCGTATCGGGGCTCAGGTCGAAGTCGAGCGCGCCGTAATAGATCTGGTCCTTGCGACGGGCATCGTCATAAAAATAATGCCGGCTCTGCTCGGCGATCACCGCCCTGCCCCGCACAGTACCGGAATCATTCAGTGGGCCACCGGTGTCGACCTGCCCACGGTAGTTGTCCCAAGTACCGCCCGAGAGACTGAGTTCGGTCTGGGCCGTGGCCAGGCCGCGTTTGCGGACGAAATTGACGCCGCCGGAGGTACCACCCGAGCCCTTCATCATCCCGGCCGCACCGCGCAGGACTTCGACACGGTCGTAATACGCCATGTCACTGCTGAAACTATCGGCCTGGACATAGCTGTTGCCCATGTCCAACGGGACGCCGTCATATTGATACTGGCCGGACATCCGGAACCCACGGGAATAGAAATATTTTCCGCCCATGGTCGAGTCGTAGACGGTAATGCCGGGCGTCTTTTCCATCACTTGATCGATGGTGTTCAGGTTTTGGTCATCGAGCATCTTGCGGGTGATCACCGTCACCGATTGTGGCGTTTCGCGCAGCGAGTGCTCGCCTTTGCCAATGGTGACCGCCCCTGTCGTGTAGGAGCCACTGTTCTCGGTGGTCGCGCCGATCCTCTGTCCGTCGATGGTGGTGACGCCCAGTTCCATGGCCGAACCGTTGCCGGGCACGGGGCGGCGCAGCACATACGTACCGTTGGCCTGGAAGTCGGCTTGCAGGCCGCTGCCACCCAGAATGCGCGCAAATCCGTCAACCACGCCAAACGAACCGCTCAGGCCAGGCGATCGCAGGCCCTGGAGTTGCCGGGCATCGAACGAAATGGCGACCCCGGCAGCGCTGGAAAAACGGGTCAGGACATCCACCAGGCTGCCGGCTCCGATATCGTAGGCCTGCACCCAACGCTGCTGCGCCGAAGCCTCTGGAACCGGGCTGGCATTCACGGCCCCGGCGCTGCCCGTAGCGGCTGCCAGCAGGCCGATTTTTACTGCAAACACCAGACGACCTGGCGCGCTCACCCAAGACATGCTTCCCCTCCCCAAAACGGTCGTTAAAAACTCACTGAGGAAGAGCCGAACGATGCGGATGAAAAGTGCAGAACAATTTTTTTATCGCGCCGTAGCGTCAGCGTCGGTCGCCACTCGATACCTGGACCCAGAAACGGCTGTATCGGGTCACTCGCAACGAAAAACCACTCTCCAGTGCCGCCAGGGCGAGGTCCGTGTCATCGACGGGAAACACACCCGACACCTTCAAGTCGCCAATGGCCGGATCACAACGCAGCACACCGTTGCGGTAACGCGAAAGCTCCTCCAGCAGCGCCGCCAGGGGACGGTCAATGGCAATGATGCTTCCCTTCTGCCAGGCACCCACCGACACATCGTTGCCGCGCAGCGTACGCAGTGACCGATCATTGAAGTCCAGGCGTTGGCCGGCTTCGACCCGCCGCCTTGATCCAATAGCCGGCAGACTGACCTCGACCGCTTTCTCCAGCACCGCCACCTCGCCGCCTTGCGCCTGGCCACGGACTATAAAACGCGTCCCCAACGCCAGTACTTCGACAGGCCCCGTGGCCACCTTGAAAGGACGCCGCAAGGGATCAACCGCCGTCGTCACGAGAATCTCCCCCCGCAACAGCTCCAGTCGCCGCTGGTTTGCATCGAAACGAACATTGACCGACGTGTCGGTGTTGAGCAGTAGCGTGCTGCCGTCCGCCAGTTGAAACTCACGGCGCTCGCCCACCGTGGTGCGGTAATCGCAAAACAGATTCTGAGTCGCCTGGCTGCGCCAGCCCAACCACCCCAGGCCACTGGCGGACGTCAGCAGTAACACGCTGCGCAATACCTGGCGACGGGATCGGTTGTGGGTATCACTCAAGGTCGGCGCCGCCAGTGCACCCGGCACACTCGCCATCTGTTCGGCCACCGCCGTCATTCTTTGCCAGGCCTGGCCATGCAACGGATCGGCGCTCAGCCAGGCATTCCACCCGGCCCGATCCGCGTCGGTCGTGATGCCCGAATGCAGCTTGGCGTACCACTGCGCGGCGGCACGAATGGCCCTCAACTCTTCGGGCGGCAGGTTCATGACAGCTGCAATTGAATTTGCATCAGGCAGCAATGTTCCATGGCCTTGGCCATGTGGTTATTGACCGTGCGGACACTGACGCCCAAGCGCTCGGCAATTTGCGGATACGTCAGGCCATCGAACTGCGACAGGATGAACGCCTGCCTGATACGCGGCCCCAACCCCAGCAGCAAGCGGTCGATTTCCATCAAGGCCTGGAGCAGGATGGCTTGGTCTTCCAGCGATGGGTGCTGCTCTTGCGGCATGGCGGCCAATGCTTCGAGATAGGACTGTTCCAGTGAACGGCGGCGGAACAGATCGATCAACAGCCCTTTGGCGATCATCGACAGGTACGGTCGCGGTTCACGAATGTCCAATGCGGTGCGAGCCTTGAGGACGCGCACGAAGGTGTCCTGGGTGAGGTCCGCTGCATCGAAGGCGTTGCCCAGGCGCTTGCGCAACCAGCCCTGGAGCCAACTGTGATGATCGCTGTACAGAACGTCGACGGCACTGCGTAAGGACAGATCGTTGGCGGACATGGCAATGGAATAATTCGCGACTGATAATGACTCGCATTGTCATGGGAGCCATCGCCGCTTGCAACCCAAACATGAGTGCGACGGGTCGATCACAACCCGTCGTTCTGGGATCGATCAGTGCAGAGAGTGGCTTTTCACCGTACTTTCCACCAGATCCAGCATCTGTCCCAACGCCCAAGGCTTGGCGATGAAGGACGCGTGGTGCTTGATCCCGGCGCTTTCCGGCGTCTCGAAACCGGACATGATCAGCAGCGGTATCTGCGGCCAGCGGTCTCCGGTCAGGTTGGCCAGGTCCGCGCCATCAATCTTGCCGGGCATGGTGATATCGGTGAGCAGCAGATCGACGTAATCCGCGCTCTCCTCCAGAAATGTCAGCGCTGCGTCGGCGCTTTCCCGAGGCTCCACGACAAACCCTTCCTCCTCGAGGATTTCACAGAGGAACTCCAGGATGGTCGGATCATCTTCCACAACGAGAATCAAACGTGTAGTCGCCTGGCCGTTGCCATTTGGCATCGAATTCATGAAAGTGACTCTCCTTGACCTCATAAACCTGCTTTGCGGGTTTCAACCGCCTTGAAGTTATGAGCCATCCCCCTGCGAGAAATTCATTCTGCGTGCCAACAGGCCGCCGAATGTCATGCCAGACACCCCCTGGCAATGCAGCGCAACGTTTTTATCTGTATATCCATACAGATAAAACTTGCCCTTGCGCGCATCCATGACCATGCTACAGCCCCATGAAATCTGCTCAGGAAAAGGGCGCTATGCAGCTGTACCTGTGTGAAAAACCGTCCCAGGCCAAGGACATCGCTGCCGTGCTCGGTGCCACGCGCCGTGGCGACGGTTGCTGGCTGGGCCCTGGCATCACGGTCACCTGGTGCATCGGCCACCTGCTGGAAACCGCCCCGCCCGACGCCTACGATGCGCGCTACAAGCGCTGGGTACTGACCGACCTGCCCATTGTGCCGGCGCAATGGAAAATGACCGTCAAGCCGAAAACCGCCAGCCAGTACAAGGCGGTCAAGCGCCTGCTGGGGGAGGCAAAGGAATTGGTGATCGCCACCGACGCCGACCGCGAAGGCGAAATGATCGCCCGGGAGCTGGTGGAACATTGCCGTTATCGCGGACCGATCCGGCGGCTATGGCTGTCGGCCCTGGACGAAGCGTCGATCCGCAAGGCCCTGGCCGCCCTCAAGCCGGGAGTCGAAACCTTCAACCTGTATCACTCGGCGCTGGGTCGCTCCCGGGCCGACTGGCTGATAGGCATGAACATGAGTCGCCTGTTCACCCTGCTGGGGCGCCAGTCCGGCTACCAGGGCGTGCTGCCGGTGGGCCGCGTGCAAACACCGACGCTACGCCTGGTGGTGGATCGCGACCGCAGCATCGCCGACTTCGTACCGGTCGCCTATTGGGCCATCGACGTGCAGCTCAGTCACGAAGGCATGGCCTTCACCGCCCAGTGGCGCGCCGACCCGGATGCCTGCGACGATCAGGAACGCTGCCTGAACCAGGCCCTGGCCCGAGACGCGGCCCAGGCCATGCGCAACGCCGCCACCGCCCGGACACTGAAGGTGCGTACCGAGCGCCTGCGCGAAGCGGCGCCGTTGCCCTTCGACCTGGGCACCCTGCAAGAAGTCTGCTCGAAGAAACTCGGCCTCGGCGCCCAGGAAACCCTGGACATTGCCCAGTCGCTCTACGAGACCTACAAGCTCATCACCTACCCTCGCAGCGATTGCGGTTTCCTGCCCTTGAGCCAGCACAGCGAAGTACCCGCCATCCTGGCCGCCCTCGCCCAGGCCGACCCCAGCCTCGCGCCGTTGCGCGAGCACCTGCAGCCGCAGCGTAAATCCCGAGCCTGGAACGACGCCAAGGTCAGTGCGCACCACGGCATCATTCCCACCGCCGCCGCCAAGAATCTCGACAAACTCGCCGGCAAGCAGCGTGCGGTCTATACGCTGATTCGCGCACGCTATCTGGCGCAGTTCCTGCCCAACCACGAATACGACCGGACCCAGGCCGACTTCGACTGTGCCGGCCAGGCGCTGCGCGCCGTGGGTAAGCAGATCGTCGAACCCGGCTGGAAACGCGCACTGCCCGAAGCACTGGCACCGGCAAAGGGCCGTGAAGCGCCGGCACCGCAAACCTTGCCGGCACTGGCCGAAGGTCGCGATTGCACGGTGGACGAGGTGAAACCCAAGGACCTGTGGACCCAGCCGCCCAAGCCCTTCACTGAAGGCGACTTGATCAAGGCGATGAAGAACGTCGCCAAACTGGTGGAGGACCCGCTGCTCAAGCAGAAGCTCAAGGACACCACCGGCATCGGCACCGAAGCGACCCGAGCCTCGATCATCCAGGGGCTGCTCGACCGCGGTTACCTGGTGAAGAACGGCAAGGCCCTGTCGGCCACCCCGGCGGCCTTCAGCCTGATCGACGCCGTGCCCCGGGCCATCGCCGACCCGGGCACCACGGCCATCTGGGAGCAGGCCCTGGACATGGTGCAAAGCGGCGAAATGAGCCTGGAAGAATTCGTGACCCGTCAAGCCGCCTGGATGAGCAAGCACGTCGCCCGCTGCCAGGGCATGAGCCTGACCATCAGCGGCCCGGCCAGCCCCGCCGGGCGTGGCGCAACCCCGTGGAAGAACAAGCGCAAGCCGGCCAAGCGCAAGGCAGCCGGTGCACCGCGCAAGGCGAGCAAGGCCAAGGCCACCTGAGCCTATGATGCCAAACACAGACCCTGTGGCGAGGGAGCTTGCTCCCGCTGGGGCGCGAAGCGGCCCTAAACCTGGCGGCACGGTGGATCAGGGTAATCGAGGGGATTTGACAGAGGGCCGCTACGCAGCCCAGCGGGAGCAAGCTCCCTCGCCACAGGGCTCGGCTCAAGCCCAATTGCTCATACCCAAACCATTTTGTCCGACAATATGTAGTGACCAAAAATAATCACTACAAAACCGTTGACGCCTCCGATTTGCCCTTGCATGATGCAGACGTCTCCCCGATCGGGAGTACAGGCAACTGTTTGAGCAAGCTCGTCTGACCGCCGAGCTGTTTTTTGGATAAGGGACTGCCCACAAGGCAGATTGAAGGTGCTGACCTGGCCTGACCGTCCGGTAACAAGGACGAGAAACGTCGGTGAAGATCCTCATGACGCACGTGGTTCAACCCTCGAAAGTTGACACTGACTGAAGATTCTTCGCTGTTTCTCTTCGTTGTAGCGCATTTGCGTAGCAGCCCTTCGATAACACTACACAACCGATGCACGACCCCGTCGAAGTTCGACGGAAGCATGCTGACGGCCTGGTTTCGGTAGCAGGCAGGTACTTACCGAGTAGCGAAGTTTTTGCGAACCACCAGACAGATCAACCAAATGGTCAAGGGGCTTACACATGAATCTGAATAATCAACCATCTATTGATGAACTGGCTCGCATATTCGCAGCACACAAAGACACGCTCGACAGCCATATCCTGTGGATCAGCAAGACTGGCCAGGTGCATATGGACTGCCTGTCGCCCTACACCCGCGAAGACGAGTTCGAAAAGAACACGCATGAGCTGGGTGCCCGGCTGAAGATGTACCGCCGTGGCCAGGGCTATGTTGGCAAGAAGGCTGCGGCCGACAAAGACTTCATCGGTCGCGTGTTGCAAACGCTGACCCAGGCCTGGCAGTCGATGCAGAACACTTCCGAGGTCCGGGTCATCGACCGCCTCTGCTGATATCCCCTGACAAGAAGGCCCGCTCCTGAATCAGGAGCGGGCCTTTTTTGTGCGGCAGGAAACTAGAACACCGACCAGCCAATCCGCTGACTCATCAATTCCAGCGCCGCCATGCCGGCCAGAGAGTTGCCGGCGGCGTTGAGTTCAGGCGACCAGACGCATACGGTGAACCGCCCCGGCACCACGGCGACAATCCCGCCACCGACACCGCTCTTGCCTGGCAGGCCGACGCGATAAGCGAAATTGCCGGCCTCATCGTACAAGCCGCTGGTGGCCATGATGGAGTTGACCTGCTGGGTCTGCCGGGCGCTGAGGATCTGCTCGCCGCTGTGCTTGCAGAACCCGTCGTTGGCCAGGAAGCAGAACGCCCGCGCCAGGTCGACACAACTCATCCGCAGGGCGCAGTGGCTGAAATAACTGCGCAGCACCGCTTCCACGTCGTTATGGAAGTTGCCGAACGATTGCATCAGGTACGCCATCGCTGCGTTGCGAGCGCGGTGCTGGTATTCCGATTCGGCCACCTTGCCGTCCACCATCACCTGTGGGTTACCCGACAGACGGCGCACAAAATCGCGCATCGACAACGCCGGGGCGGCGAAACGCGACTGGTTGATATCGCAGATCACCAACGCGCCGGCGTTGATGAACGGGTTGCGTGGTCGACCACGTTCGAATTCCAGCTGCACCAGGGAATTGAACGGTTGGCCGGACGGCTCATGGCCCAGGCGCTCCCAGATCGCTTCGCCGGAATGCCCGATGGCCTGCACCAGGCTGAACACCTTGGAAATACTCTGCACCGAAAACGCTGTTTCGGCGTCGCCGGCGCAGTACAACTCGCCGTCGTTGCCATACACGGCAATACCCAACTGGTTAGGCGCCACAGTGCCCAGGGCCGGAATGTAATCGGCCACCTTGCCCTGACCGATCAGGGGGCGAACCGCATCGAGGATCTCGTTCAACAGTGCTTGCATATGCGCGGGGTCCAGTCATTCCCCGTTCGAGTGCGGGGATACAGACGCTAGACGCTGGTGGGCGGCGTCAGAGCACACTGAATTGCCCGCAAAATCCCGTGGCGAGGGAGCTTGCTCCCGCTGGGGCACGAAGCGACCCCTGACCCAGCCACTGCATTCCCTTGATGGGGCTGTTTCACAGCCCAGCGGGAGCAAGCTCCCTCGCCACAAGATGCTGGGTTTTCACCAGCGCTTATCGCGAAATCAAGCGGTCTATAGTTGAGGGGATCAACCGATAGGAGGAACGCCATGCGTCAGATCGTGCAAAAAGAACCCTGGTGGGCCTCGCCGCCCAGGCCCGGGCAGGATGAAAGCGAGCTGGAATGGGGCTGGCTGGTGATCTACAGCGAAGGCGAGCCGCGCTTCGAATTCGTAAAAGAGCGTCCCACGGACGAACAGATCCGCCAGCGCAAGGGGTGTCGCGTCACCCTTGGGTCAGAATGAGCCAGCCCGTCACGGCTTGATGTCCGGCAATGCCACCGCTCGATTGGCCAGGTCCGCCTCCACCAGGTTGCCTCCCACTTCCTCGTCCAGGTAATACACCGGCGCCATTACCCCGCTGAGGGGATGCTTGAGCGACTTGAACCACGCCTCATCGAACGCAGCACTCAGGCTTTTGCGGATCTGCGCCTCCATTTCCGGCCGCTCGCCCTCGTGGATGATCGCACGAATGCCCGCCACGCCCACCGAGATCAACGCCCCGGCCGCCTTCCCGGCAACGGCCGCCGCTGCACCGGTTGCCCCTCTCGTGGCGAACTGGGCCTCGATTTTTTCGCTGGTGCGCTGCGCCACCGTGGCGATCACCGCCTCAGAGGGTCCGGCACCTGTGGTTGCAGCCTTGTTGACGTGATCGATCAGCGCCGCATAGGCCGGCAGGGTGTTCAACGGTTCGGTGTGAACCATCTCGTACAACGAAGCATCACGCGCCGCGGGCGGACCTAGGCGGATGGCCGGGATGCCGTGCAAGCGCCGGTTCATCAGTTCGTTCGGGATGCGATGCCGCAGGGCGATGACCTGGACCTGCTGATTGAGCTGGCGCAGGTAGTAGCCTATGGCGTTGGCCCTGATCGCCTCGGGATCGATTTCCACTGCCACCGGTTCCAGCACCTGCTCGCGATATTGTTCCTGCAGGTAAACCGCCAGGCGCCTGGCCGAAGAATCCGTCTCGCCCTCGGCGCTGGCGGCGTACCAACTGACCTTCACCGCCAGCCACTCCTGGGTCCAATAGCTGCTGAACCAGGGAATGAATTCAACCTCGGTGCGCTTATAGACCAACGTGCGCCAATGCTCCATCGACCCACGGGCGTAAAGTGCCGCCTGTTCTACGGCGCTTTTCGATGCTGCGATGATCTGCTGGTCCACCTGTCGCCAAGTGGCCTGGTCAATCGTCACCGTGGCAGCCTGTTGACCGCGCTGTGACGTGGCGCACCCCGCCAGAACGAGCACAACGGCCAACATCAGCGAACGCAGCACGATCGCGCCACCCCGGATTCATGTCATCCACCACGGGATTGAGTATAGGTGCAGAGCAGCAAAACCTGCGGGCCAAGGCAGGCTTATCCGGCGTTTGCGGTTACCCTGGCCTGGTATCTCGGTCTTAGCAGGTTTATTGAATGGCAACGCTCCTCGAACGTCTTCGCCACTGGGCCACGGCCCTGAAGCGCCAGACCATCACGCTGTGGTTCTGCTATCGCCATCAGCAGACGCCATGGCTGCCCAAATGGATCGCAATCATCGTGGTGGCCTACGCCCTGAGTCCTATCGACCTGATTCCGGATTTCATCCCGGTGCTGGGTTATCTGGATGACGTGATCCTGTTACCGATGGGCATCTGGCTGGCCATTCGATTGATGCCGCCGGCCATACTGGCCGAGTGTGAAGCCAAGGCCCTACAGTGGCAGGAGAACGACGGTCAACGCCCGGTGAACAAGATGGCAGCGGCACTGATCGTGCTGGCATGGGTGGCAGCGCTGGCGGCCACGGCGTGGTGGTTTTCAGGGGCCCGGGTCAAAAACGGGTGAACTGCTCGAACTGCCACTCGAACGCAGCCCGGTTGCGGAGAGCTTCGTAGAGGGTGCCGGTTGGTCGCCAGTCGGTGCACTTGCCCACCAGGGTGCCGAGGTAAGGCCTGGCCACTTCCAGTACACGCTCATGGTCCATCTGCTCCGGCTCGACGATACCGCGATCCGGATGCTCCACCGCCCACACGATTCCCGCCAGCACGCCCGCAGCCACCTGCAGGCTGGTGGCATTGTTGAAGGGCAACAGCGCGCGTGCCTCATCGATGCTCAACACCGAGCCGAACCAGTAGGCATTCAGTTCGTGCCCCATCAGCAGGACACCCAGCGCATCGACGCCGCCGCCGTCGATTTCACCGTTGAGGATGCGTTGCCGGGGCTGGCCCTGCCAGCCGTGCCCGATCAGCTCGTGCATCGATAACAAGGCATCGTTGCACGGATGGTAGGCGTAATACAGGGTCGGCCTGTAGATCAACTGGCGTTGATCTTTCACGGTCAGCAGGTCGGCGGTCGAGGCCGTTTCGTGATGGGTGATCATCAGGCCCAGGCAGGGCCCGCCCAGCGGTGTCCAGGTCTTGACCCGTACGCTCGCGCTCGGCCGTTCCAGGTAAATGGCGTTGCGACTCCCGAAGCGATGGCGCCTGGCAGACGACGGCCAACTGCGCTCGTGGGTGCCCCAGGCCAACTCCGCCGGTTGGCAGCCCTCACTGATGACCCCTTCCACCGACCATGTGTTCACAAACTCATCGTCCTGCTTTATTTGCTTGGAGCACTGAGTATCACGCTCGGCAAAATGGATCACTCTGATGCCCGTCTCCATGCACAACCGGGCCCAATCCACACCCTTGCTATTGTGTGGCAGCGGATGATTCAGTTGCACCGCCAGCTCCACCAGCCCGGCCTTGAGCAAATGGGTGATCAGGCCGGGATTGGCGCCATGGGCCACCACCGCCGTCGGCCCCTCGCCCAGTTTTTTTCGCAAATCCAGGACCTGATGGCGCAAGGCGTAGTTGGTACGACGCGATAGGCTCAACTGCGGATCGTCGTAGCCGCCCGCCCAAGGCTCGACGCAGGTATCGAGGTACAGCGCGCCCTTCTCGAAGGCATAGGCCATCAGCGCCAGCGAACTGACCGCCACCGACAGGTTGACGATGAAGTCGCCGCGCCTGACGAAGCGATCCAGGATTTGCTCGAAGGTCGACTCAGTCAGCGCCTTGGGAACGAAACTGATGCCTCGCTCCTTGAACCAGATGTGCTTCTCGATAACAGGCGCAATGACCGTGATGTGCTGGACCGGGACATGATCCTGTCCCAATAGCAACGGCAAGGTTGCCCGGGTGATTGAACCGAACCCGATGAAGATCAGATGCCCGGTGAATGGGACCCGGTGTTCCATGAGCTGCCTCCGGGGAGAACGCAAACAATGGAGCCATGAGATACCGGCATCGAGTCTTTGGCTACTGTCAGAGTCGACAGGCGCTTGGCGCAGGCCTTGTCGATCCTGCGCCAGCCCCCGACTGGCCGGTCGTCAAGAGTCCATCGTCGCGGCCTGGTTACCGCCCTGCTCGGCGATCTTGGACAGTTTCTCGTCGGTGGCCTTTTCTTCCTTGAGCGTCGCCAGCAACAGCCCGACCACTTCATCGCCGAGGTTCAAGTGCTTGGCCATGGCAATCAGGGTGCCGTAACTGGCGATCTCGTAATGCTCGACTTTTTGCGCCGCGCCGATCAACCCGGCATCGAGTACCGCCCCTTTCTCGATTTCCTCGAGCAGTTCCTTGGACTCTTCCACCAACCCTTCCATGGCTACGCACTTCATGCGCTTGAGCTTGATGCCGGCCACTTCGATGAGGGTGTCGATGCGTTCGATCTGGCCTTGGGTTTCTTCCAAGTGATCGTTGAAGGCTTGCGCCAGCAAAGGGTTGGTCGCAGCCCTGGCCATGCGGGGCAATGCGCGGGTGATCTGCTTCTCGGCGCTGTAGATATCGGACAGTTCGTGAATGAACAGGTCGGTCACTGTTTTCCTGGCCATTTTCAATCATCCTCCGGTCAAGAAAAGGCGCCGCATTGGCGGGCCTCAAAGGGTAGATGAGGGTGGAGCCGGCATCCGCTGCTTCACCTGTCATCAACACTGACCCGAAGAAAATTTCAGATGTTCAAGAAATTTTTCGAAGCGTGGACGGAGGGTATCGAGACGGTCGAGCAGCCTTCAGCCGAGCGCCGTGTCGAGAAACATCATCACCGCAAACCCCATCATCAGGCCCAGCGTCGCCGGCGTTTCATGGCCGTTACGGTGGGTCTCGGGAATCACTTCGTGGGACACCACGAAGATCATCGCCCCTGCCGCCAGCCCGAGGCTGATGGGGTAGGCAACCGCCACACCCGATGACATGCCCAGGCCAATCACCGATCCCAACGGTTCCATCAGCCCGGACCCCACTGCAATCAGCGCAGCACGCAAGGTGCTGATGCCCGTGACCCGCAGCGCCATCGCAATGGCCAGTCCTTCGGGGATGTCCTGGATGGCGATGGCAGTGGTCAGGGGCAAGCCGACCTTGAAATCGCCGTCGGCAAAACTGACGCCGATGGCCATGCCTTCCGGCAGGTTGTGCAAGGTGATGGCGAGCACGAACAGCCACACACGATTAATGCGCTTGACCTCGGGACCGCGCCGCCCGCTCAATTCGTGTTCGTGGGGCACGAAGCGGTCGAGGCCGATCATCAGGGCTACACCCAAGCCCAGGCCAAGCACGACGACAAACGCGGCCAGCAACTGATTGCCACAAATCACCTGCGCGGCTTCGATGCCCGGCAGAATCAGAGAGAAAGAGCTGGCGGCGAGCATCATGCCGGCGGCGAAACCCAGCATGATGTCCTGGGTGCGTGACGAGATATCGCGCAGCACCACCGCCATCAATGCGCCCAAGGCCGTGGCGGCGAAACCGGACGTTCCGCCCAGGACCGCGTAGCCCAGATTGTGCCGATCAGCGCCGACCAAGGCGTTATAGCCGCTGTAGAGTAACAATGCGGTGATCACCGCAAGCCCCAGCCAGAAACTCACGCCCAACAGCAGATTGTCTTGTACAGGACCCAGCCAGGTGCGCCAGGGGGATCGGATCCGGGAAGTGGGCTGGTCCATCGAATGTCCTTAATGCTCTGTGGGCATAACCAGTCTGAGCGTTGCATGGCGGGAACGCTCAGACGCAAAGGTTCAGGCGAGGGAGTCTCCTCCCTCGCCGTTGTTTACAGTTTGTCACCTTGCATCCCTGAACCCAAGTCGGCACCTGTGGTGGGGTTGCTTTCCGGGTTGGACATCGTCCGTGCCTTCATGTCCATCAGCAGCGCTTCGTCCTTTTCACTGAGCTGGACGCTGGCCAGGCCATCGCCGCCATCCACCGCCGGCGCTGGATTTTCGACGAACTCCCAATCGTCGCCCTGATTCCATGGGCCGCGCACGGTAGGTTCGCCTTGGGACATATTGAAGTACACGTTGGTGAACTCCGGCATGCCCGGCAATTTGCCTTGGGGGAAATTGGGCTGGATCGAATGCAGGGCTTTTTCGAACGACAATTGGTGGGCGATTTCGCGGGTCATCAAAAAGCCCAGCGCTTCCTTCACACCGGGATCGTCAGTGACATTCATCAAGCGCTCATAGACGATTTTCGCCCGCGCCTCGGCCGCGATATTGGAACGCATGTCCGCTGTCGGCTCGCCGATGGTGTCCACATAGGCGGCGGTCCAGGGCACACCGGCGGAGTTGGTCAACGGCGAACCGGCGCCATACAGGAGGCTGGTGATGTGGGAATCATTGCCGGCACCGTTGATGTCCCGGTACAACTGGCCCTCCTTTTCCACGCCCTCGGCCATCTTGCCCTTGGCACCTTTGTTCAACATCACGATGATCGAACCGATGACTTCCAAGTGACTGAGCTCCTCGGTGGCGATGTCCATCAGCAAATCCTTACGGCCTGGATCGTCCTCGGACAAGGCCTGGGTGAAGTAGCGCGACGCCGCCGCCAGCTCACCCTGGGCACCACCGAACTGTTCAAGCAGCAAGTTGGCAAGCCCGGGATTAGGTTCGGCGACACGCACGGTGTATTGCAGTCTTTTATTATGTAAAAACATGATAAAACCCCTCGATCAGACATAAACCATGGAGACACTGCCAGCAATAACAGGCCCACAAGACATCAGAAAAAGTTAAGAGAATTTGATTTTATTTTTTATTCGATAAATAAGATGAACGGTAATGAAAAAACAATACCGCACATCTCATTTCGAATAAAAAGGAAAGCTTGTAAAGCCAGGCGAAACTTTATATCCGCATTCAATTATTGCCGCCCATGGGGCCCCATGCCATGGGCACGGGGCCTGTCTGTTCAGCGGGCATTACGAGTCACGACCGCCGCCACGGCTGTTTTCGCCGCCCTTCCTACCGGCTTCGGAGGCCTTTTCCCGGTCATTGGCAAAATTGCCGCCCGAAGCCTGGCCACCCTTGCGGCCCGCTTCCGAGGCGCGCTCAGGATCGTTGGCGAAATTACCGCCCGATGCCTGCCCGCCTTTGCGGCCAGCCTCCGCAGCGCGTCCAGGGTCGTTGGCAAAGTTACCGCCCGATGCCTGCCCCCCCTTGCGACCTGCTTCGGAGGCGCGTTCCGGGTTATTGGCAAAGTTGCCACCGGACGCTTGTCCACCTTTTTTCCCGGCTTCCGATGCCTTCTCACGATCGTTAGCGAAATTGCCAGGATTGTTATTTCCTGTATTAGCCATTTCATTCACCTCGTTAGTTAGTGTTTAACGAGCCTCGCTGGCTCGTATGTACTATGAGAATTGGACTTCGCCAAGGTTTGAAAGAAATTCAGCGAACGGCGACGAACGGTCAGAAGGCGAAAATTCAAATCCATTCAACTGCTGAGCATTACAACTCGCTATCAAACAAGCGATGAGTCATAAATTATCTTAAACACCTTAGCAGCTAGTTATTACATTCAATTGAAAGCAGTGCGTGTCTTTCCACGCTGTCCGCCAAAGGTCGGGCGGCGCCGGCACCCTACTGCACCGGTCTCGTCACCCTGGCCTCGCGCCGTTCCAGGAAGCCAAAACTCGCGGGCTGCCGGTGTTGTCCTGCACCACCGCACTGACCGGCTTGCGGCGTCCGGATACCCTGTCGCCGATACCCGGATTCAAGAATGCTCAGGGTGAAATCGGATCGCTTGCCGGAAACGTCTCCTCCAGCGCGTCGTCCAGCTGCTTATTGGTGACGTCCCGCTCGCCCACCTTGCCACTGCGTTCGCAATGGCAGTCTGGCGCCGGACACGGTTCACCGTTGGGGTGTTGTTCGGCGCAGGCCTGGCTGCAGTAGGCTTCGCCGTCATGATTGAAAACCCGTTGCGGATCTATCTCACACTGGCAATCGGGGCAACCGCACTTTAATTCGCTCATGCTCTTTCTCCCGGGATAGGGGTCGAGGCGCCGTCAGGAAGACCCGACCATCAGCTGGACTTCGAGATTCGCCGCCGCAACGCCGTGTTTGGCCACGTACACATCAGCAGTCCAGCCCTTGGTCAGGTTGTGATAGGACTGCGTGCCCAAGGCCGTGCCGCTGTTCCATTCAAGGATGTCGCCAATATCGATGTCGTTGGCCGAACTCAGCTCGAGCACGGTATGGCCGTCCTCTTGCGCCACATACACCCCCACCATTGCGCTCTGTCGATTGATGGCCCGTACTTCACCCGTGGTCTGCTTCATACGTTTCCTCTTCTCGGCCGCTTCAAGGAGCACTCGACACGCCATCCGGTCGCTCTTTAACACTCAGCCGTATTCAGCGCTTGGCTTCGGTGTGCGGATTGGCCGAACGCTCCAGGAACGCCTGGGTAATTTCCGGCAAGTGGTCGCGCAACCACTCGGCCATGGCGATTTCCTGGGGCAGGATCTGTTCGCACGCCCGTTGCGTTTCCACATCCCCGGCTACTTTCGCCGCCTCGATCAGCACGGTGTAGGAGGCGATTTCAAGGTTCTCGAACACATAGCCGCTCATGGCCCCCTTGACCACTTCGTCGCTCATTGTCATGCCGCCCACCGCCTGACCAAAGGCCATGAGCTTGCCGGCCAGGTCCTTGAGCGTCGACGTACTGCCGCCCAGGCGTTGGATGCATTGTTCGACCAACTTTTGTTGGCCGAGGGTTTCCTGCAAGTGCTCCTCGATCCGGGCCTTGAGCACCGGATAATGCTCCAAGCGCTCGGCCTGGGCCTTGAGCATTTTTTCCGCTTGCTGCTCCATGGCATGGGCATCGTTGAGCCAGTCCAGCAGGTTCTCTTTAGGCGTTGCCATTTCCTTCTCCTTAGCCGTGGTCGCTACTGCAACGCAGCGCGACGGTTCTGAAGTACCGCACATAAAAGTGGATAGCGCGGCGTCGGGGAAAGTTTGAAAAGACCACGGGCCAGGGCGACGAAAGGCGCTGGGACCGTTTTCCTGCGCAATTGCAGTGCTAATCTCAACGGCTCCAGGCCCACGGAGACACCCAATGCCCGACGACCTTCACCTTGCACCGTTCGATCGGTTACTGGAGCACATGGCCGGGCGTCGTTTCCTGGTGCTCACCGGCGCCGGCATCAGCACGCCTTCGGGGATTCCCGACTACCGCGACAGCGACGGCGTACGACGGGGTCGACAGCCTATGATGTACCAGGAGTTCCTCGCCCAGGCCGAAGCACGACGGCGCTACTGGGCGCGGGCGATGCTGGGCTGGCCACGGGTGAGGCAGGCCAGGCCGAACGTGGCCCATGACGCCTTGGCCCAACTGCAGGCGCAGCAGCGCATCACCGGGTTGATCACGCAGAATGTCGATACGCTGCATGACCAGGCCGGCAGCCAGGACGTCATTGAACTTCACGGCAGCCTGCACCGTGTGTTGTGCCTGGATTGTGGCCAGCGCAGCGAGCGGCAGCAGATCCAGTTGTCGATGGAAGCGCAGAATCCTTACCTGGCCGGTGTCGACGCCGTGCAGGCGCCCGACGGCGATACCCTGCTGGACCCGGCGTTCGAGGCGCGCTTTCAAGTGCCCAATTGCCCCCATTGCGGCGGCGAGCGGTTGAAGCCCGACGTGGTGTTTTTCGGCGAGAACGTCGCCCCCCTCACCGCGACCCGCGCCATGCAAGCCGTCGAGCAAGCCGACGGCCTGCTGGTGGTGGGCTCGTCGCTGATGGCGTATTCGGCGTTTCGCCTGTGCCGGGCCATCAAGGACCAGGGCAAGCCGTTGCTGGTGATCAACCGGGGCAAGACCCGGGCCGATGAGTTGCTGGACCTCAAGCTTGAAGAGCCGTGTGAGCAATTACTGCCATTGCTGGCGCAACACCCGCGCTAACCACACCACTCCCACAGGGTCAGTGTTGGCCTGTGGTCAACGAGCCCAACTCCTGATCCCTGAGCGTATCGAACAACGCCTGCGCCGCCGCCGACAGTTCATGCCCCGGTTTGGTCAGCACCCCGATGGCTCGCTCGATCACCGGATCACTCAAGGTGATGCAGCGGGCACCCAGCTCATGCATCTGCCCGACGCACAGCGCCGGCACGGCACTCACCCCCAGCCCGCTGGCGACCATCCGCCCGACGGTCGCCAACTGGTGGCTCTCGAACTCCACAGGCAGTTTCATGCCCCGGGCCTGCAAATGCTCCTCCAGCATCACCCGTACGGTGGATGGCCGTTGCAGCGTGATGAAGGGCTGTTCCAGCAGGGTTTCCCAGTGGATTTCGTCGCGCTGGGCAAGCGGTGAGTCCAGCGGCACTACCGCGACGAAGCGATCGAGATACAAAGGTGTGAACGCCAATGACGCACCCTGCATCGGCTCGAACGCCACACCCAATTCGACATGACGATCGCGGACCATTTCCAGCACCTGTTCGTTGATCACATCGTTGACCGTGACGTTGACATTCGGAAAGCGGGCGCGGAAGGTCTTGAGGATCGGTGGCAGCAGGTTGCCAGCGAACGAAGGCATTGCCGCCAACGTCACGCGACCACGCTGCAAGGTGAAGCGTTGACGCATTTCGTCTTCGGCATTGTCCCAATCGGCAACTAGCCGTCGGGCCAGTGGCAACAAGGACTCACCTTCGGGCGTCAGCGCCACGTTGCGGGTATTACGGCTGAACAAACGACCGCCGAGGCCTTCTTCCAAGGCCTTGATGGTCAGGCTAAGGGCCGACTGGGACAGGTGCAGCCGTTCGCAGGCCACGGCAAAGCTCAGGCTCTGGGCCACCGCGAGGAAGGCTCGGATCTGCTTGAGGGTCATGGGGATCGCTTCGCTCCAGGGGCAAGCCGTAAGTTTCGAGCCGCCAGTGGATGGCGGCGACTGTTGAGTTTTATCAATCAATCCAACCTAAAAATCAACTTAACAAATATATGACTTAGCGCAACACTGCACTCCATTGCGACCCCATCAAGAATAAAAGAGGTGTCTATGGCAGGTTTCGACAAACGCGTGAGTTCTTATGAAGAAGCGTTGGAAGGCTTGAAAGACGGCATGACCGTCATCGCCGGCGGCTTTGGCCTGTGCGGTATCCCGGAAAACCTGATCGCCGAGATCAAGCGCAAGGGCATCCGCGACCTCACCGTGGTGTCCAACAACTGCGGCGTCGACGGCTTCGGCCTCGGCGTACTGCTGGAAGACCGGCAAATCCGCAAGGTGGTCGCCTCCTACGTGGGCGAAAACGCCCTCTTCGAGCAGCAACTGCTGAGCGGCGAAATCGAAGTCGTGCTCACCCCACAAGGCACCCTCGCTGAAAAAATGCGCGCCGGCGGCGCCGGCATCCCGGCGTTCTTCACCGCCACGGGCGTCGGCACGCCGGTGGCCGAAGGCAAGGAAGTGCGTGAATTCCATGGCCGCCAGTACCTGATGGAAGAATCCATCACCGGCGACTTCGCCATCGTCAAGGGCTGGAAGGCCGACCATTTCGGCAATGTCATCTATCGCCACACCGCGCAGAACTTCAATCCGCTGGCCGCCACGGCGGGCAAGATCACGGTGGTGGAAGTCGAAGAAATCGTCGAGCCCGGCGAGCTGGACCCGACGCAGATCCACACCCCTGGCATCTACGTCGACCGGGTCATTTGCGGCACGTTCGAAAAACGCATCGAACAGCGCACCGTGCGCAAGTGATCCCCTGCCCCCGGCCCGAATGAAGGAATAACACCATGGCACTTTCCCGCGAACAAATGGCTCAACGCGTCGCCCGCGAAATGCAGGACGGCTACTACGTGAACCTGGGCATCGGCATTCCGACCCTGGTCGCCAACTACATTCCCGAAGGCATGGAAGTCATGCTGCAATCGGAAAACGGCTTGCTCGGCATGGGCGCATTTCCCACCGAAGCCGAAGTCGATGCCGACATGATCAACGCCGGCAAGCAAACCGTCACCGCGCGCATTGGCGCGTCGATCTTTTCCTCGGCCGAATCGTTTGCCATGATCCGCGGCGGCCACATCGACCTGACCGTACTGGGTGCGTTCGAGGTGGATGTCGAAGGTAACATTGCCTCGTGGATGATCCCCGGCAAGCTGGTCAAGGGCATGGGTGGCGCGATGGACCTGGTGGCCGGCGCCGAGAACATCATTGTCACCATGACCCATGCGTCCAAGGACGGCGAGTCGAAACTGCTGCCGCGTTGCAGCCTGCCACTGACCGGCGCCGGGTGCATCAAGCGGGTGCTGACCGACCTGGCCTACCTGGAAATCCAGGATGGCGCCTTCATTTTGAAAGAACGTGCCCCAGGCGTCAGCGTCGAGGAAATCGTCGCCAAGACCGCCGGCAAATTGATCGTGCCGGACCACGTGCCTGAAATGCAGTTCGCTGCCCAGTGAGGAGAGATTCGATGCAAGAAGTCGTGATTGTCGCCGCTACCCGTACCGCCATCGGCAGTTTCCAGGGTTCGCTGGCTTCCATTCCCGCGCCGGAACTCGGTGCAGCGGTGATTCGGCGCCTGCTGGAGCAAACCGGCCTGTCCGGTGAGCAGGTCGATGAAGTGATCCTCGGCCAGGTGCTGACGGCGGGCTCCGGGCAAAACCCGGCTCGCCAGGCGTCGATCCTCGCTGGCCTGCCGCATGCGGTGCCGGCGTTGACCCTGAACAAGGTCTGCGGCTCGGGACTCAAGGCGTTGCACCTGGGCGCCCAGGCGATTCGTTGTGGCGACGCCGAAGTGATCATTGCCGGTGGCATGGAGAACATGAGCCTGGCCCCGTACGTGTTACCGGCCGCCCGCACCGGCCTGCGCATGGGCCACGCGAAAATGATCGACAGCATGATCACCGATGGCCTGTGGGATGCGTTCAACGATTACCACATGGGCATCACCGCCGAGAACCTGGTGGACAAGTACGGCATCAGCCGTGAAGAACAGGATGCCTTTGCCGCCGCGTCCCAGCAGAAAGCCGTCGCCGCCATCGAGGGCGGCCGCTTCGCCGATGAGATCACACCGATCCTGATCCCCCAGCGCAAGGGCGATCCCGTGGCGTTCGCCACCGACGAGCAACCGCGCGCCGGCACCACCGCCGAATCCCTGGGCAAGCTCAAGCCGGCCTTCAAGAAGGACGGCAGCGTCACTGCGGGCAATGCGTCCTCGCTCAATGATGGCGCCGCCGCAGTGATCCTGATGAGCGCCGAAAAAGCCAAGGCCCTGGGCCTGCCGGTGCTGGCGAAAATCAGTGCCTACGCCAATGCCGGCGTCGACCCGGCCATCATGGGCATTGGCCCGGTCTCGGCCACCCGTCGCTGCCTGGACAAGGCCGGCTGGTCGTTGGACCAACTGGACCTGATCGAAGCCAACGAAGCCTTCGCCGCCCAATCGCTGGCGGTAGCCCGGGAACTGAAATGGGACATGGACAAGGTCAACGTCAACGGCGGCGCCATCGCCCTGGGTCACCCCATCGGTGCGTCGGGCTGCCGCGTGCTGGTGTCGCTGCTGCATGAAATGATCAAGCGCGACGCCAAGAAAGGCCTCGCCACCCTGTGCATCGGCGGCGGCCAGGGCGTGGCCCTGGCACTGGAACGGGCCTGACCGGCAAAGCGTTCAACAGGGGTGGCCCGGACCCACGAACATCCGCGCAACCCCTGGCAACAAACGGCGCAACTTAGGTTGCGCCGTTTTTTTTGGTTTTGCGCATGATTGGCCGGCCTCATCGCGAGCAAGCTCGCACACAGAGGGCCGCGGTGTACCGTCGATTGCGTGCTCAACCCAATCCCCGTGGCGAGGGAGCTTGCTCCCGCTGGGGCGCGAAGCGGCCCTGAAGCCTGACGACTCGGTGTCTCAGGCAAAGGCTTGGGTCTGCTGCGCAG